>CAVYER010000003.1:0-88179 GCA_963767515.1 uncultured Alphaproteobacteria bacterium
GCTGCGATATGCGCGCATTGCTCGGCTTCGTGCACATCGGTGAGGACCGGTACTTTCAACCTGTCGCGGATTTCAGCAAAAATCGGAAGCGCTTCCTCGAGACCAAGGCCGCGCACTGATTTCGCCGAGGTGCGATTGGCTTTATCAAATGAGGTCTTATAGACGAGGCCGATACCGACCCGTGCGGCGATCTCCTTGAGCGCCGTTGCTATCTCCAGCGCATGAGCCTTGCTTTCGAGCGCACACGGACCCGCAATGAGGGCTAGCGGCAACTGATTGCCGAAGCGCACCGCACCAATCGTGACGGTGGAATTGGGAAGCAGAGCCTTATCCAAAATATCGCTCCTCGCGCGCGACCATGAAACGGGTCGCCTTCCCGGTCAACGGGCCGGTTCAAATACCAGAACAGCCCCCATAGCATCTTCGCGGCCGATGATTGTCGCATCTCCCGCGTAAAGTCCGCCAATGCCGGCCTCCTCCGGAGCTGCTTTAAGGAGACTTGCGTCCGCCACCGCAAACCGCAGGGCCGCCAGCCTTGCACCATGTGAAACAGGGGGTGGGGACACTCCAAAACGCCGCAAAAATGCTGCCGGTGTCGCGACCTCGATGTCGCCGCGCGGTGTCTTGATCGCCAGCACATCGGCGCTCGTGAGGCTTTTATCGGCGCCGGTGAAGCTGCACAGGAATTTTGCGTGACGCGCCGGTTCTTCTGCGACGAGCACAACCCCAGCGACGCGGCGCGCTGTATTCGCGTGCTCCTGAAATTCCGGATTCCAGAAATTCTCCGGGTTGTGTTGCTGGCTCGTGAAGAACCCGATGTCGGGCGCCTCTGGATCGGACGCGAAGGCGAGCGAAAATGCCACCCTCACCGGCACGCCATCCGGCCGCTTGCCTTCGCGTGCGAATTCATAGAGCGCGAAATCGCCTATTCCTTTCGAACGAAAGTCCTCGGCGTCGGAAGCCCCGCGCCCTTCCAGCGCCAGAATTGAAAGCCCCTGCTGGCGCATCAGGAAATCGCGGTTGAAGGCCCCGAACGAAAAGTGCCGGGGCGCATGCGGCACCATTTCACTTGTGTCCGCAAGTGACAGCAACTCCACATATGTTCCCGGAAATTGAATGATGTGATTTTGCGTTCCCCACGCTTTTGGATGCTGATTACGCGTGCTGATCTGAAAACCAAAACTACGATAAAGATCGACAGCCGCGTCGAGGTCACGTACGGCATGGACGATGTGATCGAGACCGTGCGCCATTGCCGCAGCGCTAGACCAGCCGGCTCTGCTCGACCGCCGCGCCGATAAATGATGCGAACAAAGGGTGCGGCTCAAATGGCCGCGATTTCAGCTCCGGATGAAACTGCACGCCGATAAACCAGGGATGGTCTTCGTATTCGATGATTTCCGGCAGAATGCCATCCGGTGACATACCTGAGAAACGCATGCCGCGTTGTTCAAGGCGTCCCTTGTACCCTGTGTTCACCTCGTAACGGTGGCGGTGCCGCTCGGAAATTTCTGTCGCTCCATAAATCTTCGATACCCGACTGCCACGTGTGAGGACCGCGTCATATGCGCCGAGGCGCATCGTGCCACCGAGATCGCCCCCGGCGGCACGCTTCTGCAGTTCATTGCCTTTCAGCCATTCGGTCATCAGGCCGACGACGGGTTCCGACGTTGGACCGAATTCCGTTGAATTGGCATTTTCGATGCCACATAGATTGCGGGCGGCTTCCAGCACGGCCATCTGCATCCCGAAGCAGATGCCGAAATACGGCACGTGACGCTCGCGCGCGAATTGTGCCGCCTTGATCTTTCCCTCCGCACCACGCTGACCAAACCCGCCAGGAACAAGAATGCCGTTGACGTGTTCGAGGAACGGAGTCGGATCCTCATTTTCGAATACTTCAGACTCGATCCAGTCGAGATTGACCTTCACTTTGTTGGCAATACCGCCGTGTGACAGCGCCTCGATCAGCGACTTGTAGGCATCTTTCATGCCGGTGTATTTGCCAACGATAGCAATTGTAACGTCGCCTTCCGGATTGCGAACGCGCTCGTTGATCAAGCGCCAGCGTTCAAGATCCGGACCCTGGCGCGGCTCGATCCCGAACGCCGCAAGCACCTCGGCATCGAGGCCTTCGGCGGAATAAGCTTCCGGTACAGCGTAAATATTGTCGACATCGCGCGCTTCGATGACGGCGCTTTCACGGACATTGCAGAACAGCGCCAACTTACGTCGTTCTCCCTCGGGAATTGGACGATCGGTACGGCAGAGCAAGATGTCGGGCTGGATTCCGATCGAGCGAAGCTCCTTGACTGAATGCTGGGTCGGCTTGGTTTTGAGCTCTCCCGCACTCGGAATGAACGGCATCAGCGTGAGATGAATGTAGAGCGCGTGCTGACGCGGCAGATCGTTTCCCAGTTGGCGGATCGCTTCAAAGAACGGCAGCCCCTCGATGTCGCCCACCGTGCCGCCGATTTCGCACAGAACGAAATCGAAACCATCATTGCCCTCGCGGATGAAATCCTTGATGGCATTGGTCACGTGCGGGATGACCTGAATCGTCGCGCCGAGGTAATCGCCGCGACGCTCGCGCGCGAGAATGTCCTGATAAATGCGACCCGTTGTGATGTTGTCGTGCCGGGTTGCGGGCCGACCGGTGAAGCGTTCGTAGTGACCGAGATCGAGGTCTGTCTCGGCTCCATCGTCGGTAACGAAGACCTCGCCATGTTGGTAAGGCGACATCGTCCCCGGATCGACGTTGAGATATGGGTCGAGCTTGCGAAGGCGGACCTTATACCCACGAGCCTGCAAGAGCGCGCCGAGCGCTGCGGATGCAAGACCCTTACCGAGTGAGGAGACCACGCCGCCGGTGATGAAAATATACCGCGCCATGGGATTTAAGCTTTAACCCCCGTGGATTGATTCGACGAGCGCAAAAAGGGCAGAGCCGCTCTGCACCTGTGTGTAGCTCTATTAGCGCAGGGTTTTACAACAGGTTGCGCCACGGTTTTCATGCCCTCTTCGAGACCAATTCCGAATTCATTCGTCGCTTTGCTCCACAACGTTGAAGGGCCGGATTTCCCGGCCCCTCGCGCGCGATTTTTATTTCGACTGCGGCACCTGCGGCCCCGCCGGGGCAGCTGGAGCCGCCGGCGCGGCCGGCGGTGCGCCACCTTGTAACTGGTTGAGCAAACCACCTCCGCCACCACCGCCGAGCGGTGTCGGCGCACCAGGCGCGGTCGGCACACTCTGGCCGCCCTCAAGGATCGAGGTGGGCTTGCGGTTTATCCCTGCCAAAATTGACAGCAGTAAGCTGGTCACGAAAAACAAGCCTGCCAGGATTGCGGTCGCCCGCGTCAGGACGTTGGCGGTGCCACGGCTGGTCATAAATCCACCGCTCGAACCAATGCCAAGGCCGCCGCCCTCCGAGCGTTGCAACAGCACAACCCCGATCAAGGAGAGGACCAGCATCAGGTGGATAACGATGATTACTTGCTGCATCAGGCCAATATCCGTTCAAACCGAGCCACTCCGGGCACTCTGCCCCGGCGGCGCCATCCGGCTATATAGGAATTCGCCGCGGTCTCTACACGATCGCTAAGCGTTTTTCCACCCTCAGGACCGCTAGCGGTAAACCGCGGCAATACCCAGAAAATCCTCAGCTTTCAGGCTGGCACCTCCCACCAAGGCGCCATTCACGTCGGGGACCGTCAAAAGCTCTTTGGCGTTGGCTGGATTGACGGAACCACCATAAAGAATTCGAATGCGTCCGCCTTCGGCGCCAAAGCGTTCAACTAGCCGCTTGCGAACGAAAGCATGGACCTCGGCAACGTCTCCCGGCGTCGGCGTGAGCCCGGTGCCAATGGCCCAAACAGGCTCATAAGCAACGACAAGATTGGCGCCCCTGGCGCCGTCGGCCAGAGAGCCATCAAGCTGGCCACCGACCACTGCCAGCGTTTTGCCTGCCTCGCGCTCGGCGCGCTGTTCACCGACACAGACAATCGCAGTCAAACCGGCCCGCCAGGCCGCCTGCGCCTTGGCGCGTACCTGCGCGTCCGTTTCGTGATGGTCGGCACGCCGCTCGGAGTGACCAACGATGACCGCACGCGCACCAGCGTCTGCCAGCATCTCAGCCGAAATGTCGCCGGTATGCGCGCCTGATGCTTCGGAATGACAATCCTGCCCACCGATGGTGACCCGGGAGCCCCGCGCTGCGGCGGCGAACCCCGCCACCAAGGTTGCCGGAGGACAAACCATCAATTCGGTCTTTCCGGCGAGCCCGCCAGAGCCGGCAATTATCTTGGCGAGCTCCGCGCGGGACCCGCTGAGCCCGTTCATTTTCCAATTGCCCGCTACCAGCGGGATTAAGTGAGCCGCCGCCATTCACGATCCCCTTGCGCGTGCGGTTATCAGACCCGCTCAAGCAATGCCAGCATGCCCCGTCCGGAGGTTGATCCTTCTTGAGTTGCAATGAGTTGGCCCGGTCCCTATGGTGCGCCCGCCTCGCTTGGGTTAGACAAGCGCGGTCATCCAATCATTCCGTCATCACAAGTTACGAAAACGCGCGCATGCTTCGTGGTCTTCATAAAGCTTCCTCAACCTGGCTCGGCAAAGCCCTCATGGCCGCCGTCATGGGCTTTCTCGTAATCAGCTTCGCCATTTGGGGCATCGGCGACATGTTTCGCGGCTTTACCCGCAACGAAGTGGCAACGATCGGCAGCACGGAAATTTCGATCGAGCAGTTCCGCCAGTATTACAGCGAACGCCTGCAGCAACTGGGCCGTCAAATCGGCAGGCCGATCACACCGGACGATGCGCGAGCGCGCGGGCTGGACCGGCAACTCCTCGGCCAACTGATCGCCGAAACAACGGTCGACGAACAGGCCAAGCGATTGCGGCTCGGAGCCGCGGATGCCGACATCGCCCAGCGTATTGCGAATGACCCCTCATTCCGCGGCCCGAGTGGCCAGTTCGACCGAACGCGCTTCGAACAGATCATCCGTCAGGCCGGCTTCACGGAGAGCCGTTTCGTTGATCAGCAAAGACGTGCGGTCCTGCGCAGACAAATTGCGCAAAGCATTACCGGCAACATGAAAGTGCCCGCCACCGTCATGGCCGCCATCAATCAGTATCAGAACGAAAAGCGACGCATTGAATATGCGGCTCTCGGCGCAGCGCAGGCGGGAGATGTTCCCGCCCCAACACCGGAACAACTGACCAAATATTTCGAGGAACGCAAGACGCTGTTCCGTGCACCGGAATTCCGCAAGATTACCGTACTCGCACTCGCTCCCGCAGATTTGGCAAAACCAAACGCGGTTAGTGATGAGGATGCAAAATCTTATTTTGAGCAACGCAAGGAGAGCTACGGCAAACCGGAAAAACGCGAGCTGCGGCAGATCGTATTTCCCAATGCCGAAGATGCGGGGGCTGCACGCGAGCGCATCGCCAAGGGAGCTACCTTCGACGAGATCGCCAAAGACCGCGGCGTGAGCGCATCCGATACCGATCTTGGCACGGTCGCGAAGTCCGAAATTATCGATCCGGCCGTGGCGGACGCTGCTTTCGCACTCAAATCCGGCGAAGTGAGCGCTCCAGTCAAGGGTCGGTTCGGCACCGTATTGTTGCAAGTCGGCAAGGTCGAAGCCGGCGAGGAAAAGACCTACGACCAGGTCGCAACACAAATTAAAAACGAGATTGCCGAGAGTCGCGTCAAGAGCGAAATCGGAAATCTGCGCGACAAGATCGAAGATGAGCGCGCTGCCGGCTCAACATTAGCCGAGGCCGCAAAGAAACTTGGTCTCAAAGCGGTCAACATCGAAGCGGTCGATCGGTCGGGGCGCGCGCCTGACGGCAAAACGGTCCCAAGCCTGCCGCAAACTCCGAACGTGATCAACGCCGCTTTCAACAGCGATGTCGGAGTCGACACCGAGGCATTGCAATTGCCGAGCGGCGGTTATCTCTATTTTGACGTCACCGGCATAACGCCGTCGCGCGAACGCACGCTCGATGAAGTCAAAGACCAGGTGGCTACGCGCTGGCGTGACGACGAAATTGCCAGGCGATTGCAGACAAAATCGGAAGACCTTCTCGCCAAGCTCAAGGCGGGCACCGCTTTCGCCCAGGTCATGAGCGAAGCCGGCCTCAAGGTCGAGAGCGCGGCCGATCTTCAGCGCGGGAAGCCAGGCGGATTTATACCGGCGAAAGTCGTCGAAGCTGCCTTCCGTACACCGAAAGGCGTTCCCGGCACGGCGCAGGGCAACAATGAGACTGAACGCTTCGTATTCCAGGTCACCGATGTGACCGATCCTGCATTCGATGCCAACTCGCAACAAGGCAAGGCGGTCGCCGACGTTCTGCAAAATTCTTATACCGATGACGTTATCGGCGAATATATCGCGCGGCTGGAAAACGAATTTGGCGTCACCGTCAATCAATCGGCGCTGAACCAGGTCGTCGGCGGCGCCACCCAGCAGTAGTCCATCCCATGCAGATCGAGCCGTCGGAAACCGCCTTTGCCGAACGCTATAGGCGGGGCGAACCACAGGTGGTGTGGACCTCGCTGGTTGCCGATCTCGAGACGCCTGTCTCCGCTTTCCTCAAGCTTGGCGGCGGCAAGGCAATGAGCTTTCTGCTCGAGTCGGTCGAGGGTGGCGCGGTCCGCGGCCGCTATTCGATCATCGGTCTTGAGCCGGATTTGATCTGGCGAACAAGCGGCGGAAAGGTGGAAGTCAACCGCAACGCTCGCAACAAACCGCATGCATTCGAGCCGTATTCCGCGCCGCCGCTGCAAGCATTGCGGGCCTTGATCGCGGAAAGCCGCATTGCATTGCCCGATAGCTTGCCGCCGATGGCAGCGGGCGTGTTCGGCTATCTCGGTTACGACATGGTACGCCTCATGGAAGAGTTGGGGCCACCCAATCCGGATCCTATTGGCATTCCTGACGCAGTCCTGGTTCGGCCAACGCTTATTGTCGTTTTTGACGCGGTGAAGGATTCGATCACGGTCGTGACGCCCGTGCGTCCCGAAAAAGACGTCGACGCCAAAGCGGCGCTTGGACGCGCCATTGAGCGGCTTGCACGCGTTGTCGAAAGCCTCGATCGTCCGTTGGACAAATCCCTAGCCGAACACGAAGCCGGTCCCATCGACGTTCAGACACAATCGAATACGACGCCCGAAGAATACAAGGCGATGGTCCTCAAAGCGAAGGAGTACATCGCCGCCGGCGACGCCTTCCAGATTGTTTTGGCGCAACGCTTCGAGGCGCCGTTTACATTGCCGCCATTCTCGCTCTATCGCGCGTTGCGACGGACAAACCCCTCTCCCTATCTTTATTTCCTGGATTTCGGCGAATACGCTATCGCGGGGTCGAGCCCTGAAATTCTCGTGAAAGTTTCCGGCGATGTTGTCACAATCCGCCCGATCGCCGGCACACGCCAGCGCGGCGCAACGCCTCACGAGGACAAGGCGCTCGAAGACGAACTGCTGGCAGATCCAAAGGAACGCGCCGAGCACCTCATGCTGCTCGATCTCGGGCGCAATGATGTGGGACGGGTCGCAGCAATTGGTACCGTCAAGGTCACGGACCAGTTTTTCGTCGAACGCTACAGCCACGTCATGCACATCGTCTCTAATGTCGAGGGAAGGCTCGCCGCCAATCGAGACGCGCTTGATGCGTTGGCTGCGGGATTTCCGGCGGGCACTGTATCTGGCGCGCCCAAAGTGCGGGCCATGCAGATCATCGACGAATTGGAGAAAGAAAAGCGCGGGCTGTATGCGGGCTGCGTTGGTTATTTTTCAGCTGCCGGCGAAATGGATACCTGCATCGTATTGCGCACCGCCCTGGTGAAGGACGGCAAAATGTACGTCCAGGCCGGCGCCGGCATTGTGGCCGACAGCGCCCCGGAATTCGAACAGCAGGAATGCATTAACAAGGCGAAAGCCCTGTTTCGAGCCGCCGAAGAAGCCCGCCGCTTCGCCAGCGCGGCCAAACGCGGGCAGTAACCACCGCCAGTTCGGGCTGCTTGACCCTCCATTGGGGGGCCCTTACACCCTTGGCCAAGTGGTGAAACATGATCGTCCTGATCGACAACTACGATAGCTTCACCTTCAACCTGTTCCATTATCTGGGCGGGCTGGGGGCTGATGTCGCCGTGCATCGCAACGACAAAATTTCGGTCGCCGAGGTCCTGGCAATAGCGCCGGATGCGATTGTGCTTTCACCTGGCCCCTGCACGCCTAACGAAGCCGGCATTTGTCTCGACCTCATCAACAAAGCCGCACCGAGCATTCCGATCCTGGGCGTCTGCCTCGGTCACCAGGCGATCGGGCAGGCGTTCGGTGGCAAGGTGGTGCGCGCCACCCCGGTGCACGGCAAGGTGTCCGAGATCAAACACACCGGTACCGGCATCTTTCGCGGCATCAACGGTCCCTTGAAGGCGACCCGCTACCATTCGCTTGTTGTCGAACGTGTCAGCATGCCTCGCGAGCTGACCGTCAACGCCGAAACGGATGATCGATTGGTCATGGGACTGATGCATACGAGTTTGCCGGTGCATGGGGTGCAATTTCACCCCGAAAGCATCGCATCCGAGCACGGCCACCTGATGCTAAAGAATTTTTTGGACCTGGCCGCCGACTGGAATGCAAAGCGCGGGAACCGCACGGCGCCGACGCGCGCGAGCGCGACGTTGCACGCGGCGACGTGAGATATTTGACATGGCCGACGATTTTAAAGCGCTCATCGCCAAGGTAGCGACCGGGGCAAGCCTCACGCGCGAGGAAGCAGCAGCGGCCTTCGACCGCATGATGTCCGGCGAAGCCACACCTTCCCAAATGGGAGGATTATTGATGGCACTGCGCGTCCGCGGAGAAACCGTTGACGAGATCACCGGCGCCGTCACCATCATGCGCGCCAAAATGCTCGGGGTGAAGGCGCCACCAGGCGCTGTTGACGTTGTCGGTACCGGCGGCGACGCTTCTGGCTCATTCAATATTTCGACCTGCGCGGCCTTCATCGTGGCAGGTGCCGGCGTACCGGTCGCCAAGCACGGCAATCGCGCACTATCGTCGAAGTCGGGCGCAGCCGACGTATTGCAGGCACTTGGCGTCAAAATCGAAATGGACCCGAACCAGGTCGGTGTATGCATCCGCGACGCCGGCATCGGTTTCATGTTCGCGCCAGCGCATCACCCCGCCATGAAGAACGTCGGGCCGACGCGGGTCGAACTCGGCACCCGCACAATTTTCAATCTGCTGGGACCACTGTCGAATCCGGCGAGCGTCAAGCGGCAGATGATTGGCACATTCTCAAAGCACTGGGTTGAGCCGATGGCGCAGGTGCTGAAGAATCTCGGTTCGGAAAGCATCTGGGTGGTGCACGGCTCGGATGGCCTCGATGAAATCACGACATCCGGCCCTACCAGCGTCGCCGCGCTTGAAAACGGCAAAATCCGGACCTTCGAGGTCACTCCAGAGGATGCCGGATTGTCGCGTTCGAAGCCCGAGGCATTGCGCGGTGGCGATGCCGAGTTCAACGCAAAGGCATTGCTCGACGTTCTCAAGGGAAAGCCAGGACCGTTCCGCGATATCGCCGTCTTCAATGCCGCGGCGGCGCTCGTCGTCGCCGGCAAAGCGAAAGATCTCAAGCAAGGTGCGTTGTTGGCGGCAAAATCGATTAAATCCGGCGAGGCCGAAGGTCGCCTCGATCGATTGATCGCGGTTTCAAACGCCGTGGAGGCGTGACGCATGATCCCGAAAAGTGGAACCCGGTTTTCGGATAAGATCATGCGCAGGAATAATTGAATGGCTGGCATCCTCACCAAAATCGAAGCCTATAAGCGCGAAGAAATCGCCGCCGCAAAACGGGCGCGTCCGCTTGCGCAGCTTGAAAAACTGGCGAAGGCCGCGCCGCCGCCGCGAGGCTTTCTCGCGGCGATCGAGAGTCGCATCGCCAGGGGCGACTATGCGCTGATAGCAGAGATCAAAAAGGCCAGCCCATCGAAAGGCCTGATCAGGGCCGACTTCGATCCGCCCTCCCTCGCGAAGGCTTACGAGGCCGGCGGCGCTACCTGCCTTTCGGTATTGACCGACGCACCGTCATTCCAGGGCAAGCCAGAGTTTCTCGCCGCGGCCCGAAATGCAACGGCCATGCCCGTGTTGCGCAAGGACTTCATCTACGAACCATACCAAGTAGTGGAATCACGGGCACTTGGCGCCGATTGCGTCCTCATCATTATGGCGGCGGTCGATGACACGGCGGCACATGCAATCGAAGACGCCGCCAACGCGTATGCTATGGACGTCCTTGTTGAAGTTCATGATGAAGTTGAGCTTGGCCGCGCCCTCAAGCTGAAATCGCGCCTCATCGGCATCAACAATCGTGATTTGCGCACCTTCAAGACCTCGCTCGCGGTTAGTGAGCTGCTGGCACCGAAAATCCCGCGCGACCACGTCGTCGTTGCCGAAAGCGGCCTAAATAGCCCCGCTGACCTTGCTCAGCTCAAGCGTATCGGAATCTCGACGTTTTTGATTGGCGAAAGCCTGATGCGGCAAGGCGACGTTGCTGCCGCCACACGGTCCCTTATTGCGCGCCAGCCGCGCCGAGCTGTAGCGGAGTAGAATCATGGCGCGACGCAAGAAAACATCCGCGCGGCGCTCCAGAAAAAAGAGCCCTCCTCGTCGCAACAAGAAAAGCATTGCCCGCCGCGCCAAGCCGAAAATCAAAGTCAAAGCGAAAACGTCAACAGCGCCGACGCCGGCGAGCCCATTGACCCATATCGACCAGCGTGGCGAAGCGCGAATGGTGGACGTGTCCGATAAAGGCGCAACCGAAAGGATCGCAATCGCGGAAGGCCGCGTGATCATGCGCAAGGAGACACTCGATTTGGTCGTTGAAGGCAATGCGATGAAAGGCGATGTGCTGGGTGCGGCACGGCTCGCGGGCATCATGGCCGCGAAGCGGACCCACGGCCTTATCCCGCTTTGTCATCCACTCCCTCTCACCAAGGTCGAAATCGACATCAATCCGGAGCACGCGCTACCGGGATTTCTTGTTCAGGCCACGGTCAAGGTCACCGCCAAGACCGGCGTCGAGATGGAGGCGCTGACGGCGGTCTCGATCGCGTGTCTGACGATCTACGATATGGTCAAGGCCGCCGAACGCGGCATGCGGATCGAAGGCATTCGCCTGCTGCACAAGAGTGGCGGCAAATCCGGCGAGTGGCGCGCGGAGGCTTAATCTTGACTTTGATGCCGGTTGCCGAGGCGTTGCAGCGGGTTCTGGCCAACGCAAAGCCGCTACCCGCCGAAACGGTACCGCTCGTCGACGCGCTTGGCCGTGTATTGACCGAAGACGTGGCCGCGCTGCGCACGCAGCCGCCTGCGGCCGTTTCAGCGATGGATGGCTATGCCGTTCGGGCAAGCGATGTCACGCATGCGCCTGTCACTCTTAAACCGATAGGCGAAGTCGCGGCCGGACACCCTTTTGACGGTCAGGTCGGCGGAGGCGAAGCCGCCAGAATTTTTACTGGCGGTGTAATGCCCAAGGGCAGCGATACCGTCGTTATTCAAGAGCTCGCCACTAGTGACGGCAAAACAGTCGTCATCCAGAAGGCAACCACCAAGGGTCGCAATGTGCGCGCCGAGGGTATCGATTTTGCCAAAGGTCAGGTGCTGCTGCGCAAGGGCACTCGACTAAGTGACCGTGACCTGATGCTTGCGGCTGCCATGAATCATCCACGCCTGAGCGTGCACCGGCAGCCTAAAGTAGCCGTGTTGGGAACCGGTGATGAGCTCGTGCCGCCCGGCAGCAAACCCGTTCCCGGCCAAATCGTCTACTCGAACGGATTTGCCCTCGCGGCACTCGCGCGCAGCGAGGGTGCCGCCGTTTTCGATCTCGGCATTGCCCGCGATCGCCTTGAAGACATTACCGCCGGCGTGCGCCGGGCGCGCGAATGGGGTGCCGACATCCTGGTCACCACAGGTGGCGCATCGGTTGGTGAGCATGATCTGGTGCAGCGCGCACTGGCGTCTGAGGGCCTCGATTTATCGTTCTGGCGCGTGGCCCTTCGGCCCGGGCGGCCAATGATGCATGGCCGATTGGGCGGCATGCAGGTGCTGGGCCTTCCGGGAAATCCGGTGTCTTCCTACGTCTGCGCCTACCTGTTTCTGGTGCCCCTCATCCGACGGCAGGCCGGCCGACACGACGTCGAGCACATGCCAGCCCGCGCGCGGTTAGGACGCGATTTGCCTGCGAACGACGAGCGCGCCGACTACCTGCGGGCGACCCTCGAGGATGGGCCTGATGGCCCGGTGGCAACGCCACTTGCCGACCAGGACAGTTCCCTGATGGCACCGTTGGCCAAGGCGGGCTGTTTGGTGATTCGGGAACCACACGCCGCGGCGGCTTCGGCCGGTTCAGACTGTGTCATCCTTAAGCTAGGCCTTTAGGCGTCTTTCGAGTTTTTCACCCCAAATTAAAGAGTTGCGGAACACATATCGAACAGATAGTGTCCGTTCATGATTTGTTTCTGGCCTGTCCCTCTGGAGACGGCCTGACGGGGAGAAACCGATGCTGACCCGCAAGCAGTTCGAGCTTCTGCGTTTCATCCACGAGCGGCTGACCGAAGCGGGGATTCCCCCCTCATTTGACGAGATGAAGGACGCCCTCGACCTGCGTTCAAAATCGGGCATCCACCGGCTTATCACGGCCCTGGAGGAGCGCGGTTTCATCCGACGTCTACCTAACCGCGCCCGCGCCATCGAGGTGATCAAACTGCCGGATTCGGTCGGTCATGGGCTCGGTTCGTCCCGGTCGCGTGGCTTTACGCCGAGCGTGATCGAGGGCGATCTTGGTCGCGTTCGCACCAATTCCGAGGATGACGGCGGTCGCCCTGTCGCCGTGCCAGTCATGGGCCGCATTGCCGCCGGCACTCCGATTGAAGCGATCCAGACCCGCAGCCATGTCATCAACATGCCCCCGGACCTCCTTTCGGCCGGCGATCATTTCGCCTTGGAAGTACGCGGAGACAGCATGATCGAGGCGGGCATCCTCGACGGCGACATCGCGCTGATCAGAAAATCCGAAGCCGCCGATACGGGCGATATTGTTGTTGCTCTGATCGATGATGAAGAAGCAACCCTTAAGCAATTCCGACGCCGTGGCGCCTCGATCGCACTCGAACCTGCCAACACCGCTTACGAGGTGCGCATCCTCCCGCCGAACCGGGTGCGTATCCAGGGCAAGCTCGTCGGACTTTTTCGTAGGTACTAATCGTCCGAGTAAAGATCGTCTTGGCGCGGCGTCGCATCGTGCGGGCCTCGCGCCGTCGCTGGTTGCGTGTTTTCCGATGAGCGCATTGGACTACTCATCCATGGCCGCTCAGAACCGGGCGGCCGCGCGAGAGCAAGCTGGAAGTGATCGCCGGACGCGCGCAGAGCCACGGCACCATGCTCACGTGAGGTTTGACGATCGACGACAATAGCGGCGCAGCCTGATTCTGGCGCCTGGCGCGCGCTGACGATAATTGCAGCGCGCGCGCAATCCTCTGCAAAGGCTTCGATCCCAAGCACCATTGAGATCAGGCGCCCGTTGTTGAGCGTGCCAATACAGCCAATAGCATCGCACCTTACGCCATTGGCCAAACTTAAATCCTTCGGAGTACGCGCGTCGGCGTCGGCCGCCAACCACTCCTTGACGGCGAAGGTGTCGCGGCCATTGTGCAAAATTGCAAGGCGTCCGTCGGTCCCACGAAACGCGGCCGATTGGCCGTCACTGGCGATCAGGACATCTGGCTGCGGTGACACTACAGCCCAAAGGCTGCCGCTAACGACCAGAACCAACCCGCTCCAACGCAATGGCGTACGCAGCAAGCAGACAAGCAAAATACCCGCTGTTCCCACCAACAGTGGGCCGGTGCCGAAGGCGTGTAGCCGTCCCACGGCGCCGGGCAGACTGGTGACCCAAAGCGCAACACCGTTCATCCAATCAATGCCGCTGCTCATCAGCCGCCAGAACGGGGCATCAAATCCAAATGGCATCGCTAGCAGTCCAAGAATGCCCATTGGCATGACCAGCACGGACACGACGGGCATCGCAAGGAGATTGGCCAAAGCTCCGTATGGCGCGAGCCGATGAAAATGGTAGGCCGCATAGGGTGTCGTTGCAAAACCTGCAACCAGTGAGGCCAAAAGCAATCCAAAAACCTCTCGCGCGCCCCAGAGAGCCACGCGCATTCCGAGTGAGCTATCTTTATTGGCGCGCCATGGCAGCCCGTATTGATACGCGGCGACAAGCGCCAGCGTCGCCGCAAACGACATCTGGAAGCTCGGATGAATAACCGCCTGCGGCGCAAACACCAGCACTCCGATCGCTGCAACTGCGAGTGTGCGAAAGGTAAGCGTCGGGCGATCCAGCATGACGCCAATGAGCACGATTGCAATCATGATGAAGGAGCGTTGAGTGGCAACCTCCGCCCCTGAAAGCAGGAGATAAAATCCTGCCGCGACAAGCGCGCCAAATGCCGACCATTTTTTGATCGGGTGGCGGCTCGCCAATGAAGGAAACAGGGCGAGGCCGGCGCGTATAAAAAAGAACACGATTCCCGCCACCACTGCCATGTGATAACCCGAAATCGACAGGACGTGGGCGAGGCTCGAAACATACATGGCGTCGTTGACTGGTGTCGAAATTGCGTCACGTTTTCCCGTGATCAGCGCCGAAGCGATAGAACCATTGTCGCCCGGCATCACCGCGCGAATGCGCTGGTCGATGGCTTCCCGCACATCATCGATGATCGTGGCATATTGTAACCAAAATCCGCCCGCGACTGGCGGAGCTTTGATCTTGATTGCGCCAAGCGTATAGCCGGACGCCCCGATGCGTTGGAAATACATGTCGCGGGCAAAATCGTAACCACCGGGCCGCAGGGGTTGCATTGGCGGCGATAGGCGCGCCTTGAATTCGACAAAGCTTCCAACCGCGGGCGCGCTTCCTTTGCGTACCGCGACTCGAACGCGCTCAGGTGCAGGTTTTACAAGTGAGTTCTCAATAGCTTGAACACGCACGACGATACGATCGCTGCGCTCGCGCTCCTCACGCATCTCAACGAAACCTGACACCAGCACACTTGAGGCAGGCGACTGCAAGATTGGATGTGTAATCCGCATCGTTTGTAGCGTCGCCGTCGCAAAACCTGCCGCGATCGCCGTCAGCCCGAGCACAAACGGGAACCCAATCGGGCGATTGCGGGCCAGAACTGTCATGACCAGGCCTGCAATCGCCAATGCCATGGCCGCCCACCAGGCCGGTTCGCGATCTGCGCTGAAGTAGGCAACGATCCCCAAGCCGAAGGCGACCGGCAACCACGGCATCAGCCGGCCCGGCGCAACTTCAGCCGCGATCCACTCTGACAACAGCCCGCGCAGTGAGCCGGCCGCATCGACAATTCTGTCCGGCAGCAACAACCCGGCCGGACGGCGCGCGGCATCAGGCGTCGGCGCCCAGGCTTTGGCGCGCGCGCGTGGTCGCTCGTTATGGGCACTTTGCCGAACCAAGGCGCGGGGCGCCTCCCCGACGCCGGACCGTTACAACCGCGCCTATCCTAACTCATCCATAGGTTGTGGCTAGCAACTTCGAGGTCAGCCTGTGACTTTTTCCTTGGCCCACGTATCGCGCAGCCCGATCGTCCGGCTGAATACAAGCTTGCCCGTTTTTGAATCTCGATCGAGACAAAAATACCCCTGACGCTCGAACTGGACCGGTTCCTCTACCTTGGCTTCGGCGAGCGCCGGCTCCAGACGAGCTCCATTCAGCAATTCCAGCGAATTGGGATTGAGATCGGCAGCAAATCCTTCGCCACCACTAGGATCAGACTTTGTAAACAGTGGATTATAAAGCCGCACGTCTGCTGGAATAGAATGCGCCGCCGAAACCCAGTGAATTGTCGCCTTCACCTTGCGTCCGTCCGGTGCATTGCCGCCACGGGTCGCTGGATCATACGCGCAGCGCAACTCAGTAACCTCACCACTCGCGCTTTTTACGACTTCGCAGCAGGTCAAGAAATAGGCATAGCGCAAGCGAACTTCAGACCCCGGAGAAAGCCGGAAGAATTTCTTCGGCGGGTTCTCCATAAAATCTTCCTGCTCGATATAGATCTCCCGTCCGAATTTAATCTTTCGCGCACCTGCTGCGGGATTGTCGGGGTGATTGACCGCCTCCAATTCCTCAACCTGCCCCTCGGGATAATTCTCGATCACGACCTTGAGCGGGCGAAGCACCGCCATTCGCCGCAACGCGGTTTTATTGAGCGCTTCGCGGACGGAAAAATCGAACATCCCCATGTCAACTATGCTGTTGGCCTTTGCGACGCCGATGCGTCTGACAAAATCTCGAATGGATTCGGGCGGAACTCCTCGCCTCCGCAATCCCGCCAGAGTAGGCATGCGAGGGTCGTCCCACCCGTTTACATGTCCACCGCGCACCAACTCAGTCAGCACGCGCTTGGATAACACCGTGTAGGTCAGATTAAGGCGTGCGAACTCGTACTGGTGGGGTTTCGACGGCACATCCAAATTTGCGATGAACCAGTCGTAGAGCGGGCGATGATCCTCGAATTCCAGCGTGCAGATCGAATGGGTGATCTGCTCTATCGCATCCGACTGACCATGAGCGTAGTCATAACTGGGATAGATCTTCCATTCCGTGCCGGTCCGCGGGTGATTGGCGTGAAGGATGCGATACATCACCGGGTCGCGCAGATTGATGTTGCCTGAGGCCATGTCGATTTTGGCCCGGAGCACACGCGCACCATTCGGGAATTCACCCGCGCGCATACGCCGAAAAAGCTCGAGATTTTCTTCGACACCGCGGTCACGGAATGGGCTGTTTTTACCCGGTTCGGTCAGCGTGCCTCGATTGGTTCGCATGTCATTCGGACTCTGATCGTCCACATAGGCCTTGCCGGCACGAATCAAGTCTTCCGCCCATCCATAGAGCCGCTCGAAATAGTCCGAGGCGTGGTAGAGGTGTTTGCCCCAATCAAATCCAAGCCAGCGCACGTCGCGCTCTATCGCATCGATATATTCCTGCTCTTCTTTCGTCGGGTTGGTATCGTCAAAGCGAAGATGGCAGCGTCCGCCGAATTCTTCCGCAATTCCGAAATTCAGGCAGATCGACTTAGCGTGCCCAATATGGAGGTACCCGTTCGGCTCGGGCGGAAAGCGCGTGACCACGCCTTTGGCGCGACCCGCATCGAGGTCGGCTTTAACGATATCGCGGATGAAATCGCGCCCGGGTTCTCCCGTAGCCGCTTCGCCTCTTGCATTATCGTTCGTCACCATGCTTCCTCAAATTCCGCAAAGACCCATCCGACGCCACGAGCGGCGGCCTATGCCATGACGGGACGTCCGGCTCAATGTCAATCGCGCTGACACCTTTTCCGGCAAGTGTGGTAGATCGCCGCCGATGAGCGAGCCCGTTGTCACCCGCTTTGCGCCCTCACCGACCGGCTTCCTCCATATCGGAGGCGGCCGTACTGCCCTATTTAATTGGCTGTTCGCACGCCGGCATGGCGGAAAAATGCTGCTGCAAATCGAGGACACTGACCGCGAGCGCTCAACCGCTGCCGCCATCAACGCCATCATTGACGGGCTGACCTGGCTCGGGATCACCTGGGATGGCGAGATCGTCTTCCAGTTTTCGCGTGCCGCGCGTCACCGCCAGATCGCCGAGCAGCTTCTGGCGTCAGGTAACGCCTATCGTTGCTATTGCAGCCCCGACGAACTGACCGCCATGCGGGAAAAGGCTCGCGCGGAAGGTCGGACGCGCCTCTATGACGGCCGCTGCCGTGACCGCGACCCGAAGGACGCGCCGGCGGGCGTCAATCCGGTCGTCCGCCTCAAGTCGCCGTTGACCGGTGAAACAGTCGTTGAGGATCAGGTTCAGGGGCGTGTGGTCTGGCAGAATGAAAACCTCGACGATTTCGTGCTGCTGCGCTCGGACGGTACACCCACCTACATGCTGGCCGTCGTGGTCGACGACCATGACATGGGTGTGACTCATATCATCCGCGGTGATGACCACCTCAACAACGGCGCACGCCAGACCCAGATCTATCAGGCGCTCGGCTGGAAGGTACCGATCATGGCCCATATCCCGCTTATTCATGGCCCGGACGGTTCCAAGCTCTCAAAGCGACATGGGGCTCTCGGCGTCGACGCCTACCGGGCTATGGGATATCTGCCAGCGGCGATGCGAAATTACCTGGTGAGGCTCGGTTGGGCGCATGGCGACCAGGAGATATTCACCACGGAGGAAATGATTACGGCCTTCGACCTGCCGCAGATCGGGCGCTCGCCGGCGCGCTTCGACTTTACGAAGCTCGAGAGCCTCAACGGCCATTACATCCGCTCGACCGATGACGCCGACCTGATCGCCGCTCTCGAGCAGCTCTTGCCCCACATTGCGGGCGGCCAGGAACTCGCGAGCAAAATGACCCCTGCGTTACGCGCCAAGCTTTTGGCTGCCATGCCGGGTCTGAAGGAACGGGCCAAGACTTTGGTTGAGTTGTTTGACGCCTCCCGGTTCCTGTGGACAAGCCGCCCGCTCGATATCAACGATCAGGCCAAAACCCTCCTGACAACCGAAGCCAAAACCCTTATTGCCGCTCTGCTGCCGGAACTGGAGGCCGTCACGGACTGGAATGCGGCGTCGGCCGAGGCGGTCGTGCGGCCTTATGCCGAACGCGCCGGCCTAAAACTGGGCGCCGTGGCGCAACCGCTTCGGGCTGCTCTCACGGGCCGAACCACATCGCCGCCAATTTTTGACGTGCTCGCCGTGTTAGGCCGGGACGAGAGCCTTGCCCGGCTGCGGGACCAGGCAACACCGTAAAAGTTTCATATCGCGTAAATGCACGACGCAGGGCCTATATATGGCGCCGTGCCGCTATCTTGCAGCGCACACTTGAATGGGATACGCACGTTTCCACGCGCATCGCTCGCGGCCAATTCGAGGGCTCGACCATGGACGCCAAGACCAGCGCCAAGAACAAGACCGGCACTCTGACGGTCGGCAACAACAATTGGGACATGCCGATCTATCCCGGCACGATCGGTCCCGACGTCGTCGACATCTCCAAGCTCTACGGCCAGAGCGGGTTGTTTACCTACGATCCCGGCTTTACCTCGACGGCGAGCTGTGAGTCCAAGATCACCTATATCGATGGCGACGAGGGCATCCTGCTCTATCGCGGCTATCCGATCGAACAGCTCGCCGAACACGGCGACTTTCTGGAAACTTGCTACCTGCTGCTCTACGGCGAATTGCCGACCACGTCGCAGAAGGCCGACTTCGACTACCGCGTCAACCGGCACACGATGGTGCACGAGCAAATGATGCGGTTCTTTCAGGGCTTCCGCCGTGATGCGCATCCGATGGCGGTCATGACGGGCTGCGTCGGCGCACTATCTGCATTCTATCACAACTCCACTGACATTTCCGATCCGCACCAGCGCATGATCGCCTCGATCCGTATGATTGCGAAAGTGCCGACGCTTGCGGCCATGGCGTACAAATATTCGATCGGCCAGCCGTTCGTGTATCCCAAAAACGAACTCGATTATGCCTCGAATTTCCTGCGCATGTGTTTTGCGGTGCCGACAGAGGAGTATAAGGCCAACCCGGTTCTCGCGCGCGCGATGGACCGCATCTTTATCCTGCATGCCGATCACGAACAGAATGCATCAACATCAACCGTCCGGCTTGCCGGCTCCTCCGGCGCCAATCCTTTCGCTTGCATCGCGGCCGGCTGCGCCTGCTTGTGGGGTCCGGCGCATGGCGGCGCGAATGAAGCCGCCCTCAACATGCTCCGCGAGATTGGCTCGGTCGACCGCATTCCAGAATTCATCAAGCGTGCCAAAGATAAAAACAACTCATACCGGCTGATGGGCTTCGGTCATCGCGTCTACAAAAACTACGATCCGCGCGCCAAGATCATGCAGAAGACTTGTCATGAGGTCTTGACGGAACTCGGCATCAAGGATGATCCACTCCTCGACGTCGCGATGGAACTCGAAAAAATCGCGCTCCACGACGATTATTTCATCGAGAAAAAGCTCTATCCGAACATCGACTTCTATTCGGGCATTACGCTTAAGGCGATGGGATTCCCCACTACGATGTTCACTGTACTGTTTGCGGTCGCCCGCACGGTCGGCTGGATCGCCCAGTGGAAAGAAATGATCGAGGATCCGCACCAGAAAATCGGCAGGCCGCGGCAGCTCTATACGGGCGCAACGCGCAGAGACTATGCGCCGATTTCGCGGCGGAAATAATCTCGCTAGCGACCCTGCGCTTTACCGTTCGATTTGCCGTTGAGCTTCAGCGCGGTTGCGCCGTCATAGGCCCATTGCACGTAAATTCCTGCCCAGGTGAACCCGCCGCCGAACGCGGCGAGTACCATGCGGTCGCCGCGCTTCAACTTCGGCTCGTAGTCCCAGAGGCAGAGCGGAATGGTGGCATTGGTGGTGTTGCCGTATTTGTGGATGGTCACCATCACCTTGTCCATCGGCATGCCCATACGCTCGGCAGTCAACTCGATGATGCGCTTATTGGCTTGGTGCGGAACGAGCCAGTCAATCATCTCAGCGCGCAAATTGTTTCGCGACATGATCTGGCCGGCCACTTCCGCCATTTTGGCGATGGCGAACTTGTAGACCGCAGCGCCTTCTTGATGGACATAGTGCAACCGCTTGGCCACGGTTTCGGCCGTGGCCGGCATGCGGCTGCCGCCTGCCTTCTGATGTAAATGGATCATGCCCGATCCGTCGGAATGAATGAGGGCGTCCATGATGCCGTACCCGCTATCGTTCGGCTCGACGAGCACCGCCCCGGCACCATCCCCGAACAAAACACACGTAGCGCGGTCGGTGTAGTCGATGATCGACGACATCTTGTCGGCGCCGACAACGACTACTTTTCGCGCGGTGCCGTTGGCGATGAATTGCGCGGCGATGGTGAGCGAATAAAGAAAGCCCGAGCAGGCAGCCTGCACGTCGAAGCTTCCAATATTGCGCACGCCGACCATGTCGCAGATCAAATTGGCAGTGGATGGAAACTGTAGATCCGGCGTTGTGGTTGCACAGATGAGCAGGTCCACCTCTTCCGGCTTGGTGCCGGTCTTCTCTAACAGCCCGCGCACCGCTTCGGCGGCCATGTGTGAGGTGCCGAGACCCTCGCCTTTCAGAATATGACGCTCCTTGATGCCTGTGCGCTCGGTGATCCAGGCGTCGCTGGTGTCAACCAGGCGGGCCAGTTCTGCATTGGTGAGCAGATCAGGCGGCACATAGCCATGAACAGCCGTGATCGATGCGCGCGGGGAAAGGGTCAAAGGCTGGAATCCGGTTTGCTACAAGGACATACGCCTATCCGGGAGGACCCAGCAAGCTAGGATTGTGACAGGGCTGATATTCCAGTTTCGCGCAATAATTGGCCCTTTTTCATAGCACAATCGAGCACCAGCGAAGCGGCCCGGTCGCTGGGCTGCGCGATTCCGATTTCCATAATCGCATCAAGGCGGGCAAACGCGTCGATTTGCCGTCTCCGCTCAGGCGTGTCGGCCAATAACGGCAGTACCGCGGTTGCGAGCCGTTCGGCTGTACAATCCCGTTGAAGGAACTCCGGCACAATATTTTCCCCGAGTGTCAGATTGGCGAGAATGACGGACGGGACATTGATGAGCAACCGTGCGGCAACTTCTTCGATCAGACCCACTTTGTACGCCGCTACCATTGGCACACCCGCAAGCGCGAGTTCCAGCGTCGAGGTACCCGATTTGGTCAACGCCGCACGCGCTGTCCGAAAGGCCTCATTCTTTTCACTGGCGTCGGTGATCACGCGTGTCGAAACGCGCCACGGGGCGACCGCAGCTCGCACCGTGTCGGCAAGCCTTGGTACGGCCGGGACGACCGCTTCAATATCCCCGAACTGCTCCGCCACGCGCGCAACCGCCGCACCAAAAACCGGTGTCATACGCCGTATTTCGCCCGACCGGCTGCCCGGCATCACCAGCAGCAACGGAGGACCAGCCATCCGCAAACGTTTCTCAAGCTCGTTTGGGCGCAATTCGCCGAGCCGCTCTATCAATGGATGACCGACGTAGCTGCACGGCGGCCCACCGAGCTCCCCCAGGACTTTTGGTTCGAACGGCAGCAGCGCAAGCACATGATCGATAAATGTGCGCATGGCGCGCGCGCGACCCGGGCGCCATGCCCATACCGACGGGCAAACATAGTCGACAATCGGAATTTCAGGATCACGGGCGCGTACAGCGCGCGCGACACGATGGGTAAATTCGGGGCTGTCAATGATGACCAGCGCATTTGGTTTTGCCGATACGACGGCATCTGCCGTCTCGCGAATGTGCCGGACGATCTTCGGCAAACGCGTCAGAACCCCGCCGAATCCAATAATCGCAAGATCACCAAGAGGAAAAAGACTTGGTACACCCTCCGCTGCCATGTGAACGCCACCGACGCTGGAAAATTGCGCGCGCCCTTGAGTGCGCTGCCTGATCGCTGCGATCAGCGCGGCACCCAGCCTGTCACCGGACTCCTCGCCGGCGACGAGAAAAATATGCGGGCTCATCGCTCTGTTCCAGCCGGAACACCGACGACAAAAATTCCGGTGCGGTCGGCTTCAACGACGACCCGCTCCGGTTCCGCAACCACGGTTGCACCGCCAACAACGGCGATACCGGCAAGCTTCGCATGCGCCACCCCGGCCACGGTATTTGGTCCGATTGACGGCAAATCAAACCGGCGATCCTGCTCCGGTTTTGGTGCCTTCACCAGCACGCCAATCCCAGGCGGGGTACCGATTCGTCCGGCAATTCGCAACTCAGCAACGCGCGCCAACATCTGGTCGGTACCTTCGGCGGCTTCTACCGCCAGTACGCGTTTGCCGGCCACCACCACAGCTTGCCCAATATCAAACGCACCGCTCGCATGTAGATAATCGAAGCCGAAAGCAATATCCTGCCGATGCTGCTCCGTGGCATCGATGCGCCCGAGTACCCCTTCCGGCACCAGTATCTCCGGTGCAACCTCATGGGCACCAAGAAGGTGAAAGCCGTGATCCTCGACGATCCGGCTCACGCCCGACAGAAGATGATTATCGCCACCGCGGTATGCAGCCATAATTCGTGGCAATAACATGAGCGCCTTGAAATCGGGACGAAGATTCCAGAGCGTCGGCCGCACCAGCGAGCCGATAAATACGACGTCGCGGCAGCCGGCGGCTCGGGCGAACCTTGTGAAAGCACCCAGTTGACCAACACAAATCCAGTGGTGCGGATAGCGTGCGACCATTTCCGGGTCGGCATGGCCGCGGAGCGCAAAAAGCAGAACCGCTCGTCCCCGTTTCGAAACGGAGTCGGCCACCGCGACAGGTAACGTGCCGCCCCCGCATATGAGTGCAAGCGGGCCGTTCTGCCCCACCGCGGCTAGCGCGCTCATGCGTCCTCGTCCGCCTCACCGCGCTTGATAGCCATGGTGAACGGACGCTTTCCCGTACGAATGAACGCAATAATCTTGCCCACTAGCGTATCGTCACCGAAGTCCATAGCAACCTTGTCGATGCGGGCACGGAACTCGCCATCACCGAAAAACAAGGTTTCGTACGCGGCACGAATCCGGTGAATGTCCGATTTCGAAAGTCCGCGCCGCCGCATGCCGACGACATTGAGTCCAATCAGATTGGCGAGCGAACCTTGCGCCATCGCAAATGGGATCACATCGGCCCGCACACCGCTCAGGCCGACGATCATTGCGCCCTCGCCGATCCGCACGAACTGCCGTACCGCAACGCCACCTCCGAAAACGACATTATCGCCGATTGTGACATGCCCGCCGAGCACTGTGTTATTGGCGAACACCACTTTGTTCCCGACGTGACAATCGTGGCCAACGTGGCTCCCGACCATGAAAAAACAGCCACCACCGACTTGCGTCTTTCCGCCGCCATCTTCCGTACCGGTGTTCATGGTGACATTTTCACGAATATCGCAATCAGCCCCCACCTCGAGCGTAGTCGGCCCGCCACGATAGCCGAACGATTGCGGCGGCGAGCCAAGTGACGCAAACGGGTGGATGACGGTGCGCGGACCAATTGTGGTGTGGCCCGTGAGATTGACGTGTCCAATCAAACGGCACCCCTCGCCAATGCGAACGTGCGCACCAATCGTGCAATAGGGACCGATTATGACGTCGCTTCCGATTACAGCCCCGGCCTCGATCCGGGCCGAAGGATCAATCATGCGCGCGCTCATGCGTCTGAAAGCATGGCGCCGACTTCGGCTTCCGCGACGATCTGGCCGGCTACTTTCGCTTCGCCGCGGTACCACCACATGGATTTGCGCCGCGCAATCCGTTTCATATGATACTCGACGGTATCGCCGGGCCGCACTGGCTTACGGAATTTTGCCTTGTCGATTGTGAGAAAGAACACCGATTTCAGCTGCGCCCCGGTCGCGGCAATGCACAACACGCCTGCTGTCTGCGCCATGCCTTCAATCATCAGCACGCCCGGAAAAACCGGATTGCCGGGAAAATGGCCCTGAAATTGCGGTTCATTGATCGTCACGTTTTTTATGCCGATGCCGGATTCGTCGCCTTGAATGTCAATAACGCGGTCAACCATCAAGAATGGATAACGGTGTGGCAACATTTTCAACACCATCTCGATGTCGAATGCCTCAAGCCTCGTTACGGCTTTATCCATGATACAATCTCATTCGTCCGCCGCCGTCTCACTATCGCTTTCCCTGCGAGCAAGCCGCGCAAGCATTTTCATTTCGCGGAACCACAATTTAATCGGCTTGGCCGGCGATCCACCCCAGCGCGCACCAGCCGGCACGTCACCGTGGACATTGCTGATTGCCGCAACCTGCGCCCCTTCGCCAATCGTTAAGTCATTGCCCACGCCAACACGGGCACCCAGCACAACGAAATCTTCCAATGTCGCGCTGCCGGAAATGCCCGTTAGCGCCACCAGTATGCAGTGACGGCCAATACGTGACATTGTGGCCCACCTGAACGAGGTTGTCGATCTTGGTGCCCTCGCCGATGACCGTATCGCGAATGGCACCACGGTCGATGGTTGTGCCGGCCCCGATCTCCACGTCATCTTGAATAATAACGCGTCCGACCTGCGGGACTTTCAGGTGGCTTTTGCCCATCACGAAGCCGAAGCCATCCTGACCGATCTTGCATCCGGGATGAATGATGACGCGATCCCCGATCAATGCCGTCGCTGATGGTTGCATTGGCGCCGATCGAACTGTCCCGCCCGATTCTCACGCCCACGCCGATCACCGCGTTCGCTCCGATCACGCTGCCGCTTCCGATCTCGACACCCGGACCTATAACCGCGCCCGGATTAATTGACACGCCATCTTCCATGCGCGCGCTTGGATCGATATGCGCGCCGGCAAACTCGCCCGGCTCGGACAGCGACGACGGACGCAGCGCTTGCGGAAACATTTCGCGCGCTACAGTTACGAATGCGCGGTATGGGTCCCGTACCGTAAGCACAGCCACATTGGGTGGCAGATCACCGGCAAGCGCTGTCGTCGTGAGACAGACACCGGCATGGGTCGCGGCCGCAGCCGCCGCGAACTTCCTGTTGTCAAAAAAAGCAAGATCGTGAGGCGACGCGCGATCGAGCGGAGCAACATTAACAATCAGGCGCGAATGCGGGGACGGCGACACCAGCGTGGCGCCGGTCAGAGCGACGATCTCATCAAGCGTGAGACCGCGCGAGTGTCGCAAGAAGACCGGCTCGTTCATCTCTGCATGAGTCCGATCCGCCGTGCCGCCGGGCGCAGCCAAGATCAGAACCTGGTGCCGCCGCTGAAACGGAAGATCTGCGTGCGGTCGCAAATTTGCGTGACGTTATCCGACCCGGTCGCGCAATACTTTGTAATCGGATAAGCCAAATCGAAACGCAACGGTCCGAGTGGCGAATCCCAGAGTAGGCCGACGCCGACTGAAGAGCGGATCTTGGTCGCACCATCCAGGCCGACCTGGAGCGTTTCGCCGGTTACACTCCAACTTGTCGGGCCTTGATAGTCCCAGACGTTGCCCGCATCGGCAAAGGCCGCAAGCTTGATGCCGATGTCCTTCGGCAAGAAATACAACGGCGTTTGCGCCTCAAGGCTCACACCCCAAAACATGCTGCCGCCGAGGGCGTCGTTCGTTGTTCCTATCGTGAGGTCGCGCGGACCTATGCCCGCAGGGGCAAAACCACGCACGAGGTTTGGCCCCATCTGGAATTGGTCCAGCATACGCAAACTCTGGCCACCCCAAGGTGTAATATTGCCGGCTTGGAGCTTTAAGACGCTGACGACATCGGAAAACACTTCATAGTAATTGCGCGCTTCAACGGACGTGCGGATGAAGTTCACATCGCCACCGACGCCGGCAAAATCCTGCTTGAGTTCGGTATAGAGGCCGCTCGTCGGAAGTCTGTTATTGTCGAGCGTGTTGTACGAAACCGTATAGCCAACCAGCGAAGTGTTGACCGGACCCGCAGCCAGTTCTTTACGCACCGCAAGTGAGGCCTCGCCGTCCGCATAACAGCCACCGAACGGGCCGTTTGCTAACGGATTTGTGTCCGATCCCGCCGCTTCATCAGTCGGGTTCACGCCCGGCCCACCATTACCTGGTGTGCCGGCTTGAAAATTGACAGTTATTGTACTGGGTGGGCAGCGTGATTTTCTGCTGGTAGAACGAATAACGCGGTGCAAACGCGATTTCCTCGGTCAGCGCAAAGCCGAGACGCAGATTGGTGCCAATCGGTCTGGGAATCGTACGAGACGTAACTGTTTGCGAGATTTTGCCGCGCAAACAGGTCAATTCCGCCCGCCATGCGGTAGCCAAATAGATAGGGCTCGACGAACGAGAGGTCGAAGCCCTTAACGTATTGTCCGTAAGTGAAAGACGCCTTGGCATAATTGCCGCGGCCCATGAGGTTGCGGTCAGCGACGCTCACTTCGCCAATGAGACCGTCGGCGGTGGAATAACCGCCGGAGACCGAAAACTCGCCGGTCGGCTGTTCTTCAACGTCAACGTTAACGACGACACGATCCGGCGCCGAACCTGGCTCGTTGGTGATTTTCACCGTCTTGAAGTAATTGAGGTTCTTCAGGCGGCGCTCAGCACGGTCGACGAGTGCGCGATTATAAGCGTCGCCTTCACTCAGATCGAATTCCCGGCGGATCACGTAGTCGCGCGTACGGGTATTGCCCCGCACGTTGATGCGCTCGATGTAGGCGCGGGCGCCCTCTTCGACAACGAAGACGAGATTGATGGTTTTGGTCTCGAACTTACGATCGCCGCGCGGACGGACGGTGGCGAAGGCATAGCCATGCTTGGCGGCCGCAATCGTCATCGACTCGACGCTTTTTTCCACGAGATCCGCGTTGTAGACGCTGCCCGGACCGAGTTTGACCTGGGATCGCAACGAGGCCGGATCGATCGCGTGCACGTTCGACACCACGTCCACCGTGCCTACGCGATATTGTGCGCCTTCATCGATCGTGAAGGTGACGACAAAGCCCTTCTTGGACGGATCGTATTCGCCGACCGCAGAAACGATGCGCACATCGGCGTAGCCGTGTTTCAGGTAGAACCGGCGCAGCAGATCGCGGTCGGCCTCGACGCGATCAGGGTCATAGATGTCGGTGGTCTGCAGGAAGCTGAGAAAATTGCTTTCAGAGGTCTTGACGATGTCTTTCAGCCGACCGGAAGAAAATGCATGCGTGCCGACAAACCGGATGTCCTTGACGCCAGTCTTCTCCCCTTCCTTGATCTCGAACACCAGGTCGACGCGGTTATTGGGCAACTCGATGATCTTCGGATCGACACTGACGTCGAAACGGCCACTGCGGTGATAAATCTCGATGATGCGCTGCACGTCGGCCTGGACGGTCGGCCGCGACAAGGTCCCGCGTGGCTTTGATTGGACTTCCGCGGTGAGTTGCTCGTCCTTGGCCTTCTTGTTGCCTTCAAAGGCAACCCGGTTGATCACCGGGTTCTCGACCACCGTCACCACAATACGGCCGCCGGCATGGTTGATGCGGACGTCAGCGAAGAGACCTGTGCCGAGGAGGGACTTAAGCGCTTCGTCTTCCTGCTCGGGGCCCAGCCGGCCACCCGGGCCGGGCTTGAAATAGGAACGGATGGTGTCGGCCTCGACCCGGCGGCTGCCCTCAACAACGATAGAGCTGGCCGACTGCGCAACCGCGACCCCCGAGGAGGCTACAGTCACGCAGCAAGCGCCGACAAGGATCCCGGCGAGGACGAGGCAGTTAAACGCCAATCCCCGAACCACCCGCACACCAATTCCCATGCGCTACGCGCCCTTTTGATCCATGCGGCCGCCCCCACTGCGGATTCGTTAGACGGTCCGGGCTGGCATAGGCCTGCTTTGTACAGCGTTTTTTATGCACTGCAAACGAAAGTCCCGCCCAACTTTCCCTTTCCCCTCAAAAAGTTGCCCGTCAGCAACGGTCATGACGTGGCGAGATGCAGGATGTCATTAAAGGTTGCAAAAATCATCAACATCACGACGATCGCCAGGCCAATCCTGAACCCGAGTTCCTGAGCCCGTTCCGATAACGGTCGGCCTCGAATCGCTTCGATAACATAGAACAAAAGGTGACCGCCATCGAGCAAAGGGATGGGGAACAGATTCAGGAGGCCAATTGAAACCGAGAGCACGGCAGTCAGGTGGATCAGAGCCGCAAAACCAGCGGTAGCCACCTGCCCTGAAACCTGGGCGATGCGAATGGGGCCGCCAAGCTGGTCGGCAGCCTCCCGGCCCGCAAAAACGCCCGTAATGTAGGACAGCGTCCGGTCGACCACGAACCAGGTCTCCTGCGCGCCCATCACGACGGCACGGATCGGCCCAGCTTTCTCAGTCTTGATGTCGCCAGGCGCCATTGACCGGCTGATACCCAGCACCCCAAGGCGGTGGACATTGCCGAAATTGTCCTTGATCTCCTTCAGCTGGGGAACGGCCTTGAGTGCGACCGACACTCCACCGCGATCCACCTCGATGGCAAGCGGCTCACCAGCGCTAATGCTGACGACCCGCTGCATGTCCGAAAAGCTCTCGATCTTCTCGCCATTGATCGACAGCACAAGATCACCCGCCTTGAAGCCGGCCACTTCGGCCGCACTCCCCGCCTGCACGGTATCGACGCGTGCGCTGGTGGTCTGTTTGCCGACCGTCATGAAAATGCCGGCAAAAATGGCGATTGCCAGCACGAAATTCGCGATCGGCCCGGCAGCGACCACAGCGGCACGCGAACGGATCGGCTGGAATATAAAGCTATCCTTCTTTTCGGCGTCGCTCATGGCCGCAACGGCCGCATGGTCAGGCGTGCTTGCCGCATTGTCGTCGCCGAAGAATTTCACGTAGCCACCAAGTGGAACCGCGGAAATCTTCCAGCGCGTGCCGTAACGGTCGTTGAAACCGGCGATCTCCGGGCCAAAACCGATCGAGAAAACCAGAACCCTGATGCCGCACCAGCGCGCCATCATGAAATGGCCGAGCTCGTGAAAAAACACGACGATCGTCAGAACGAACAGGAAGGGCACCACGTAGCCGACGAGGCCGCCACCAAACGCGCTTAAGCCTCCCATGATTTCCATACCCATTACGCTCCGTGCTCCTCGTTCGCCCTGTCAGGACTGTTTATCGCCCGTAAACTACCTAGGATGCCTTTACGGCAATTTCGGGCAAGAGGTCCCGAGCCAGACTTCTTGCAATATGGTCAACAGCCAAAGCGGCATCGATTCCGGTCGGTTCGGCCAATAAACCGCGCTTTTCGGCCATATCAAGGGTCGCCTCAACAAGGGCCACAATGGCGGGAAAAGAGATCCTGCCGGCGATAAATTCGCTGACCGCAACTTCATCGGCCGCATTCAGGACAGTGGGCGCCGCCCCGCCTGTTTCCATGGCACGACGCGCCAGGCCGAGCGCCGGAAATCGCTCCAGATCCGGCGCCTCGAAAGTGAGTTGCTTCAATGCAGCAAGATCGAGCCGGGCGGCTGGCCCATCGATGCGGCGCGGCCAGGCCAGACAGTGGGCAATCGGAATGCGCATGTCGGGCGAGCCAAGCTGTGCCACGACCGACCCATCCCGGAATTCCACGAGGCCGTGCACCACCGATTGCGGATGAACCAAAACGTCAATTTGTTCAGACGGCAGCGCGAACAGGTGGTGCGCCTCAATAATCTCCAGGCCTTTGTTCATCAGCGTTGCCGAGTCGATTGTGACCTTCGGCCCCATCGACCAGTTCGGATGCTTGAGTGCCTGTTCGGGCGTTGCGGCCTTGATGGCATCCAACGACCATGTTCGAAACGGTCCGCCGGATGCCGTCAGGATCACGCGCCTGACGTCGCCCCAATTGCCGGAGCCAAGCGCCTGAAACACCGCATTGTGTTCGGAGTCGACTGGCAGGATCCTGGCGCCGGCCTTTGCGGCGCTACGCATGAACAGGGCGCCCGCGCAAACTAGGCATTCCTTGTTGGCAAGGGCGACAGTCGCCCCACGTTCGACTGCGGCAAGTGTTGGCTTCAATCCGACTGCGCCGCTGATCGCCCCCATCACCCAATCGGCAGGGCGCTGCGCCGCTTCCACCAACGCATCTTCGCCAGCCGCAGCTTCGATGCGAGAGCCGGACAGCGCGTCTTTGAGTTCACGATAGGCTGCATGATCCGCAACCACCGCGTGGCGGGCCCCGACCTCACGCGCGATTTTGGCCAGCGCCGCGGCGTTGCGGCGCGCACTGATCGAACTCGACGCGATACCGTTCGGGCTCGCGCTTGATCAGATCGAGCGTGCTCGTTCCAACCGAGCCGGTTGCCCCGAGAATGGTGATGCTGCGCACCTCACCCGCGGGCGCTGCTTTCGTACGCACCACGTCGACGACCGTCATACTTTCACCATTGTAGCAACCCGCGCGCCGGCGCATCGAACCCGCCGCGCACCAAACCGATAACGCAACCGACGAGCGCCGCGGCCCAGAAGCCATCGAGCCGATCCATCACGCCGCCATGTCCTGGAATGAGATGACTAGAATCCTTCGCCCCGAATTGCCGCTTCACCCATGACTCGAACAAATCGCCGCATTGCGACACCACGGACAAGACAAAAGCGATGATGACGATTGCCGTTTTGTTGAACGACCCGAACAGGCTCGCGACGAACAGCGCGACCAACACCGCGCCAATCACGCCAACAATTGCGCCCGACCACGTTTTTTTCGGGCTCACAACAGGCAGCAGCTTTGGTCCGCCGAAGGCGCGGCCGGCAAAATAGGCGAATACATCGGTCGTCCACACAATGGCGAACAATACCACGATCACCGCAAATCCAAACATGTCGTCCGCGCGCAGAAAAACCGGCGCCAATAGCAGCGCTCCCGCATAGCCAATTCCGGCCGTGACCCAGACTCGCCGCTCGTCAGGTGCAAATATTGCGGCGGCAAGGGCGCCGAGCCCAACCATCAATATTGCAACGACCGGGCGGCCGAGCCAGGCCACAAAGCCTGCAACCGCAATGGCGCCGCCACAGGAGGAAAACATCAGCCGGTGAGATGCACCCACGACCATGGTCGTCCATTCCCACAAGACTGCAATTGCAGCCAGCCACCAGAAGAGAACAAACGCCCAGCCGCCACGATAGGCGACGTATATGGCGAGCGGCGCCAGCACCGCGGCCGAGAAAATGCGCAGCGCCAGGTTGTTCATGGACATGGGCGTTCGGGACGCAGGGTCTGCATCAACCACGGATCAGGATCCGGTCTGCGCGACGAGGCCGCCGAACCGGCGCTCGCGTTGTTGATATTCGCGAATGGCGGATTCGAGCGTGGCCCGATCAAAGTCCGGCCAATAAGTTGGCACGAAAACCAGTTCGCTGTAGGCCGATTGCCAGAGCAAAAAATTCGACAGGCGCTGCTCACCACTGGTGCGGATGATGAGATCTGGATCGGGAATGTCGGGCGCATCGAGGAAGCGGGTGATCGAATCCATGTCGATGTCGGCGGCGCTCATCCGCCCCTGCGCGATCTCGTCCGCAATGCGCTGTACCGCGCGCACGATTTCCTGCCGCGCCCCATAATTGAACGCCACCACCAATGTGAGCCCGTCATTGTTCTTGGTGAGTTCTTCGGCTTCCGTCAGCAGCCGCCCGATGTCCGGATCAAGTCCGGCCCGCTCGCCAATGATGCGCACCCGAACGTTGCTCTTGTGAAGTTCGGCCAGATCATTGCGTACGAAACGACGCAGCAGCCCCATCAGCTCGCCGATTTCACTTGCCGGTCGCGACCAGTTTTCCGCGCTGAACGAGAAAATGGTGACGATCTTGATGCCGATTTCGCCCGCGGCGCGGATGGTCCGCCGCAACGCCTCGACGCCGCGCCGGTGCCCCTCGGCCCGCGGCAGCCCGCGCGCGGCCGCCCAACGGCCATTGCCATCCATGATGATAGCAACGTGCCGCGGCACATCGAATGCCGGCGGGGCGGTCTGCTGCATTTCGGCCTCGGGCATGCCTTGCGACCTCAGACCGTGAGGATCTCCTTTTCTTTTGCCGACAGCATGTGATCGATCTCCGCGATGCCCGCGTCGGTTGCCTTCTGTATATCGCCGGAGAAGCGATCGTGATCGTCCTTGCTGATCTTATGATCCTTTTCGAGCTTCTTGATAACATCCATAGCGTCACGCCGGACATGCCGCACGGCGACGCGCGCCGTCTCGGCATATTTGTGCGCCACCTTCACCAGTTCCTTGCGCCGATCCTCGTTGAGTTCAGGAATGCGCAAGCGAATGGTTTGACCTTCGGTTGCCGGCGACAATCCGAGATTGGAATTCACGATCGCCTTTTCCACCGGATGCACAAGCGAACGGTCCCAGACATTGACCGAAATCATTCGCGGCTCGGGCACGCTCACTGTCGCAACCTGATTGAGCGGCATCTGCGCGCCATAGGCCTCCACCATGATCGGATCGAGCAAGTGTGCAGAAGCCCGCCCGGTCCGCAGGCCGGACAATTCTGTTTTCAATACACTGCTAGCGCCCTGCATGCGGCGCTTAATCTCGTTAATGTCGTGTGTTGTGCTTGTCATGACAATTCCTCGAACACCGTGCCTGTAAACAAAGCAGCAATTGCCACGCCGGCCTAGCCGACGACGGTCGCGTGCCCCTTGCCGCGTAGTACGGCTTCGATGGCGCTCTTTTCCGCAATCGAAAACACGATGATAGGCATCCGGTTTTCACGGGCAAGCGCGAAGGCGGCGCCGTCCATGACCTTCAGATCCTTTTCGAGCGCTTCCTGGTGGCTGAGCTTGTCGTAACGTTTGGCCTTCGGGTCTTTTTTCGGGTCGGCGGTATAAACGCCGTCAACATTTGTCGCCTTGAGTACCGCCTGGGCCTCAAGTTCTGCCGCGCGCAGCACCGCGGTGGTGTCGGTCGTGAAGAAGGGATTGCCCGTGCCGGCGGCAAGCAACACAACGCGACCCTTGCCGAGGTTCTTCATTGCGCGTTTGCGGTTGTAGGTTTCGCACACTGCGGTCATCGCGAGCGCAGACAACGTGCGTGCCTCGCACCCGGCCCGCTCGATGGCCGCTTCCAGCACAAGACAATTCATCACTGTCGCCAGCATACCCATGGTGTCGCCGACCGGCCGCGGCACGCCGCGCTCCGACACTTCGACGCCGCGGAAGATATTGCCGCCGCCGACCACGACGCCGAGCTCCACGCCGAGCTTGGCAGCAGCCGCAAGATCGGTGGCGAGACGTTCGACGGTTGCCTGATCGATGCCGAAACCTTGCTTGCCGGTGAGCGCCTCACCGGACAGCTTGACGATCACGCGTCGGTAAAGCGGATCACTCATGCGATGCGATCCTCAATTCTGCTGCGCGCCGCTATCAGCTTTGGCCCGCAGCGGCTGCGACCTCGGCGGCAAAGTCGGTTTCCTGCTTCTCGATGCCCTCACCGAGTGCGAACCGGACGAAACCCGTGACCTTGATCGGCCCGCCCACTTTGCCCTCGGCTTCCTTCAGTGCCTGCGCGACGCTCTTTTTGTCGTCGAAAATGAACGGTTGCTCGAGCAAGCACACTTCCTTGTAGAACGTCTTTAATCCCAACTCGACGATCTTCTCGATCACGTTAGCCGGTTTGCCCTGCTGCTTGAACTTGTCGGCGAGCACATTCTTCTCGCGCTCCACAACGGCCGGATCCAGCGCGGCCGAATCAAGCGCCAGAGGATTGGCCGATGCGACATGCATGGCGACCTGCCGGCCAAGCGCGCTCAATTCGTCGGTCTTGCCGGACAATTCGAGCGCGACGATCACCCCGATCTTGCCGAGACCGTCGGTGACCGCATTGTGTACGTAGGAACCGATTGCGCCTTTCCCCACGGAAAGCCCGCCGGCGCGGCGCAGCGTCATGTTCTCGCCGATTTTTGCGATCGTGTCCGAAATCGACTCGGCCACCGTAATGCTGCCGGCTTTCGCCGCGTTGATTTTTTCAACGTCGTTGCCGACCGACAGCGCCACATCGGCGATCATCTTGACGAGACCCTGAAACAAATCGTTGCGCGCAACGAAGTCGGTTTCGGAATTAACCTCCACGACGACGCCCTTGGTGCCTTGCACCAGGACGCCGATCAGCCCCTCGGCCGCGACGCGGCCCGCCTTCTTGGCGGCTTTGGACAGACCCTTCTTGCGCAGCCAGTCCTGCGCCGCCGTCATATCGCCATTGGTCTCGGTAAGTGCAGACTTGCAGTCCATCATGCCCGCGCCGGTGGACTCGCGCAGCTCCTTGACCATCTGGGCGCTGATATTTGCCATCGAACCTGATCCTTCATCCGTTCCAGCCGCGCACTGCGCGGCCGGCGGTCGTTATCAATGGAAAACGAGGCGGCGTTATTCCGCCGTCAATTCCTTGGCCTTGGTGACCCAGCCCGGCACACGGCCAGGGAGGCCCACTTCTTCGCCGACATTGTGCGCGGCCTTCTCGTTGAGCTCGGCAATTTGCGAGAAGTGGAAGATGCCGAGATCGTTGAGTTGCTTTTCGATGGCCGGCGAAACGCCTGGCAGTTTCTTGAGATCGTCGGCGGCGCCGCGCGGTCCGGGCAATTGCTCGAACCCGAGATCGTTGGCGGCCGGAGCCGTCGGCACCTGCTCGGCAACGATAGGCTTTTCGGCTGCGCCGATATCCACGCCCATTTCGCCCTGCGCGCGCGAAATCCCGTCAATCGCCGCCTTGGCAATAAGATCGCAATAGAGCGAGACCGCGCGGCTGGCGTCGTCATTGCCCGGCACGACATAAGTGATACCGGCGGGATCGCAATTGGTGTCGACGACGGCAGCGACCGGAATGTTGAGCCGCTGCGCTTCCTTGATCGCGATATCTTCCTTGTTGGTGTCGATCACGAACAACAGATCCGGCACGCCGCCCATGTCCTTGATGCCACCGAGCGAGCGGTCGAGCTTGTCGCGCTCGCGCTGCATCGTGAGGCGCTCTTTCTTGGTGTAGCCACCGGTGTCGCCGGAACTAAGCATCTCGTCGAGTTTGCGCAGACGCGCAATCGAGGCGGAGATGGTTTTCCAGTTGGTCAGCGTGCCGCCGAGCCAGCGCGAATTCACGTAATACTGCGCTGACCGCTTGGCCGCGTCAGCGATCGAATCCTGCGCCTGCCGCTTGGTGCCGACGAACAGAATGCGGCCGCCTTTGGCGACGGTGTCGCTCACGGCCTGAAGCGCGCGATGCAGCATCGGCACAGTCTGGGCGAGATCGACAATGTGGATGTTGTTGCGGGTGCCGAAGATGTACGAGCCCATCTTCGGATTCCAGCGGTGGGCCTGATGGCCGAAGTGCACGCCAGCTTCCAAAAGCTGACGCATCGAAAAGTCAGGAAGCGCCATAATCTTCTCCGGTTGATCCGCCGCGGACGTTTGTGAGCCCGTTTGGGCCACCGGACGGCCTTTTTGACCCATTGTCGGGGCCTAAAGCCATGCGTCCGCGTGAGTGATGCCGGGCTTATATAGGCGCGATTTTGGGAATGCAAGGCGCGTCAAAAGCTTAGCCGCAGCACGGTGCGGGATAATTCCGGTATATAGTCCTATCGGGGCGATTGATTGTCGCGGGCGCGAACTGTGAGACGGTCCGCGCGTTAGCGGACATCAGCACAGTGATGGGGCGGCAATCTGGAGCGGCCCATGTCCACATATCCAGTTCCGGTCCGGCGCAACCGGCCGACCAATGACGAATTACATCCGCTCGTTTATCGCACAATCATCGGGTTGACGATCTGGCTGGTGCTCTCGGTGTGGGCACTGTTCAGCCGCGGCGCCTATGAAGGACTGACACTTCCAGTGATCACCTTCTTTTTTCTGATTCTGGTTGGAATTCCGGTCGTTCTGTGGCGCACGTGGCAGCACAACACCGATCGTCAGGCGCAGCATGCCAATGACGAGTCTTTCAGTGAATGGGCTTCGCATCCTTTCATCACATGGACCGGCGGCATCAGTGGCCGGGAGGCCGCGACGCAAATCCTGTTGCCGATCGCAGCCGTCGCCATCGGAATGACTGTCTTCGGCCTGACGCTCCTGTTTGCCGTGCCGCATACCGGCGGCTGACGGTCACACGTGGAAGATCTGCGAGTAGCGGCGCTTGATCTCCTCGCCCTGCGTTTCAACCGCCGCGGGGTCATCCTTCCACACCTTGATTGCCGAGAGCGGCGTACGACCCGGTTTGTCTTTCACCAGCGCATGTAGCGAGCGCAGACCGCCGAGATTGACGAATAGTTCCTGCGCTTCGACGCTGAACAGATAATTCTGGAAAAGCCGTGCGGCATTCGGATGCGGTGCCGTTGCAAAAACCGCCGACGGCTGCACGATCGATGGCGTGCCTTCGATGGCATAGACGAGATCGATCGGCTTGCCCGCTTCCTTGAGCAGCAGCACGTTCAATTCATTGCCGTCCGCCATGACCGGACGCTCGCCGAGCACGATCTTTTTCGGCGTGTCGGTCGCGGACTGGATCTGCAGAACCTGCTGCTGCGCGAGCTTCTCGAGATAGGGCCAACCGAGCTCACGCACCATTTGGTACGTCGAGGTCATGATGGTGCCACTGTAGCTCGGATGCGCTTTCACGATCTTGCCTTTCCACTTCGGATCGAGCAGGTCGGCAAAACTTTTCGGCGCTTCGTTGCGCTTCACAAGCTCTGTGTTGTACGCCATCACGCAAAGCGAAGACCGTACGGTCGCGTAAGTGCCGTCGGGATCGCGGTGGTCAGGCGGAATATGCCTGGCGACGTCCTCGGGGACGTACGGCGCAAGCCAGCGTTGGCGTTTCCAGGCCAGGAACTGCGCCGCATCACCTGTGCTGACCGCATCGGCGATGTGCAGGCCGGACGCATATTCCTGTGCTACGCGCGCAAAGATGCGCTCACCGCCGGCGCGCTCGACGCGCGCGCGAATGCCGGGAAACTTCTGCTCGAACGCTTTGCCAACCTTTTCGGCGAGCTGAAGATCAGCCGAGGTGTACCAGGTGACCTGACCTTCCTTCGTCGCGGCCGCTAGCAGCGCCGGCGTGATCGCTTCCGCCGGCGGCGGCGCTGCACGCAGCGGTGTCGCATAGAACAGCGGCAGCGCGGCGGCGGCTTTGACGACGTCACGTCGGGACAGCCTATACTTGGGCACTCACGCGGCTCCCGGACCAAACCCGTCAAATCTTACCACGCACAATACTGGCATGCATGGCGCCCTTTGCCGGCCTCATGCTGAGGAGCGTCGCGAAGCGACGCGTCTCGAAGCATGGGGCCGCCCGCATCCTTCGAGACGCGCCCTACGGGCGCTCCTCAGGATGAGGGCGGAGTTAGGCGTGCGATTGGGAAAGGCTTACAGCGCCTCGACCTGCACCACGCCGGGGACCGCCTTAATAGCGCCGGCGATCTGCGGGGAGACCTTAAATCGGCCGGGAAGCTTCACCTCGACTTCGGTGCCGCGCTGAAGCAGCAACACGACGCTCACTTCGCCGTCACCATTGGCGGGAGCGGCGCGCTGCGCCGGCTCGAGGCGCTTCGCCACGGCATCGAGCGGGGCGCCGTCGCGCAGGAATACGCGCAGGCCCTTTTGCAGATTGGCCGCGGCACTATCGAGCGGTTCGGCCGACTGGATGCGGGCACGCACCTCATCGCCCTGCACTTCCGCCGACAGGAACAACAGCACGGCCATTCCCGGTTCGAGCAAATCGCGATGTTCGGCCAGGCCCTCCGAGAAAATAACGGCCTCGAAATGCCCGCTTGGATCGGACAGGCCGATGATGCCCATCTTGCTGCCCATCCGCGTGCGCCGCTCGGTGCGCGACACAACGGTGGCGGCGACACGGCCCGCCGTCGCGCCGCCTTTGACGGCGCGCGCGAATTCCGCCCACGGCTGTACCCGCAATTTCTTGAGCACCGCCGCGTAGTCGTCGAGCGGATGGCCCGACAGGAAGAAGCCGACCGCTTCGTATTCGCGGCGCAGCCGTTCGGCCGGCAACCAGGCCTCAATCTGCGACAGCACGATCGGCTCGCGCGTACCGCCGCCGCCGAACAATTCGCTTTGGCCGATCGCCGCGGTGTCGTGCGCGTGTTGCGCGCGGCCGAGCACGGCATCGACCGCGCCAAAGACCCGCGCACGATTTCTTTCGAACGCATCGAAGGCGCCGGCCGCCGCGAGGCTTTCAAGCACGCGCTTGTTGACGGCGCGCGGATTAACCCGCGCTGCAAAGTCGGCAAGATCGGCAAATGCGCCGTTCTCCCGCGCGGCGATGATTGCTTCCACTGCCTGTTTGCCGACGCCTTTGAGCGCCGCCAGCGCATAGATGATCGTATTGCCGTCGACTTCGAAATCGACCGCGGAACGGTTGATCGACGGCGGATCGACCATGATGCCAAGACGTTCGGCCTCCGCGCGGAATTCGGCGAGCTTGTCGGTATTGCCCATATCGAGCGTCATCGTCGCCGCCAGGAACTCGACCGGGAAATTCGCCTTCATGTAGGCCGTTTGATAGGCGACCAGCGCGTAGGCCGCCGCGTGGCTCTTGTTGAAGCCGTACTCGGCAAAGCGTTCGAGCAGATCGAAAATCGCATCGGCCTGATGCCGTTCGACACCGTGCTCGATGCAGCCGGCGACGAAATGCTTGCGCTGATCCTGCATCTCCTTGCGGATCTTTTTGCCCATGGCGCGACGCAGAAGATCGGCCTGGCCAAGCGTAAAGCCGGCAAGGATCTGCGCGGCCTGCATCACCTGCTCCTGGTAGATGATGACGCCGAAAGTCTCGCGCAGGATCGGCTCGAGCTTGGGATGAATGTAGTCCGGCTTCTCCATGTCGTGCTTGCGCGCGCAATAGGTCGGAATGTTTGCCATCGGGCCGGGGCGGTAGAGCGCGACCAGCGCGATGATGTCCTCGAAGCGGTCGGGTCGCATATCGAGCAGCGCGCGGCGCATGCCCGCACTTTCCAGTTGGAAGACCCCGACCGCTTCGGCGCGTGCCAGCAGATCGTAGGTGTTCTTGTCGTCGAGCGGGATCGCGGCGAGATCAATATCGACCCCACGCCGCTTCACGAGCGCGACCGCGGTTTGCAGAACTGTGAGCGTCTTGAGCCCGAGAAAGTCGAATTTCACCAGCCCTGCCTGCTCGACCCACTTCATATTGAACTGGGTGACCGGCATATCGGACTTTGGATCGCGATAGAGCGGCACCAGTTCGGACAGCGGCCGGTCGCCGATCACGATGCCCGCAGCGTGCGTTGAAGCGTGGCGGTTGAGGCCTTCGAGCTTCTGCGCAATGTCGAAGGCGCGTTTGACCACCGCATCGCCATCACGCTCGGCCTGCAGGCGCGGCTCACCCTCGATCGCTTGTTTGAGCGAGACCGGCGCGGCCGGATTTTGTGGCACCAGTTTGCAAAGCTTGTCGACCTGCCCGTAGGGCATTTGCAGGACGCGGCCGACGTCGCGCAGCACGCCGCGCGCCTGCAACGTACCGAAGGTGATGATCTGCGCCACCTGGTCGCGCCCGTACCGTTCCTGCACATAGCGGATAACCTCGTCGCGGCGCTCCTGACAGAAATCGATGTCGAAGTCTGGCATCGACACGCGCTCGGGATTGAGGAAGCGCTCGAACAGCAGGCCGAAACGGATCGGATCGAGGTCGGTAATTGTCAGCGCATATGAAACGAGCGAACCCGCGCCCGAACCGCGGCCGGGACCAACAGGTATGCCTTGTTTCTTCGCCCATTGGATGAAGTCGGAAACGATCAGGAAGTAGCCGGGATATTTCATCCCGGCGATCACGCCGAGCTCGAAATCGAGCCGTTCGCGGTATTCATCAACCGTATGGCCGGCGGCAACGCCGGCGGTTTGCAGGCGCCGCTCTAGCCCCTCTTCGGCGCGCTTGCGCAGCTCACTCGCCTCGTCGAGCGCCTTGCCGTTTTCGCCGACCGAGAAGCGCGGCAAAATCGGCTGGTGCGTACGTGGGCGGAAGGCACAGCGTTGTGCGATCTCAACCGTCGAGGCGAGCGCCTCGGGCAGGTCGGCAAACAGTTCGACCATCTCCGCGCGGCTCTTGAAGCGGTGTTCAGCTGTCAGTTGCCGCCGGTCGCTTTCCGAGAGCAGCCGCCCTTCGGCAATGCAGATCAGCGCGTCATGCGCCTCGTAATCCTGCACGGTCGCGAAATATGGTTCGTTGGTGGCCACCAGCGGCACACGCTTGGCGTAAGCAAGATCGATCAGCATTTGTTCGCTGCGCCGTTCAGCGGGCGTACCGTGGCGTTGCAGCTCGATGTAGAGCCGATCGCCGAACAGCTTGATCAACGTGTCGAGGCGGGCGGCCGCCAGATGGCTTTGTCCGGCCGCGATCGCACTATCGAGCGGGCCGCCGGGGCCGCCGGTCAGCGCAATGATGCCGTCGGTTTCCCCGTCCAGCCACGCAAGCTCGAGCCGCGGCGGCTCGTTCGACGGCGTGTCCAGGAAGGCACGCGAGTTGAGCCGCATCAGGCTGCGATAGCCTTGCTCATTCGCTGCCAGCAACACGATGCGCGTGCGCTCGGGCTGCAGATTACCGTTGCGCGGCCCATGATCCGTGTCGCCAAAATCGATAGCGAGCGCGCAGCCGACGATCGGCTGGATTCCGTAACCCGCGAGTTTTTCGGAGAACTCCAGGGCCCCGAACATGTTGTCGGTGTCGGTGAGCGCCAGCGCCGGCTGACGGTCGGCCTTCGCCAACTCGGCAAGGCGCGCGATGGGAAGCGCACCTTCCAGCAGCGAATAGGACGAGTGCACGTGCAAGTGCACGAAATCGAGGCCGGGCATGTGTACTCGAAAGTTGGGTGATTCCTTGTCACCGCCAGATTGGGGACCGCGCCCTGCGCTGTCCACTGCTGACCTTGATCCGAGTCAGCCTTTCCCCGTCATCCTGAGGCCCGGCGCGCAAATGCGTGCGCGGGCTACCACAACAAACGGCTCCTGATCCCCGGCGGGTGCTAAAGCTTGCCGAGGACTTGCGTCCAGATGGCGATCATTCCGACGAACAACGACAGTGAGGCCAGCGCGGCAGCCTCCTGGATCACAGCTTTGAATACTGCTTTCATGGCTTTCTCCCACAGAACAGAGAGAGAACATAGTTCAGTGTTTGTTCCTGAGTTCAAGGGAAGACGACCGCATTCATTTCTGGACGTCCTAAAAGATATTTAGTGAGATATCCTCATGTAACTTATGAGGAAAAGCGCTACGTCGCCGCATGGCAGTCAGTCCAATTCCACGAGCTTCCCGTCCCGCAACGTGACCCGTCGGTCCATCCGGGCCGCGAGGTCCATGTTGTGCGTGGCGATGACGGCAGCCAGCCCTGAGGCCGTTACGAGCTGCGCCAGCGCGCGGAAGACGTGCTCGGCCGTGTGTACGTCGAGGTTTCCGGTGGGCTCGTCGGCCAGAAGGATGCGCGGGGCGTTGGAGACCGCGCGCGCGATGGCAACCCGCTGCTGCTCGCCCCCTGACAGTTCCGCCGGCCGATGGTTGAGGCGGCCACTGAGACCCAGATACGTGAGCAATTCGACCGCCCGCGCTTTTGCTTCGGTGCGCGTCAGTCCGCGGATCATCTGTGGCAACAGCACGTTTTCGATCGCGGAAAACTCCGGCAGCAGATGGTGCGACTGATAGACGAAACCGATCTCGTTGCGGCGAATGCGGGTGCGCTCGTGGTCGGCCAAAATCGCGGTCGAGCGGCCATCGATATAGACATCGCCGTGGTCGGGATGCTCGAGCAGGCCGGCCACGTGGAGCAGCGTCGACTTGCCGGCACCCGATGGCGCCACGAGCGCCACCGACTGGCCGCCCCACAGCGCGAGCTCGATACCATTGAGCACGTTCACCGTCTCGTCGCCCTGGCGGTAGTGGCGCTCAATGTTCTGCAGGAAAAGGATCGGAACCTCCTCTTCCTTCGGCTGCGCCGGTGGTTGCTGCTGTTCGACCATTTCCACTTTCACGGCAATATAGGCCTCACTCATAGCGCAGCGCCTCCACCGGATCGAGGCGCGCAGCGCGCCAGGATGGATAGAGCGTCGCCAGCAGCGACAGCATCAACGCCATCACGACCACCGCCGTCGTCTCGCCTGAGTCCATATCGGCGGGCAAATGCGAGAGGAAATAGAGCTCGGGTGAGAACAGTTCCGTATTCGTGAGCCATGACAAAAATTGCCGGATGCTTTCGATGTTCAGGCAAATGACGACCCCGAGCAGGAACCCGACAATGGTGCCGACCACGCCAATCGAGGCGCCGGTGATCAGGAATACGCGCATGATCGCGCCTTGGGTAGCGCCCATCGTGCGCAAGATGGCGATGTCCTGTCCTTTGTCCTTCACGAGCATGATCAAGCCCGAAACGATGTTTAGCGCAGCCACCAGCACGATCAGCGTCAGTATCAGAAACATCACATTACGCTCGACCTGCAGCGCGTTGAAGAATGTCGCGTTGCGCTGACGCCAGTCGATCATGAAAATCGGCCGATGCGCGGCGTCCTGTACCGCCGTGCGGTAGCGGTCGACGCGGTCGGGATTATCCGTATAGATCTCGATGGCCGTCACATCACCGGACCGGTTGAAATAGGCCTGCGCCTCCTTGAGCGGCATGAACACCATGGCGCTGTCGTATTCCGACATACCGATCTCGAAAACCGCGGCGATCTTGTAGACCTTGATGCGCGGGGTCGTGCCCATGGGCGTGACCGCGCCACGCGGCGCCACGAGTGTGATGTTGTCTCCCGAGCGCAATGATAGCTGATCGGCGAGCCTTCGGCCGATCACAACGCCCATGTCTTCATCGAAGCCCTTGAGCGTGCCCTGCTTGATGTTGTTGGCGATCGAGGGAAGCTTTTCGAGATCCATCAGGCGGATGCCGCGGATCAACACACCACCGGCATTAAACGGCGAAGACGCCAAAGCCTGACCTTCGACAATCGGCGCGGCTAGACGGATACCTTTGACACCAGCGACGCGCGCTGCCACCTCCTCCCAGTCAGTGAGTGGCTTTTCCAGCGGCTGAATCAGCAGATGACCATTGAGGCCGAGGATCTTGTCGAGCAATTCCTTGCGAAAACCGTTCATCACCGCCATCACGATGATGAGCGTGGCGACGCCGAGCATGATGCCAAGGAAGGAGAACCCGGCAATCACCGAGATGAATCCTTCCTTGCGCCGCGCGCGCAAGTAGCGGAGCGACAGCATCCATTCGAACGGGGAAAAGGGCCGCGTCCCGTTGGGCTCGGTCATTAATGGGTTCCCGCGCTCGACTGTTCAGATGATTCTGGCGGATTCGTGCCCTTGGCGCGAGACTAAGGACATTGGCAACACACAGGATAATTCGCGCGCCGCGTGTATATAACGCAGCGATTGCTGAGCCTAGCGCGTCAAAAGGTCCAGCACAGCGGCAGGGCTGAGGTTTTCCCGGCTACCATCGGCCCTTTTTTTGACCTCGAGTTTGCCCTCAGCCAGGCCTCTGGGGCCTACCAAGACCTGCCAGGGGATGCCGATCAGGTCGGCAGCCGCGAACTTGGCGCCCGGCCGCTCGTCGAGGTCATGGTAGAGCACCTCGATTCCCTTGGCCGTGAGGTCGCGGTAGAGCTGCTCGCAAGCAGCGTCAGTGTCAGACGCCCCCTGCTTCAGGTTGAGGATCGCGACCTTGAACGGCGCTACCGGTTCCGGCCAGATGATCCCGGCCTCATCGTGCGATGCCTCGATGATAGCGGCGACCAGGCGGCTCGGACCGATGCCGTAGGAACCGCCGTGCACCGGCACCTCCTTGCCGTCGTGCGTGGTCACCGTCGCCTTCATCGGCTCGGAATACTTGGTGCCAAAATAAAAAATATGGCCGACCTCGATGCCACGCGCCGATACCTGCTTGTCGCCCGCCACTTTGGCGAAGACCGCTGCATCGTGCATGTCCGAGGTGGCGGCATATTGCGACGTCCATTTGTCGACGATGCCTTGCAAGCCGGCGACGTCGTCGAAATTCACGTCCGCTGGCGGCACCGTCATGTCGAGATAGTCCTTGTGACAAAAGACTTCCGACTCTCCAGTCTGCGCCAGAATGATGAATTCGTGCGACAGGTTTCCGCCGATCGGTCCCGATTCTGCGCGCATCGGAATTGATTTGAGACCCAAACGCGCAAAGGTGCGCAAGTACGCGACAAACATCTTGTTGTAGGAATGCGTCGCGCCCGCCTGGTCGAGATCGAACGAATAGGCATCCTTCATCAGGAATTCACGGCCACGCATCAGCCCGAAGCGCGGGCGTACCTCGTCACGGAATTTCCACTGGATGTGATAGAGATTGAGCGGCAGGTCCTTGTACGATTTGACGTAGGCGCGGAAGATTTCCGTGATCATCTCCTCGTTGGTCGGCCCGTACAGCATGTCACGCTCGTGGCGGTCCTTGATCCGCAGCATCTCCTTGCCGTAGGCATCGTAGCGCCCACTCTCGCGCCAGAGGTCGGCCGACTGGATCGTGGGCATCAACACTTCGATGGCGCCGGCGCGGTTCTGCTCCTCGCGCACGATCTGGCAAATCTTTTGCAGCACACGGACGCCGAGCGGCAGAAAGGCATAAATGCCGGCCGCTTCCTGCCGCATCATGCCGGCGCGCAGCATCAGCCGGTGCGAGACGATTTCGGCTTCTTTCGGCGTCTCGCGCAAAATCGGCAGGAAATAACGGGACAGGCGCATGGAATCCTTGGGAGATTCGAGGTGACGAGGTCAGAGTGAAAGCGGATCGCCCGCAAAAACACAAGGCCCGGGCCAATTTTTCGGGAATTTATCGGCGCCGGCAGCATCTAATATCTGTGATAGGTTGCTCAGACCGACCTGAGGACGACATGCAAACGGGCACCAGACGGATTACGGGGGTGGCGGCGACCATTGCGATCGCCCTGCACACGATTCTGTGGGCCGCCGTCGCGCCCTTCGTGGCGCCAGCCGTCGATCCATTTACGGTCATCTGTCATAGCGAGGCATCGGCGCCCGCTGATCAGACGCCGGTCAATGGTGCGCCTCCGCCGGCGCATGCCTGCGATCACTGCAATCTCTGCAGTGCAATCACTCCGCCTGTGCCGCTCAACACGCCGTCCGTCACCCTCGCGCCAGCGCGGGTTCTGCAGGTGCTACGCCCGGCTGCCATTACGCATCACCGCGACGCCACCGCCGATCCCAAGCTTGCCCGAGGCCCTCCAGCGCTCGCCTGACGCAACCGGCCGCCTTTCGTGCGGCCAATTTAACCGTCACAAGCGATACTGGAGCTCTCCATGTTCAGGAATTCATGGCCCTTGGCCATGCTCGCTGCCGGGCTTACGGCATCGGCAACAATTGCGCAGGCACACGAAATCGTCGGCAACCAATTCTTCCCCGCGACGCTCGCCATCGACGATCCCGGCGTGAACGACGAACTCGCCTTCCCGACCATCTCTTCGTCGAAAACGGGCGACGATCCATCATTCAAGCAACTCGACATATCGGGCGAATTCTCCAAACGCATCACCGAGGATTTCGCCGTCTCTTTCGCGCCGACCTGGTCGCGCCTCTATGCACCGGGCGGCCCAACCATGAACGGCGCGCGCGGATTCCAGAATCTGGAGACGACGCTCAAATACCGGTTGTTCAAAAATCCCGAGCACGAATTTGTCATGTCGGCGGGACTGGAGATAGAATGGGGCGGCAGCGGCGCGCAGGATGTCGGCGCCGAGCGTTTCACCGTCTACACGCCGACGCTTTATTTCGGCAAAGGCTTCGGTGATCTGCCGACCAGCCTGAATTGGGCGCGGCCCTTCGCAATTACCGGCCAGGTCGGCTACGCGATCCCCGGCGTATCGCAAACGACGACGGCCAGCATCGATCCCGACACCGGTGACCAGGACATCGATACCGAGTTTCACCCGCGCGTGCTCAATTGGGGCGCCACGCTCCAGTACAGCATGCCCTATCTGAAATCCGCCGTGGTCGATCTCGGTCTGCCCGATTTCGTCAACCGGCTGATCCCGATCATCGAAGCATCGATGCAGACGCCGGTCTCTAACACCGCTACGTCCGGCACGGTGACCACCGGGACCATCAACCCCGGCTTTATCTACGTCGCCAACACGTACCAGATCGCCGTCGAAGCGATGATCCCGGTCAATCGCCAAAGCGGCACCAGCGTCGGTGTCATCGGGCAACTGCACTTCTTCCTCGACGATATTTTCCCCACCAGCATCGGGCGGCCGATCTTCGGAAATGGCATCGCCTCAGGGAGGCCGAATTTCGGTCGTTAATCATGCGCAGCATCATACTTATTTCCTCGATACTTCTTGCCGCAATGCCTGGTAACGCATTTGCGCATGCCTTTCTCGACCATGCCGAGCCGAGAGTAGGAAGCACGGCAACGTCCGCACCGAAGGAAGTGGTTCTCTGGTTCACGCAAAAGCTTGAACCCGCCTTCAGTTCGATTGAGGTGCGCAATGACCGGGGTGCGGCCATGCAAGCGGGCAAGGCAACGGTCATTGGCGGCACGCAGCTGCGCGTTCCGCTCAAGGCACTGTCACCAGGAACATACAAGGTGTTCTGGCGGGTGCTGTCGGTCGATACGCATCAGACGCAAGGCGATTTTAGCTTCCGCGTCGGCCCATAACGTCAGTCATCGAAGGAGAACAATATGAGCATGCCCATATCATCTACGGTTATCCTTGCGACCTTCGCGCTCATGCTGGGTGTCGGCACAATGCAAGCGCAGTCAACAAGTTCGATATCGATCGAAAAGCCATTTAGCCGCGCGACACCGGGCGGTGCGAAAGTCGGCGCCGGCTACATGACGATTGTCAACAAAGGTACTGCGGCGGATCGCCTTGTATCAGCCACGTCGCCCGCAGCCGGCAAAGTCGAAATCCACGAAATGTCGATGCAAGACAACGTTATGAAAATGCGAGAGCTTGCCGGCGGTCTGCCGATCGAAGCGGGAAAGAGCGTCTCGCTTGCGCCTGGCGGATATCACCTGATGCTAATTGGCCTGAAAGCTCCGCTTAAGCAGGGCGACAAGATTCCCATGACGTTGACCTTTGCAAAGGCCGGCAAGGTTGAGGTCACGCTCGATGTCCAGGGTATTGCGGCACAGCAGCCCGGTGGCATGTCGATGCCACCGAATGACGGCGGTCATATGCACAAGATGTGACGGCAGCGCGAGTCGCAAGATGGCCGATCCGCTGATTTTGGCACGCGTTGTCCATTTTGCCGCGACAGTGCTGGCAGCCGGCACCATCAGCTTCATGGTGTTGGTGGCAGAACCCGCGGCAAACGCCGCCGGTTTCAAGGGTCATGCGAAGCTGCACCGCCAATTGACGACGCTGGTTTGGCTCGCGCTCACCGTTGCTGCGCTCTCAGGAGCGCTCTGGCTGGTTTTGCTGGCGTCCGACATCCTGGGTACATCGATTGCCGATGTATGCCTGCACGGTGGCGCCTGGCCGGTGCTCACGGATACGCGCTTCGGACTGGTTTGGTGTATCCGCTTGGCATTGGCGCTGCTGCTCGGGCTGCTGTTGCCGTGGCCCACGACACGATGGTTACAAGTTACCATCGCGGCTGCGTTTCTTGCTTTGCTCGCATTGGTCGGCCACGCCGGCGCAACGCCGGGCCTGGCTGGGGACCTGCACCTCGCCGCGGATGTGCTTCATTTGCTCGCCGCGGGCGGGTGGCTCGGTGGCCTGCCCGCCTTCGCATTCCTCCTTTGGCGGGCGCGCCGCAGCGCTGGACGCGCCCGGGACGCGTTTGTCGTCCGAATGGTTGATCGTTTCTCGAGGCTCGGTGTTTTCAGCGTCGGTATTTTGCTGGCGAGCGGCCTCATCAATAGCTGGAGCCTGCTGAACGGGCCACGCGACTTGATAGCATCGGACTATGGGCGCCTGGTGGCACTCAAAATTGCCCTTTTTGGAGCAATGGTCGCGATCGCGGCAGTCAACAAATTCTACCTGACACCGCATCTGCCCAAGCCAGCCGCTTTGCGTGCCCTGCAACGCAATAGTCTGGCCGAAATCTGTCTCGGGCTCTGCGTGCTGAGTTTCGTCGCCCTGCTTGGAATGCTACCACCCGCCGCGCACGTGCATGCCGCTTCGACCGGCATTCCGCCCGATGCCGCTTTTGTGCACATCCATACTTCGGAGGTCATGGCCGATGTGACCATCGAGCCCGGCCGCGCCGGACGCACCGACGTTACGATACGCGTCACGCGCGAAGATTTTTCAAATTACCCGGCAAAGGATGTGCGCCTGGCACTTGATTCCCCAACGGTAGGTGCCCAAACGATCGAACGCACTGCCGTCGAACAACCGGATGGTAGCTGGCTGGTCAATGACTTAACGCTTGGGCCGTCCGGCATATGGACGACGCGGGTCATTGTTCAGCCCGCCGCCGGCAACGCGATTGTGCTCGATGCGCCCGTCGTAATCGCACGCTGACCGCACAAATGCTGGTGACAGCGTTCTGATGATCGGCTAGCGTCCCCGTTGCCCGTAAGAGCGGAACCCGGCGGCAAGACCGGCTCCAAACTGCGGTCCAAGTCTTGGGAGGGAAGCAAGTCCTAGGCGCGTTCATCGCAGCCACCCGGAAAACAGATAAACACCGGGGCAAGGACTTAACAATGCGACGAGCAGGGCTTCGCGCCCTGCTCTTTTTTTTGGCTTCGCACGAACTCAACGGCGCGGCGGACCCGAAATCGCCATCAGCATGTCATACGGAATCAGTCCCTGCGTGTAGACCACGTAGAGAATTCCAAAAATGATCGTAGCGAATACCGTGGTCCAGCCGAGTTTGCGCCACATCCGGTGCAAAGCCGGCGCGCCAGGATCGGTGCCTGGCGCAACGTCGCCGCTTTCTTCCTGATTGCGCACGCCCCACGGCAATACGGCGAACAGCGTTATCCACCAGACCAGAAAATAGATCGCGATTGCGGTGCTGGTGTTCATCAACAATACGCCTGACAAAAAAACACTGCCGCTGCTCCGTCATCCTGAGGTGCGAGCGAAGCGAACCATCGCAAGTCAGCTGTTGCCGACTTGCGCATGAACGCTCCGAACTCAGGTAAACCTGAGTTCGGTGGATGAATGGCCCCGGCCGTCGCCCTTCGAGGCTCGGCGCGTTGCGCCGAGCACCTCAGGGTGACGGGTCGAAGCATGTACATTCCCTCACGACTGTTCGAGCTCGACCAGCGTGCCGCAGAAATCCTTTGGATGCAGGAATAGCACCGGTTTGCCGTGGGCGCCGATCTTCGGTTCGCCGTCACCGAGCACACGCGCGCCCTGCCGCTTCAGCGTATCGCGTGCGGCGCGGATATCGTCGACCTCATAGCAGACGTGGTGAATCCCGCCGTCGGGATTTTTCTCCAGGAATTTGGCAATCGGCGAACCCTCGCCCAGAGGCTCAAGCAATTCGATTTTCGTGTTGGGCAGCGTGATGAAAACGGTGGAAACTCCGTGATCGGGCTGCGGCACCTTGGCCGAAACGTCCGCGCCTAATGTGTCGCGGTACACAGCGGAGGCCTTGGCGATATCGCGCACGGCGATGGCAACGTGATTGAGACGACCAATCATAACTGTCCTCGTTTCCGGCGGCCCATCATACCGTCAAGACATGCACGTAGCACATCGGCTTTTTGCCCCAGCGCTGGGCGACCGCGGCGCGCACGGCGCGTTTCACGGATTCGCCAACAGCGTCGGGATCGCGTTTGCGCGCACGCGGCAAAGAATCGATGGTCTCAATAATGGCGTCATAGGCCGCCTCGTGGATCGAGCCGCCGTCGCGATCACGTTCGGGAATACCGATCATATCGAGCGAAGGATCATCGACCAGTTCGCCTTTGTCGGTGATCGCGAGCGCAACTGACACCGAGCCGGCAAAACTCAGGCGCTTGCGGTCGGCCACCGTACGCGCATCCGCTTCGATCAACAGCGCGCCGTCTTTATAAAGCCGGCCTACCGGCACCTCGTCGATCAAGCCTGCTTTCGGCGCAAGCCGCATCAGGTCGCCATTACGGCATTGCAGGACCTCGGGCACGCCGCAGCGTCGCGCAAGCGCCGCATGTTCGTGCAGATGCAACGCCTCGCCGTGCACCGGAATGAGAATCTTCGGCTTGACCCAGCCGATCAGCTCTTCAAGTTCGGCGCGGCGCGGATGACCCGACACATGCACCAGATGCGTGCGGTCGGTGATGACCTCGATGCCCTGCTCGATCAGCAGATTGATGACGCGGCCGACGGCCTTTTCGTTGCCCGGAATGGTGCGCGCGGAATAGATCACCGTGTCGCCTTGGGAAAACGTCACTTCCGGGTGCTGATCCTCGGCGATGCGCGAAAGCGCGGCGCGCGGCTCGCCCTGGCTGCCGGTGCAGAGCGCCACGACTTTGTTAGGCGGCAGATAGCCATAGGCGTCCATCGGCCGGAAATCCTGCACGCCGTCGAAATAGCCGGTCTCGCGCGCAATTTGAACGACGCGCTCCATGGCGCGGCCGATCACGACAACTTCACGGCCCGCGGCTTTCGCCGCATCGGCGACCGAGCGCAAGCGCCCGACATTTGACGCGAATGTGGTGACCGCCACGCGGCCGCGCGCTTTCTTGATGATCTCGCCTATGGTTTTCCCGACGTCGGCTTCCGACGGCGACCGGCCTTCACGCACCGCATTGGTGGAATCGCCGATGAGCGCCAGACATCCTGCCTCGCCCAGCGCACGCAGCTTTTGCTCATCGGTTCGATCGCCGAGGATGGGCGTCGGATCGATTTTCCAGTCGCCGGTATGCAGAACCGTGCCGGCAGACGTGCGGATGATCAGCGCGTTCGATTCCGGGATCGAATGCGCCATTGTCACCAGTTCGATCTCGAACGGCCCGACGGTGAAGCGACCGCCGACCGGTATGATCGTCACCGGAATTTCAGGCGCGCCCGGTTCGCCAGCGCGCTTTGCTTCGAGCAATGCGGCCGTGAACCGGGTTGCGAAAATCGGCACCTTGAGCTGCGGCCAAAGCTCGATGAGCGCACCGTAGTGGTCTTCATGAGCATGGGTGAGCACGAGCCCGGCGAGGTTCTTGCGCTCCTCCACCAGGTAGCGAATGTCAGGCAGAATGAGGTCGATACCCGGCAAATGCTCTTCGGCGGCAAATGAAACGCCAAGATCGATCGCCAGCCAGGTCCGGCGGCGCTCGTCGCCAATGCCGTAGATCGACAAATTCATGCCGATCTCACCGACACCGCCGAGCGGCGCAAATACGAGTTCTTGCTGCGGGCTAGCCATCAGCGGGCACCTCTTTCACCCGTTCGTCCCCGCGAAAGCGGGGACCCAGACACTGCATTCCCGCATAGGCGTGCGAAGCACGCCGTCCTTCGGACGGCTGTGCGCGGGAACGAACGGAGTTTGAGGCGCCGCCTTACTTTCATGGTGAGCCAATCCCGAAAACTTCGCCGGCCGTGATTTTGGTCACGCCATTGTCCTGCTCGAGCAGCAAATGTCCGGCCTCGTCGAGCCCCTGAAAGCGGCCCGCCAGTTCACGCGCCGACAACCGCACGCGTAAACTTTCGCCGAGGCCGGCCGCACGTTTGAGCCAATCGGCGCGGATCGCCGCGAAGCCATCCCCGCGGTTCCATTGCGCGAGGCGTTGCTGCATCGCGGTCCCCAGCTGAGATAGCAAGGCGCCGGGACCGACGAGGGCGCTGTTGGCCGCAAGATCGGTCGCGGGATAGGCAACATCGGAGGGATGCGTGGCACAGTTGACACCGATGCCGATCGCGACGGTGAAAACAGGATCGCTCTCCCCCTCGATCAGAATGCCGGCGAGCTTGGCCGGCCCGACGAGCAGATCATTCGGCCATTTCACTTTCAACGCAGGCCCAAGCTGCGGCGCGCAGGCCGCGACCGCATCATGCAAGGCCAGCGCGGCGACAAATGAGAGCTGCGGTGCGTGTTCGGGCGCCGAAGGTTCGGTGAGCAAAAGCGTTGCGTAGAGATTGCCCGCCGGAGATACCCATGGATTGCCGCGGCGGCCGCGGCCCGCGCTCTGGCTTTGCGCGGTGATCCACAACGGGCCGCGTTCGCCGGCACGTGCAAGCGCCAGCGCCTCGGCATTGGTTGAGCCGAGCGTCTCGTAAGCGATGTGTCGGACCCCCGCCAGGCCCGTGGCTTCGCGGTACATCTCGATTTACGTCAGAACAGCGATTTCGCCGCGACTGACGCTGCGCCAACGAGCGGCGCCGGATAAGCAAAGAACAGAATATTGGCGAGCCCCGCGAGGCCGAGCACCAGGCGCAACAGCCCGGGCATCGGCTGGAAGCTGCGCGCCGGCTCATCGAAATACATGACCTTGACGATCGCCAGATAGTAATAGGCACCCACCACGCTGGTGAGCACACCGATCACGGCGAGCGTAAAGAGTCCCGCCTTGATGGCGGCGAGGAATACGAAGTACTTCGCGAAGAACCCGGCGAGCGGCGGAATGCCGGCGAGCGAGAACAACAGCACCGCCAGGAAAAACGCCATCGTCGGATGCGTGCGCGAAAGGCCGGAGAGATCACTGATATTTTCCACCAGCTTTCCGTCACGACGCATCGCCAGGATGACGGCGAAGGTGCCGAGCGTCATTGCAACGTAAATGCTCATGTAGATCAGAACGCCCTGGACGCCTTCAGCCGTCCCGGCCGCAAGGCCGACAAGCGCAAAACCCATATGGCCGATCGACGAATAAGCCATCAGCCGCTTGATATTGCGCTGGCCGATTGCGGCGAAAGCGCCCAGCGCCATCGAGGCGATCGATACAAACACCACGATCTGCTGCCATTCATGCGTGATGCCGGGAAAGGCCACCACGGTCGCGCGCGCGAAAATGGCGATACCGGCGACCTTGGGAGCCGCGGCAAAGAAGGCGGTGACCGGCGTCGGCGCGCCCTCATAGACGTCCGGCGTCCACATATGGAACGGCACTGCGGAAATCTTGAAGCAAAAGCCGACGAACAGGAACACCAGCCCGAAGATCAGCCCGACGCTGGCGCCGTTTTGCGTGGCCTTGGCGATGCCGCCAAAATTGATAGTGCCGGTGAAGCCGTAAATCAGCGACGCACCATAGAGCAGCATGCCGGACGACAGCGCCCCGAGCACAAAATATTTCAGGCCCGCTTCAGTCGACCGCACGTTGTCGCGGTTGGAGGCCGCGACCACGTAGAGCGGCAGGCTCATCAGCTCCAGCCCGAGATAGAGCGCGATCAGGTCCGACGCCGAGATCAGCATCAGCATGCCGAGCGTGGCGAGCAGGAACAGCGGCCCATATTCGAATTTTTGCTCCTTTTCGAGCGTCAGGTAATCGAGCGAGAGCACCAGAGCGCCCGCCGAGCCGGTCAGCGTGAGCAATTTCAGAAAGCGCGCGTAGTCATCGACCACGAAGCTGCCGCCGAACAATGATTCCCGCCCCGGCGGCATCATCGCAACGGCAAAGCCCGCCAGCACCAATATCGCAGTGCAGAAGGCATTGACGATGGCGGCGCCGCGCGGGCCCTGGCCAACCGAAACACCGAACATCAGCATCACCATTGCGCCGATCGCGAGCACGAGCTCGGGCAACAGCGGCATCAATCCGGAATTTTGCAGCACCTGCATCATGGGGCTCATTGGGCGATCAACGCTGCGGTTTTGGCGGCGGCGATGGCATGATTGTAATTGTCGAGGAGCTGGGCGACGGCAGCCGACGACATGTCCAGCACCGGCTTCGGCGCCACACCGAACAAAATCGTGAGGATGACCAGTGGCGCGAAAATCACGCTTTCACGCCAGCCAATGTCGCGGATGCCCTCCAGCGCCGGCTTCAGGTTGCCGAAGATCATCTTCCGGTAAAGCCACAGCGCGTAGGCCGCCGACAGGATCACGCCGAAGGTGGCAATCGTTGCGACCGGGATGTTGGTCTTGAAGGTGCCGATCAGCGACAGGAACTCGCCGATAAAGCCGGATGTCCCCGGCAGGCCGACATTGGCCAGCGTGAACACCATGAACACGAAGGCATAGACCGGCATGCGGTTGACCAGTCCGCCATAGGCCGCGATCTCGCGCGTGTGCATGCGGTCATAGACCACGCCGACGCAAAGGAAGAGCGCGCCCGAAACGATGCCGTGGGAAATCATCTGGAAGATGCCGCCGGCAACGCCCTGCGTCGTGGCGGCGAAAATGCCCATTGTGACAAAACCCATGTGCGCGACAGAAGAATAAGCAATCAGCTTCTTCACGTCCTCCTGCATCAGCGCCACCAGCGAGGTGTAAATGATTGCAACGACGGAGAGCGTGAAGATCAGTGGCGCAAATTCGTGGCTGGCAGACGGAAACATCGGCAGCGAGAACCGCAGGAAACCGTAGCCACCCATCTTCAGCAGGATGGCGGCAAGGATGACCGAGCCCGCGGTCGGCGCCTCGACATGCGCGTCAGGCAACCACGTATGCACCGGCCACATCGGCATCTTCACGGCGAACGAAGCAAAGAACGCAAACCACGCCCATTTCTGCAAGCCGAGCGGGAAACCGTGGCGCAGCAGCGTCACGATGTCAGTGGTGCCGGCGTCCCAGTACATCGCCATGATGGCGAGCAGCATCAGGACCGAACCAAGCAACGTGTAGAGGAAGAACTTGAAGCTGGCATAGACCCGACGCGGGCCGCCCCAGACGCCGATGATCAGGAACATCGGGATCAGGCCGCCCTCGAAGAACAGATAGAACAGCACCAGATCGAGCGCCGAGAAAGTGCCGACCATCAAGGTTTCCAGCACCAGGAAGGCAATCATGTATTCCTTCACGCGTGTCTGGATCGCGGTCCAGCTCGCCAGAATGCAGATCGGCATCAGCGCGGTCGTGAGGATCACGAAGGGCAACGAAATGCCATCAACACCCATGTGATAGGAGGCAATACCGAGCCAGTTGTATTTCTCGACAAACTGGAATTCCGGCGAACTCGCGTCGAACCGCCAGACCATCACGAGCGAAAACGCCAAGGTCACCAGCGTCGTCCACAGCGAGATCCAGCGTGCGGTGCCGCGGGCAAACCGCTCGTTACCGCGCACCATCACCATGATGAGCACCGCGCCGAAGAGCGGCAGGAAGGTGACGACGGAGAGAATAGGCCAATTCAAGTTCATTAGCGCACCGCAAACATAAACCAGGTGATGAAGGCGGCTGCGCCAATCAGCATTGCGAAGGCGTAGTGATAGAGATAACCGGTCTGCAAGCGCACCACATTTCGCGTCACGTCGAGCACGCGGGCGGACACGCCATCCGGTCCGAATCCGTCGATCAGCCAGCCGTCGCCCTTCTTCCAAAGCTCACGGCCAATCCATTTGGTCGGCCGCACGAAAATCAGGTCATACAGCTCGTCGAAGTACCACTTGTTGAGCAGGAAGCGATAAAGCCAGTCGTGCTGCCGCGCGAGCTCGACCGGAATGTCCGGACGCCGGATATAGAACTGCCAGGCGATGCCGAAGCCAAGCGCCATCATAACGGTCGGCAGAATGCCGATTTGCAGCGGCACGTGGTGCATGTCCTCGAGCACGCTGTTGCCTTTGGCGAAGGTGAGCAACTCGCGGAAGAATCCTTCAACGCCGTGGCCGGCGAAGATTTCCTTGAACGGCAATCCGGCGAGCACGGAGCCGGCGGCCAGGAACCCGAGCGGAATCAGCATCACCATCGGGCTCTCGTGTGCATCCTTCCAGTGCTGGCGATCGTGCGGTTCGCCGTGGAAGGTCTTGAAGATCAACCGCCACGAATAGAACGAGGTGAGCAGCGCGGCCACGACCGTGCAGATGAACGCGTAGAGCGCCAGCGGGTTCTTGCCGACATAGGCGGCCTCGATGATCGCGTCTTTCGAGAAATAGCCCGCCGTGAGCGGGAAACCGGTGAGCGCCAGCGTACCGACGATCATCACGATGTACGTGTAGGGAATGCGATCCTTCAGCCCGCCCATGTGACGGATGTCCTGCTCGTGATGCATCGCATGGATCACCGAACCGGAGCCGAGGAACAACAGCGCCTTGAAGAAGGCGTGGGTGAACAAATGGAACATGCCCACCGAGTAGGCCCCGACCCCCATGGCGACGAACATGTAGCCGAGCTGCGAACAGGTCGAATAGGCGACGATGCGTTTGATGTCGTTCTGCACGAGACCGATCGTGGCTGCGAATATCGCGGTGGTCGCGCCGATCAAGGTGACAAAGGCCTGGGCATTTGGTGCGAGCTCGAACAGCGGTGACAGCCGCGCCACCATGAAAACGCCGGCGGTCACCATGGTCGCGGCATGGATCAATGCCGATACCGGAGTCGGGCCTTCCATGGCGTCGGGCAGCCAGGTGTGCAGCAGGAATTGGGCCGACTTGCCCATCGCGCCCATGAACAGGAACAGACAGGTGATCGTCAGCGCATCAACCTGCCAGCCGAAGAAATTGATCATCTTGCCGGTGAGCGCCGGCGCCTGCGCGAACACGGTTTCAAAGTCGATCGCGCCGGTCAGCATAAACACCGCGAAGATGCCGAGTGCGAAGCCGAAATCGCCGACGCGGTTGACGATAAAGGCCTTGATGGCGGCCGCGTTCGCCTCCGGCTTGTGGTACCAGAAACCGATCAGCAGATAGCTCGCGAGACCGACGCCTTCCCAGCCGAAGAACAGCTGGACCAGATTGTCCGCCGTCACCAGCATCAGCATCGCGAAAGTGAAAAACGACAGATAGCTGAAGAAGCGTGGCCGGTACGGATCCTCGTGCATGTATCCAATTGAGTAGAGATGCACGAAGGCCGATACGGTGTTCACCACCACCAGCATCACCGCCGTGAGCGTGTCGATCCGCAACGACCACTCGACCTTCAGGTCGCCGGCAGTCATCCAGGTAAACACCGGCACCCGCATGTCGTGATGCGCAAAACCGACATCGACGAACGCAATCCATGACAGGATCATGCAGATCAGCAAAAGCGTCGTCGTAATCAGCTCGGCCGTGCGCGATCCCGCGGCCGCTGGCTCGTGCTCTTCCGCCTCGTGGTGCGAAGAATGAATGACACCGCCGCCATGCACGCCAGGACCGCCGTGATGGGGGCCGTCGTCGGTCGCATGGTCCTCGCCGCCCGCCGCCGGGCCTTTTCCCGGGAATCGCGCGCGCGCACCGGCAAGCGCGATCAGGCCGGCCAGAATGGCGCCGAGAAGGGGGAGAAAGACGATCGCTTGATACATTCGCTTACGCCCCAGCCATCGTCATGCCCGCGCTTGTCGCGGGCATCCACGTCTTGGCAACAAAAAGACAGTCGTGGATGGCACCGGAAGTCGGGCTTGCCCGACTTCCGCAGAAATAATCGTCGCAAGTCGGGTAAATCCGACTTGCGGTGACAAGCCCGGCCATGACGATTTTTGTTTGTGCCAAATCAAAAACCACATTCACCCTTTCATCAGATTAATGTCTTCAACCGCGATCGATCCGCGATTGCGGTAGTACACGACCAGAATGGCAAGCCCGATCGCCGCTTCCGCTGCCGCCACGGTGAGCACCAGCAGCGCATAAATTTGCCCCGTGATGTCACCGAGATGCGTGGAGAACGCGACCAGATTGATGTTGACCGCGAGCAGGATCAGCTCGATCGACATCAAAATGATGATGACGTTCTTGCGGTTGAGAAAAATGCCGAAGATTCCCAACGTGAACAGGATGGCGGCAACCGAAAGATAATGTCCAAGGCCAATGGTCATACGTTGCTCCCCAGACCCTGGCCCGAGCGCACCTTCACGACCTCGATGGATGCCGACGGCTTGCGCGCAACCTGCTCGCCAATGTCCTGGCGGCGCACGCGCGGCCGATGCTGCAGCGTGAGCACGATCGCGCCGACCATCGCAACGAGCAGGATCATGCCGGCGGCTTCAAAGAAATAGACATAGCGTGTGTAGAGCACGAGACCGATCGCCTCGGTGTTCGAGATATTGGTCGGGATCGGTGCGGTGATCGCCTGCGGAATGCCCGGCCCGATCGCCCAGGCGCCGACGACGAACAGCAGTTCCGCCAGAAAAATGCCGCCAATCAGCATCCCGATCGGGAGATATTGCAGCACGCCCTGCTTGAGCTCGGCAAAATCGACATCGAGCATCATCACCACGAACAGGAACAGCACGGCGACCGCGCCGACATAAACCACGATCAGGATCATGGCGAGAAATTCGGCGCCCATCATCACGAACAGTCCGGCGGCATTGACGAAGGCGAGGATGAGATAGAGCACCGAATGCACCGGGTTGCGCGCCGCAATCACCATGACGGCGCTGGCCACGCAGATGCCGGCAAAGAGATAAAAGAAAAGCGCGGCGACGATCATCGGCGTTACCTGTAAGGCGCGTCGAGCGCGAGGTTTTTGGCAATCTCGCGCTCCCAGCGGTCGCCATTCGCCAGCAGGCGCTCCTTGTCGTAATAGAGCTCCTCGCGGGTTTCGGTGGCGAATTCGAAATTCGGACCTTCGACAATAGCGTCGACCGGGCAAGCCTCCTGGCACAGGCCGCAGTAGATGCATTTCACCATGTCGATGTCATACCGGGTCGTACGGCGCGTGCCGTCATTGCGGCGAGGCCCCGCCTCGATAGTGATTGCCTGCGCGGGACAGATCGCTTCGCACAGCTTGCAGGCAATGCAGCGCTCTTCGCCGTTCGGATAGCGGCGCAACGCGTGCTCGCCACGGAAGCGCGGCGAAATCGGCCCCTTCTCGAAGGGATAGTTGAGGGTCGCCTTTGGCCTGAAGAAATAGCGCATGGCCAGCACGAAGCCGGTCACAAACTCCATCAGGAACAGGCCTTTGGCCGCGCGATCGAGTCTCATCGCATCCTCACTTCATCGCCGCTTTTGCCAGGTCGCCGTACTGGATGACGGCGGCGACAATCGCCACCATCGCCAGCGACAGCGGCAGGAAAACCTTCCAGCCGAGCCGCATGAGCTGATCGTAGCGATAACGTGGAACCATGGCCTTGGCCATGGCGATCAAAAAGAAGAACCCCGACGCCTTGATGGTGAACCACACGACGCCCGGAACCCAGGTGAAGGGCGGATAGGGAATCGGTGACAGCCAACCACCAAGGAAGAAAATGGTAGCCATGGCGCACATGGTGCAGATCGCCACGTACTCGCCGAGCATAAACATCATGTAGAGCGTCGAGCCATATTCCACCATGAAGCCGGCAACCAGTTCGGATTCCGCCTCCACCAGATCGAACGGCGGCCGGTTCGTTTCCGCCAGCGCCGAAACGAAGAATACGACGTACATCGGAAACAGCGGCAGCCAGTACCAATTCAGGAAGCCGTAGGGACCGTCCTGCGCCTGCACGATGGCCGAGAGATTGAGCGAACCGGCGCACAGCAGGACTGTAATGATCACGAAGCCGATGGAGACTTCGTAGGACACCATCTGCGCCGCGGAGCGCACCGCCGCCAGAAACGCGTATTTCGAATTCGACGCCCAGCCCGCCATGATGATGCCGTAAACCATCAGCGACGAGATCGCGAAAATGTAGAGCACGCCAACGTTGATGTCGGCGATCACCCATTTTGCATTGACCGGAATCACCGCCCAGGCCGCCAGCGCCAGCACGCACGAGATCAGCGGCGCCAGCAGGAACACGCCTTTGTTGGCGCCGGCGGGGATCACCGGCTCTTTGACCACGAATTTCAGCAAATCAGCAAAAGACTGAAACAGGCCCCAGGGCCCTACGACATTGGGGCCGCGCCGGATTTGTACGGCGGCCCAGATTTTGCGGTCGGCAAGCAGGACATAAGCGACGGCGACCAGCAGGACCACCAGCAAAACCACCAACTCCACCACGATGATGATGAGCGGCCAGAGGTAAGACCAAAAGAAATCCATCATGTACCCTACTCCGCCGCCGTCCTGGCTGCCGCATGCGCCAGCGCCGAACATTCCGCCATGATGGCGGAGGCGCGCGTGATCGGATTGGTCAGATAGAAGTCGGATATGGCGGAAGCGAAGGCCGCCTTGTCGATGTTGCCGCCGAGCTTGGCGAGCTTCGCGATGTCCTTGGCGTCGCCAGGCTCGATCTGGCCGACGCGCATGAAATGCGGATGCGCGGCGAACAGTGCCTGGCGTAGGGTGCTGAGTGAGTCAAAGGGGAGCCTGTGGCCCAGCGCCTCGGACAGCGCGCGCACAATCGCCCAGTCTTCGCGCGCATCGCCCGGCGGGAACGCGGCGCGGTTCGCCATCTGCACGCGGCCTTCCGTGTTGACGTAAATCGCCGATTTCTCCGGATAGGCGGCGCCCGGCAGCACCACGTCGGCGCGATGGGCGCCACGGTCGCCATGGGTGCCGATATAGACGACGAAACCGCCCGGAGGCGCCTCCACCTCATCAACGCCGAGCAGAAACAACACATCGAGCGCGCCGCTCTTCAGCATGGCGGCGGTATCGAGGCCGCCCTCGCCCGGCACAAAACCGATATCGAGCGCCCCGACAAGCGCCGCTTCGCTGTGCAAAATGTTAAAGCCGTTCCAGCCATCCTTGATGACGCCGAGCGAGGCCGCTGCTTTCGCCGCCATAGCCAGAACAGCACCACCATCCGGGCGATTGAGCGCGCCTTGCCCGATGATGAACATCGGCCTTTCGGCCTTTACCGGCTCGTGGTCAACAAACGGCGCCAAACTCTCGGGACCGGCGCCCAGGTAATAGGTGAATGGATATGTCAGATCGGCCTTCTCACCGATCATCCCGATCGCAACGTTGCCCTTAAGGTAGCGCTTGCGGATGCGGGCGTTGAGTACAGCCGCTTCGCGGCGCGGATTGGTGCCGATCAGCATGATAGCATCGGCTTGATCGATGCCCGCGATGGTCGAATTAAACAGATAGCTGGCACGGCCGTACTTCGGATGTAGTGGCGAGCCCGGATAGCGCGCATCGATATTTGCAACGCCGAGCGCTGCCATCAGCGATTTCAGCGCGAACATCTCCTCAACGCCCGAGAGCTGTCCCGCCAGCGCACCGATGCGATTACGCGGCGCCGCTTTCACCTTTGCGGCGATGACATCAAAGGCCTGTTTCCACGACGCCGGTTGCAACCGGCCATTAACGCGCACGTAAGGCTGGTCGAGCCGTTGCGTGCGCAGGCCGTCGACCACGTGACGTGTCTTGTCGGAAATCCACTCTTCATTCACGTCCTCGTTGGCGCGCGGCAAAATGCGCATGACCTCGCGCCCACGCGTGTCGACACGGATCGCGGAGCCGATGGCGTCCATCACGTCGATCGATTGTGTCTTGCCGAGTTCCCACGGCCGCGCCGCAAACGCATAAGGCTTGGACGTGAGAGCGCCGACCGGGCAGAGATCGACCACGTTGCTTTGCAGCTCCGAGGTCATCGCCTGCTCGAGATAGGTGGTGATCTCCATGTCCTCGCCGCGACCGATGGCGCCGAGCTCGGGGACGCCGGCCACTTCGGTCGCAAATCGGATACAACGCGTGCAATGAATGCAGCGCGTCATGATCGTCTTGACCAGCGGGCCGATGTATTTGTCCTCGACCGCGCGCTTGTTTTCACTGTAGCGGCTGGCATCCACACCATAGGCCATGGCCTGGTCCTGCAGATCGCATTCGCCGCCCTGATCGCAGATCGGGCAATCGAGCGGATGGTTGATCAGCAGGAATTCCATCACGCCTTCGCGTGCCTTCTTCACCATCGGCGTCTTGGTATTGAGAACTTTCGGCGAGCCATCCTTGTTCGGCGGCAAATCCTTCACGCCCATGGCGCAGGAGGCCTGCGGCTTCGGTATTCCGGCGACCTCGATCAGGCACATGCGGCAATTGCCGGCAATCGACAGGCGTTCGTGGAAGCAGAAGCGCGGAATTTCCGCGCCCGCAGCCTCGCACGCCTGGAGCAGCGTGTACTCCGGCGGAACGTCAATCTCTTTGCCGTCGACAATGACTTTGGTCATTTTTTCCAGGTCTTCAGATTGTCCAAGCCTTCAGTTCGCTCACACCGTCAATGCAGAATGTGTTCGTGCTCGCCGCACCAGTCTTCCCGTCTGGTCGTCGCCCATGACGGATAATGTCGTTCGTGGTCGGGTCTATCGACAGACGCAGCCGGCGGCGCGCGGCGCCGGCACTGGCCAAGGAGCGAGCGATCGCGGCTGGGATCATTTCCGGTTCCCTCCGCAGTCGGCCACCAGAACCTGCAGTCCTTGCAGCGCAAGTTTTTGTTTTCGAAGGTCATGGTCGTACTCCACGAGTTGGCGTCCCCGACCCAATTTTCCGAACCCCATCATGCCGCATGCTCGCTCGGATTATCGCAGCGAGCCGTCTTCCAGAGCCGCGCAGCCGGGATTTGCTCCCAGCCGAAAGCATGATCGTCCGGTCCGTGCGCCCTGAGGTGATCGCGGCGCGCAACGCCTTCCGCCAGATCGGGACGATGGCCGGCCGGTATCCACCACATTACCAGCGGTGTCTTGATCGGCTCGAACCATTCACGGCGGCGGCCATAAAAAAGCCGATGCAGCGTCTGCCACACGAAGCGCTCCAGCGCCTCGACGTTTTCCCAAACGGCGAGGTTTGGCAGGATGCGTGGGTCGTCGTAGACCGTCATGTTCATGGCGTGGCCGCTCGCGTCATGCAGGCGCCAGACGAAACCTTCGATCTTTTCCGCCAGTTTGTTCACGCGATCGACATTCTCGACAAATTCCGCCATGCGCGGATCGTCGAGCGGATAGCGGATCCGCGCAATGTTGAACTGGGCGAGATGGCGGGCGCCGGTCATCATATTACTCCGCCGCCTCGCGCACCGCGCCATTGGAGCCAGAATGGGCGTCCGCATTGCGCGTGTATTCGTCAATACGGCGCTCGATCTCCGGACGGAAGTGTCGTAGCAGGCCCTGCACCGGCCAGGCCGCGCCATCGCCGAAGGCGCAAATGGTGTGGCCTTCGATCTGCTGGGTGACCTGCATCAACATGTCGATCTCGCGCTTCTGCGCGCGGCCTTCCGCCATGCGGGTCAACACGCGCCACATCCAGCCCATGCCCTCGCGGCACGGTGTGCATTGGCCGCAGCTCTCGTGCTTGTAGAAATACGAGATGCGCGCCATGGCGCGGACGATGTCGGTCGACTTGTCCATCACGATCACGGCCGCCGTACCGAGCGCAGATTTCTTGTCGCGGCAGCCGTCAAAATCCATCAGCAGGCTGTCGGCCTGGTCCTTGCCGGCGGGAACCAGTGGCATCGACGAGCCGCCCGGAATGACCGCCAGCAGATTGTCCCAGCCGCCGCGCACGCCGCCGGCATGGGTTTCCACGAGCTCGCGCAGCGGAATGCCCATCGCCTCTTCCACGTTACACGGCTTTTCGACGTGGCCGGAAATGCAGAACAGCTTGGTGCCGGTGTTGTTCGGACGGCCGATACCAGCGAACCATGATGCGCCGCGACGCATGATGTCCGGTACGACCGCGATCAATTCAACATTCTGCACCGTGGTCGGGCAGCCATAAAGGCCGACATTGGCCGGGAACGGCGGCTTCAGGCGCGGCTGGCCCTTCTTGCCTTCGAGGCTTTCCAGCAGCGCCGTTTCTTCGCCGCAGATATAGGCGCCGGCGCCGTGGTGGACATAGAGATCGAAGTCCCAGCCGTTGACGTTGTTCTTGCCGATCAGCTTGGCATCGTAGGCTTCATCGATCGCGGCCTGCACGCGCTCGCGTTCGCGGATGAATTCACCGCGGACATAAATGTAGCCGACATTTGCACCCATCGCGCAGCCGGCAATCAGGCACCCTTCGACCAGCAAATGCGGATCGTGCCGCATGATTTCGCGGTCCTTGCAAGTGCCCGGCTCGGACTCATCGGCATTCACGACGAGGTAATGCGGACGGCCGTCCGATTTTTTCGGCATGAATGACCATTTGAGCCCGGTCGGGAAACCGGCGCCGCCGCGCCCGCGCAGGCCTGAACTCTTCACTTCCTCGATGATGGCATCGCGCCCTTTTTCGAGAATGGCCTTGGTGCCGTCCCAGGCGCCGCGCGAACGCGCACCCTTGAGGCCCCAGTCGTGCTGGCCGTACAGATTTCGAAAAATGCGATCCTTGTCAGCCAGCATCGCTCACGCCTTTTCCTTGAGCGTCGTTGCACCACCCACCGGCGCCGATTGCTGCCGGTCGACTTGCGGGCCGGGCTTCACTTTCTTGCCGGCGCCAAGATCGTCGAGAATTTTTCCAAAGCTCTCGGCGGTCAGGTCCTCATAATAGTCGTAATTGATCTGCGCCATCGGTGCGTTGACGCAAGCGCCAAGGCACTCGACCTCGACCCAGGAGAACTTGCCGTCCTTGGTGACGTCGCCCTGCTCGCCCATTCGCTTGCGGCAGACTTTCTCCAGATCGTCGGCGCCGCGCAGCCGGCAAGGCGTCGTGCCGCAGAGCTGCACGTGGAATTTGCCGACCGGCTGCAAGTTGAACATCGTGTAGAAGGTTGCGACCTCAAGCGCACGGATGTGCGCCATGCCGAGGAAATCAGCAACATGGCGGATTGCCTTCTCCGGCAGCCAGCCGCCGGCCTGCTCCTGCGCACGCCACAGCAGTGGAATGATCGCTGACTGCTGACGGCCTTCCGGATATTTCTTCACTTGCTCTTTCGCCCAGGACAGATTGTCCTTGTCGAAGGAAAAATCCTTCGGCTGCATGTCGAGCGGGGCGAGACGGCGAACGCTCATCGGTCGACCTCCCCGAACACAATATCAATTGAGCCGAGAATGGCGGACACGTCGGCCAGCATGTGACCGCGGCAGAGGAAGTCCATCGCGCTCAGGTGCGCGAAGCCCGGCGCGCGGATCTTGCATTTGTACGGCTTGTTGGTGCCGTCGGCGACGAGATACACGCCGAATTCGCCCTTGGGCGCCTCGACCGCCGCGTAAACCTCGCCGGCCGGCACGTGGTAACCCTCGGTGTAAAGCTTGAAGTGGTGGATCAGCGCCTCCATCGAGCGCTTCATCTCGTCACGCTTGGGAGGAACGATCTTGTGGTCGTCGACGGTGACAGGACCCTGCCCGGCCGGCGAGCGCAACTTCTCGCAGCACTGCTTTATGAGCTTGGTCGATTGGCGCATTTCTTCCATGCGGATGAGATAGCGATCGAAACAGTCGCCGTTCTTGCCGATCGGAATATCGAATTCGAGTTCGGAATAGCACTCGTAGGGCTGCGCCTTGCGCAAATCCCAGGCCGCGCCAGAGCCGCGCACCATCACACCGGAGAAGCCCCAATTCCATGCGTCCGCAAGCGAGACCACGCCGATATCGACATTGCGCTGTTTGAAGATGCGATTGCCGGTCAGCAAAGCGTCAAGATCACCGACCACTTTGAGGAAAGGATCGCAAAACGCGTAAATGTCGTCGATCAATTTCGGCGGCAGGTCCTGATGCACGCCGCCCGGCCTGAAATAGGCCGCATGCATGCGCGAGCCGGATGCGCGCTCGTAGAACACCATCAGCTTCTCGCGCTCCTCGAAGCCCCAGAGCGGCGGGGTTAACGCGCCCACATCCATTGCCTGCGTGGTCACGTTGAGCAGATGCGACAACAACCGGCCGATTTCGGAATAGAGCACGCGGATCAACTGCGCGCGTTTGGGCACCTGGATGCCGAGAAGCTTTTCCACGGCCAGACAGAATGCGTGCTCCTGATTCATCGGTGCGACGTAGTCGAGCCGGTCGAAATAGGGCACCGCCTGCAAATAGGTCTTGGCCTCGATCAACTTCTCGGTTCCGCGATGAAGCAAGCCAATATGCGGATCCACGCGCTCTACCACTTCACCGTCGAGTTCGAGCACCAGCCGCAACACGCCGTGCGCCGCCGGATGCTGCGGCCCGAAATTGATCGTGAAATTGCGTACCGCGGTTTCGGCCATCAGTTCACCAGCTCCGCTGCCGATTTGGCCTTTTCCGCGACTTTGGCGTTAAAGCGATCCCACGCCACCACGACGCGCTCGTGACGTCCTTCGCCGATCAGATCCATGCCGTCGTGAGCGCGAACCTTGAACACGATTTTGCGGCCATGCACCTCTAGGACTTCAACGTCGACCTTGACGGTCATCCCGGGCGGTGTTGCCGCCAAATGTGACACGTCGACATGAGTGCCGAGACTGCCTTCACCGGCGTCGAGGTATTGATTGAGCAATTGCGTGCAGGTCCATTCCATGAGCACGATCATGAACCCGGTCGCAAACACCTTCGGCATCGCCGCGATGATGGACGATTCCGGATAGGTGTAGGGCACCGTCTTGTTCTCCGGCACCACGTAGGAGAATGAATGTTTGAGGCCGGGCTGCAGGGTCGCTTTCATCCTTACGACCCCTTCCCTTCAGTCTTGGCCTTCTCGTCGCCGGGGAGCACATAATCGGTGCCTTCCCACGGCGAAAGAAAATCGAAACTGCGGAATTCCTGCGCCAGCGTGACCTTGTCGTAGACCACGCGTTTCTGTTCGTCGTCGTAACGCACCTCGACGAAACCGGTGAGCGGAAAATCCTTACGCAGCGGGTGCCCCTCAAAACCGTAATCGGTGAGGATGCGCCGCATGTCGGGATGTCCGGTAAACAGCACGCCATATAGATCGTAGGTCTCACGCTCGAACCAGTCGGCACCGCGGAACAGGTCGATCAGCGACGGCACCGGCGTCGTTTCGTCGGTCGTAACCTTGAGCCGCACGCGCTGATTCAGCCGCGGTGACAGGAAATGATAGACGACGTCGAAGCGCTGCTCGCGCGCCGGCCAATCGACGGCGGTGATATCGATGATGTTGATGAACTGGCAGGCGGGATCGTCGCGAAGAAAAGCCACCACCTTGATGAGGTCAGCCGCCTTGGCGCCGACCGTCAATTCGCCGCGCGTGACGTCATAGCCTGTGACCGAAGCGCCGAGAGCACTCTTGATCGTTTGCCCTAGCCTGTCGAGCGTTTCGTCCATGCGACCCTGCCTAGCGCTCGATCGTGCCGGTTCGGCGAATCTTCTTTTGCAACAGCATCACGCCATAAAGCAGCGCCTCCGCCGTGGGCGGACAACCGGGCACATAGATGTCGACTGGCACGATGCGGTCGCAACCGCGCACCACAGAATACGAATAGTGATAATAGCCGCCGCCGTTGGCGCACGATCCCATCGAGATCACGTAACGCGGCTCGGGCATCTGGTCGTAGACCTTGCGCAGCGCTGGCGCCATCTTGTTGGTCAGTGTCCCGGCGACGATCATTACGTCCGACTGGCGCGGCGAGGCGCGCGGAGCAAAACCGAAGCGCTCGGCGTCGTAGCGCGGCATCGACATCTGCATCATCTCGACGGCGCAGCACGCCAGCCCGAACGTCATCCACATCAGCGAGCCGGTGCGCGCCCAGGTGACGAGGTCGTCGGCGGCCGTGACAATGAAGCCCTTGTCCGAGAGCTCGGCGTTCACCCCGGTAAAAAATGGGTCGTCCGAGCCGACCGGTTTGCCGGTATTCGGATCGAGAATTCCTTTTGGAGCGGGTGCAACCAGGGTCATGGGCACATCAATCCCATTCGAGCGCCCCCTTCTTCCATTCATATATGAAGCCGATGGTGAGAACGCCAAGGAACACCATCATCGACCAGAAGCCGAAAAGGCCGATTTTCCGAAACACAATCGCCCAGGGGAACAGGAAGCTCACCTCGAGGTCGAAAATGATGAAAAGGATCGCCACCAGATAGAAGCGCACGTCGAATTTCATGCGCGCATCGTCGAAGGCGTTGAAACCGCACTCGTAGGCGGACAGCTTCTCTGGATCCGGCTGCTTGTAGGCGACGATAAATGGGGCGATCAGCAGCGCGAGCCCGATGACGAGCGCGACCGCGATGAAGACAACCAGTGGCAGGTAATCCAGCAGCAATGCGCTCATCGCGACCTCAAGCGTACAGCCCCGGCCTACCCCGATATACGCCCCGCCTCGGACTGATCGGCAGCCCGAAAGGCGCCGGTGACCCCGCACAACAAGGCCTTCACTTGTATGGAAAAGCCTCCAGGACGGGAGCGACCGAGGCTTAGCGCAGCGGTGTTGGGGTGGCAAGCCAACCTTGGACGGCATCCACGAGCGATCGCGGACCGAAATCGCAGGGAATATTCCCCACGATTGACAGCGGCGCGAACCGCCCTCGATAGTCGCCGGCGGCGGCGGCAAACGCATGAACTTGGGAAACAGCATGAAGCTTCTGCGACACTTTTCAGCTCTGCTTGCGCTCGCAGGTACCGTCATCGTCTCGACGCTGCCGGCCAAGGCCGATGAATACCCCTCACGGCCGGTCAAGGTGATTGTACCGTTCGGCGCCGGCGGTCCAACCGACGTTTATGCCCGCGCCATAGCGGAGGAACTGCGGAAGTCCCTGCACCAGACTTTCGTCATGGAGAATCGACCGGGTGCCGGTACCACTATCGGAACGGAGGTGGTCGCCAAGTCAGCGCCGGATGGCTACACGCTGCTGATGGTGTCGGGCACGCAGACCGTCAACGAAACGCTCTACGGCCATAAGCAGTATCAGCTCATGCGCGATCTGGTGCCGGTCGCGCCGCTGATCGACACGGATCTGGTCCTCGTCGTCCATCCATCGGTGCCGGCCAAGACTTTGGGCGAATTGCTGGCGCTCGCCCGCGCCAAGCCTGGCACCATCAACTACGGCTCATCGGGACCCGGCTCGAACTACCATATGGCCGGCGAACTCCTGAAGAACCTCACCAGCATCGACATCGTGCATGTGCCTTACAAAGGCTCGACCGGAGCCCGCAACGACATCCTCAGCGGACAAATTCAGATCCTGTTCAATTCGGTGCCAACCATGGCGCCGATGATCAAGGCGGGACTAGTGCGCGCGCTCGGCACCAGCGGCAAGACCCGCTCAGCGATCCTGCCAGACATTCCGACCATCGCAGAAGCCGGCGTTCCGGGTTTTCAGGCAACCTTGTGGGTCGGCTTCATGGCGCCGGCCGGGACGCCGCAGCCGATCGTCGACAAGCTCAGCACCGAGATCAACAAGATCCTGGCGCGTCCTGACATCAAGGAGGCCTGGGAAAAAACCGGCGCCACCCCGATCGTGATGACGCAGCCGGAATTTAAGAGTTTCATGGACGCCCAGGTTGCGAAATGGGCGAACGTCATCAAGGCCAATCACATTCCACCGATTAACTAGTTCAGTAGCCAATATGGGTGACCGATGAACGAAATGAGCAAGCCAGCCGCAGCGACCAAAGGCGAAGAGCATTGGACGACAAAAGACGGCGGCGTGACGCTGTTCTTGTTCGAAAAATGCGCGGGCGACCCGGCCAAAACGCGCGGCACGATCCTGTTCGTACATGGCTCATCAATGGCCTCGCAGCCAACCTTCGATCTGCAGGTGCCGGGGCGACCCGACTCTTCGGCGATGGATCACTTCGCCCGCCTCGGCTTTGACTGCTGGTGCGTCGACATGGAGGGCTATGGCCGCTCCACAAAGGATCGCGATAACAACGCGCCAATCTCGCAAGGCGCCGACGATTGCTACGCCGCCGCCCTCTATATTCAAAAGCTGCGCGGCAAACGGCCCTTCCTGGTGTACGGCATTTCCTCGGGCGCGCTGCGCGCAGCCATGTTTGCCGAACGGCATCCCGAGATGGTGGCGCGCCTCGCACTCGACGCCATGGTGTGGACCGGCGAAGGTTCACCGACGCTCGAACAGCGCCGCAAGAAGCTTCCCGAATTCCAGGCGAAGAACCGCCGGCCGATCGACAAGGCTTTCATCCATTCGGTGTTCGATCGCGACCATCCCGATACAGCCGAACGCAAGGTAATTGAAGCCTTCGCCGATGCGGTGACCGCGCTCGACAATTCTGTGCCGACCGGTACTTATGTCGACATGTGCTCGCGACTGCCGGTGGTTGATCCGGAAAAGATCAAAGCGCCGACGCTGATTATGCGTGGCCAGCACGATGGGATCGCCTCGCTGCAGGACCTGATGAAATTCTTCGAGAAGCTGCCAAACCCGGACAAGCAGTTCACCGTCATGTCCGGCATCTCACACGCGAGCTTCCAGCAGAAGAATTACATGATGGTCTATCACATCCTGACGAGCTTCTTCTCGCAGCCCGAGCCGGTCTACAAAGGGTGACGAAACTCAGTCGTCATGGCCGGGCTTGTCCCGGCCATCCCGTTTAGGGACGCACGACAGTGCCTCCCTAAGCGAGGTCACCGGGACAAGCCCGGTGACGACAATTGTTCAGGCGCCCAATTTCTTCGCCAGATCGAGCAAGTCCGCGCCCGCCACATCGACCGGCACTGTCGGTGCGGTTTCGCCTGTGCCCGGCCCGTGCTCGTTCGGCCGCGCGACGTGCGCGGTGCGCAAGCCAAGCGCAGAAGCGGCCGCGAGATCGTTCGAGTGTGCCGCCACCAACATGCACTGCGCGGGCGCAAGATCGAACGCATCGCAGGCGGAAAGATAGACGATCGGCTTCGTCTTGAAGTCGCGCGCGATGTCAGCGCCGAGGATGGCGTCCCACGGAAAACTATTGCGGCGAGCGAGATCGACCATCAGCGAGATGTTGCCGTTCGACAGCGGCGCGAGCAGGAATTTCTTTTTCAGCCGCACCATCGCCGCCGGCACTTCCGGCCAGGCATCGAGCCGATGCCAGGCGAGATTGAGCTCGCGCATCGTCTCCTCGGGCAGCGCCGATACGCCGAAGCGCGGCAAGATGCGCTCCAAGTTGCGCCGGTGCAGGACATCGAGCTTGATGTAGGGCTCGCGGCCCGCCCGCACCTCCTCGAGGATCGGCTGATATTCGGCTCGCCACGCATCAGCGAAAGCCGGCCAGTCCAGGCGATATCCACCGGGATTTAGCAGCCGTTCGGCCTCCCGCGCGACTGATGAGCGGAAGTCAACCAAGGTCCCAAAGACGTCAAAAAACATCGCCCGAACGGAGGTCATCGGCATGCCTCGGGCGCTATTTTCCGACACCCAAAGGCGCCGGTTTCATTGCCTGAGACCATAGCTAAGTTATTGATTAAATGGCGGGAGCGACGGGACTCGAACCCGCGGCCTCTGCCGTGACAGGGCAGCGCTCTAACCAACTGAGCTACGCCCCCGCGGGCGTGGGTTCGAGTTATAGACGGGTCTATACCAAGTCAAGGTAAAGGCATCCTCACCCCCGGAAATTACGAAAAAGCCTTATTTACCTAGAAGAATCGATGGTCAGACCGCCCCCGAATCGTCTATTCGGGCGTTGTGTTTGGCGCTTCGCCAAGCTCGCGGATTCAAGAGGAGGGTCCACTGATGGCAATGGTTCCTGGAAAAGCTCCGACACCACCGACCGTCACGCTCAAGCATCTTGCCGCGGCACTCGCGGAAACTCACGAGATGTCGAAGAAGCAGGCGGAGACCGTGCTCGGCGATCTGGTTGGAAATATCGTCAATGCTTTGAAGAAGGGCGAGCGCATCCGCATTGGCGGGCTCGGCATCCTTCAGGTGCGCAAACGCGCCGCACGCATTGGCCGCAATCCTGCGACAGGCGAACAGATCCAGATCAAGGCGAGCAAAAAGGTCGCCTTCCGCGCGTCCAAAGAATTGAAAGAGTTGATCTGACGACTTTCTGTCTGACCCTCCGGGGAATAGCGGCAGGCGCGGAGCAATCGCTCTTCGCCTGCCGTTCCTTTTGGGAAGCCACCTGCCGGCTTGCATCGGAGCGCGGTCGCGCGATATTGGCATAACCCTGGATTGGATTTTGGGCGGTTAGCTCAGTTGGTAGAGCGCCTGCTTTACACGCAGGATGTCGGCGGTTCGAGTCCGTCACCGCCCACCAAGCGGCAATGTCCGCTGCTGAGGGTAAAACAGACATCGCCCGAACGTCACGCCAGAGGCGTGACGTTCGACAGGCCTCGAACCGGCGCGGTCGCTAGGCCACTGCGTCCTTGGCAGCCTTTACCGGCCGGGCTCTCACGATCTTCCGAGCCGGTTTTGCCTTGAATATTGTTGGCTCTTTTGTGAATGGGTTGATGCCAGCCCGCTCTTTTGTTGCCGGCTTCTTGATGACGACGAATTTGGCGAACCCGGGCACAAGGAAAGTCCCCGATTTTTTGAGCTCCTTGTATCCAATCGTCGCGAGCGACTCGATGACGACTTTGACGTCCTTTCGCGACAGATTGTTCGGGTGCTTATCGGCGATTTCTTGAATGAGCTGGGACTTCGACATCATTTTGGTCAATGCCTCCTTGATACGTCCGAATCGGTGGAGCTGAGTTTGCCCGAGCTTTGCGGCGTAGGGAACTGGGAAACCCCTAAATTTAAGACATTTCGGGATAAGTCCCGCTTATCTGTGAGCGGTTCGGTTTGGCCGACGGATACGCCGCAGGCCCCCGTCGCAGGGCAGTTGTTTGGTGGGCGACGTCATCTCCGATCAGTTTCAATCCTGAAAACGAAAACGGCGCCCTGCGGCGCCGTTTCCTGTTCATTGTTGCAAGACCGTTCAGTGCGCGGTGAGGCCGGATCCGTCCTCGTCCACAGCAGGCTCGGCTGCGGCGGCTTCGGCGGCGAGCTTGGCGCTCGCTTCGTCCCATTCGATCGGCACGGGCGTTCGCACCAGCGCGCGGGCCAGCACCTCGTCCATGCGCGTGACCGGAACGATCTCCAGACCCTTTTTGATCGTGTCGGAGATTTCCACCAGATCCTTGGCATTTTCCTCCGGGATCAGCACGGTCTTCATGCCGCCGCGCGCGGCGGCCAGCAGCTTTTCTTTCAGGCCGCCGATTGGCAGTACGCGGCCGCGCAGCGTTATTTCGCCGGTCATGGCGACGTCACGGCGCACCGGAATGCCCGTCATCACCGAAACAATGGCGGTGACCATGGCAACGCCGGCCGACGGCCCATCCTTCGGCGTCGCACCTTCCGGCACGTGCACGTGGATGTCGCGCTTGTCAAAGAGCGGCGGCTCGATGCCAAAGGCAACCGCACGCGAGCGGACATAAGACGCCGCCGCCGAGATCGACTCCTTCATCACGTCGCGCAGATTGCCGGTGACGGTCATTCTGCCTTTGCCCGGCATCATCGCCCCTTCGATGGTGAGCAGTTCCCCGCCCACATCGGTCCAGGCAAGACCGGTGACCACGCCAATCAGATCTTCAGCCTCGATTTCGCCGTAGCGGAATTTCGGCACACCGATGTAGTCGCCGAGATTTGCCGCAGTGACAGCGATGGCCTTTTTCTTCGAGGTCATCAGCTCCTTCACCGCCTTGCGGATCAGGGTCGAGAGCTCGCGTTCGAGATTGCGAACCCCCGCCTCCCGCGTATAGCGGCGGATCATCAGCATCAACGCCTCGTCGTCGATCGTCCATTCCTTGGCATCGAGGCCGTGCTTGGCCACCGCCGCCGGGATCAAGTGTTTACGGGCGATTTCGACCTTCTCGTCCTCCGTGTAGCCGGCGATGCGAATGATCTCCATGCGGTCCATCAACGGCGGCGGAATATTGAGTGTATTCGCCGTGGTGATGAACATCACGTTGGACAGATCGTAGTCGACCTCGAGGTAGTGATCGTTGAACGTATGGTTCTGCTCAGGGTCGAGCACCTCGAGCAGCGCCGATGACGGATCACCGCGGAAATCGGCGCCCATCTTGTCGACTTCGTCGAGCAGGAACAAAGGATTCGAGGTCTTGGCCTTGCGCATCGACTGGATGATCTTGCCGGGCATTGAGCCGATGTAGGTCCGGCGATGGCCGCGGATCTCGGCCTCGTCACGCACACCACCCAACGACACGCGCACGAACTCGCGGCCGGTCGCTTTCGCGATCGACTTACCAAGCGAGGTCTTGCCGACGCCGGGAGGGCCGACCAAACACAAAATCGGTCCGGTCAGCTTGTTGGCGCGCTGCTGCACGGCGAGATATTCGACGATCCGTTCCTTGACCTTTTCCAGGCCATAGTGGTCGGCGTCGAGGATCTCCTCGGCCAGCTTGAGATCTTTCTTGACCTTGCTCTTCTTGCTCCACGGGATCGAGAGCAGCCAGTCGAGATAGTTGCGCACCACCGTCGCTTCCGCCGACATCGGAGACATCTGGCGGAGCTTCTTGAGTTCGTGCGTCGCTTTCTCCCGAGCCTCTTTCGAGAGCTTGGTCTTCTTGATCTTGGTCCGCAATTCTGACCGTGCTCAACTCCGCACCCTGTCAGGAAACGTCGCTCAACCCGACATAACCGCGTTCTTCACGGGCGACTTCTAAAAGTCGACGCGGAATCGCAAGCCGCGTTCGTCGCAGCCGGATCTTCGCCGTTCGTCTACAACGCCCGCGGCAAGGCCACGCCGACGTCGTTTTGGCGCCTGCCGCCAGCCGCCCACGACGAGGCGGCGGAGCTCAATCGTTGGGCCGCGCTTGGGCTTGAGGCGGCGCGGCGCGCGGCCGCGGCCAAGGCGAAGCCGAGGAACGCCACGCCGGCGAAGGGCCAACGGGCAGGCGGCGCTTGACCTGCGCGCCGCGATTCGAGAGCGTCTGGTCGTCGCCATAAGCTATCGTGCCAATCATGGAGCCGGTTCGGATTCTGCGCTGGCCTGCGTCATGACCGCCGCGGCGGTCGTTTCAAGCTATGCGGACGATCGTCCTCTGGCCGAGGAACGAGCGAAAATCGAAGTCGTGCAAGGCTCAGCCGAACATGCGGATCAGATCGCCGTGGCGCTCGCGGCCTTGGCGGCCGCCGCGTTACGCCCTGAGCGTCGGGCGACGGGGCTTCCTTGTCAAGAGGGAGCAGCCGCTTGCGATCAAAAAACGTCCAATTTGCGCGACGGCGGGCGAACGACGGCGTTGCTGTAGCGCACGCTTGGGCGGCGCGCTCCCCGAAGCGCGCGGCGCAGCCCCTCGATCTGGCTGTGCGTTCCGGGCACGCCGGCGTTGCTTGAGACGTCCCCCGGCCCGAGCGCCGCATATTTTGGCATTTGTACAACCAGGAGCTTGAGCGCGGCGGTGTCCATCGGGTCGATGAGAGCGCCGAAGCCGGCCGATTCATGAAGGCGGTACTTCTCGATGACGGCGGCAAATCCAAAGATGAGATCGGCAAAGGGTCTGCCTGTGCGCCCGAGATGATGCGGGAACGGAACCGGGTTGACGATGAACATGAAGGTGAGCTGCGCCAAATAGGCCGCGACTTCGTCTTCGCGCAGGTTTGTCACCCAGCCGTAGGCGTCGAAGATCGCGTGCGTGCACTCATGCAGGAGCTGCGCGCGATCCGCTACGTTGAGCGGCGGATTGCCATTCTGGGTGAAGATCGTGTTCAGCCCGCGGTCGTAGACGGCGTCGCTGCTGCTCCCTGGTTTGACTTCAATGTCCCCGTCGCTGACCGCTTTGCACACGTCCGCATAGCCCTGCGGCGAAACGGTCAAGCTGCCGACGGTGAACTTGAACCGTTTCACGGCCGGCTGGTTTAGCGTGTCGAGGACGTCTTGTTTTCCGATCGTCATGGCGGGTCCTCCGCCCGTTGGTCAATTGACGCTCGCCGATGTCGTCGCCTTCAACCGCCGGATGCGAACGTTGGCGAGTTTGCATACCATGTCCGTGCTGCGCTTACAGCTGTCTGGCCTTTCGCTCCGCTCGTCCATGAACACGGGAGCGCGCCTCAGACCTGCTCCACCGCCACCACCCCGGGCGCGGCCTTGAGCGCGCCTGCGATCGCGGCGCTGACCGCATAGCGGCCGGGTAGGCGGATTTCGACCTCGCCGTCCTGCGGCCCCAGGATCAAGACCAGCGACACCTCGCCCTCGCCGGGCGCGGTCAGGCGCCGCTCGATCGATTCGAGCGGCGCCTCGTCGCGCACGAACACGCGCAGTCCCTTTTGTACCTTGGCGGCGGCCTCGGTCAGCCGCTCGACGTTGACGATGCGCGCGCGCACATCCTCGCCTTCGACCGCCGCCTGCAGCGTCACCAGGACGTCCGCGCCCTTCTCCAAAAGGTCGCGGAACTGGCTCAAGCCTTCCTGAAACAGGATCGCCTCATAGCTTCCGGACGGATCGGAGAGCTGGACGACGCCGATCTTGCCGCCGTTCCTCGTCCGCCTTTCATAGCGGTCGAGCACGCTCGCCCCGAGCCGCGCGGTCGAGGCGCCGTTGCGCACCGCTCGCGCGAACTCCGCCCAACGCGTGGCCCTCAAGCGCTTGAGCGCCGCGTCATAGACTTCGAGCGGATGGCCGGAGAGGAAGAAGCCGACGGCGTCGAACTCGCGCCTCAGCCGTTCCGATTCGGGCCACGGCGCGGCGCGCGCCCTGACCGGCGCTGGCTCCGCTTCGCCGAACAGCGCGTTCTGGCCGGCGGCTTTCTCCATCGCGTCGCGGTTGGCGATCGCCAGCATCGGCTCGATCGCCGCAAAGGCCGCCGCCCGGTTGGGCTCCAGGCAATCGAAGGCGCCGGCCGCCGCAAGGCTCTCCAGCGCCTTCTTGTTGACGGCGCGAGGATCGAGCCGCGCCGCCATCTCGCCGAGCGAAGCAAACGCGCGGCCCGCGCGGGCGTCGCACCAGCGCCTCGGCCTGCGCTTCGCCGACCCCCTTGATTGCGCTCAGCGCATAATGGATCGTCGGCGCGCCGGCCTCCGCCCGCACGTCGAAATCGACCAGGGATTCATTGACCGACGGCGCCATGACCTTGATGCCGAGCCGCTGCGCTTCGGCGCGGAATTCGGCGAGCTTGTCGGTGATTCCCTTGTCGAGCGTCATCGAGGCGGCGAGGAATTCAGCCGGATGGTTGGCCTTGAACCAGGCGGTCTGGTAGGTGATCAGGGCGTAGGCGCGCCGCGTGGCTACTTGTTGAAGCCGTATTCGGCGAATTTGGCGCAGGCAGTCGAAGATCGCGTCGGCGCTTGGCCTTGGTGATGCCGCGCTCGACCGCGCCGTCGACGAAACGCTCGCGCTGCGCGTCCATCTCCTTCTTGATCTTCTTGCCCATCGCGCGGCGCAGGATGTCGGCCTGCGCCAAGGGAATAGCCCGCCAGATCCTTGCGCGATCTGCATGCACCTGCTCCTGATAGATGATGACGCCGAAGGTCTCGCTTGAGGATCGGCTCGAGGAGCGGATGGACGTATTCGACCTTTTCCTGGCCGAGCTTGCGCGCGCAATAGGCGGGAATGTTCGCCATCGGGCCCGGGGCGGTAGAGCGCGACCAGCGCGATGAGGTCCTCGAACCGGTCGGCGCGCATGTCGACCAGCGCCTTGCGCATGCCGCCGCTTTCCACCTGGAACACGCCGACGGTCTCGCCACGGCCGAGCATCTTGTAGGTTTTCTCGTCGTCGAGCGGGATCTTGCTGAGATCGATCGCGATCGCCGCGCCGCGCCACGAGATCGACCGCCCGCTGGAGGGTCGTCAGCGTCTTGAGGCCTAGGAAGTCGAATTTGACCAAGCCCCGCCGGCTCGACCCATTTCATGTTGAACTGGGTCGCCGGCATCGCCGCCTTTTGGATCGCGGTAAAGCGGCACAAGTTCAATGAGCGGCCGATCGCCGATGACGACGCCGGCGGCATGGGTCGAGGCGTTGGAATAGAGCCCCTCGAGCCGCTCGGCGATCGCCAGCATCCGGGCGACCTTCTCGTCGCGCCTTCGCCGCCTCCTGCAGCCGCGCCTCGTCCGCCACCGCCTGCTTGAGGGTGACCGGATGGGCCGGGTTCTGCGGCACGAGCTTGGCGAGCTTGTCGACCTGGCCGAGCGGCATTTCGAGCACCCGGCCGACGTTGCGCAGGACGCCCCGCGCCAGGAACGAGCCGAAAGTGATGATCTGCGCGACGCGGTCGGCGCCGTAGCGCTCGCGCACGTAAGCGATCACTTCGTCGCGCCGCTCCTGGCAGAAATCGATGTCGAAATCGGGCATCGAGATCCGTTCGGGATTGAGGAACCGCTCGAACAGGAGGCCAAACCGCAACGGATCGAGATCGGTGATGGTGAGCGCCCAGGCGACGAGCGAGCCCGCGCCCGAACCGCGCCCCGGCCCGACCGGAATGCCTTGCGCCTTCGCCCATTGGATGAAGTCGGCGACGATGAGGAAATAGCCGGCGAATTTCATGTTGACGATGACGTCGAGCTCGAAAGCGAGGCGCTTTGAGTAGTCCTCCTCGGCGCGTCCGGGCGCGAGGCCGTGCGCGGCGAGGCGCGCGCTCAAGCCCTCGCTCGCCTGGCGCCTGAGCTCCTCCTCCTCGTCGACCGCGGCGCCGCCGGCGACCGAAAAGCGCGGCAGGATCGGCTTTCGCGTCAGCGGCCGATAGGCGCAGCGCACCGCGATCTCGACGCTGGCCTCGGTCGCCTCGGGGAGATCGGCGAACAGTTCGGTCATTTCCGCGCGCGTCTTGAACCGATGCTCGGGCGACAGGCGCCGGCGCTGGTGGGCCGAGACCACCGCGCCTTCGGCGACGCACAACAGCGCGTCATGCGCTTCGTAGTCCGAAGGCTTGGCGAAATAGGGCTCGTTGGTCGCAACCAGGGGCAAGCCGAGACGGTCGGCGAGACCGACAAGCTCAGGCTCGATCGCGCGCTCGTTGTCGAGCCCGTGGCGCTGGATCTCGACATAGAGCCGCGAGCCGAAGACCTCGGCGAGGCGCTTGAGCCGGCTCTCGGCGGTCTCGCCAAGCCCCGCTTTCAGCGCCCGGTCGATCGGGCCCGGCGGGGCCGCCGGTCAGCGCGATGAGCCCGTGGCTTTCCTCGAGCGCGGCGAACGGAATATGCGCCTCGTCGCCGTCCGTGGGATCGAGCCACAGGGCGGAGACGAGACGCATCAGATTGCGGTAGCCAGCCTCGTTCTGCGCCAGCAGCACGATCGGCGCCCGCGCGTTGTCCCGCTCGACTCCACGCAAGAAGGAGGGAGCGGCGTCGCCGAAATCGACCATCGTCTGCGCGCCGATGATCGGCTGCACGCCGCTTTTGGCGAGCTTCTCCGAGAATTCGAGCGCGCCGAACAGGTTGTTGGTGTCGGTGATCGCGAGCGCCGGCATGGCGTCGGCCTGGGCGAGCTTGGCCAGCGTCTCGATCGTAAGCGCGCCCTCGCGCAGCGAATAGGCGCTGTGCACGTGCAGATGCACGAAGCCGACGGCTTTGATCACAGACGAGTCCATGGGTTGGTTGTCGCAAGCGCCGGCGCGCGGGTCGAGAGCGGGCAGGGCAGGGGCTGTGGATGACGTTCTCCCTTCTCCCTTCGGGAGAAGGGCAGGGGATGAGGGCGCCGGTGGAATAAGCCGCCGTCAGCAGACGTCGCCTTACAGGCCAACGTTCATCGAATTACGGGGAACGCCGACGCTGCTCGCGCCATTCAAGCGTTGTGATCGTTGCGTGAGACCAGAAGCTCACGAGCCGACGGCGCGGGCGATCAGCGCGATCATGATCAAAAACGCTCCGAGGGCGGCGATCTCGGCGATGTCGCGCAGGGCGTGAACGGCGATGGGATGCATTTTGGCCTCCTTGATCAGGCTAAGTTCACTATATGTTCTTTCTTTGTTCATGTCAACCGGCGCAATGCGTCGTTCGAAGGCAATCCGTGGTTAGCAAAATTCGGCGGGGACCGAGTTAAGCTCGCTTCGCTGGTAAAGCAGCGCCAGCTGGCTTATATCGGTGCGAGGTCATTTACCTCCGGGCGCGATCCCGGAGGTGGTGATTGCAGGGGGCCGGGCCGTTTGCCGACGGCCTTTGCCCCGCTTATTCGGGTTCTTGGGGAGCCCGGATTTCGAACCGGGATTGCCGCGACCGTAACTCCGGGCGTCCTACCGTTAGACCAATCCCCAGGCTTGTAAGAGCCGATTTCCAAGGGCCGTTCGCCAATTCCTTCAGAGGGAGCTTGGCGGCGGCCCTTCCTTCATCCTCGCCCATTCCGCGTCGGCTAGCCGCGACGGGGCTCCCAATCTTCTGAGCATCGCGATCTCCTTACACCAATCTATCGCATGAGTTGTGCGGCCACGCAATAAGTTTCTTTGCAATCTCGGAAAGTTCTTGCAATCCATCTTTCGGCGTGCTACTCAGTCCTTCTAGTTAGAATGGAGGGGTGCGCCATGACGAAGAATCGAAGCCCGAGCTACCCAGCGATAGGCCTGAAGGAGGCTCTCGCGAGGGTCGGCATGGTCTACGCAAAGGATCACTTGAACCAGGTTCCAAAGGCCGTGATAGCCGAGCATATGGGCTATAAGGGGCTCAGCGGCGCCTCATTGCCAATTCTCTCGGCACTCAATCAATATGGGCTGCTGGAGGGACGGGGCGATGAGACGCGGGTGAGTCAGCGCGCGCTCAACATAGTTGTTCACGAGCCTGGTTCATCCGGAGAGCGGCTTCGAGCGATGCGTGAGGCGGCCTTCTCGCCCGACCTATTTGGCGAAATCGTTGAACGGTTCCGCGGCGGTAACCCAAGTGATGCCGCAATTCGTGCTCACCTTCTGTCTGCTCGCTTTATTCCGTCGGCCGCCGATACAGCCCTTCGTGCATATCGCGAAACAACGGGGCTTCTCAACGCGGAGGAAGAGGCGTATAAAAGTGCCAATCCGGCGCAGGCTGAATTGGTGGAAATGGACGAAGCGATTGACGAGACGATTGAAAGCGGGAGGATGCAACTGTTCCCGGCCAGCACCAAGCAAAAGCAGCCATCGCCTCAGGCGACTCGTCCCGATGAAGCGGAGCGCAGCGGAATGCGACGAGAGGTGTTCGCCTTAGATGAGGGGGACGTTATTCTGACCTTCCCCGACAGTCTATCAGCAGCGAGCTTTCACGATTTGCACGGATATTTGCAGCTTTTCGTGCGTAAAGCTCAACGGCGAGCTGGCGTCGGCGATTATTTCGCCGAAGTCTACGCACCTAACGGAATAGCGGCCAAAGAAGTGCACTATTTTGATGATTTTCGATCCGTGATGAATTTTGTGGGCTCCTTTAAGGAGCGAGGCTCGGCTGATCGCCTGCGGGTACATTTACCTTCGCGATCCACGGATGAAGAGCGTCGCGAACTGGCTCAGACGGGGGCAATTCCAACTTAGGACACTCGACCCCTCAAATTCGGACACCGAGGGGCAAATTAGAACAGCACCGAGGCCGTGCACCGTCCGAACGGGGAGGCTTGGTTAACGAGATCGGCGGGCGATAACGCCGAGAGAGAGGCCCGTCAGCGCAGGCGCGCCGCGGCTTACGACTTCCGCCGTCCAGCGCTTAGCCGGCGCCTGGTCGAGCTCGGGATAGCAGCGGAAAATGCCCGACTCGTTGAAGGGAATGCGTCTGTCCGAGGCGAGATAGGCGGCGACGTTCGGGAGCTCCGCGACCGAGGCTGCGAGCGCCGCTAGCGCCGGATAACGCTTGCCGGCGTCTGCAAACGCGTGCGGGAAGGCGTAAGCCAAGCCCGCCCAGACCTGGAACAGCGACAGGTCGACGGTGGTGAGGTCGCCGCCGACGGCGTGCGCCGGTCCCGCGGGATTGTCGCTCAGCACGCGCTCGAAATAGCCGAGATACTTCGGGGCCCGATGCCGGAGAAACGCGTCGGTGCGAGCCTTGGCCTCCTTCTTCTGGTCCTCGTAATAGAGGTCGGTCGAGATCGGATGATGGGTGTCGTGAACCTCCGCCACCAGATCCGTGATCGTGAGCTGCAGCCCGTGGGCGAAGATGCGGCCCGCCTCGTCCTTCGGCGCAAGGCCGAGCTTGGGGCCAAGATAGTGGAGGATGTTCGCGACGTGCGACACGACGACCGCGCCGTCGCGCAGGAAAGGGGGCGCGAACGGAGTTTGCGGGGCGGCGGCGCCCTCAAGCATCGACATCAGCCCCTTCACGCCGCGCCCGGCCCCGCGCTCCCGCGCGACGTCGACATAAGGCGCGCCCGCCGCCTCGAGCGCGAGCCGCACAAACTCGCCGCGCCCCTGGATGCCCGGCCAATAGTAGAGCTCATAAGGCATATCGGGATCCTTGTCTGAGAATGGACGCGACGAGCGTCGCGCGGCGGCCGCCGCGCTATGGCTTGCCGGCTTCAGGCGGATCGATCTGCGGCTTCGCACAGATCGCACCGTTTTTGACTAACGCATGCGGTCGGCGGCCTTGGCATAGCGGCGCGCATAGTCGAGGAGCTCGCCGTCGGTCGGATGGTCCGCCTTCTCCACGCCCTCGACATGCGTCCGGATCGCGGGATGCTTCTCGGCGAGGAATTTGGCGAACATGTCCTTCTCCTGCGCCGGGCCGACGATGAGAATGGCGCCGGCGTCCGCGATCGCCTTGGCGACATCCTCGAAGAACGGCTTGTTCTCCTCGATCCTGTGGCCAGTGCGCGGCTCGCGGGGGTGAAGGTCGCGAACGATATGATCTCGGACCACCGTCCTGTCCGCCTCTTCGACATTGAAGTGGAAAATGCGCGCCCGCTTGTGATCGATCCAGACGACGGCGTGATAATGATCGGCCATTGCGCCTCCTTGCGAGGATTGGCCCTTGACCCTACCGCGCCCGGTAAGGCTGCGCTATGACGCGCTTCATGCGGAAAGATGGCAAGGCTGCGCCGATGGCCGCCGCTCCGCCCGACAAGGCGGCCTCCTACCCCATCGGCGAGGACGAAGCGGGCATGCGGCTCGATCGCTGGCTTCACCGGCGGTTTCCCGACGTCGCGAATTCGCACCTGATGCGGATCGTGCGCAAGGGCGAGGTGCGCGTCTCGGGTAAGCGGGCGGACGTTTCGACCCGGCTCGCGACCGGCGAAAGCGTGCGCGTGCCGCCGCTCCGGGTCGCCGCTCATGAGGCTCCGGCCGTGAAGCGCGCCGATCCCGGCGACCTCGAGGCGATCCGCGCCATGACGCTGTTCGAGGATCGCGACGTGCTCGTGCTCAATAAGCCCTACGGCCTCGCGGTGCAGGGCGGCTCGGGGACCAAGCGCCACATCGACGGCATGCTCGAGGCGCTCGCCGACAAGCAAGGCAATCGGCCCGTGCTCGTCCATCGGCTGGACCGCGACACTTCGGGCGTTCTGCTGATCGCCAAGTCGCGCAAGATGGCGGCCGAGCTTGGCGAAATCTTCCGTTCGCGCCGGGCGAAGAAGATCTATTGGGCGCTGGTCGAGGGCGTGCCCAAGCCGGCGCAGGGGCGCATCTCGATGTTTCTCGCCAAGGGCGAGGGCATGGCCGCGCGCGCCGCCAGAGGGACGGGCAGGGCGGATCTCGAGCGGATGCGCGTCGCCAAGCATGGCGATCCGGACGCGCAGCATTCGCTGACCCTCTACGCCGTCGTCGACAAGGTCACGCCGCGCCTCGCGTGGCTGTCGATGCGCCCGGTCACCGGCCGCACCCATCAACTGCGCGCCCATTGCGAGGCGATCGGCCATCCGATCGTCGGCGATCCGAAATACAATCGGCAGTCCCGCGAACGATCCGGCCCGCAGCGATCCGTTGCGCGCCGTTCCGCCCGGGCTCGAACCCAAGCTGCATCTCCTGGCGCGCCGCCTGATCCTGCCCCATCCGCGCGGCGGCGTCATCGACGTGACGGCGCCGCTTCCGGAGCACATGAAAAAAAGCTTCGCCATGTTCGGCTTCGACGAGACCGAGCGCGATCCGATCGAGGACGCGCCCGATGAGTGAGATGCGTGACGCGCCGCGCGACCCGATGCGCGCCGCGCAGGCGAACATGCGGCCCCAGCCGGTCAGGCGCTTCTACGAGGCGGTCGAAGTGCGCGAAGCGGACGGCCGGCATGCGCTCATGCTCGACGGCCGCAGAGCCCGGACGCCCGGCCGCAATCCGCTCGCCGCGTCGAGCCGTGCGCTCATGCTTGAAGTGGCGGCCGAATGGGAGCGGCAGCGTGAGACAATCGATCCGGCGGACATGCCGCTGACGCGGCTCATCAACTCGGCGATCGACGGCGTCGCGCGCACGATGGCCGAAACGCGGGCCGACATTCTGCGCTACGCCGGCTCCGACCTCCTTTGCTACCGCGCCGAACAGCCGGACACGCTGGTTGCGCGCCAGGCGCACGCCTTCGATCCCGTTTTGCGTTGGGCCGCGGAGCAGCTTCGGGCGCGGTTCAATGTGACGGCCGGGATCGTGCATGTCGCGCAGCCGCAGGAGGCGCTGGCGGCGATCGGCGCCGCGCTTGACGCGTACGACGATCCCGTCGCGCTCGCCGCGCTCAGCGTGATGACGACGCTGACCGGATCCGCCCTGCTCGCGCTCGCCGTCGCGCGCGGCTTCCTTTCGCCGGAAGCCGCGTGGCGCGCCGCGCATGTCGACGAGGACTTTCAGATCGAGCGCTGGGGCGTCGACGCGGAGGCCATGGCTCGGCGCGAGGCGCGCTGGCGCGAGTTCGCGGCGGCGGGGATAGTGCTGGAGGCGACGCGGGCGGCATAAGCCGGCGGTTGTCGGATTGAGCTTGCAAGATATGCCGTATCGCCAAGCGCTCTGAAACCGAAAAATAGCGCAATAGCTTGCATATTCCAGAAATCTCGATTATGATCCTCAGATCGCCGCCGAAGCCCCTTACGGCCAAACCGTGCCGCCCTTAGAGCAACACGTGTTCAGATGGAATTGCACCTTGCCGCCTTGTCATTCCCGCAAGCGTCCAAGTCTTGGGCCAAAGCCTGGCTGGATACCCGCTTTCGCGGGCATGACAGCGACCGCGAGCGCATGCGGTAAGAAGCGCGAAACAAAAAGGCGGTTAACCCATTGAAAACAAACAATCCCGCGAAACGCCTGATTTCGCACCCCAATGATCTCAATGACTTACGACCCGCCTCGCGAAACCGCTCGTTTCGTTTGGCGAAAGATTCCTTTCGCTTTGGCTGGTTTTGGGCTTCGTCTGCGCCCGAAACGCAACGGCCAGTCGCCTTCCGCCATCCTCGTCCTCAGGCGCGCCTTGAGACACGCGGGCGGCTTGGAAGTTGCGGCCCGCAAAAAGTTGCGCAAGGGAGGTGTTAAACCCATGAAATCATTGGCGCGCGTAAACTTGTGCGCGTATCACCGAAGCCGCGACGGTTGGCGGCGCGATGGCGGCGAGAGTCGTGCTACGCTTGCCCGGAAGCAACTCTAAGACACCGGACCCGCCCATGAAGCATATCCTCGCCCGCCTCGACGCCCGCCGCGAACGCGCCCGCGTGGGCGGCGGCAAGGAGCGCATCTCGGCGCAGCACGCCAAGGGCAAGCTGACCGCGCGCGAGCGCATCGACATCTTGCTCGATCACGACTCGTTCGAGGAGTTCGACATGTTCGTCCAGCATCGCTGCGACGATTTCGGCATGGAGGCGACCAAGATTCCGGGCGACGGCGTGGTCACCGGCTGGGGCACGGTCAACGGCCGCACGGTTTTTGTGTTCGCCAAGGATTTCACGGTGTTCGGCGGCTCTCTTAGCGAGACGCATGCGCAGAAGATGACCAAGATCCAGGACATGGCGGTCAAGAACCGGGCGCCGATCGTGGGCCTGTTCGACGCCGGCGGCGCCCGCATCCAGGAGGGCGTCGCCGCGCTCGGCGGCTATGGCGAAGTCTTCCAGCGCAATGTGCTCGCCTCCGGCGTCATCCCGCAGATTTCAGTGATCATGGGTCCTTGCGCCGGCGGCGACGTCTATTCGCCGGCGATGACCGATTTCATCTTCATGGTGCGCGACACGAGCTACATGTTCGTGACCGGCCCGGACGTGGTGAAGACGGTGACGGACGAAACCGTAACCGCCGAGGAGCTCGGTGGGGCGCAGGTCCACACCACCCGTTCCTCGATCGCCGACCGGGCTTATGACAACGACGTCGAGGCGCTGTTGCAGATGCGCCGGCTGATCGATTTCCTGCCAGCCTCCAACCTCGAACAGCCGCCCACGCTGCCGAGCTTCGACGATCCCGACCGGATCGACGCCTCGCTCGACACGCTGATCCCCGACAATCCTAACAAGCCGTACGACATCAAGGAATTGATCCTCAAGGTCGCCGACGAGGGCGATTTCTTCGAGATCCAGGAGGCGCACGCCAAGAACATCGTCACCGGCTTCGGCCGCATCGAAGGCTCAACGGTCGGCTTCGTCGCCAACCAGCCTCTGGCGCTCGCCGGCGTCCTCGATTCGGACGCATCGCGAAAAGGAGCGCGCTTCGTGCGCTTCTGTGACTGCTTCAACATTCCGATCATCACTTTCGTCGACGTGCCCGGCTTTCTGCCTGGCACGGCGCAGGAATACGGCGGCCTCATCAAGCATGGCGCGAAGCTCTTGTTCGCCTATGCCGAGGCCACGGTGCCCAAGGTTACCGTCATTACCCGCAAGGCGTTCGGCGGCGCCTATGACGTCATGGCCTCGAAGCACTTGCGCGGCGACATCAACCTCGCCTGGCCAACGGCGCAGATCGCGGTCATGGGCGCCAAGGGGGCGGTCGAGATCATCTTCCGCTCCGACATCAACAATCCAGCCAGGATTGCTGAAAGAACCAAGGAATACGAGGACGCCTTCCTCTCGCCGTTCGTCGCTGCCGAGCGCGGCTACCTCGACGAGGTGATCATGCCCCACGCCACCCGCAAGCGCCTATCGCGCGCGCTCGCCATGCTGCGCAACAAGAAGCTCGAGAACCCTTGGAAGAAGCACGACAACATTCCGCTGTGAGGGGTACGACCGAGGAGTCGCTAGTGTACGGCCTCAAAGGTAATGCCTACGCCGATCTTATACCTGCCTGAGCATTTTCATTATTGGCGTCGATATCCTGAGTTTGCGAGATAGTTTGCGCATTCGTCAGGGACGAAGGTTTCGAGCGCGCTGGCGATGGCGCGGATGAGGGCGTCGAAGGTTCGCGCCGCGGCCTTGCGCAGGAAGGCTTTCAGCTTGGCGAACCATTGCTCGATTGGATTGAGATCGGGGCTGTAGGAAGGCAGGTAGAGCAGACGGGCGCCAGCGTTTTCGATCGCCGTTCTGACGCCCTCGACCTTATGGCTCGACAGATTGTCCAGGATGACGATGTCGCCGGGCTTGAGCTCGGGAACGAGGAACTGCTCGGCCCAGGCGCGGAACGTCTCGCCGTTGATCGGCCCGTCGAACGCGCAAGGCGCGATGAGACCGTCCTGCCGCAGCGCGCCGACGAAGGTCGTCGTCTTCCAATGGCCCCATGGAACCGGCGCGACGAGGCGCTCGCCGCGCGGGCATCGGCCGTAAAGCCGGGTCATTTTGGTCGATGCGCCGGTTTCGTCGACAAACACCAGATTGTGCGGGCGCCATTCGGCCTGCCGCGCCCGCCATTGCTGGCGCGCTTCCGCGATGTCGGGGCGGTCTTGCTCTACGGCGCGCTGCGGCTTTTTTTGAGCGTCAGCCCGAGATGACGGACCCGCGCCCACAGGCAGCCGACACTGACCTTCACCCCATGATCGTTCGCAAGCCAGGCTTGCAGCTCGACCAGCGTGATGTCGGCCTTCTGCGCCAGCTGAGCGCGCAACGTCTCGTCATAGGCCGCAAGCTTCGGCTTCGGCCCGCCGCCCGACTTGTGGGCCGTCACGTCGCCGGTCGCGCGGCGCCGGCCGAGCGCCTTGTAAATATACGACACGCTGACCCGAAACAGCGGCGCGGCCGAATAGACGCTGAGCCCGCCGTCCACCGCCGCCATCACCCGCTCCCGAAGGTCCTGCGAGTAATACCAGGA
>CAVYER010000004.1:0-28319 GCA_963767515.1 uncultured Alphaproteobacteria bacterium
CGTCGACGTCGTCGTACGGCTTCGCCGGAAGAGCTAAGAAACCTTATCGTACCAACTGCGGTATTTCATTGGTCATGGCCGGGCTTGTCCCGGCCATCTCGCTTATGAGGGCACTGCGTCCCTCATCGGGATCGCCGGGACATAGGCGCGCAAAAGCACGCCGTTCTTCGGACGGCTATGCCCGGCGATGACAGAAAAGTGCACGAGAATGATTTAGTCCACCTTCTCGTTCGGGTAGGCACCCCACAGCCGCTCCTGCTGGATATATCCGTCGAAACCTTTGCCGTTGAATTGACACCAGCTGCCATTGCACGATTTCAGCGCGCCCAGCACACCCGATTGTAGCCGGGCCGTGACCGGCGATTCGACATCCGCACTTTCGTAGAGCGGGACCAGTTCTTCTTTTGATTTGGGCACCACGACCGCCATGCGCTTGCCCGACAGCAGCGTGTGGTAGACCCAGCCTTCCGCGCCTTCCCAGTCGCGAATGCGCCGCCAGTTCTCGAATTCCGCGGTGATCTCCACCGGCATGCCGACATGCGTATAGACCCAGCGGACCTCCTGATCCTTGTTGGGGCCGGAGCGGGCATTGACCCGGTCGGACTTGAGGCTGACAAATCGCGGAATCGGCAGGCCGCTGACGGAGCCTGTCGCGGCATCGCCGGCAGACCAGGCCGTGCCCCCCTGCATCGCAATGAAGCTGGCCACTAGTGCGGCCCTGCAAAGCGCAGTCCGGAAGCTTTGTGTTGTCACTGCCATCTGGTAGGAAAAAGAATGAGTTTCGTCCCCAACGCGTGTGTGCGCAGTGTGGGCGAGCACGGTTAATGAGGGCTGAATCGGCGCTTCCCCTGGGTGGTATCGGCGCCATTGCCGCGGTTGAGAGCAATGCCGAAAGCCAAGAAACCGATCGTCATTGTCACACGCAAGCTGCCCGACTCCGTCGAGCTGCGAATGCGGGAACTTTTCGACGCCCGGCTCAATCCCGACGACAAGCCGATGACGCAAAGCCAACTGGCCGAAGCGGCGAAGGTCGCCGATGTCCTGGTGCCCACCGTCACCGACCGGATCGATGCCTCGGTCCTCAGCAAGTCCGGTGAACAGCTCAAGCTGATCGCCAATTTCGGCAATGGTGTCGACAATATCGACGTCGCGACCGCCGTTCAGCGTGGCATTACGGTCACCAACACGCCGGGCGTTCTCACCGAGGACACCGCGGACATGACCATGGCGCTGATCCTGACGGTGCCGCGCCGGCTGGTCGAAAGCTCGCAGGTTCTGACGTCGGACAAGGATTGGACCGGTTGGTCGCCGACCTGGATGCTCGGGCACCGGATCTGGGGCAAACGGCTCGGCATTATCGGGATGGGACGGATCGGCCAGGCCGTCGCACGCCGCGCGCGCGCCTTCGGCCTGCAGATCCACTATCACAACCGCCGGCGCGTAGCTCCCAAGATCGAAGAGGAACTCGACGCCACCTATTGGGAGAGCCTCGACCAGATGCTTGCCCGTATGGACATTGTCTCGGTCAATTGTCCGCACACACCAGCGACCTATCACCTGCTCTCGGCGCGCCGGCTCAAGATGCTGCGGCCGGAGGCTTTCATCGTGAATACGTCGCGCGGTGAAGTGATCGACGAAAATGCCCTCGCCCGCCTGATCGAGTTAGGCGACATCGCCGGCGCAGGCCTCGACGTGTTTGAACACGAGCCCGCGGTCAATCCAAAGCTGGTCAAGCTTGCCCGCGCGGGAAAGGTCGTGCTGTTGCCACACACCGGCTCAGCGACAATCGAAGGCCGTATCGACATGGGCGAGAAGGTCATCATCAACATCAAGACCTTCATGGATGGCCATCGGCCGCCGGATCGCGTCCTGCCGTCGATGTTGTAAGTCGGGGCCGGCGGCCCTTATGACGTAAAGACGGCCCGCGCACGCGCGGGCCTTTTGCAGCCAGACCGGGTGCTACCCTCGATGTTGTGAGAGGTCCCTGATCGTCGGCTTGTTGCCGCTCAGCGGATTGTTCGGATCCCACGCATAGCTCAGCGTCTCGAACCGCATCGAGCGGGCGTCGACCATGAGCAGGCGACCAACCAGGCCTTCGCCGAAACCGACGATTTCACGGATGATTTCCAGCGCCATCAGCGACCCGAGCACGCCCGGCAGCGCGCCCAGGATGCCGGCTTCGGCGCACGCCGGCACAGTGCCTGCAGGCGGAGGCTCGGGGAATAGACAGCGGTAAGTTGGATTGCGCGTTCCGTCGGCACGCGTTTCGTGCGCACGAATAGAAGTGAGCGAACCATCGAAGGTGCCGACCGCCGCGGTGACGAGAGGCTTCCTGGCGAAGTAGCAGGCGTCGGAGACAAGGTAGCGCGTCGCGAAGTTATCGGACCCGTCCGCGACGATGTCGTAACGCGAAATCAGATCGAGCGCGTTGGCCGCCGTCAGCCGCACTCGATGCGTCTCGACATTCACATGCGGATTGAGACCCTGCACGGTTTCGCCGGCGCGCTCGACCTTCGGCTCGCCGATATCGCGCGTCGAAAAAATGACCTGACGCTGCAAGTTCGATAGCGACACGTCATCGTCGTCGACCACGCCGAGCGTGCCAACGCCGGCTGCGGCCAGGTAGAGCAGCACCGGCGCGCCAAGACCGCCGGCGCCAACGACCAGCACGCGCGCAGCCTTCAGCTTCGCCTGGCCGGGACCACCAACCTCGCGCAGCACGATGTGACGGGCGTAACGTTCGAGTTCTTGGGCATCGAGCATTGTAGTTAACCTAGCGCATGACCTTGAAAAGTGTGAATTGCAGCGCCATTCCGGTCACAGCCATCCCCAAGGCCGGCTTGCGCCGTCGCCTCTATCGGCTAAGGTGACCGCAAAATGAAGGGGTGGCGTTAACGTGATACGTTTGGGTGGGCCAACGATCATGCTTGCTGTCTTGCTCGGCGCCGCCCCGGCGCTGGCGCAGGAATTGCCTGGCATCATGCCGGGACCCGCACAGCCGGCACAAAAATCAAAACCGGTCCACGTCGCCCCGAAAAAGGTTGCCGCCAAGGTCGCTGCCAGGCCCGCGTCTCCAATACCGGCAGCGCCAAGCATTGCCGCGCCTGCGACCGTCGCCGCGAAATCCGCAGCGCTCGACTCCCAGCCGGCCAAGACCGAGCCCGCGCAGGAAGCCGCTGCGGGAATCTCCGACGGCGATCGTCAGAAAATCCAATCTGCGCTGTCGTGGTCAGGCGACTACACCGGCTCGCTCGGCGGCGAAGATCCGTTTTTGACCGCCATCAAGAATTACCAGAAACGCGCGCGAAACAAGATCACCGGTGTGCTCACACCAGCCGAGCGCGCAAACTTACTGGCTGCCGCAAAGGCACACGAGGAAGAATACGGCTGGACCGTGGTTGTCGATCCGGCCACCGGCGTGCGCATTGGCCTGCCGATAAAAATGGTACCGCAGGCGCGCGACGCGGCGCACGGCACCCGTTGGTCGTCGGCGCACGGCGAAGTGCAAGTGGAAACGTTTCGGATCAAGGAGCCCGATCTCAAGCTGTCGGCGCTCTTCGATCAACAAAAGAAAGAGCCCGCCACACGCAAGGTCGAATACAGCGTGTTGCGCGATGATAATTTCTACATTAGCGGCATGCAGGGCCTGAAAAAGTTTTCCGTGCGCGCCCAGCTTCGCAACGGAGAAGTTCGCGGATTTACGATCCTCTTTGACCAGATGATGGAAACGATCGTCGCGCCGGTGACGGTCGCGATGGCAAGCGCATTCTCGCCGTTTCCCGAAGGCAGCGCGCCGTTCGCGGCCATGGCTAAATCAGTCGAATACGGCAATGGTCTCGTCGTGAGTGCGCGCGGGCATATTGTAACCGACCGTAAGCTGGCAGCCGGATGCCAGGTGATCGTCGCAGCCGGTCTCGGCGATGCCGACCGGATTGCCGAGGATAAGGAGAATGGCCTGGCGCTGCTGCGTGTTTACGGCCCGCGCAAGCTCGCGCCGCTCGCGCTGGCGCCGGACTCTGCCAGGAAAGGCGACGTGACGCTGGTCGGTATTCCCGATCCGAAAGAGCAGAACGGCGGCAAAAAGCTCACCGAGGTCAAGGCACGGCTGGCGGACGGCAACGCGATCGAATTGCGGCAGCCGGTGCCAATGGCGGGTTTTTCCGGCGCTGCTGCGCTCGATGGACAGGGCCAGTTTCTGGGCATGATGCAAATGCGGGATTTCGTGCTTGCCAGCACAGAATTGAGTGCACCGCCGGTGCGGCTCATCACGGCGCCAGCCATCCGTGATTTCCTAGCGGCGCATAACGTCGCGCCTGCCACCCAGGGCGGCGATGCCACGGCTGCGGTGGTCAGAATTATCTGCGTGCGCAAATAGCTATTTGTTTTTCCAGGCCGGCTGGCGTTTTTCGATGAAGGCCTTCATCCCTTCCTTCTGATCGTCCGTCGCGAACAGTGAATGGAAGATCCGCCGCTCGAAGCGCATGCCTTCGGCCAATGACGATTTAAACGCTGCGTTGACCGACTCCTTTGCCGCGAGCACCGACGGCAATGACATGTTGGCGATCACATCGGCGACTTTCATGGCTTCATCCATCAGGTTTGCCGCCGGCACAACACGGGCCACGAGGCCGGATTTTTCCGCCTCCGCCGCGTCCATCATGCGGCCGGTGAGGATCAAGTCCATCGCTTTGGCTTTGCCGACGGCGCGGGCGAGCCGCTGGGTGCCGCCGATACCGGGAATGACGCCGAGCTTGATCTCCGGCTGGCCGAACTTGGCATTGTCGGCGGCAATGACGATGTCGCTTTGCATGGCGAGCTCGCAGCCGCCGCCAAGCGCAAAGCCGGCAACCGCGGCGACGACCGGCTTGCGTGCGTGCGCAATGGCGTTCCAGTTGGAAACGAAATCGCCGAGGTAGGCCTCAACAAACGGCTTGTCCGCCATATCCTTGATATCGGCACCCGCGGCGAAGGCCTTTTCGCTGCCGGTGACCAACAGGCAGCCAATTTTGTCATCCGCATCGAATGTCTCGATTGCCTTGGTGAGTTCGTCAATCAGTGCCTTGTTGAGCGCGTTTAGCGCTTGCGGCCTGTTGAGCCGGATGATGCCGACCCGGCCTTTCGTTTCGATGATGATATTCTGATAGGTCATGTCTCAGTCCCTGGCTCAGTCTAGTCTTGCCCCGGAGCGCCGCACCACTTCGCCCCATTTGGCGGAATCGGCCTTGATGGTGGCGGCAAAATCTTCCGGAGTTCCGCCGGCCGGTTCGTCACCGATCTTGGCGAATTTTTCCTTGAATGAATCAGATTTAAGCGCCTTGTTGATCGCCGCGTTGAGCTTGTCGACGATCGGCCGCGGCACACCCGCGGGCGCGATCACGCCGGTCCAGGTCGGCGCCAGATACCCTGGTACCCCTGCCTCGGCAATCGTTGGCAGCTCGGGAAACGCCGGCGAGCGGGTGGCGCCGCTGACACCGAGCGCGCGCACCTTGCCGTCGCGCGCAAATGGCGCGATCGATTGCAGGCTCTCGAACATAAGGTCGACATGGCCGGCAATCAGATCCGTGATCGCCGGCGCACCGCCACGGTAGGGCACGTGCACGATTTCGGTTCCTGTCATGTATTTAAATAATTCGCCGCCGACATGCCCTGGCGATCCGTTGCTTGACGAAGCATTGGTGAGCTTGCCGGGATTCTTTTTGGCATAGTCGACCAGCTCCTGCACCGAATGGACCGGCAGCTTCGGCGAAACGGCGAGCAGCAAATGGCCGCGCGCAACCAGCGCGATCGGCTGGAAATCCTTTTCAATGTTGTAAGGCAGCTTCGCCACCATGTGACGGGTGATGGCCAATGCGCCGATCGGACCCATGCCGATCGTGTAGCCGTCAGGCGGCGATTTCGCGACCAGGTCGAGGCCGATGGTGAGCGCCCCGCCCGGCCGGTCGTCGACAATGACCTGCTGGCCGAATTCCTTGGTCAATTCCGCCGCAAGAACTCGCGCAACGGTATCGGTCGCGCTACCTGCTGCCTGCGGCACGATGAACCGGATGGGATGGTCGGGAAATTCCGCAGCCCCCGCAAGGTTCAGCATGGCAGCGAGCATGAATGCAATGAGGCCAAGCTTTCGCATGTCTGTACCCCCGGCGTTCAGGTGGCAGCGTGGACTATTTCTGGCATGACGGGCAATAGAAGGTCGAGCGTCCTACCTGCACGATGCGTTTGATCTTTCCTTTGCAAAGGGGGCACGGCTGGCCTTCGCGGTCATAGACCTGAAAATTGTGCTGGAAATCGCCAAGCGACCCATCGGCGCGCCGGTGGTCGCGCAATGATGAGCCACCCGCCTCGATTGCGTCTTTGAGCACAGCCTTAATGGCGTCGACCAGTTTTTCGGCGCGCTCATTCGGCTTGCCATTTCGGTCGGCAATCGTGGAGGCAAGCCGTTTCGGTGACAACCGCGCGCGAAACAGCGCTTCGCATACATAAATGTTGCCAAGGCCGGCAACGACACGTTGATCGCTGAGGGCTGCTTTAAGAGAAGTCTTCTTACCGGCGCAAGCTTCGGCCAGCATCGCCGCGTTGAATTCATTTCCCAACGGTTCCGGTCCCAACGCGCGCAGCAGCGGCTCTTGCTCGAGTTTGATGCGCGGCACCAGCTTCATCGAACCGAAACGGCGCGGGTCATTGAACGTCACCGTCGCACCATTCGACATGTGAAAGACAATGTGGTCGTGCGACGTGCTCTTGGAGCGCTCATGATAATATTTGCCAGGAGCGGCATCCTTGCCGACACGGAATGAGCCTGACATTCCGAGATGCATCAGCAACACATCGCCTGATGAAAGATCGGCCAGCAGATACTTTGCCCGGCGCCCCAGCCCCTCGACCGTCTTGCCCTGCAGTCGCTGCGCAAAGCCCTTTGGCAAAGGCCAGCGCAGATCGCCGCGGCGTACCTCCACCTTTGCAAAGCGCGCGCCTTCCATAGCGGGCGCCAGGCCCCGGCGCACGGTCTCAACTTCAGGCAATTCGGGCATGATTAACCGCTCCTGCGCTGACACATAGCGCCCCCGGGGCCACCGCGCTATGGTCCTGCCCGCAAAGGATTATTGGCGATGGCCCGGGGCAGCGAACAAACCCATTTCGGCTATGACAGCGTGCCGCTTGAGGACAAGCAGCGGCGCGTCGACGACGTCTTCCATTCGGTCGCCCGCCGCTATGACCTCATGAACGACCTGATGTCGGGCGGCCTGCACCGGGCGTGGAAGGACGCGCTGGTGACGGCGGTGAACCCGCCACGTTCGGCGCGCGAATTTGCGCTGCTTGATCTCGCCGGCGGGACCGGGGACGTCGCCTTCCGCGTCGTGGAAGCCGGCGGCGCGGGGACGCGTGTGACCGTCTGTGACATCAATGCAGACATGCTCGAGGTCGGCCGCAAGCGCGCCGCCGAGCGCGGGCTCGATGGCATTGTCGCCTTCGAGGAGGGAAATGCCGAAGATCTCCCTTATCCGGACCGCAGCTTCGATTGCGTCACCATTGCCTTCGGTATCCGCAATGTGCCGCGCATTGAGCGCGCGCTCGCCGAAGCCTATCGCGTGCTCAAGATTGGCGGCCGCTTCCTGTGCCTGGAATTTTCTTCAGTCGATATCCCCGGCCTTGATGCGCTCTACGAGCTCTATTCATTCCAGGTGATTCCGCGCGTCGGAGAAGCGGTGACCGGCGACCGCGACGCTTACCAATATCTCATCGAGTTCGATCCGGAAGTTTCCCAAACCGAAAGCCTTCGCCCAGATGATCGAGGCCGCCGGATTCCGTCGGGCATCGTTCACGCCGATGAGCGGCGGCGTGGTCGCATTACATTCGGGTTGGCGCTTGTGATTGCTGCGACGTCCCATCTGCTCCGTCTCACCCGCGCCGGCTTCGTGTTTGCGCGCGAGGGCGTGTTTGCGCTGGTCGATACCCGGCCCCTGCCCTTGCCGGCCAGAGCCGCCATTGCCGTGGCACGGCTTCTTGAACGGCCGAGTACAAAAAGCGGCGAGAGCCGGCTTGCCGCTGCGCTCAGCAAACTCGGACCGACTTACGTCAAGCTTGGCCAGTTCCTGGCGACGCGGCCGGACGTCGTCGGTACGACGATCGCGCGCGATCTGGAAAGTCTTCAGGACAAGATGGCGCCCTTCCCGCAAGGCGAGGCGGAGGCAGCCGTCGTAGCCGCCCTCGGCAAACCGCTTTCCTCTATCTATGCAAGCTTCGGTCCGGCGGTTGCCGCAGCGTCGATTGCACAAGTGCATCGTGCGGAGGTCGACATCGACGGCGCGCGCAAGCCAGTTGCGGTCAAGGTACTTCGTCCCGGCATCGAGCGCCGGTTCAAGTCCGATCTGGGTGCTTTTTTCTTTGCGGCACGCAAGGCCGAAGCTTTTTCCGCAGAAGCGCGCAGACTTCGGCTGATCGAAGTGGTGTCGACGCTCGCCCGCTCGGTCGCAATCGAAATGGATTTCCGGTTGGAAGCCGCCGCCGCTTCTGAAATGGCGGAGAATACCCGCGAGGATGCCAATTTCCGCGTACCCACGGTCGACTGGGACCGTACCGCCCGCGAAGTGCTCACCCTGGAATGGATAGACGGCGTCCGCCTGAGTGACCATGGCGCGCTTGAAGCGAAGGGCTTTGATCTGGCAGCGCTCGGCCGCAATGTGATCCAGAGTTTTCTGCGGCATGCATTGCGCGACGGTTTCTTTCACGCCGACATGCATCCCGGCAATCTGTTCGTCGATGACGAAGCACGGCTGGTCGCGGTCGATTTCGGCATTATGGGACGTTTGGGTCCGAAAGAGCGGCGCTTCCTTGCGGAAATCCTGTTCGGCTTCATTACTCGCGACTATTACCGGACAGCCCAGGTGCATTTCGACGCCGGTTATGTACCGCGGCACCATTCGGTCGAAAGCTTCGCGCAGGCGATCCGCGCCATCGGCGAGCCGATTCACAATCGCTCGGCCGAAGATATCTCGATGGCGAAGCTTTTGATGTTGCTGTTCGAGGTCACCGGCTTGTTCGATATGCGCACGCGGCCGGAGCTTCTGCTGTTGCAAAAGACCATGGTGGTGGTGGAAGGCGTCGCGCGTTCCCTTGATCCCAGGCTCGACATGTGGACTACCGCCGATCCGGTCGTGCGCGAATGGATCGCGCGTAACCTCGGTCCTGTCGGCCGGCTCGAGGATGCAGTCGAGGGCGCCGGCGAGATTGGCCGCTTCCTCGGAGAAGTGCCGGGCCTGCTGACCCGTGCCGGCACATTGCTCGATCAGGTTGACGACGTCACCCGCGATGGGCTGGTGCTGTCGCAAGAGACTGTGGCGGCGATAGGCGCCGCGAAAGCGCGCAGCAACCGCTGGACCGCGGCGGGGCTGTGGATGATCGCGTTGTTACTCGCAACGATTGTCTGGATGCTCCGGTAAAGGCACCTACGCGGCGTTTTCCAGAAATTCTTCCAGTTTGTCGATGCTTTGGGTCCAACCTGCTTCCATGCCGGCCAGCATCTGCCTGGCGACTGGTACGCGGCCGACGGCGTGCGTGCGCAACGTCATTGTGGTCTTGCCGCCTTGCTCGGTGAAAGTGACGGCGGTCAGGCCTTCGAGCAGAGCCTTACCGTCGCCGTCGACTGCATTGTTGGTGAACACCAACCGTTCGGGCTTGACCACTTCGCGAAACACACCCGCGCAAGGATATTCGTTTCCGTCCGGGCCACGCATGACAATCCGCAACTTCCCGCCCGGCTGAACATCCAACTCGCAGACGGGGTTGGTGAAATGCTTGGGCGCGAACCACTGCGCCATCATTTTCGGGTTGGTCCAGGCTTGCCACACCAGCGCGCGCGGAGCGTCGAACACGCGGACTATCTCGACGGTTCCTTCGCCGTATTGGTTTGCCGCGGATTTTGCGATCGTATCGCTCATGCATTTTCTCCTTCGTAGGCTCGCGTGAGCTGGCCAAGATCGAGCTTCTTCATCTTCATGAGCGCGCCCATTGCGCGTGCGGATCTGGCTCTATTGGGATCCGTCATCATTTTCGGCAACGCGGCGGGAAACACCTGCCACGACAGGCCGAATTTGTCCTTCAGCCAGCCGCAAGGACCCTCTTGACCACCCTCGGTCAGCCTGCCCCAGAAGTAGTCAATCTCCTCTTGGGAATTGCAGGCGACCTGAAACGATACCGCCTCGGTGAACTTGAATTGGGGACCATTGAGCGCGGTGAAGGGCTGCCCGTTTATGTCGAACTCCACCATCATGACTGAGCCGGCCTTCACGCCGGCCACATCCTGCGGATAGTGGCTCACATGGCCGACCTTGGAGTTCCTAAAGACCGACACATAAAAGTTTGCCGCCTCTTGGGCTTGCGTATCGAAGCAGAGACATGTTGACAGTGTTTTTGCGGAAATCTGCATTCCAAACTCCTTACAGTTACTGCGCGCTCGCCAGGTAGTTCTCGAATTGGTCCATGGTGCCGCCCCAGCCCTGGAGCATGCTTTGGCGGCTGGAATCGAAAGTCTTGCGCTCGTCTTCGCTCGCGTTGTGCGGTGTCCAGGTCACGGTGAATTTTGTTTTTCCGCCGGGAGCATCTTCGAACGAGAACGTCGAAAGCAATTCCAGCGGCCAGTTTTCATTTCCGGGGTGGCGCGTGATGCCACCTTTTTCGTCCGAAAATGAATTGATAAAGGCCATTCGTTCCCCCGGCACGATCTCGCGATAGGCGAACTTGCCCCACATGGTCTGGCCGTTCGGCGCCAGCATGCCGTAGTGGTAAGTGCCGCCGGGACGCAGATCCATTTTTGCCGCCAGCACCTTGAAGCCCTTCGGGCCCCACCACTGCTTCATACGCTCTGGCTCGGTGAAGCACTTCCACACCAGATCGCGCGGTGCGTCGAACACGCGCGACATCACGAATTCACCGGCCATAGCCTTCTCCTGTTTGGTGGTGGATTGCCGACGCACTCACGGCTCGACGATAACCATCCAGTTCACGCCGAATTTGTCGGTGGTCATTCCGAAGCGCGGCGAGAAGAAGGTTTTGCCGAGCGGCATCATGACGTTTCCGCCGGCGGAAAGATCGTTGAATAGACGGTCAGCGTCGGCGTCATCCCTGGCGTTGACGGAGAGCGCAAAGCCCTTGAACTCGGGATGTCCGGTATTGCGCCCGTCGGACGCCATGACGCGGGTTTCACCGATCTTGAGCGATGCGTGCATGACCTTGTTTTCATTGGCCGGCGTGCACATTGATTTATCGGGGCTGTCCTTCCAGCGCATCAACATGTCGACCTCTGCGCCGAGCGTCTTTTTGTAAAACTCGATTGCCTCATCGCAGCGGCCATCAAAGAACAGGTAGGATTGAACTTGCATAACACTTGCTCCTTCAGGTTCCGGTCATTGACAAATAGGTTGATATCAACATATCATGTCTTATGTCAACCCGTGACGAGCCACCGCTTGCGGTTACCCATCTGGTGCGCGACGCCTGCCTTTGCCTGCACGTTCAGCGCGCCGCGCGCGCGCTGGCTCGGCGGTTTGATGAGGTGTTCCGTCCGCTTGGTCTGACACATGGGCAGTTCTCGTTGTTGATGTCGCTGAACCGTCCGGAACCGCCAAGCATCGGCAGCGTCGCGGCACTGCTCGCCATGGACCGCACGACCCTCACCGCGGCCCTCAAGCCTCTTGAACGCCGGGAGCTGGTGAAGGTTTCGATCGACAAGGAAGATCGGCGCAGCCGGCGGCTGGCAATTACCGCTGCTGGACGCAAACTGCTGGGCAAGGCAGTTCCGCTGTGGAAACAGGCCCATGCCGAAGCCGAGCAGTTGATTCCCCACGGCAGCGCGGATGACCTGCGCGCTGCGTTGCGGGCTTTGTCGTAACTGGCTGAGACGTGTGAACATTTACGCGCGCTTTGCCGACGCGATCGTTGCCACATATTCGTCCAGCCGTGTCATGGTTTGCATCAGGCCCTTGTCGGCGCCGTAATCCTTGATCACGCGCGCACGCGCCTCGGCTGACGGGAATTTTCCGTGCCAGGTGAGACGCGTCTGTTCGTTGCCGAGATCCTCGAACGTGAGCGTCTGAGTAAATTCCACCGGTTCGACATCCGCGTCGCCAGTATGGTGATAGACGAGCCGCTCTGGCCGAACGATCTCGTCGAAGATAATGCGATTTTGGTAATCGCGGCCGTCCGGCCCGTGCATTACGAAACGCCAGACGCCGCCGGCTCGGAAGTCGAAAGAATGCGTCGTCGTGGTAAAGCCATCGGGGCCCCACCATTGCGCAAGGTGCTTCGGATCCGTAAATGCCGAGAACACCAGATCGCGGGGCGCGCTGAAAACCCGCATACCGATGATCGAGCGCGGATCTCGCTCAAGGTCGATGCTATTTTTTACGGCCATGATTTTTCTCCCGCTTGCTTTGCTTCTGCGCGGCTTGCAGCGTCTTCAGATAGTCGTCGAGCCGATCGAGCCGTTCTTCCCAGAGCCGCCGGTATTCCTCGAGCCAGTCATCGGCTTCCTTGAGAGCGCGCGCATCGATTTGGCAGGGGCGCATCTGCGCATCGCGGGTGCGCGTGATCAGGCCGGCGCGCTCCAGCACCTTGAGATGCTTTGACACCGCCGGCAGGCTCATCTCGAATGGTTCGGCGAGCTTGAGCACCGAGGTCTCACCGAGCGCGAGACGTGCGAGAATTGCCCGCCGGGTCGGATCGGCAAGGGCTGCGAAGGTCGAGCTGAGGCGATCGGTCGGCATTGCATTACACCATTCAGTTAATTAACTAGTTGGTTAAATATAGCAGACGATCTTGGCCGTCAAGCGCTTCGATTTTATTCGACCTGAGAGACGCTTGATTGCATTGATTGCAACGCAATCAATCCTATGCTAACCTCCTTCAACACAAGAGGATTTCATGGCCTCGCTTACCGTTCGCCAGCTCGATGAAAGGCTGAAAAAGCAGTTGCGCCTGCGCGCCGCGCGCAGCGGACGCTCGGTCGAAGATGAGGTACGCACGATCCTGCGCGACGCCGCCGAAGAGACCGGCCATGAAGCGCTCGACCTGATCGAGCCGCCCTCGCCGCGGCAAAGACCTGCCGCAAGAACCATACGCTCCGCTCCCGTGGCCGCTGACACAAAACGCGTGCTGCTCATCATTGGCGGCGGCATCGCTGCTTACAAATCGCTCGATCTGATTCGCAGGCTCAAGGAGCGCGGCATCGCCGTTCGTTGCATCCTGACGAAAGCCGCTGAGCAGTTTGTCACGCCATTATCCGCGAGCGCGCTTGTCGGTGAGCGCGTCTTTACCGACCTGTTCGATCTCGCAGGTGAATTTGACGTCGGGCACATTCGCCTCGCGCGCGAGACCGATTTGATCGTGGTCGCACCAGCGACTGCCGACCTCATGGCGAAAATGGCCGGCGGTCATGCCGACGATCTCGCCACCGCCGTTCTATTGGCAACCACGGCGAAAATTGTTTTGGCGCCGGCCATGAACCCGCTGATGTGGGCGAACAAATCCACCCAGCGCAATCTGGCACAGCTCATCGCAGACGGTGTCGCACTCGTCGGTCCGAACGAAGGCGAAATGGCGGAGGCAAACGAGCGCGGCATGGGCCGCATGGCGGAACCATTGGAAATTGCGGCTGCCGTAGAAACGCTTTTGAGCGTCGAAGAGACACGACCGCTGCAAGGTCAGCGGGTGCTTATTACATCAGGTCCTACCCACGAACCCATCGACCCAGTGCGCTACATCGCCAATCGCTCATCCGGCAAGCAGGGCCACGCTATTGCAGCCGCCGCAGCCGCGGCGGGCGCGGATGTAACGCTGGTGAGTGGGCCCGTGAATGTGCCCGACCCGCCGGCCGTCAAAGTGATCAAAGTTGAAACCGCGCGCGAGATGCTGCAGGCCGTCGAGCACGCATTGCCGGCGGATGTTGCGATATTCGCCGCGGCTGTCGCCGATTGGCGCGTCGCAAATGCCGGCGAACAGAAACTCAAGAAGCGGCCGGGCGACCCGACGCCGGAGCTGTCGCTCGTCGAGAATCCCGACATCCTCGCGACCATCGCAAAGCGGAAGGCCCAGCGGCCAAAACTGGTCATCGGCTTTGCCGCCGAAACCGAGAATGTCGCGGCAAATGCCAAGGCAAAGCTCGCCAGCAAAGGCTGTGACTGGATTCTGGCCAATGATGTTTCGCCGCAGTCCGGCGTGATGGGCGGCGACCGCAACACAATCACGCTGGTGCGCGCGTCGGGTGTCGAAGCATGGCCGCCGCAAAGCAAGGATGAGGTAGCGAGCCGGCTCGTTGCGCGAATTGCCGATTCACTCAAGAAGTAGCGGCGGCAGTTACACACAGGTTCTCGATTGTAGCCCCAGCCGCCAGGTGCCATTCTCACGGCAATCGAAGTACCGTGATGTGATGGCGACGAATCTTCAGCTCAAGAAAATCAGCGGCGAAGCTGCGACCGAGGTGCGGGTCACACGGTTGGCACATGGCAAGGACTTGCCACTACCGTCCTATCAGAGCGCCCATGCCGCCGGGCTCGATCTTTTGGCTGCTGTGCCGGCCACTGAGCCACTGACAATCGCGCCCCGCGACCGCGCGCTCGTCCCGACCGGCATTGCTATTGCGCTTCCCGAAAACCATGAAGGCCAGGTACGCCCTCGTTCCGGCCTCGCTGCGCGTTACGGGCTCACTGTGCTCAATGCGCCTGGGACTATCGACGCCGACTATCGCGGAGAGGTCCAGGTGCTGCTCGTCAATCTCGGCACCGAACCTGTGACGATCACCCGCGGCATGCGGATCGCCCAATTGATAATCGCTCCGGTTGTACGCGCACACATATTGGATGTTGCATCTCTCGATGAAACCCCGCGCGGTAGCGGCGGATTCGGTTCTACCGGAAGCTGAAAAAAAGTGGCCTCGATTACGGCTGGACGGGCGCGGAGGCGTAGCCTAATACCGCACGCTTCGTTGCCACTGTAACCGGTTCGAAAATGCCGCTGGTACCCCGCAAGGGTCTTCTTGCCATTGCCGCCGTGATCGATGTTGCCATCCATGCCAACAGCCGACCCGTGTCGGCCAAGGCATTGGCCGCACGCCATCAGTTGCCACCGCGTCACCTCGAGCCGGTGCTGCAAGCGCTGGTCCGCGACGGTATCCTCAAGGGCATTCGCGGGCCGCACGGCGGTTACGAACTCGGGCGTGAACGCGACCGCATTACCGCCGACGATATCCTGCGTGCCGCCGTGACAGCTGATGATGACGAAGGACTCGCCTTGCCTGACTCTTTATTGCTTAGCGAGGTGGTGCGTCCGGCGCTGATCGAGACAGAACGCACATTTTCCGTCGCACTTGGCCGCATCAATATCGACGATATGGTCAAACGCGCCGAAACATTGAAATAGCACCTGATTTTTCAAGCACGTGGGCGAGTCGTTCACGGTCTGGACTCTTTCGGCACGATTCCCCTTAGGGGTAAAGTCCAGCGATTCGCGGATCGGCGTGGCGGACGCCTCCCGCAATCCTGGGGCAAGCCTGAATGCCGGAGACACTCCGGACGGCGAACGAGAGGCTGCGTTCTCGTCCGTGGCGAGACGGATTCCTCGCCGCCTTCGTGGCCGCAAATATTTCCATGGTGCCCGACACATCGGCTCACGCCGACGTGCATTTTGGCACGACGACAGTCGATGCCGTCCATCGTGCCATCACAACGCTTCGCGACCAGCAAATTAATGCGCTGACGCTGGTCCTTGCTTTCATCGGTTTTGTTTTGCTTGCCTCCCTCTTTTTATTGCGGGCGCACCGAAATACGAGCCGCGCGCAAGCCCATTCGCATGATGAGACAATCGCGTTGCAGGCTGAGGTCGATCGCCTCAAGGCGTTGTTGCTCTCGGAACCGCAGGTCCTGGTGATCTGGGTGGCGGCCGCCGAACAGCCCGAAATTCTGGGTGACGCCGGCATAATCGCGCCCGGCAGCGTGCCCGAACGGGTCCTCGCATTCGGCACCTGGCTGGAGCCCGCAGCCGCCCACCGCATGGAAGAGGCGGTCGATATTCTGCGCAGCGAAGGCCGCGGCTTTGTCATGACACTGACCACCCGCGCCGGTCACCCGGTCGAGGCGGAAGGTCGTGCGATCGGGGGCCGCGCCGTCCTGCGATTGCGCGACGTCCGCGGCATTGAGCAGGAGCTGCTGGATCTTGCCGGCCGCCACGATCAATTGCTGAGCGACATCGAAACCATGCGCACAATGCTCGATTCGCTCCCGGCACCGGTCTGGACCCGCGATGCTGCCGGGCATTTGATCTTCGTTAATTCGGCATATGCCCGTGCAGTGGACGCAGAAAATCCGGCGGACGCCGTAACGCGCGGACTGGAATTGCTCGACCAATCGACCCGCGCGGAACTCGTCCGCACGCTCGGCGCAGGCGAGACGTATGTCGGCCGCTTGCCGGCGATTGCCGCGGGCATGCGCCGAATCTTCGAGGTCGTTGACGCTCCGACCGGCGCCGGCAGCTCAGGCATTGCGATCGACCGCACAGAGGTCGAATCCATGCGCGCCGAACTCGCGCGCATGAACGAGGCGCACCGTCGCGTGCTCGACCAGCTCGCAACCGGCGTGGCTGTTTTTAATGTCGACCGCAAACTGACTTTTTATAACGCCGCGTTTCGCTCGTTGTTCGAACTCGATGCCGGCTTCCTTGACCAGACGCCGACGGATGCGGCCGTACTCGATACGTTGCGCGGAAAACGCAAGCTGCCCGAGGAGCAGGATTTCCGGCAATGGAAACAGCAACTGTACGAAGCCTATCGCGCTGTCGAGCCGAAAGAGCATATGTGGCATTTGCCGGATGGCCGCGCGCTGCGCGTCGTCACAACGCCGAATCCGGAAGGCGGTGTCACCTACCTTTATGATGACGTCACAGAGCGGCTGGATATGCACCGCCGCTACGATGCGCTCATCAAGGTCCAGAGCGAAACGCTCGATCATCTGGCCGAAGCGGTGGCGGTGTTCGGCAGCGATGGTCGGGTCTGGTTGCATAACCCGGCCTTTCAGCGAATGTGGAAACTGTCGCACGAAGCGCTTGAACAGCATCCCCATGTCGAAGCCGTCACTGCGTGGTGCCAGGCCCAACACGACGACAATACAGTTTGGCGGAATTTGCGCGCGGCGGTCACCGCTATCGACAACCGTGAGCCGCTCGCTGCGCGCGTCGAACGGCGCGACGGCGCCGTCATCAATATCGCGACCATGCCACTGCCCGACGGAGCAACGCTGGTCACGTTCCAGGACGTGACCGACACGATCAACGTCGAGCGAGCGTTGCGCGAACGCAACGAAGCATTGGAAGCCGCCGATTCAATCAAGATCGATTTCGTGCATCACGTGTCTTACGAGTTGCGATCGCCGCTTACGAATATCATCGGCTTCGCGAATTTGCTCAGCGATCCTACATTCGGCCCACTCACGCAAAAGCAGGCTGAATATCTTGGTTACATCACTGTATCGACCAATGCGCTGCTGGCGCTCATCAACAACATTCTCGATCTGGCCACGATCGATGCCGGAGCCATGACGTTGAACCTGAGCGAAGTCGACATTCGTGCCAGCATGGAAGCAGCGGTCGAAGGCGTACAGGATCGGCTGGTCAAAAACCGCATCACTCTCGACATCCGTTCTCCCGCCAATATCGGCAGCTTTACGGCCGACGAACGCCGCTTGCGCCAGGTGCTGTTTAATCTGCTCTCCAACGCGGTCGGCTTTTCGCCGGCCGGAGAGACCGTCATGCTCAGCGCCGAGCGGCGCCCTCAGGCGGTCGTGTTTTCGGTCACCGACCACGGGCCCGGCATTCCGCCAGAAGCAAAAGACAAGGTCTTCGAATGGTTCGAGACGGATTCAATGGGGTCGCAGCATCGCGGCCCCGGTCTAGGACTGTCGCTGGTACGTTCCTTTGTCGAGTTGCATGGTGGCAGGGTCGAAATCGATTCCGCATCGGGCCAGGGCACCACGGTGACCTGCGTATTTCCCGCGGAGCAGGCGGCGAAACAGACGGCGGCCTGAGGTCCGATGCTCACAAAAATTCGATTTGCCCCGCCTTCTACTTGCAGAGTAAACGTCTGACGCATCATCGGAGTTTGCTGCTTGTCCGACCACGATACGAAATCGCGCTCCTCAACGGGTACCGCGCCCGAAGCTCTGGTTTTTGACCTCGTCGAGTGGGTCGCCCGCGAGCCCCGCTCCTATGCCGAGGTCATCGACGCCTGGCGCACGTCATGCCCGCGTCTCACAGTGTGGGAAGACGCCGTCGATCGCGGATTGGTGAAGCGCGAAACAGCTTCTGGGCGCGGTACGCAGGTGGTCGTGACCGATTCCGGCTGGCGTTTCCTGCGCGCTCAGGCGCGCAACCAAGACTAGCCAGTTTGCGCAGTGGCTGCGCTGGCGCGTGCGCAGGCTCTCCACTACCATTCAATCAAGACAAAAAATGCGGGCCATCGCCCGCCTCGGGGGATACGCATGAACAAGAAGCCGTTATCCGGCGCACGATCGATCTGGCACAGACTGTTAGTTGCCGCCGTTCTCGCTGCCGCACTTTTTAATTTTGGCGCGGCGCATGCAGCCTGGCCCGAGCGCACCATCACTATCATCGTGCCGTTTCCGCCCGGCGGACCTAACGACTTGCTTGGGCGGCTGCTGGCGGCGGAGCTTGCCCCGAAACTCGGGCAGAATGTCATCGTTGAAAACCGGGTCGGTGCTGTCGGCAATATTGGCCTTACTGCAGGTGCACGCGCGGCACCCGATGGCTATACGCTCGTTGTCGTGACGGGCGTGGTCCTGATCAATCCGAGTGTCACAAAAGTTGCCTATGACCCGATCAAGGATTTCGCACCGATCGCTTATCTTGGCGCCGCGCCCAACGCCATCATTACGAGGCCGGCGTCAGGCATCACCAGTGTTGCAGACCTGATTGCCAAGGCGAAAGCAAATCCGGGCAAACTGACTTATGCATCACCAGGCCTGGGCAGCGTATCGCAGCTTGCGGTCGAATTGCTCAAGCTTCGCGCGAATATCGACATGACACATGTGCCGTTCAATGGTGCCGCGCCGTCACTGCAAGCCGCGCTCTCGGGCACGACCGATGTCGCATCGGTCAGCATTGCTGGATTGATCAGTCACATCCGCTCCGGAACGCTGAAGGCGATCGCGCAGACGGGCGCCGAGCATTGGGTCGACATGCCGGACGTCCCGACCATGCAGGAAGCCGGCATTCCCAACGCGGTGGTGGAGACCTCGCAAATGTTTCTTGCGCCGGCTGGCACGCCGCCGGAGGTTATCAAGCGCCTCAGCGATGAGACCCGGCTGATCCTGCAAAAGCCCGAGGTCAAAGCCAAAATGCTGACCGCGGGCTTCATGGTGAAATACGAAGGACCTGACGAACTGCATACGCGCATGGTGCGCGAAATGCCGATATGGAAGGAAATCGTCGAGCGGGCCGGCCTCGCGAAAGGCAACTGACGCGGGCTTGCCGCTGCGATTCTGGCGTGGGGCCGCGCGATCCGCTTATAAGGTCCTACCGCGCAACGGATGATTCGATGTTTTTCACCAGTTCCGGCAGCTACAGCTTCACGGTAGATCTTGCCAATGAAGCGGCAACGTACCGGTTGGTGAGCGATGTCGCCGCGCTGATCGAAGCTGGCGATATGATTACGTTGTCCGGTGATCTTGGCGCAGGAAAAACAACATTTGCGCGCGCCTTCATCCGCTACGTTGCATGCGACGACACGATCGAAGTGCCGAGCCCGACATTCACGCTAACGCAGACCTACGCGCTGCCGCGCTTTTCACTGGTGCACACGGACCTCTATCGGCTGTCGGGGCCAGCCGAACTCACGGAGCTTGGTTTTGATGAGGCGTCTGAAGGCGCCGTAACGTTGCTGGAATGGCCGGATCGCGCCACCGGGCTCCTGCCGGCAGACCGGCTTGACATCGCATTGACACTGGCGCCGCAGCAAGGGCCGAACGCGCGTAGCGCGCGCATCACCGGCTATGGCAGCTTTGCATCGCGCGCCGAGCGCATCCTGACGATCCGCCAATTCCTTGATCGGTCCGGATTCGGACAGGCCGAACGCCGCCGGATCCAGGGCGATGCCTCGACCCGCAGCTACGAGCGGCTCACCCGCGACCGTGCAACTTATATCTTGATGAACTCACCGAAGAGGCCCGATGGGCCACCGGTGCGGGATGGCAAGCCCTATAGCGCTATCGCACATTTGGCCGAAAGCGTGACGCCGTTTGTCGCAATGGCCCATGCATTGCGCGGCCGCGGGCTTTCGGCGCCAGCGATATTTGCTGCCGACCGCGATGCGGGCCTGTTGATCATCGAAGACCTCGGAGATGAGTTGGTCGTTGCAGGCGACCCGCCGGCACCGATTGAGCCGCGTTATGAAGCGGCAACCAGCCTGCTCGCCGAATTGCATAGTGAAACGTTGCAGAGCGTGGTCCCGGTCGAGCCAGACGTTGAATACCGAATTCCGCACTACGACATGGACGCCTTTCTCATTGAAGTCGATCTGTTGCTTGATTGGTATCTCCCCAAGCTCGAAATCAAGATTTCCGACACCAAGCGCGGCACCTATCGGGCGCTCTGGCGCGAAGCGCTGCTGCCGATAACCGAGGATGAGCCGACCTGGGTTCTGCGTGATTTTCACTCGCCCAACCTCCTTTGGCTGCCGGAGCGAGAAGGGACCGCGCGCGTTGGCCTGCTCGATTTCCAGGACGCGGTACTGGGACCGGCCGCCTATGATGTCGCCTCGCTATTGCAGGACGCCCGCGTCGACGTACCGGAAACTCTGGAGATCGCACTGCTCTCTCGCTATACGCGCGCGCGACGTTCCACCTATCCTGCATTCGACGCTCCGAACTTCGCGCGTGCTTACGCCACGCTCGCCGCGCAGCGGGCGTCCAAAATCCTCGGTATCTTTGCCCGCCTGGAGCTGCGCGACCGGAAACCGCAATATCTGCGTCATTTGCCGCGGATATGGGGCTATCTGCAGCGTTCGCTCGCGCATCCGGCTCTCAAGCCGCTCGCGGCCTGGTATCGCGCAAATGTCCCACCGCTGAAGACCTGAACTCATGAGCGCATCGCCGACAAAATCCACACCGCGCCGCGCCATGGTGCTTGCCGCCGGCCTCGGTACCCGCATGCGCCCGCTGACCGACAGAATCCCGAAGCCACTGGTGCCGGTTGCCGGCAAGGCGCTCATCGATCACGTGCTCGATCGCCTCGCCGACGCCGGTGTCGCGCGTGCAGTGGTCAACGTGCACCACATGGCCGAGCAGATCGAACAACATCTCGCCTATCGTACGCGCCCGCAGATCGTTATCTCCGACGAGCGCGGACTGCTGCTCGGCACTGGCGGCGGTGTGGCGAGGGCTTTGCCACAGTTGGGCCATGCACCTTTCTTCCATATCAATTCCGACACCATCTGGATCGACAGCGTACAGCCCAACCTCGCGCGCCTCGCCGAGACCTTTGACCCCGACACGATGGACGCACTGCTCTTGCTTGCGCCCACCGCCGGCAGCATCGGCTATGCCGGGCGCGGCGATTTCGCGATGGCGCCGGACGGCCGCTTGCAGAAACGCCCCGAGCAGGAAGTGGCGCCTTTTGTCTATGCCGGTGCGGCGATTCTTTCGCCCGCGCTGTTTACCGGCGCACCATCCGGTGAATTCTCGCTGACGGCGCTTTTCGATCGTGCGGCAGGGGCCGGGCGACTGCATGGCCTGCGTTTGGAGGGTTTGTGGATGCACGTTGGCACGCCAGAGGCCGTGGCCGCCGCAGAGGCGGCGATCCGTACAAGCACGAGTTGATCCTCTGCACGCTTTAGCGTTTATGATTCGCCCATGGCCAGCGTTCGCGCCAACGTCTTCAATATCCCCGCTTCGGCGCCGTTTCTGGAGGTGCTGATCGACGCGTTGGTCGCCGGCAAACTGGTGCCCGGCTTTCCGGCCAGCCGCGATCCACTCGAATTGGCCCGCGCCACTATTTACCTGCCGACGCGGCGCGCTTGCCGGCTGGCGCGCGACGTGTTCCTGGACAGCATGAAGGACGGCGGCGCCATCCTGCCGCGCATCGTCGCCATCGGCGACCTCGACGAGGACGAGATCGCGTTTGCACAATCCGCCACCGGCGATCTCGCTGAACCCGCATTGGCTCTGCCGGAAGCGATCGCGCCGCTGGAGCGCCGCCTGCTGCTCGCCGAGCTCATTCTGAAATGGGCGAATTCGCCCGCCGTACGCGGCGCGCGAGGCTCGCCGCTGATCGCCAACACGCCGCAGGCCGCGCTAGGGCTCGCCGACGATCTCGCTCGCCTGATGGACGACATGACCACGCGGCAGGTGGATTGGAAAAAGCTCGACAACCTTGTGCCAACCGACCTCGATGAATATTGGCAATTGTCGTTGCGCTTTCTCAAGATCGCGCGTGAGTTCTGGCCCGCGCGACTTAAGGAGCTGGGCGCGATCGAGGCGACGTCGCGCCGCGATCTGTTGATCGAGGCGGAAGCCAAGCGTCTCGCAAACAGTAATGCGCCGGTCATCGCCGCCGGTTCCACCGGCTCGATGCCGGCGACCGCCAAGCTGCTTTCGACCGTCGCGAAGTTGCCGCACGGCGCCGTGGTACTGCCCGGCCTCGACATGGATCTCGACGACGCATCGTGGGCGTTGATTGCCGGCGATAAAAACGACAAGACCCATGATGGTGCGCCCGCCGCCGGCCATGCGCAATTCGCCATGCAGGCCATGCTCGCTTCGCTCGGCATTGCGCGTAAAGACGTGGCGCAACTGCGCGCACCGGCACCGAACGGCCGCGAGCTACTGATATCTGAAGCGCTGCGCCCGGCCTCCACCACGGAACGCTGGCAGGCGCGGCGCAGCGCAAAGGATTTCGAAAAAGCCGCCGCGCCGGCGCTCGCCTCACTCGGCATGATCGAAGCCGCGAACGCCGAAGAGGAAGCGCTCGCCATCGCGGTAGCGCTGCGCGAAGCGGTCGAAACACCCGACAAACATGCCGCTTTGGTGACGCCCGACCGCGCGCTTGCGCGCCGTGTCGTTGCGGCGCTGGAACGCTGGCATGTTTCAGTCGACAACTCCGGCGGCAACTCGCTGGCCGATACCAAAGCGGGCGTATTCGCGCGGCTGGCGGCGCAAGCCGCGCTCGGCGGACTGGAGCCAGTGACGTTGCTGGCGTTGTTGAAACATCCGCTGTTGCGGCTTGGCCAGTCTGCGGGCGCCCACGATGCCGCCATCGCTACGCTCGAAAAAGCCTTGCTGCGCGGACCGCGGCCGCGCCCCGGCAGCGGCGGCCTTGCTCATGCACTCGAAACCTTCCGCGCCAATCGCGATCAGCTTCACCGCAGCGATCCGCGCCATTTGATCGACGACACCGAGCTCGACGCCGCCGCCGACTTGATCGCCCGCCTCGCGACCGGACTGGCGCCGCTTGAAACGCTAAAAGCCGGCGATCATCCACTCGCGACGCTTGCGCAATGCCATCGTGACGTCATCGCGGCAGTGAGTCCGGAAGCGCTCGTCGGCCACGACGGAAACGCGCTGGCTCAGGCTTTCGAAGACCTTGCCCTCAGTCTGGCCGCCGGCGGCCTTGCCGTCAGCCGAGGCGATTATCCCGAGCTATTTCACGCCACCATCGCGGGCCGCGTCGTGCGCCGCCCCGAAATTGCCGACGTGCAGGTGCGTATTTTCGGCCCGCTGGAAGCGCGTTTGCAGAACATCGGCCGCGTCGTGCTGGGTGGACTCAATGAAGGCACCTGGCCGCCCGAGACGCGCAGCGACGCCTGGCTGTCGAGACCCATGCGCCGCGATCTTGGCCTCGATCCGCCGGAGCGCCGCGTCGGCCTGTCGGCGCACGACTTCGCGCAGGCGCTGGGCGCACCTGAAGTCATCCTGTCGCGCGCGACCAAGCTCGCCGGCGCGCCGACCGTGACCTCGCGTTTCGTGCAACGCATCGCCGCGCTCGCAGGAGCGCGCTGGAATGACGTGCGCGAGCGCGGCGACAAATATCTCGCGCTTGCCCGCGCGCTCGACCATCCGGCGGAGGTGAAACCCACCGCGCGACCCATGCCAACGCCACCCCTGGCGGCGCGGCCGTCGCGGCTCTCGGTTACTGCCATCGAGGACTGGCTGCGCGACCCCTATACGATCTACGCCCGCTATGTTCTGCGCCTGCCGGTGCTCGATCCCGTAGATACTCCGCCCGGCGCGCGCGACCGCGGCACCGTCATCCACGGCGCCATCGGCGACTTCACCGTCCAGTTCGCCACCGGCCTGCCTGCCAAACCGCTCGAGGAATTGCGCAAGCTCGGCGAACAGCGTTTCGCGCCGCTGAACGATTATCCGGAAGCAAAGGCGTTCTGGTGGCCGCGCTTCCAGCGCATCGCGCAATGGTTCGTGGCCTGGGACAGCGAGCGTCGCGCCTCAATCCAGACGCTGCACGCCGAAATCAAAGGCGAATTGAAATTCCCTGTCGGCAAACGCGAATTCACACTGTCGGCGGTCGCCGACCGCATCGAGCAACGCAAGGACGGCAGCTACGCTATCATCGACTACAAGACCGGCAGCGCGCGCACCGAAAAGCAGGTGCGCACGGGTCTCGCGCCGCAACTGACGCTGGAAGCCGCCATTTTACGTGCCGGAAAATTTGCCGATCTTCCCGCCGGCTCGGTCGCCGAAATTTCCTATGTCACGCTGAAAGGCGGCGAGCCGGCCGGCAAGCCCAACAAGATCGACTTCAAAGATGGCACGCCCGATATGCAGGCCGACCATGCGCTGGCGCGGCTGAAGGAAATCGCCGCTAAATTCGAGAATCCGGCGACGCCGTATCTCTCGCTGGTGCACCCCATGTGGACGACGCATTACGGCGATTACGACCACCTCGCCCGCGTCAAGGAATGGTCGCTGTCCGGCGGCGGCGATGAGGGCGAGCCATGAACGTCCCCCGCATCATTCCATCCGATGTCAGCCGCGTTCAGGTCGAGGCTGCCGATCCCGACTCTCGGCTTTCGTCTCGGCCAATGCCGGCTCCGGCAAAACCCATGTGCTCGCGCAAAGGGTGATCAATCTGCTGTTGCGCGGCGTCGATCCGGCGAAGATCCTCTGCATCACCTTCACCAAGGCAGCCGCCGCCAATATGGCCAATCGTGTGTTCGGCACGCTGGCGGAATGGACGACGCTGGACGACGCGAAGCTCGACGCCAAGATTCTGCTCAGCACCGGTAAGAAAGCCGACGCGGGCCAACGCGCGCGGGCGCGGCGGCTGTTCGCTTCGGCGCTGGAAACGCCGGGTGGGCTGAAGGTGCAGACCATCCACGCTTTCTGCACCCGGCTGCTGCACCAGTTTCCGTTCGAGGCCAATGTCGCGGCGCGCTTCACCGTGCTGGACGAAGCCTCGACCACGCAGTTGCTCGATAAATTAACGCTGGACGTGTTGCTGGAAGCCTCCGCCGCGCCGGGCAGTCCGCTTGGCAAGGCATTGGCAACCGCCATTGTCGTTTCCGCCGACCAGGCCTTCAAGGAAATCATCGGCGACGCCATCCGTAAACGCGACGCCCTGTCAGCCTGGATCGCGCGTGCCGGCAACGTTGATAACGCCATCGCCAAATTATCCGCCAGCTTCGGCATCGATCCGAAAGATACGCTTAAATCGCTGGAACAGGAGTTCTTCGCGCAGTCGCTGATCCCGGCGGCGGAATGGCCGGCGCTGATCGAAATTCTCGATTCCGGCTCGGCCAACGACAAGAAACATATCGCAATGCTTGAAGCTGCCCGCATCGCGTCGGGCCGCGAGCGCATCGACAATTATCTCAAGGTATTCTGCACCGCCGAACTTGAGCCGCGCAAAAATATCGTCACCAAGAAAATCGGCGACACCCATCCCGACTGGCTGGCTCGGCTGATGGCGGAACAGGACCGCGTCTGCAGGCTGCTGGAACGCGAGCGCGCGGTCCGCGCCCGCGAGCGCACCCGCGCGCTCATCACCATCGCCGCCGACGTCATCGCGCGTTATGCCAAAGAGAAAGAGCGCCGCGCGCTGCTCGACTATGACGATCTGATCGACAAGACGCTGGAACTGTTCGGCCGCGCGTCGGCCGCCTGGGTGCTGTACAAGCTCGATCTCGGCATCGACCACGTGCTGATCGACGAAGCGCAGGACACCAGCCCGAAGCAATGGGCGATCGTGCGCACCATCGTCTCGGAATTCACGCCCGGCGGCGCGCGGCCGAACGTGCGGCGCACGGTGTTCGCGGTCGGCGACGAGAAACAGTCGATCTTCTCGTTTCAGGGCGCGGCGCCGCGCGCCTTCGACGAGATGCGCCGTGAGTTCGGCAGGCAGTTCGACACGCCCGATTTGGGCTGGAAATTCCTGCATTTTCACCACTCGTTCCGCTCCGGCGAGAACGTGCTGGGCTCAGTCGACCGCGTTTTTGGCGCGCGCGAGGTATTCGTCAGCGTCACCACCGACGAAGCCGGCGTGCCGCCGCATACGTCGCTGCCCGACGCCGCCCCCGGCCTGGTCGAGCTGTGGCCGCTGATCGAACCCGCCGAAAAAAAGGAAATGGAAGGCTGGGACGCGCCATTCGACACCGAGAGCGAGGAAAGTCCGCGCGTGCTGTTGGCGCGCCGAATCGCGGGTCAGGTGAAACTCTGGATGGCGCGCGGCCTGAAGCCGGGCAACGTGCTCATTTTAGTGCGTCAGCGCGGACCGCTATTCGAGGCCATCATCCGCGCGCTGAAAGACAGCGGCGTGCCGGTGGCCGGCGCCGACCGTCTGGTGCTGACCGAGCATATAGCAGTGATGGACCTGATGGCGCTGGCGGACGCGCTGCTGCTGCCGGACGATGACCTCGCGCTGGCGAGCGTGCTCAAGAGTCCGCTGTTTGGCTTGAGCGAGGAGCAGTTGTTCACGCTGGCATGGAATCGTCCTAAGTCGCTGCGCGACAATTTACGCGCCAAGTCAAAAGACGATCCGGTTTTTTCCGCGACGAATAGCGCGCTCGATGAATTGGCGCACGCCGCGCAAAGCCTCACGCCGTTCGGATTCTTTGCGCACGTGCTGGGAGCGATGCGGGGGCGCGCGAAATTCCTCGCCCGCCTCGGGCCGGAAGCCAATGACGCACTCGATGAGTTTCTCAATCTGGCGCTCGACTACGAGGCGCGCGAGACGCCGTCGTTGCAGGGTTTCCTCAACTGGCTGCGCGCCGCCCAAAGCGAAGTGCGCCGCGACATGGAAATGGTGCGTGACGAAGTCCGGGTGATGACTGTGCACGGCGCCAAGGGGCTGGAAGCGAACACCGTGATCCTCGCCGACACCACCACCCCGCCCGGCGGCCCCCGCGATCCGCGATTGCTGACGCTGGACAACGGCGCGCTGGTCTGGGCGACGGCGCGCGCCAATGATGTCGACGCCATGATGGACGCACGTGCACTCGCGCAGCAGGATGCGCGCGACGAATACCGCCGCCTGCTCTACGTGGCCATGACGCGCGCCGCCGAACGGCTGGTGATCTGCGGCACGCGCGGCGCGCGCAAGATTCCCGACGGCTGCTGGTACCAACTGGTCAGCGACGCGTTGAGTGGTTTGTGCGTCAGCGAACCGGCCGATGACGGCAGCGGCGAGGTGTTGCGGTATCGCAAGGGCGGGCAACCGCCGGCAGACGTTCAGAAGAACAACGTGCCGCCGGCGATCAAGCCCACTTCTGCAACATCGTGGCTCCGTGCCGACGCAACGTCCGGAACTCTCGGCCGCGCGTCATCACGCCGTCGAGCGTTGAAGATGACGACGCGGTGCGGCCGTTTGCGGCCGCCGGCAACGCACAAGCCCTGCTGCGCGGCACGTTGGTGCACCGCCTGCTGCAGTCGCTGCCGGATATCCCCGCCGCCCGCCGCGCCAAGGCAGCGGAAGAATACCTCGCCAGAAAAGGCAAAGAATTAGACGCCGAACAACGCCAGAAGATCGCGGAACAGGTCTTGGTCTTGCTAGACGATATGCAATTCTCAGGGCTGTTCTTGCCCGGCAGCCGGGCCGAAGTGGCCATCGTTGGCTGGGTTGAAATACGCGGAGAAAAGCGGCGCGTTTCAGGTCAGGTCGACCGCTTGGCAGTAACGCAAGCCTCTGTTCTGATTGGCGATTTCAAAACGAACCGACCGCCGCCGCGTCGAATTGAGGACGTGCCGCCGATCTATATCCGCCAGCTGGCACTCTACCGTGCCGTGCTCAAAAATAATACCCGGACAAGCCCGCGCGCG
>CAVYER010000005.1:0-125325 GCA_963767515.1 uncultured Alphaproteobacteria bacterium
TCGAACCTCCAACCAGACCGTTATGAGCGGTCGGCTCTAACCAGTTGAGCTACGGGCCCGGCGTGATCTTTCTATCAACGTGTATGGGCGATGCGCAACGCCGCTCTCTCCTGCAAAACGACAGTTTGCGCTATGTTAACGACCGCATTTCACCGGGAGCCCTTCGACATGCATGCCTTCAGCCTCGAACGAGAGCAGCAGTGGGACGCCAAGCACCACGTCGAGAAAATCCTCGGCAAGGTCGCGGATGGCGACGTTACCGTTGCCTGCTGGGAGCCTGGGCAGATCAGCCCCTATCACTGTCATCCACAAGCCACCGAGATCTACTTCTGCTTTTCCGGTGGCGGAACCATGCGGACGCCATCAGCAACTATCGCGGTCACACCCGGTGCATTCGTGGTCCACCCACCCGGCGAGGTTCACGAATACGAAAACGGAACTGATCGCACATTACTTTTCCGCGTGCGATACGGCGTTGACATGCGCGCGCATCACTACGACTGGCGCGGCAACAAAGACTGGCGACAGTCGCCGGCCGATGCCGATTATTATCGGCGCCACCCGGTCGGCTGATCACATCTTCAGCAGCCGCTTGGCATTGCCGCTCAATATTTTGACCTTGTCCGAATCGGAGATTGATACGTTTTTCATCCACTCAACTGCCGGCGGATTCATCACGAATGGCCAGTCAACTGCGAACAGTATGTGGTCGACGCTCATCTCCAGCATGCAGCAAATCAGCGCCGGATCGGAGAAGAAGCCGCTCGTCGTCACATAGAAGTTCTTGCAGAATATATCGCGGAAACTCATCGCCTTTTGGCCCGGCCGCTTGAGCGAGGAATCGATACGCCAAACCAGGAATGGCAGCGTCTCTCCGAAATGACCGAGAATGATCTTTAGGTTCGGGTGCGCGTCGAACACGCCGGACAACACCAGGCGGATTGCTTGTGTCGCCGTTTCCACCGTGTAGCCCCAGGCTGGCCGAACGACGAGCGGGAAGTCTTTAGCGTAGTCCTGATAGTAAATTTCGGTCACCTTCGGATGCGGCAGTGAGGGGTGGAAATAGATCGGCACGTCGAGCTTTTCGGCGCGTTCATAGATCGGCCAGAATTTCTTGAGGTCGAGAAACTCACCGTTCGACATGCCGTGCAGCATCGCACCCTTGAAGCCAAGCTTCGTGACTGCGCGCTCGAGTTCGTCAGCCGCTGCCTTCGGATCTGCAGTCGGGAGCGAAGCGAAAGCAGCAAATCGCTTAGGATTGGCCGCACATACTTTGGCGAGGCGGTCATTCACCTCGCTGGTCAGTTTCGCGGCGATGTCCACCCCAAGCTTTTGGGTCGATGGGGCACCATGTGACAGCACCTGGACATCAATGCCAGCCTCGTCCATCTCCTTGAGGCGCAGGCTGCCAAGATCGTAAAGCCGCTCGTCAGTCTCATTGCCTCGGCCGGCCTCGGGTCCGGTGAAATGCTTGGAAAGTTCCGGATCCCAATAGTGTTCCTCGATTGCGATGATCGGGCAATTCGGCTTCTTCATCATGACGCTTCCTCAGCAACATTATTGGAACCGCTTCCTAGCAACCGTGACATGGGCTGTCACGGCCCCCAATGGCCGACATGTGGCAGGGGCCCGTGATAAAAAAGCCTCACACCACCGGTTGTCGAACTAACGGTGTGCAAGCAGGGCTTTGGTATTGACGCCGACTCAGTTATGCACAGACGATGCTGCCAATTCTCCGCATACTTCCAGTAGGCGGCGTAATTCTCGCCATTGTGATCCTGGTCTTGGCGCTTAGTCCGCCGGACGGATCGCGTTCGTCCCTGACCGCTGCAATCGCGCCGGCCCGGGGTGCGTTGGTCGACCGCAATCGCCACCCGGAAGTACGGCAGTTTCTTATTCTCGCCGCTCTCAAGCGCGCAAGCGAACTGAGCCGACTTCGCGATTTGCCGGACACGCCGGCCCGCACCGACAACCCGCCGGAAACAGCCAAAGTTGCGGGTCTGCCCAGCGAACGAACCGACGCCGAACCGGAAGAAGCCGGACCAGCGAACGAGACGCCCGGTGTCAGCATCCCAATCGAAATCGGCGAGCCGTCGTCAGCCGAGTTGCCCGCGACCTCGCAAGATGAACCTACGGCGGCGACCAAAAAACCGGAGTCGGTGAAAACATCGCGCGAAATCCGGCGTCGCGCGGACCATCGGGCGCGCCATAAGGTGGCGGTGAACGCTGGGTCACCGCGTCAGCCTACTCTATTCGACTACTTATTCGGCGGGCAGCAATATCAGCCGTCTTACAATGGGCAGCAGCAATACCAACAGCCTGCGTATAACGCGCCGCCGGCGGCACAAGCGCCTGCTCCCTATGTTTATCCGGTTCCCCGACCAGCCTATTAGCGGGGACTGACGTTTTTCGAATCAAATATCCAAAGCTTGATCGCAGTGACGCGATCAGTGGTAATCGAGTCGACCGCTATAAAGGCTCGATGACGACGCAACATTATCGCCATGGGACAACGCACCGCGCAGTTTTTGCTCCGAGCCGAACTTAACGTTGGCCGTGGGCTCTGATGCAAATGCGTTGAGTGCCTGATCGCTTCCAGGCATTGCCATTCCTTTGCGCTTGGCTGCGTAGTAGTAGCCGGCAGCATAATAATGAACTGCCTGGCTGCTATTGCCGTTCGCGGCGTGATAGGCGCCGGCGAGGTATTTTACCGCGTAGGTCATGTTGGTGTCAGCGTCGAGCAAGCCAGCCGCTGTGCCGTTGTACCCCATGGCGCGCGCGGTCGCGAGTTTGATCTGCATGAGCCCGTAGTTGCCTGCGCTGACGACGCGCGGATTGCCACCACTCTCTCGCTTGATGACCCGCCGCACCAAATCCTCCGGCAGATTATTTGCGGCGGCATGACGGGCAATCAGAAAATCAAGATTGCCGTTGGCATCGAGACTCACGAGACGCTGCTTCTGCGCGGATGCCGGCGACGCTGCGATGGAGAGCGTAACCAGAATCGTTGTGATGCTGAGAGTGCAAATCATGGCGGCTCCAGTGATGTAGCATTGCGGGGCTGTTGGGAAGTGCGGCTTCTCACGGGAAACTCGGGCAACTTTGTGACCGCAACGTCGTTAATCACCGTTAGTTCCATCACAATTTAATTCATATGGTCGTAGTTTACCGCCACGTGCACACAGATACGGCTGTGCGCGACACGGTTTGTCGTCATAAACGCATTGAATCGAATCAAAGTCGCTGCCGGCTGGACATCTTAAACTGCTTTAGAATTTACGATTGATGTAAGGGGCAATTTCATGCCTAGCGACACTGCGATGATTGTTGCCGGGGTCGTTGTTACATTCGCTGCATTCGCAATCACGCTGGCTTGGGGCAAGTTTCTATACGCGAAATGTCCGAGCGCCACAGACGAACAAGTAAAGAAATATCTGCGCCACAGGTCGCGGCTTGGCACCTCCGTGTGTAAAGTCTTCACGACATTCCGTAGGGGGGGAAATTCCGCATGAGCACGCCGAACTCTTTGGAAGACCGTCTGCGCGCAGTCGAAGACAAGCTTGCCATCTATCATCTGATCGCGAGTCACCCGCCCGCCGCCGACACCGGCACCGATCGCTACTACCGCGATGCATTCGCAGCCGACGGCGAGGTTGATCTCGGCGGAGGCAAAGGTGCGGTAGGTAATGAGGCAATTGCGGCGATCGTGAAAACACCGGAGCATCAGGCGGCCATTGCCGGCGGCCTTTGCCATTTCGCCGGACTGCCGCGCGTGGAGCTCAACGGCGACACCGCTGTAGCGACGTCGTATTTGCAGATCATCACGCCGGACCGGCAGGCTACCCCGCGTGAACTCTCAGGTCACGGCACCTCGACCGGCTTTCGCATTCACCGCGTCGGCGCCAACCGTTGGGAACTCAAGCGCGGCAAAAACGGCTGGAAAGTAACGCGGCGCACGCTGCGTCCGCTCGACGGCAGCGACGACGCGCGGGCCTTGCTGCGGCGCGCGCTTGCGCCGTAGGCTTACCGGCGGAACAAGGCGAACGACAAAACAGCAGGGAGCGCGACATGCCAAAGGCTTATTGGGTGGTGACGTATCGTTCGGTGAAAAATCCGGAGGCCTGGCAGGCTTATGCCAAGCTCGCGGCGCCGGCGATCCAGTCGGCCGGCGGCCGTTTCCTGATCCGCAACAAGCCAGCAAAAACCTATGAGGCGGGGATGAACGAGCGTGTGGTGCTGGTCGAGTTCGACAGCCTCGACAAGGCTATCGCCTGTCACGACACGCCTGCCTACAAGGAGGCGCTCAAGGCGCTTGGCACGGGCAATGTCGAGCGCGACATGCGCGTAGTCGAAGGGGCGGCCTGACCGCCCTCACCACTCAGCAAACGGATATTTTTTATGCGCGGCCGAGGCATCGCGCTGCGCGTCGGCGAACACATCGACCAGCATCGTGACGAATGAAATCACGCGCGTGAAACCGGACAGCGAAGGCACTATCGGCGCGCGGATTGGAAGCGTAGTCATTTTTTTTGGTCTCCTTGCAGCTCAGAAGCGGGACGGGGTCGACAGGAACCGGCGCTCGATTTCGCGCTCGGCCTCGTCGGTGAATTTGCCGTTGTTGAGATAACGCGCGATCTCCCGATCGGCCTGGCGCTGACGCGAATGCATCATCGCGTCGAAGAACCAACGGAAAAACCCGGGCCGGGCCTTGGCGGAAGTTTCGGTGATGGCAAAGTCGCGTGGAGCGGTCGTGGACGGGGCGTAAGTCATGGAGCATCTCCCTTAGTTGGGTTTGACGACTCCAGAGACGTTTCCCGTTTCTTCTTATTGTTGACACCTACTTAGGCGCAGTTGGTCGCTACTACCAGACATCATGCGACATGGGCTCCATGCGCGCAACTCATGCAAAGCGTCGTGCTCATGTCGCAATTGCATGCAATTGATTCTGAATTCAGCACGCTTTGCCTGCGCGAATGGCAATTCGGTACCCGCGTCGGGGGCGCGCCACATCTCCGCCGCAAAGCCGCAAGCTTTCGTTAACGAATAACGCGCGCCACACAACAGCGTTTCGAGGCTCTTATCCTTACTGCGCCAAGGGGCGATTGACGCCGATTGCAATAAAGGCCGCGAAACCCTATATAAAGGCGCATTCGAGATTGAGCCTGCCCTTGCAGTTTCGGCCTAACAGCCTTTTCCCAGGAACACGCAAAATCCGGATATGAGGCCCATGCGAATGGTTTGCATGGGGCATAAACGCCTTTGCGCGTTTTTTTAAGGAGGCCACTATGGCCACAGGTACCGTTAAGTTCTTCAACGCCCAAAAGGGCTTCGGCTTTATCGTGCAGGACGGCGGCGGCCCCGATGTGTTCGTTCACATCTCGGCAGTCGAGCGCGCCGGCATGCATAATCTCAACGAAGGCCAGAAGCTTTCGTTCGACGTGCAGGCCGATCCGCGCAGCGGCAAGTCCGCTGCCGCCAATCTGCAAGCCGTCTAAGTTTTCTTTTGACGACGACGCCAGCGCGCAAGCGCTGGCGTTTCCTTTTGTGCTAGGACAGCGCGCATGCCGAAAAAACCGGGCACCAATCCCAAGGGCGAATTCGTGTTCTTCGACGTCGTCTATGAGGACGGCTCGCAGCGCTCCAACCGGCGCGTGCCGGCGGAGTTGCTCGGGCGGGCTGGAGAAGGACGAGCCCGCGCGTGGTTTCATCATCGAGCAGGATCGCGAGATTGCCGAAAAATCCGGCCGCGCGCCGCTGGCAATCAAGACCATTGTTCGCACGGGCGCGAAGAAGAAGTAGCAGGCCGCGCGAAAGAAACTGCGACCCCCACCCTGTTAATCGGGGCTTTGGAACCCCATATATAAAAATGATGTTTTAAAGCATTCGCATCGGCGAATGGTTGGGAGAGTAGCGTGTACAAATTCGATTACAATGCACCGGCCGAGTTATATCCTGGCCGCAATCGCAAGAGCACCAGGAAGGTCGGTTACCGCCGCTTCGAAACGGCAGCCGATGCCATTCGTTTTGCAGTGGAGGAGCTTCCGGAACCATTGTTGCTTGGCGCGTGCATCGAGATCGAAGACCGACGCCTCAACCACCAGGACATTCAGTCGCTCTACGCGAGCGAGCAATACCCGCTCAAGAAGCTGGTGAACTAGCCACCTCGTACAATAGTCAACACGTTGGTTTGCCTCCGCGCCCATGGAGGCCATCGCGATCATTTCTGCTGTCTCGGGCCGGCAAAATTTGCCCGGCAAGGCCATCCACACATGGCGCGCGCAATGATCCGCTCTGGTTAAGTGCCGGGCTGACGCACGCTTTTTGCATCTGTGCGGTCGTGGCGCAGTTTTTGCGTTGGTTTTGCCGGGTGCGACGACCGCCACGACGAGTGGCGCGTTGAGGAGTGTTGAGTCATGTCCATGTCAATAAGCGCATCCTCGAATGCGCTTTCCTACCTGCAACAGTTATTGCAATCCGGCACCAGCGGCGTGGGGGCGACAAATACCGACCCATTGCTTTCCCTGGAGCAAACACCGGCTGGGGCCGATAGCTCCAGCCAGTCACAATCTGCCGCATCGCCTGTGGGATCAGGACTCGGTGGGTCATCGTTCGACGCCGGCACGTTGGCAGCCCTTATTTCGTTTCAAGGCCAATCGGCTACCGGCGTGGTGGGGCAATCTCCCACCGACCTGTTCTCACAACTCGACACGGACGGTGACGGCCAGATCAGCAAGTCGGAATTCGAGAAGGCGCTTGGCACGGCTGGCGTCGATACGCAGAGCGCTGACGCCCTATTCGGCAAGCTCGATGCCAACAACGATGGCAGCGTGAGCCAGAGCGAACTCGGCAAGGCGCGTGGCCACGGCCACCATCACCACCACGTCGATAACGGCGATTCGGCGCAGGGCAGCGGTTCGCAGCAGGGCGGACTGTCTTCGCTTCTCAATTCAACCGACATCACCGGCGCTACCAGTCAAACCGCCAACAATGCGGACGGATCGAGCACGACCACGATTACATATGCCGACGGCACCACGGTCAGCATGACCACGCCGGCGGCCTCTCAGGGCAACGACGCGTCAAACGGCAGCCCGACCGGTGGGTCGACTGGCGGCACATCTGACGGACCAGGCAATAGCAACCTGATTGAGCAATTGATCCGGCTGCAGTCGCAATTGGTGACGCAAGCGGCGTCTGCACTCTCGACAATTGCCTAAATTATCGCACTTTGCTGAAGCCGCTTCGTCAGCGGCTTCAGCAATCCAACAAAATCATCAGCGGTCAGCGCCATCGCCAGCGGATTGACAGCATCTCGCCGCGTCAGCGGTCGCACGAAAATAGAACGTGCTGTTCCGCGCGGCGCGTCAGCGACTTGGTCGTGGGTCTTCCTCCTTACCGGTCAATGTTTCCATAAACGCGACCAGGTCGAGCCGCTCCGCATCGGTCAGCTGGATCGGAACCAGCATGGGGGAACGGCTTGGGCGATCGATGCCACCCTTTTCGTAGTGGCGTACCACGTCGGCTAATGTCGCGATCGACGCATTGTGCATGTACGGCGCACGTAGTGCGACAGACCGCAGCGTCGGGGTTTTGAAGGCAAAATTCAGCGATGGATCCTTGGTTTCCTTGCCTCGCCCCTGATCGGTTGTGGTCGTACCGATGTCGTGAAATTGGTCATCGGTAAATCGCCAACCGTTATGGCACGCAGCGCAACCGGCCTTGCCTGTAAACAACACGAACCCGCGCTTGGCAGATTCCGGGATCGCTTTCTCGTCCCCTGCGATCCACCGGTCGAACGGCGCAATTCCCGGTTCAAGCGTTCGCTCGAAGGCCGCCACCGCCAGCGCGATCGTATCAACATCGACCGGCCGGCCGGGCAAGGCCGCCTTAAACTTTGCCGCGTAGTCGGGAGCCGATCGGATACGCTCTTCGATCGTCTCGACTTTCACCGGCGTCGTGGTTTCGCGCATCGACATGGAGCCGGTCGCGATCGATGCTTTTGCCTGCGCCTCCAAAGTCGGGCTGCGTCCGTCCCAGCCGACCAGTGCATTGCCGGCGTGGCCCAGCCCGATCAGCGGCTGCGATTTGCGCGACGTTCCCTTGCCGGAATCATTGCGCGGGTGCGCATCCGGCACCACGTAGCCCAGCTCCGGGAAATGGCAACTCGCGCACGACGTATTGCCCGACGCGGAAATGCGCGTATCGAAGAAAAGATCGCGCCCAAGATCGACCAAGGCCTTATTCTCGACAGGGCGCGGGGCGGGCCGTCGATAATCGGCTTTGATTGTTTTGAGATCCGGTCCTGCGCCGAGGCCTTGCGCCTGCGTCAGCTGGACCGGGGTCAGAAGGAGCCCACTTGTCGCCGCAAGCAGGCTCATTGTCGCTATTATTCTAGCAATAATCATGGAGTCGCTCTGTTTAACCATTGGTCATGGAATTCCGCCCGCGCGTCTAGCGACGTCCGCCATTCGAATCTTGGACAAAAACGTCATTTGATAGGACTCAAACGACAAAACACAGGCGATTGCAGCATCGCGTCTCTGCGCCTGCGCGCTGAGACCGGGCGCATCGTCGCTGGCTTCAGATTGAGGCTTGACCGTGTTCAGCGTGCATAAGCCTGGTCGTAAATGACCAGAAAAATGCCATGTGCCACGAAATATGCCGCGATACAGGTGATGATCCGATTCGCCCAGGAACGAAATTGCTGGTCGCTCATTGCTTCCAGAACTTTCGACGCCAGTGTGGTGCCCAGCATCGAGAAGAAAACGGCGAGCACAGCAACAACCGGATCGAGGGAAGCCGCCTGGTCGATGATGGTCCCGAAGTAGACGAGCTTAGCGGCGTGGCCAAAAATCTGGCACACGGCCTTGGTGGCGACGATTTCGCGCCGGTCCAGTTTTCCGCCCAGAAAGAACGAGTCGACCAGCGGGCCAGCGACGCCGGTCAGAAGTATCAGCATCATGCATGCGGTACCGTAGAGCGCGCCTTGCTTGAGGCTTTCCGGATTTGGCTGATAATTCTGCGGCGCCAGCCGCACCATGAAGGGCGTCAGTCCGAGCAGCAGCAATGCGACTGGCTTGCTCGGCACATAGCGCGTGAGCGACCACAGCAGCAGAGCGATTGCGCAGCCAAGTATATATGCGGCGGCCGAGCTCCAGCGCACGTGCCGCCACCACAATAGGCCGCGCCAGCCGTTCGAGGCCATTTGCGTGACGCCATGCAACATCATTGCATCCGGCACTGGCATGATCGCGAGCAGGATGCCGATCAGGATCATGCCGCCCGCCATGCCGAAGATGCCGGACAGAAAAGACGTGCCGACCATAGCTGCGCAGAGGATCGCGATAAGCAGGGGGCTCATTCGAAATTCAGTTTCTGAGTGTGAGTTGCGCTGGCGAGACCGAAATAGCGGGGCACTCGCTCGCGGTAGCGCCTGTAATCGTCACCGAATTTTCGCTCGAGATATTCTTCTTCGCGCTTGACGACGCCGAAGTGCAGCACCAACCAGCTTGGAATCATCAGGAGTGGCAGCCAGTCGAGCGCGAAGATCATGGCGATGCCGACCATCAAAGGCGCGCCGCCGGTATACATAGGGTTGCGCGTCCAACGGTAGATTCCACCGGTGATCAAGGCTGTGGCGGGCCGTGACGGCAGGACATTGGTGCCATGGCGCATGAGTGTGATGGCGCCGGCAATTGTGGGAAACAGACCGAAGAGGAACAGCAGGCTCCCGACAGCCGACCGACACGTTGGGTCGATGCGCGCCAACAGACCGAGCGGCACGAGCCATTGCAGCCCGACGGCCACAGCTACGGTTACGACGATAATGACGGGAGGAAACACGATTACATTCGGACTTTCGCTCTTGCTCATGATGGCGCTGCTCCATGGAGCCATAGATTTATTAAGGTGTGGCTGCGTTGACCTCTTACCGCAACCTGAGTTATCGCAGCCTCAGGCCAAGGTTTTCTGAGGGTCGCAATGCGAAAGCTCCCTTTCCTCAACGGCATCCGCGCGTTCGAAGCGGCGGCGCGGGCCAAAGGCTTCGCGAAAGCCGCGGACGAACTCCACGTGACGCCAGCTGCGATCAGCAGAATGGTGCAGCTGCTTGAGCAACGTATCGGCGTGCCACTGTTTGAGCGGAAGCCAAACCGGCTTGCGCTCACCGCTGCCGGCATCGCTTACCAGGCTGGCTTGACGCAAATCTTTGACCAACTCGCCAACCTGACGGCACAGGTCACGGCGATGGCCGGGTCACGCGTGCTGACGATCGGTGTCGGGCCGACTTTCGCCACGCGTTGGTTGATTCCCCGGTTGGCCGATTTTCAGAAAAAGGAACCGGACCTGGAGGTCCGCTTCGTTACCGGCGGCGCGACCGTGCCGTACAACGACGAATGGACGTGCGGCATCCGCCTCGGTCGCGGCGACTGGCCGGATTTTTCGGCCGATCGCTTGTTCGCGGCCGAACTTAAGCCGGTGTGCTCGCCAGCCACGGCAAAACGTCTCAAGACCCCGAGCGATTTGCGCAACACCACGCTGCTGCGGGTCGCGCACGCGGCCGACGATTGGCCGCGATGGCTTAAAGCGGCAGAACTCTCGAAAGTTCAGCTCAAAGGTCCGGAGTTCGAATACTATGGTCAAGCCCTACAGGCGGCGGCCGACGGCGTCGGCGTCGCGATGGGCATCACGCCTTATGTCGATGACGATTTGAAAGCCGGCAGACTGGTCGCGCCGTTCGCAAAGTCGGTGTCAAAGGGCGAGCATTGGTATCTGATATATCGCGTTGGCCGCAAAGATGAGGCGGCGTTCAAGGCATTTCGTAGCTGGATTATGCGCGTCGCCAGGGCGTGATTGTTGATGCCGCGCCCCGCTGCGCAGATTTTCACTGCGCGCTGATGCCGGCCTCCTTGATGATCGGCCACCATTTGTCGATCTCGGCCTGCTGGAATTTGGCCAGGCCCTCTGGTGTCTGGTGCTCGCGCGGCGCGACATCCAGTCCAAGTTCGGTGAAACGCGCCTTCACGGCGGGGTCGGCGAGCGCTTCCACCATGGCCGCGTTGAGTTTTGCGACGATATCTTTGGGCGTGCCCTTGGGTGCCCAGAAACCGAACCAGCCCGACATATAGAGACCCGGCACGCCGGTTTCGTCGGACGTCGGAATGTCCGGCATCGACGCCGAGCGCTGCGGCGACAAATTGGCGATCGCCTTGATCTTTCCACCCCGGATCTGCGGCAGCGCGACCGCGCCTTGCACGATCAGCAGATCGACCTGGCCGGACACCAGGTCAGTCATGGCCGGCCCGGCGCCGCGATACGGAATGAACTGGACTTTCTGTCCGGTCAGCTTCTCGAAGAGTACGCCGGTCACATTCGCCGCCGCATTCTGGTTGACGAAGTTGATCTTGCCCGGGATTTGCTTTCATCCAGGCAACCAGATCCTTCAAATTGTCGGCAGGAAGATTTTTCTTGGCGACCATGAGCTGCGGATTGACCGACACAAGGCCAATCGGCTCGAAATCCTTCTGCAGGTCGTAGTCCAGTTTGTAGATGATGCTGCCGACGTGGGTGTCCCACTGGCCGATATCGATCGTGTAGCCATCGGGTGCAGCACGCGCGACGCGGCCGACCGCAATGCTGCCGCCGGCGCCACCGATGTTCTCGACAATGACGGCCTGCCCGAGCGGTGCCCGCATGCGCTCGGCCATGATGCGGGCGGCAACGTCGGTCGATCCACCCGGCGGGAACGGAACCACGAGGGTGATCTGGCGCGATGGGTACGTTTGCGCCTGCACGCAAGTAACGCCCGCAAGTGCCCCCAGCACCATTGCAATGACAAGTCTTTTCATGGTTCTCCCCCCGTTTTGTGCGCTCTTTGCTCCGGCGCTCGCTCAGCGTAGCAGCCGTCGCGGGCATTGAGAATGTGCCGGGGCAATGCTGCAACAATGTCCGTGGTCACTATCGGGTGCGCTGCAGATCGTCAGCGCCCTCACCCGCTCGCCCGCGCCTTCGCGGCGTTCTCGATCAACGTCTTGCCCAAGCGACCAGATCGCGCCGGGAACGCGATGCGCGTCCGCAATGACTGCCTCAAAGGATTTTTCGATCCAGTCGCAGTCCGCATCCGTAATGATGAAGGGCGGCAACAGCTTGATCGTATGATTGCCGTGTCCCGCGACCTGCGTGAGGATCCTGTGGTCCTTCAGCAGCGGGATCACAATCAGCTGGCAGAACAACCCGCTGTTCGCGGTCTCGAGCAAATTCCAGGATGCCTTAAGCGTCAGCGAGCGCGGCGAACCAAATTCAATACCGATCATCAATCCCTTGCCGCGCACCGCCTTGACCAGCTCGTGCCGCCCGATCATCCCGGTGAATGTATTGAGCAGCCGCCCGCCAATACGTTCCGCATTCTGCATCAGCTTTTCGGATTCGAGCACCTCGAGGGTGGCAAGGCCGGCAGCCATCGCCATGTCGTTTTTCGCGAATGTCGAGCCGTGCACGACGGCGCGATCCATCCGGTCGAAAACCTTGTCGAAAATCCATTTGCGGGTCAGCACCGCGCCGACCGGCACGTGGCCACCGGACAGCGACTTGGACAACAGCACAATGTCCGGCTCGATGCCCCAATGTTCGCATGCGAGGAAGCGCCCCGTCCGGCCCAACCCGGTCTGGATTTCATCGGCAATGAACAAAGTGCCGTGCTTGCGGCAGAGATCGAGTGCAGAACGTAAGTACCCGTCCTCAGGCATGGTAACGCCCTTGCCCTGGATCGGCTCGACGATAAAGGCCGCGATCGTTTTCGACGGACAGAGCCCGTTCCAGCGCGGCGAGATCGTTGAACGGCACTTCCACGCAGCCGGGCACCAGCGAGCCGAAGCCCTTGCGGAAGATCTCATCGCCGTTGAGCGACAGCGCGCCATAGGTCAGGCCGTGATAGGCATGGCTGCAATAGATGATGCCGTCGCGGCCGGTGGCGGCGCGGGCAAATTTCAACGACGCCTCGACCGTCTCCGCCCCGGAATTGGCGAAAAACACCTTTTCGAGATGCGGCACATAACGCAGCAGACGCTCGGCCAGAACGCCAGCCAGCGCCGACACGTCCATCTGGACGAGGTTCGGAAAGTCGCTGTCGAGGACCTGCTTGAGGGCATCACGGACGACCGGATGGTTGCGGCCGAGCGCGAACACACCCCAGCCGCTGAGCAGGTCGAGATATTGCCGATTATCGCGGTCATAGAGATATTGGCCCTGCCCACGCCGGTACGCCTGGTCGAAACCAATCGTCTTGAGCACGCGGACCATCTGCTCGTTCAGATAGCGTGCGTGCAGGGCGTAGCGTTCCGCCTCCCGTTCGGCAAAGAGGCGTTCGACGTCGAGGCTCATTCCTGTCTCCAGATACCGCTGGGCGACAGCGGTTTTACGCAGCGATTGGGGCAATCGTACTGCCACGAGATGGGCATGTCATGCCGGGCGCGACAGGTGACTGGTTCCATATCAGGATTCTGTGCAATGCGGCACAGGGTAACATGCCGATGGCATTGACCCTTTCGGCGCTGTGAGGAAGATTGGCGGTCTGGAAGGGGGACGGATGTCGAGGCACGCTGGGGTCGTTGCCGTAACCTGTTTAGCGCTGGAGGCCCGCATTGCGCGTGGCCCAGGCGTATCCGTGCTCTGTAATCACAGCCTGGAGCTCGCCAACGGCCTGCGCGCGGCGATTGCGCGGGGTGTTTCGGGTATCATCAGTTTCGGCATTGCCGGGGGTCTCGCGCCCCATTTGGCCCCGGGCGACTGGGTTGTCGCCTCAGGCGTCCGCAGCGGCGACGACCTGATCGCAACCGACCGCCCCTGGACGGAAAGATTGCTCGACGTCCTGCCGGGCGCCGTTCATGCCGAGGTCACCGGTGCCGATGCCGTCGTCGTGACGGCCGTCGAAAAGCGCGATCTCCATCAGGAGACGGGCGCCGCCGCCGTCGATATGGAATCGCACATCGCGGCAAAGATCGCGGCCGAGCATCGCATTCCCTTCGTTGCCTGCCGCGTCATCATCGATCCGGCCCACCGGACACTGCCGCCCGCGGCGACCTTGGGTCTGCGTCTCGACGGCACGCCGGACGTTCCCGCCGTGTTTCGTTCGCTTCGGCAAAAGCCCGGCCAATTTTCCGATCTCGTTCGCATTGCGAGCGATGCCTACATTGCCAGGCGCGCGCTGCGATCGGGGCGCCGGCAGCTCGGCGTCGGTATGGGCTTTCCCTACTACAACGATTTTTCGTCCGACCTCGCCGTCGCGTGACAGCGGGCACGCCTGCCCGGCCGAGGTGCATCGATGGACCAGCGGACTGACAGCGCCGGCTCGATTTCGTCCGCGGACTTGCACGCAACAATCAGGATTGCCACGCGTAACGAGATCGCCGCCTCGGCGCATTGGCAAACGGCATTTGCCGGCGAGCGCAAGGACCATCGATACTACGAATTGATCGAAGACACGCTGAAGGGTGAATTTCAACTACGGCTACCTCGCTATCGAGAGCGACGGCGCCATCCGCGCGGTCCAACCTTATATTGTCGTCGACCAGGATCTTCTCGCCGGCACCGGCGGTTTTGCGCAAGGAATGGTCGGCGCGCGTCCGCCGCCTGTGGCCCCGTTTCCTGCGTGCGCGCACGCTGATGGTCGGATGCGCCGCCGGCGAAGGACATCTCGACGGCAGCGAATTATCCGAAGGCTTGATCGGGCAATTGCTCGGCCGATCCCTGACGACGTTGGCACGCCAACTGAAATGCGCGCTGGTCGTCCTCAAGGAATTTCCCACGCGCTACCGCGCGTCGCTGGAATGCCTGCGCGACTATGGATTTGCGCGCGTGCCCAGCATGCCGATGACCACGCTCAATATCGAGTACAAGGATTTCGACGATTATCTTTCGCGCAATCTCAGTCCGGCAACACGCGGGAAAATCCGGCGCAAGCTGCGTGTGGCCGAACGCGCGCAGCCGCCGATCACGATGACCGTCGAGACCGATGCGACAGCGATCGTGGATGACATCTATCCGCTCTACGAAAAGGTCTTCGAGCGCTCGCCGATGCAATTCGAAAAGCTGACGAAGGAATTCCTGAGCGAAATCGGCAAGCGGATGCCCGACAAGGTCCGGTTTTTCGTCTGGCGTCAGGACACGCGCATCATCGCCTTCGGCCTGTGCACAATTCAGGCCGACAAGATCTGCCACGAATATGTCGGCTTCGACTATTCTGTCGCGTTCGACCTCAATCTCTACTATCGCGTCTTCCACGACATCATCGAATGGGCGATCGCAAACGGCTACAAACGGTTTTACAGCGGCAGCCTCAACTACGATCCGAAGTGGCATCTGCGCCAGTCGCTTTACCCGATCGATCTCTACGTGCGCCACACCTCCGGCCCGATCAATGCCGCATTGAAACGGCTGCTTCCGCTGATGGAGCCAACGCGCTCGGATCCGATCCTTCCGCAGTTCCACAATTACAATGAGCTTTGGGGATGACGCGCGCCCACATTGGGAATCCCGCGCATCGTTCAAAACCAGTTGTTAAGCTTGCGCGCATCCGCTTTGGCCATACCGGGCGCGATACATAATGATTGCTTAACCGCGTGTTGCGGTAGCGGGCGATACTGGCTGATCCGCGCCGCAATGACCGGCTTTGCATCCGGCCCATACACAAATCGTCATGGTTTTCCGTGTACAGCCTGTACAACCAATTTCGCGCGCCGGTCTGCGAATGCAACTGCCATCTACGAATAAAAAATTGTCGCCAAATCGCTTTCATGGGCTGATTCTCGGCACCGCATTCACGGTCGCGGCCGTCATCGGCACCAACGCGATCGTGCTGAAGGAATTGCGCCAGGACGCGCTGGAAGACGTCCAGGGCGATCTGCTGCGGCAAAGTCTGACTTTGTCGGAGCTCGCGGACCGCACGATCCAGTCCGTTGACCTGGTGCTGGCGAGCGTCGCTGACAAAATTCGCGCCGATTTGCCCGCGAATGGCGATCTGAAAAAACTGACCGACAAGCCATTCCATCTTTTCTTGAACGAAAAGATGACCGGATCTGCCGCAAATCGATACGCTCGGCGTTCTCGATGCGCGCGGAATGAGGATCAATCACTCGCGCGACTGGCCCAACGACGCGATCGACCTTTCGCGCCGAGAATATTTTCAGGCCATCAAGAACAATCCGCAGGGAAAGTCGTTTGTCAGCGAACCGGTGCAAGGCGCCGGCAGCGGGTCATGGACCGTCATTCTCGCCCGCCCTGTAGTGGCTCCGTCAGGTCAATTCCTGGGTGTCGTCTTCGGCTCGACGCGCTTGAGCTATTTTGAGGAGCTATTTCGCAAAACGGCGCTCGGCGACGGCTACGCGGCAACGTTGATGCGGACTGACGGCACGCTTCTGGCCCGGTATCCACGAGCGGGAACGATCGGAGCCGTTCACCCGGTCGAAAGCCTCAAGAAACTGGAGGGTTCGAGGTCAGCGCTCTCGCGCTCGGTCAGCCCGGTCGATCATCAGGCGCGCATTGCCGCCGCCTATAAACTTTCAAGCGTTCCGCTTGTCGTCATCGTCACGCAAACTGAAGATGCGGCCTTCGCGGCCTGGCGCGCGACATCTGCCATGATGAGCATCATCGCGGCCGCGATGGTTCTCCTCACCATAGTTGCCGCCTACCTGATCGCCCGATCCTGGAAGCAGCAGGATCGCCTCAATGCCGCGCAGGCCCGGATTATCGAGTCGGATAAAAGCCGCGCGCTCGCGGAAGCCGAGCTGAAACGGCAGCAGGACATGTCATCGCAAAATGTGCGCTTCAATGCCGCCGTGGAAAACATGTCTCAGGGCCTGTCGATGTACGATGCGGCGCAGCGGCTGATCATCTGCAACAAGCAGTACGCCGAAATATACCGGCTGACCGAAGAACAGACGAAACCCGGTACGACTTTGCGCGAGATTCTGGCCTATCGGACCGCTCAGGGCACCGGACGCGAGGACTACACAAAGAGCCTCGATGAGTGGGTCGATGAAATCGTGGCGAACAAGCGCCACCAGGGCGTGAGCAAGCTCGCCGACGGACGTTTCGTGTCCGTCATTCACCGGCCCATGGTAGGGCGGCGGCTGGATCTCGACGCATGAGGACATCACCGAGCAGCGCCTGGCCGCGCAGGAACTGGACGAAACGAAAAGCTTTCTCAACTCGATCATCGAGAACATCCCGGTTGCCGTCGTCGTCAAGGACGCCAAGACCTTCAAATTCGCTCTGGTGAACCGGCAATTCGAGGCCATGGTCGGCATGTCGCACGCCGCGCTGATAGGCAAACATGCGCAGGACATTTACACCGCGCATGATGCGGCGCTTTTTGACCAGGCCGACCGCCAGGCCGTTGAGCTCAACAGCGGCGTGACCTCGGCCGAATACGAGGTGGAAATACCGATGCGCGGTACGCGCGTTCTGGCGACCAGCCGCATCGTCATCCGCGACAAGCAAGGCGAGCCGAAATACCTCGCGCTCGTCATCGAAGACATCACCGAGCGGAAAAGGTCCGAGCAGCGCATTGCCTTCATGGCGCACCACGACGCCCTCACCGGTCTCGCCAATCGCGCCGCCGCGGTTGAAAAAATCGAGGACGCAGGCGCGCGCCAGCGCCGGTGGGGTCAGCAATTCACGGTGCTCTTGCTCGACCTCGACCGCTTCAAATACGTCAACGATACCCTTGGCCACCCGGCCGGTGACGCGCTGCTGCGCGAAACCGCCGCGCGTCTCAAGGGCACCTTGCGCGAAACGGACGTCCTGGCCCGCCTCGGCGGCGACGAATTCGCCATCATCCAGATCGGCGAAGGAAATCAGCGCGAAGCCGCCATCAAGCTCGCAAATCGCGTGATCGACCTCATCGCGCAGCCGTTCAATATCGAAGGCAATGAAGTGAACATCGCGACCAGCATCGGGATCGCTTTGGCGCCGGAACATGCGGCGAGACCCGATAGCCTTCTGAAAATGGCGGACATGGCGCTCTATCGCGCAAAATCGTCGGGGCGAAACTGCTTCTGTTTCTTCGATCCGGAAATGAGCGCGGCCGCGAGCGTGCGCCATGAGCTCGAGACGGAATTGCGCCGCGCCATCCAGCAGGACCAGTTCGAACTTTATTATCAGCCGATCGTCGACTCCAGGACGCGGAAAATCTGCGGCGCCGAAGCCTTGGTGCGCTGGAACAACCCCACCAAGGGCATGATTTCTCCCGACAAATTCATCCCGCTGGCCGAGGAATCCGGGCTGATTACCCAGATCGGGGAATGGGTTCTGCAAACCGCCTGCGCGGAGGCGGTCAAATGGCCGTCCCATGTTCGCGTATCGGTCAACCTTTCGCCGGTGCAGCTGCGTAAGCGCGACCTGGTCGACGTCGTCATCTGTGCGCTGGCGCAATCCGGATTGCCACCCGAACGCCTTGAGCTTGAGGTCACGGAAACGGCCCTTATCGAATCCGCCACTGACAGTTTGACCGTCCTGCGCCAGCTCAAGAATCTGGGCGTGTCGATCGCGCTCGATGATTTCGGGACCGGATATTCATCGCTCAGCCACCTGACGATGTTCCCCTTCGACAAGATCAAGATCGACAAATCATTTACGCAGAATCTGACCAAGCGCGCCGATTGCGCGATCATCATCTCGGCCACGCTGACGCTGGCGCGCGGGCTCGACATCAGCACCACGGCCGAGGGCGTCGAAACAGCCGACCAGTTTCGGCTGCTGCGGATGGCGGGCGTCACATCCGTGCAAGGCTATCTGTTCTACAAGCCAATGGCCGCTTCGCAGATCGATTTCAACGGCGTGTGCAGCGATCCGGAAATCAATCACGCGGCCTAGGGTTTTGCGGCCGCCCGATCTAGAAGCAAAGATTGGTGACGAATTTTCCGTTCTTGTCCTTGATGACGTAAGGACATTCGGCGCGCTTGAGCGCGGCCTTGGCGTCTTCATTGCCGAGCGCGGCGGCTTTTTCGAAATAGGTCTTGGCGGCGGCGGTATCCTGCGGACCGCCGCGTCCGCTTTTTGCAAATTCGCCCATCCGCTCCAGTGCCGCCGGATGGCCTTGCTCGGCCGCTTTTTCAAACAGCGCCCGCGCGCCGACATCGTCCTTCGGGCCGCCAGCGCCTTCGGCCAGCATCAATCCGAGCTGATATTGCGCTTCCGCCGAATTCGTTTCCGCGGCTTTCGTCAGCAAGGCGCGCGCCTTGACGGGATCTGACGGCGCGCCGCCGCCGAGCGCGGCCAGATTGCTGACGCCGCGCGCATTGCCGGCTTCGGCTGCGCGCTCGAACAGCTTGCGCGCCTGCGCTTCGTCCTTTGCAACGCCCGTGCCGGTCCCGAGCAGCACGCCGAGCTCGACCATCGCCGAGGTGCTGCCTTTGTCGGCGGCCTTACGATAGGCGGCCAGCGCTTCCGGCATCTGGCGGTTGGCCGCGTAGGCGCGGCCGAGCTCATAGAGCGCCCGGCGTGACGATGCCGATGCGGTTTTGCAGAATTTGATCGCGGTCGCGATATCCGATTGCGCGATGACAGGCGTGCCTTTGACGTCGGCCGGTTTGTCGGGGTCGGCGGGGTCGGCGGCGATGCGGTCGCAAAGCACCAGGTCGGCCGACTGTGCGCGGGCTGACGACGGGAAGGCGGCGATGGTCATCGCCAACAGGGCGATACCGACTACGCAACACGCGCCAGATCGTTTCAACATCATCACTCTTTGATCACACAACGTTTTCCGGCCAGATGAGCTTAAAGCTGCGTGGCTATGCCAGCAAGAGCGGATTAGGCGCGCGTCAAACGCGCGTGTCCCATGTACATGATCTTCGTACTGGGCAATGGGCCGAAGACAATGTCGAGACGGCGGTTTATGCCGCGCGGCCCGATCCCCTCGAACACACGATCCGCGAAGCCACGCGCGGCAAGCTTTGCATCGAGTTCCGCGAGCGCAATGAAGCCGGCCGGGTCGTGCGTGCCGCGCGGCAGCAGCCGAAAAATGCGCTCGCCGCAGAACACGATCACGAAACGGGCAAGCCACGTGCGGTTGATCGTATCGAAGAGAAAGACACCGCCCGGCCGCAGCACGCGGCGGATTTCGTCAAGAACCTGATCGAGGCTGCGCACATGCTCAAGAACATCGACGCAGACGACGCAATCGACGCTGGCGTCCGGCAGCGGCAGGTCTTCGCCCGACGCCACGAGATAGCGGATCGCCAGTCCGCCGCTCGCGGCATGACGTTTGGCGATGGCGATGGCGCCGCGTGACACGTCGACGCCGATAACTTTAGCGCCGCGCGCAGCCAGCGCTTCGGACATGAAACCACCGCCGCAGCCGAGGTCGAGAACTGTCTTGCCGTCCCACGAGGTCAGCTGGTCAAAGAACGCAAAGCGCGCTGGCACGAGATTTTGCAGCGCGCGCAGCCACCGCTGCGATCCGTCCCACCAATGCTCCGCATCTTTGTCATAAAGCGAAGCGCCGCGCTTCACCTGATGGCGGTCCCGCCGGCCGCGGAAAAGGAAACCAGTAAGGATGATGCGCGCGATAGGCTTCGAATTCGCGCCCGAACAGTCGCGTAAAGCGCGCTTCTTTCAGCAAGGGCCCGGCCAGGCAGTAGGCCGACAGCACAACCGCCAGCACGAGCTGATCCGGTGTCCACACCGGCACCGTCCAGAGCGTGATCGCGAACGAGACGTAAATCGGCTGGCGGCAGACGCGAAAAAGCCCGCGCGTCGGCATCGGCGGATAGGCGGGCCTGGTATTGCGATAGACCGCCCACCAGCCCAGCGCCCCCGTTTGGAGCGTGATGCCGGCGTCGAACATCGACTTGAGCAACAGCAACCATCCGGCGGTATAGAGCGCAATCATCACCGCCAGCGTCCAGCCTTCGGCCTGCCACCAGATAATTCCGCTGGGCGACCAGAATCCGAACAGCAGAAGAATCTGCAACGAGGCGACGATCACGTAACTTGTGGTCGAAAGGTCGGCGCCGAGCCCCGTCGGCGCCAGAACGCGCAGCAGCGCGCGCCCGCGGCCGCTCAGCAGAAACGAATGCGCGAGCGGGAACTGCAACAGAAGCAGACCATTGCCGATCCAGCGCCAGGGCGCGGGCAGGACGCCCCAAGGGGCGCCCCATGACCGGCTCAGGCCGAAAGCCATTTCGTAGATCATCACCGAGACAGCGAGCGCGAATAGCCCGTGGCACGCCACGCCATAGGCCAGCGCGAGATATCTGCGCTTGACGGTCGTGGCGCTGGAATGGGTCGACGACATCGGCCGCGATGTTCCTGACTATTCGCGGCTCGATTGAACTTGGGCGCTGCCGCCGTCAACTCATTAACGCACGGCAGTGATCACAAACGCGCGAATACGGCCGTCGACGGCGCCTTTTCCGTACTTCCGCGCCATGGCCTCAGCGGCATGGTCGGTCGCTTCTTCGAGGCGCTGGCGCGCCGCGCGCCTCAATTTCATTCCGCCAATGGTGTTCCCTGGCAATAAGCGACGGCGGGTTCGCGCGGCGATGCCGCCTTGCTGCGGGCGTCCATCGCATCGATTGTGACGTCAGTAAATCCGGCCTCCGCAACTCGGCACGAATCTGCTTGCCGTCATGATAGCCATGCGGCGTGCGCGCCATGAAACGCGGGGGATCGTCGCGGAAAGATTTCTGCCAGCGCGTCCGCGATGGTATCGGCGAAATCGTTTTCGGAAATCTTGTCCCAGACGTTGAACAACAGGCGGCCACCGGGTTTGAGGACCCGGCGCGCTTCCTTGTAGCCTTTGACCTTGTCGGGAAAAAACATGACGCCGAACTCGCACGCCACGACATCAAAGCTTTGATCGTCGAACGGCAACGCCAATGCGTCGGCCTGTTTCCACGTTATCCGCTTGTCGCCGGACTGCTTCGCCATGGCGTAGTCGAGCATCGGCTGATTGAGATCGGTCACCGTAATGCGCACCCCGGGCGGAAGTCTGGACGCCGCGGCGCGTGTCACGACGCCGGTTCCCGCCGCCGTTTCCAGCACATCTTTCGGTGCCGCTGCCGCCACCCGCTCCGCAAGATCGGCGGCATAAGGCTCAAAGATGAGTGGAACCAGCAATCGGTCGTAGAATTCGGGGATCGAGCCCGCGAAAACCTTGTCCGTCGCGACCATCGCGCTGCTCCGCCTGAGGGTGACCGCCGGAATTTAACCACATTATCTTAGGTGCTGCCCAGATGCCCGCGTGTCGGAAAATTGCCAGTCGCGAAACGCCTGAAAAGTGCTAGGATTTGCGCGGCTGAAGCCGGGGTTTCGAGAGTTCGGGGGACTGACTATGCGGTGCGATTTCATCACGATGCGCGGTCGCGACCAGCGCGGCCGGTGCGCCATAGGGCGCAGAATATCTGGCGCGGTCACATCATCCCGCTGCTCGTTGCCGCGCCGCTCGGCGTCATGGCCCTGTCGTCAACGACGGCTGCGCTCGAGCTGCCCAAACCCGAACCGGTCGAAAAATTTCTCGGTACCGCGGCGGTCGGCGAAAACTACAAGGTCAAGCCGGTCGTGCGCAGCGACGGCGTCATGCGCATCTTCGACGTCGATACGAAATACGGCGAATATTCCTTCGATGGCATCGAGTTCGCCAAGCTACGCCTGCACGAGCTCAATGCCGTCGCCGCGCTCGAGAAAATGTCGCAGTCCGATGCTTTCGGAAAGGCCTTTGGCCAGGCAGCGCTCGGCCCCTTCAAGTTCGGCGCCGATCTCATCACCAAGCCGGCCGACACCGTTGAGCGTTCGCTGAGCGGTATCGGCAACATGTTCGATCGCGTCGGCGCCGGATTGTCCAACAACCGCGCCGACCGCGACCCGCTGATGGAGAGCCTGCTCGGCATCAGCGATACCCAGCGCGAACTCGCGGTGGAGCTGGACGTCGATCCCTACACCGATTTCCCGCCGCTGGCGCAGCGGCTCAAGCAAATGGCCGGCGCCATGGCGAGCGGCGGCCTGCCGATCAAGGCCGGCCTCTCGTTCGTGCCCGGCGGCATCGGCATCGCGGTGTCTTCGGTTGCGACCGTCAGCAGCGCCAAGGATACCTTGCGCGACAAAACAGCGGCGCAGCTGATCGCCGAAGTGCGCGGCATTCTGCTTTAGCTCGAAATCGAGCAGGACAATATCGACCGCCTGCTGGAGAACCGGAACTACACGCCGGCTGACCTGCTCATCATGGCGCGCGCGCTCAAGCAACTGGGCGCGGCGGACACCAATATTTTCGTCGAAAAGGCGGCCGGCGCCGGTACGCGCAACTACGCCTTTTATTTCCGGCGCCGCGCGCAAATCCTGGCGGCGCACAGCAAGGAGGTCGGCGGCGTTGCGTCCTTCATCTCGGTCGCGGGCCAGCCGATCAATATGTTGCGCAACGGAAACATCGTCGCGGCCTTCACATTCGATGACGTGGTCTGGACAGAAGTGCAGTCCCGCACATTCACCGCCGCCACCGCAGAGATTCACAGGTTAAAACCAGGCGCGGTGCCGGTGCTTGCAACAACCGGCGTGGTGACGCCGATGGCGCAGGCCGAGATCACCAAGCTCGGCTGGAAGATCATCAAGTTCAAGCCGCAAGGTTGATCAACGGCTGATCAAAGGCTGAGCGGCATCGTCGATCAATCGGACAGCGATCCCAGGCCATACATGATCCGCAGCACCGGACTCATCTGCAGGCCGACCTGCCCGAACCACCCGTTGAAGATGGCAACGACTGTCCCGGTGCGGAAGATCTGCGCAAGCCCGGTGTTCACAGCCAGGCGCAATGCCCAATCGCCGCGCGGTACGACGACCGCATAAGGCTCGACGGACAGATCGTCCGGAAGCATCATGTAGGCCTGCGGGTCCTTCAGATTGGCGCCGACCAGCAAGAGCTTGTCGCTGGCAAAGGCATCGGCTTTGCCGGATTCAAGCGCAGCGATGGCTTCGCTGCCATCTTTCACCGGGACGACCGTTGCATCGATCTTCTGGAGCTTGAGCTGTTCGACAACGGCCTTTTCGTTCGTCGTCCCGGAGGCAACGGCTATTTTCTTGCCGGCCATGTCGGCGAATTTGCCGATATTGGCGGCCTTCGCGACAATGATGCCGGTGCTCTCAACGAAGATGAAACTCGAAAAATCGACTTCTTTCATGCGACCGAGCGTCACCGTGCTGGAGCCGCACTCCATATCGGCTTTGCCGCTGGCGACGGCCGAAAAGCGGGTCTGGACGGTCACGGGCACCCATTCGATCTTGAGATCGGCTAATCCGAGCTGTCCCTGGATCGAGCGCACCACCAATTTGCAAAGATCGACACTGAAGCCCACCGGCTGCTTTTTGTCATTCACGAAGGAAAACGGCCTGGCGTCTGCGCGATAGGCGACTTTGATTGTCTTGGTGCTGGCCACCGCTTTCAGGCGGCTATTGGAAGGCACCTGCGTCTGTGCGGAGGCGGCCGCAACCGAGAAAAACATCAGAAACACTGCGGTCAATCTGACCAGGTTTGTCGCCAAATGCCCGCACTTGCTGATGCTCATTGTTATCCCCCTTGCCCCATCGGCAACTTATTGCAGATTAAGCACTCACACTGAGGGCATCCGACCCCCGGCTTTTGATCTAGATCAACGGCGGCAGCGTAGCGCAAATCCATAAAGAACGGCAGCGGCATCACGTCCATTCCGTAGCCGCAACCTATGAGGATATTCGCATGTTGAAATCGACGGCGATTGCGCTCGGTCTGTCTTTTCTGGCCTGGTCGGCCGGAACCGCGTCTGCCCAGACAATCGGTTATGCCGACGCGCTCGGCCAGCTCGGGACGAGCTGCGGCGCCGAAATTGCCAAATTCTGCAAGAACGAACCTCTCGGTGGCGGCCGCGTCCGTCAATGTCTTCAGCGAAATCAGGCCAGCATTTCCCCACGTTGCAGCGGATCGATCACGGCCTTGAGCAATCTCCTTGTTAAACGGGCAGCGGCGCGCGCTGCCGTCCCGCGCGTCTGCGATGTGGACATCAAACGCAGATGCTCTGGCATCCAGCAAGGCGATGGAAATCTGATGGAATGTTTCTACAAGACGAAGCAGAACGTCAGCGCGGCGTGCCAACAGGCCGTTGCCGACGCGGGTTATGAAGTGGAGCTCGGCTCGTCGTCGGGATCCGGCAAGATCAACCTGAGCTCCGGCCAGCTCGTGAGCAGCCTGCAAGGCGTGGAATCGGCCGCGGCAACCGTCAGCGCCGCGCAATTGCGCCAGCTCGTCAGCCAATCGCTCGCCGATCCGAGCCGCACCAACCGCGTGAACCGCGCGCCGCTGTTCGGTCAGCTCGATCAGCTCGCTCAATTTACCATCGCCATCCAGTTCGATTTCAACTCTGCACGCATTCGACCGGATTCGTTTCGCGCCGTCGGGCTAATGGCTGACGCGCTGTACCATCCTTATCTGCAAGGATATCGCTTCCTGATCGTGGGAAATACCGATGCCAAGGGCAGCCGTGAATACAATCTCAAGCTCAGCCAGGAACGCGCCGACGCCATTCGCGCCGCGCTGATCGATCCGTTCGGAATTTCGCCGGCGCGCATCGAGGCGGTCGGCCTTGGTGAGGAGCAATTGCTCAACCCCGCCAATCCCGAAGCGGCCGAAAATCGCCGCGTCCAGCTGATCAATATCGGGAAATAACGCCAAAGGTGCTGTCTTCCCTTCCAGCCGGTTAAAGCGACCGCTCAAACAACGGCGATCGCCTTGGCCGGCGTTTAACGCACGAAATCTATGATCCGCCCGCGTTATCCGCTGGAGGGGCTCATGACTCTTTTGAAAGCGATCGTCGGCCTGTGCCTCGGCATTGCGCTGTTCTCGGCGCTGCAAACCGTGGGCGTCCACTCGCTTCAGGACTATCTGAAATCCGGCGGCAATAATGCCGGCCTGCCGATCGGCAACGGCACGCCTTTGGTGACGAGCTTCGATGCGGATGCCTTCAAGAACGGCGTCCTGCCGAAATACGCGCCGATCGACACCACCGAGGCGCAACGCCTTGGCGTCGAAAGCGCGGCGCGGCGCATCGACATCCAGACCCGCAACGCGCTGTCGCACGTGCCGAGGTTTTGATCGCAAGAACCGTTCTTTCCCGTCGCCATGCTACCGTATTCGGATGCATTGTCGTTACCGTCATGGCCGGGCTTGTCCCGGCGATCCCGATTCATTGGGCACGGCCATGCCTTCCTAAGCGAGATGGCCGGGACAAGCCCGGCCATGACAAGAGAATAAGCAGCTGCGCAGTGGATCGAGCCCCCTACTCCCGCAGCCTCTCGCTGAACAGCACCATGGTCTTGCGATAGACCTCGGACCTGTTCCACTCGCGCATCACCTGGAAATTTTCCGTGCCCTCGCCGAACGGCGCGCCGGCTTTCCAGCCGTTGGTCTTGAGCAGGTTGGCGGTGGAGGCGAGCACATCCGGCACGCTGTGGCGCAGGTCGACATGGCCGTTGCCGTCATAGTCGACGCCGTACTTGATGTAGGACGACGGCAGGAATTGCGTCTGCCCGATCTCGCCGGCATAGGCGCCGATGAGATCGCGCAACGGCAGATCGCCGCGCTGGAGAATCTTCAGCGCCGCGATCAACTCATTCTGGAACAGCTCGCTGCGCCGGCAATCATGCGCGAGCGTCGCCAGCGTGCGGATGACCGGGAGCTTGCCCATGTCGCCGGTGCCGTTGTCGCTTTCCAGCGTCCAGATCGCCACGATCAGCTCTTTCGGCACGCCGAATTGCTGCTCGATGCGCGCCAGCAGCTGCGCGTTCTTCACCATCAAGCCCTTGGCGCGCTTGATGCGCGGCGGGATCACGCGCGTTGAGGCGTATTCCTCGAAGCTCTTGCTGTGAAACATGCCGCGCTGGCGGCGGTCGAAGGCAAGCACGTTCTGGTCCAGCGTGACGCCGGCAAAAGCCTGGTCGATGACGCTGCGCGAGACGCCGGCGGCCTGCGCATCGCGCGCCATGGCCGACAGGAAGGCGTTGAAATCGCCGCCGCATTGGGCGGCGTGGGCGGAGGAAACCGACAGAAGCACGAATAAAAATAGAGCGATGAGTTCTCGTCATGAATGGCCCTGCATTGCCCCCGGGATGATCATTACACCGTCATGGCCGGGTCTGTCCCCCACGTCGTCATGGCCGCCTCCTTGACCCCCAGCGTCATTCCGGGGCGCGAGCGCAGGCGAGCGAACCCGGAATCCAGAAACACGGTCCGTGCCTGCATCTGGATTCCGGGTCCGGCCCTGACGGGCCGTCCCGGAATGACAAAGTCGGACGAGGCCGGTGATAACAGCGTCGTGATCTGGATATCTTCCGCACGCTCGTCCGAAAGCGCTAGAATTATATTTCATAAGAAACGCATCAGAGGGAGCGACCATATGCCAAAGGCTTACTGGATCACGACCTATCGCGAGATCAAGGACCCCGCCAGGCTTGCCGCCTATTCCAAGCTCGCCCCGCTCGCGCTTGCGCCGTTCGGCGTGCGTTATATCTGCCGCGGCACGCCCGATGCGACCTACGAGTCCGGCCTCAAGGAACGGGTCGTCGTCTCGGAATTCCCCAGCCTTGAAAAGGCGGTCGCCGGCCACGACAGCCCGGGCTACCAGGAAGCGTTGCGCGCGCTCGGCGACGGCGCCGTGCGCGATATCCGCATCATCAGCGGGCTGGAGTGAGGGCTGCACAGTCGCCATCGTCATGGTCTGACTAACACCGTCATTCCGGGGCGCGAGCGAAAGCGAGCGAACCCGGAATCCAGAACCACGTCCTGCGCCTGCGTCTGGATTCCGGGTCCGGCCTGCGGCCGTCCCGGAATGACAGTCGTTAATAACCCCCCTCTCACGCAGACGTGTAACTTTGTGTGATGCCGACGGGCGGTTTCGTCCGTATATGCAGATGAAAGTTGATCCGGGAGATGAAACGATGAAGCATCGCGCCGCCCTCCACTTCGCCATAGCCTTGGCCACCGCGCTCGCTTTTGCGCCGCTCGCCGCACAGGCCGAGCCTGCCGTCACCATCCCGCCGCCGGCGGCTGAAGCGTCTGCGCAAAGTACCGGCCTCGAAACGGCCGTGCTCGCGGGCGGATGTTTCTGGGGCATCCAGGCCGTCTACCAGCACGTCAAAGGCGTCACCAATGCCGTGTCCGGCTATGCCGGCGGCGCGCAGAAGGATGCGCTTTATGAAACCGTCAGCTCGGGCCGCACCGGCCACGCCGAAAGCGTGCAGGTGACCTTCGACCCGCGCCAGGTATCCTACGGCAAGATCTTGCAGGTCTATTTCTCGGTCGCGCACGACCCGACGCAGCTCAACCGCCAGGGGCCGGATTCCGGCACGCAATATCGCTCGGAAATTTTCCCGCAGAGCGAGGCGCAGGCGAAAGTCGCAAAGGCCTACATCGCGCAACTCGACGCGGCGCATGCGTTCAAGCGCCCGATCGTCACGAAAACCGACACGATGAAGTCGGCCGTTCTTTCGCGGCCGAGGCCTATCACCAGGATTACGCGATCCATCATCCCTACCAGCCCTACATCGCCTTCAACGACGCGCCGAAGGTGGAGAACATGAAGCAAGACTTTCCCGGATCTCTGGCGCGACCAGCCGGTGACCGTGGCGCAGGCCGAGAAGGGGAATTAATCGCCTTCTCTGTCAGTGCGCAGACGACAAATGAAAACGGCGGGCGCAAGGTCCGCCGTTTCAATTCCGATGGATTGTAAGAGCTGGATCCCCGCCTTCGCGGGGATGACCGGACCACAAACGCGCTGTCATGGCCGGGCTTGTCCCGGCCATCCCGATTTATAGGGCACCGCCCCGCCCTCCTAAACGAGATCGCCGGCACAAGCCCGGCGATGACGTTTGAATATTTGGCTAAGCCTGCAGTTAGTTATCGAGGAAGCTGCGCAGTTTGCGACTGCGCGACGGATGCTTCAGCTTCCTGCAGCGCCTTCGCCTCGATCTGCCGGATACGCTCGCGGGTGACCGAGAACTGCTGGCCGACTTCTTCCAGCGTGTGGTCGGTGTTCATGCCGATGCCGAAGCGCATGCGCAGCACGCGCTCCTCGCGCGGCGTGAGCGAGGCGAGCACGCGCGTGGTGGTCTCGCGCAAATTCGACTGGATGGCCGCGTCGATCGGCAAAATCGCGTTCTTGTCCTCGATGAAATCGCCGAGATGCGAATCTTCCTCGTCGCCGATCGGCGTCTCGAGCGAGAGCGGCTCCTTGGCGATTTTGAGGACCTTGCGCACCTTCTCGAGCGGCATGCCCAGTTTCTCGGCCAGCTCTTCCGGGGTCGGCTCGCGGCCGATCTCGTTGAGCATCTGGCGCGAGGTGCGCACGATCTTGTTGATCGTCTCGATCATGTGCACCGGAATGCGGATGGTGCGGGCCTGGTCGGCGATCGAGCGCGTAATGGCCTGCCTGATCCACCAGGTGGCGTAGGTCGAGAACTTGTAGCCGCGGCGGTATTCGAACTTATCGACCGCCTTCATCAGGCCGATATTGCCTTCCTGGATCAGGTCGAGGAATTGCAGGCCGCGGTTGGTGTATTTCTTGGCGATGGAAATGACGAGGCGCAGGTTCGCCTCCACCATTTCCTTCTTGGCCTGGCGCGCTTCGCGCTCGCCCTTCTGCACCATGTGGACGATCTTGCGGAATTCGCTGATCTCGACGCCGGTCTGCGCGGCGAGATCGTGCACCATGCCGCGGATCTCCTTGATGCGATCCTTTTCCTTGGCGACGAAATTCTTCCAGCCCTTGGCCGAGAGCTTCGAGACGCGGTTGAGCCAGCGCGGGTCGAGCTCGCCGCCCATATATTGCTTGAGGAAGTCCTCGCGCGCGACGCCGTAGCTTTCCGACAGCCGCATCAGCCGGCCTTCGTTCGACACGAGGCGCTTGTTGATGTCGTAGAGCTGCTCGACGAGTGAATCGATGCGCGCCTGGTTGAGCCGCAGCGACTTCACCTCGGAGATGATCTCTTCCTTGAGCTTCTTGTACTTGCGCTCCTGCGCGGGCGAGAGCGATGAATTCTTCAGGCGGAATTCGATGTCCTGCTCCTGCAGGCGGCGCAGGCGCTTGAACGAATCCGCGATGGTGTCGAAGGTCTCAACGACTTTCGGCTTGAGCTCGGCCTCGATCGCGGCGAGCGACAGGGAATTCTCCATGTCGTCTTCGTCGTAATCGCTCTCGGCCGCGGCCTCGCCCGGATCCTTCGGCTCTTCGCCGTCACCATCTGCGCCCGGCGCCTTGAACGGCGTGGCGGCCGGCGGTGCTGCCGGCGGCGCCGGCGTCTGCACGACCTGGAGGTGCGGCGCGCCGGGAACGGGCGTGCCGACAGCGGGAATGATCGGCTTGCCGTCCGGGCCGATCACCGGCGGCTGCATCTTCTGCGCGTCGGGGCCGGCATAGGTCGCTTCAAGATCGATGATGTCGCGGAGGAAGACTTTTCCCTCGTTGAGCTCGTCGCGCCAGATGATGATGGCCTGGAAGGTGAGCGGGCTTTCGCAGAAGCCCTGCGATCATCGCCTCGCGGCCGGCCTCGATGCGTTTTGCAATGGCGATTTCGCCCTCGCGCGAGAGCAGCTCGACCGAGCCCATCTCGCGCAGATACATGCGCACGGGATCGTCGGTGCGCTCGGACGGTTCTTTCTTTTCGGTGGTGGCGAGCGACTTCGATTTCGCCTCGACGACTTCCGTGCCGGTGTCGTCGTCGTCATCGTCCTCGTCGGCGGCCTTCTCGCCTTCTTCGCCGTCGGCCTCTTCGGTCTCGACGACGTTGATGCCCATCTCGTTGAGCATCGCGTAGATGTCCTCGATCTGGTCGGAGGACACTTCGCCCGAAGGCATCACTTCGTTGATCTGGTCGATGGTGACGTAGCCGCGCTTCTTGGCGGCCTTGATCATCTTCTTGACGCCGGCATCGGAGAGATCGAGAAGCGGCAGCGGGGACTCGGGCGCGCCTTCTTCCTTCTCCGGAGCCGGTTCTTTTTCCTTCGCCTGAGCCGCTTTTGCCTTGCTCGCCATTCCGTCTCTCCTGGCCCGTCGCCTGTAGCTAACGGCCAAAAAGGGCCGCGCCCGCAACAGGCGCCGCCCACGAATCAGGTCATCCAGTGTCGTCGGAACCCGCTTAAGCTCCGATTAACCTAAAAGAATACCGCTGGAATCGACCCTTATTCCAATCGGCTTCATTGCCGGCCCGGTAAACCGCCCTAGCCACCGTTATGCGCCAGGCGGCGGAACTCATAAGCTACGAACGCCCCGACCGGAAGAGGCTCCAAAGCCCTCAATCAGGGCCTCGGTTCCCTCGACCCGCTCCAGGCGGCTTTTGACGTCGCGCAACCGCAAGTAATTGGCTTCGCTCGCGTCCTGGCCCAGCGCCTGCTCGGCGTCCTTGAGCTCCTTAGTTAGTGAATGCCACTGCCGATGCAAGGCGACAAGCTGCGACCAGGTCACCAAAACATCGTCCGGGGCGGCCTCCGGCCGCGCCCCCCAGACCGAGGGGGTGGTGATCGAGAGCGCTATCCGGGCCACCACCTCGGTGAGGTTGCGGGCGGCCAGTTCCGCCTTGAGCGCCGCGGGATCGAGCGCCGCGGCATGTGCCGCAATATCGATCAGCGCGCCCTTGAGCTTCTCGGCGTCGGGGTGACGGAACTCGAGCGAGGCGAATTCCTCCAGGTGGTCGTGCAGCAGCCAGGGATGGTTGAGCGCGGCCTGCAAGATGAGCGCATCACGGCGTGACACCGTCGAGCGATTGCCCCGGTGCACCGGGCTCGACGCCATCTGCTGGCTCACCACCACATAGGGCATCGCCCGGCCCGCGGTGCGCGGCGCGTCGCGGCGCTGCCAATCGCCGCCATTGCGTTCGCGCCAGCTGCCACCCGCGCGCGGGTCGCGCCAGTTGCCGCCGGCGCGCTGTTCGCGCTGTTGCGTCCGCGCGGGTGCGAAGAATTGCGACAGCCGCGCGCTGAAATCCTGGCGGTAATAGCGCCGCACGGCTTCGTCGCCGATCCCCGAGGTGACCTCGTTGATGCGCGCTTCCAGTGCCGCGCGCCGCTCCGGCGTATCGAACGTATGCCCTTCGGTCTCGCGCGCCCACAACATGGCAGCGAGCGGCTTTGCAGCGCCGATGACATCGGCCACGGCCTCACGCCCGCCCGAGCGCACCAGATCGTCCGGATCCTGCCCCTGCGGCAGCAGCGCAAACTTCAGGCTCTTGCCGGGTTTCAGGCGCGGCATTGCGAGATCGACCGCGCGATAGGCCGCGCGCAAGCCGGCATTGTCGCCGTCGAAACAGAGCACCGGCTCATCCGCCATTTTCCAGAGCAGCCCGAGCTGATCTTCGGTCAAGGCCGTGCCGAGCGGCGCGACGGTTGCCGGAAAGCCCGCCGTCACCATGGCGATCACATCGACATAGCCTTCGACCACAATGATGGGCGCGCCATCGTGCGCGGCCTGACGCGCGGCGGCGATGTTGTAGAGCGTTGAGCCTTTGTGAAAGAGCGGCGTCTCCGGCGAATTGAGATATTTCGCCGGCGCATCTTTTTCGAGCGCGCGGCCGCCGAATGCAATCACGCGCCCGCGCAAGTCGGTGATCGGGAACATCACGCGGTCGCGGAAGCGATCGAACGGCACCGGAATGTCGTCGCCGGACACCAGCAGCCCCGCCTCGACCATGTCCTCGGCCGGAATGCCGTGCGAGCCGAGATGTTCTTTCAGCGCGAAGCGCTCGCCCGTCGCATAGCCGAGCCGGAATTTCAGCTGCGTTGCCGCATCGAGCCCGCGGTCGGCGAGATAGCCGCGGCCCTTCGCGCCGGTGCGAGACGCCAGCGTGTCCTGGAAGAATTTCGCGGCGAGCTCCATCACGTCGTGCAGCGTCTTGCGGCGCGCGTCGCGCTGCTCGTCCTCGCGCGAGACTTTCGGCAGCGCCACGCCCGCCATCTGCGCCAGACGCTCTACCGCTTCGGGGAAGCTGACGCCTTCGCTCTCCATGACGAAATCGAAAATGCTGCCGTTCTTGCCGGAGGAAAAGTCGAACCAGGCCTGCTTCTGGTCGTTCACGAAGAACGACGGCGTCTTTTCCTTGTTGAACGGGCGACAGGCCCTTGAACTCGCGGCCCGCGCGCACGAGCTTGACGCGCCGGCCGACGACTTCCGAGACCGGAAGCCGGGCTTTCAGCTCGTCGAGGAACTGGGGCGTGAAGCGCATGGGTTTCGGGCCGACTCGGTTCGCGCCATCATAGGCCGGCAAATTGAGACTTTCCGGGGCGAAGCCTGAAACACGCTCGGCCAGCTGCCCTTTCAGGCCCTATCCTAGTTTTCCACAGGGTGGCCACCCGGCTGTGGAAGGGCAACGCCCCCAACCAGTGTCATCGGGGCTCCGTCATTCCGAGGCGCCCCAGTCCCACCGTCATTCCGGGGCGCGAGCGAAAGCGAGCGAACCCGGAATCCAGACACAAGCACTGAGCCAGCTTCTGGATTCCGGGTCCGGCGTTTCACGCCGTCCCGGAATGACGTCAGGGCAAGCCATGACAGTGACGCTGCGCCTGTGACAGCATCGCCCGGAAAGGACACCTATGCCCGCCAACACCTTCCTCCTCGTCCACGGCGCGTGGCACGGCGGCTGGGCCTGGGTGCGCGTAGCCGACCGGCTCAAGGCGCACGGCCATCGCGTGTTCACGCCGACGCTCACCGGCCTGGGCGAGCGGGCGCACCTGATTCACCCCGGCGTCAATCTCTCGCTGCACGTCGCCGACGTGCTCGGCCTGATCAAATACGAACGGCTCACCGATTTCGTCCTGGTCGGGCATTCCTATGGCGGCTGCGTCATTTCCGGTGTGGCCGAAGCCGTGCCGGACGCCATCCGCTCGATCGTCTTTCTCGACGCCTTCATTCCCGACAATGGCGATGCCACGCTCGATCTGGTGCAGCCGGCGGTGCAGGAGATCATTCAGGCGGCGCTGGAGCGCGGCGACACCACCGTGCCGGTGCGCAACGCCGCGGCGTTCCGCGTCAACGAGAACGACCGCGCCTGGGTGGATTCGCTGGCGGGGCCGCAGCCGATCGGCACCATGACCGAAAAGATCAGGCTCACGGGCGCGCGCGAGCGCGTACCAAAGAAGACCTATATCCGCGCGTCGGGCTATCCGAACGTCTCATTCGAAAAGGCCCACGCGCGCGCGAAGGCCAACCCGAATTGGCGGACCTACGAGGTGCCGTGCGGCCACGACGTGATGATCGACGAGCCCGACCGGCTGACGGATATTTTGCTCGAGGTGGCGTGAGCATCATTGACCCCGACGTCATTCCGGGGCGCGCTGAAAGCGCGAACCCGGAATCCACCCACAAGCGCGGTGCAAGCATCTGGATTCCGGGTCCGGCGCCATAGCGCGTCGAAGACGCGCATACACGCGCTTATGGCGCCGTCCCGGAATGATGACATGTAATTTCATCCGGTCGGCCGATTGACAGCGGCGCACGGTCTTGGATTTCGTCTTCTTCTGACCTGTCACCTGCCGTCATTCCGGGGCGCGGCCGCAGGCCGCGAACCCGGAATCCAGACGCAAGCACAGTGCCCGTTTCTGGATTCCGGGTCCGGCCCTATCGGGCCGTCCCGGAATGACGACGGTTATGAGTTGTCCGTGCAGTACTACGTCTACATTCTCGCCAGCCGCAAACTAGGAACGCTTTATGTTGGCGTAACGCGCGATCTCGTTCGCCGCATTGGTGAGCATAAGCACAAGGTCACGCCTGGCTTCACCGAGCGATACAACGTCGACCGTCTTGTCTGGTTTGAATGTTTTGACGACGCGCTCAACGCGATCAAATACGAAAAAGAAATTAAAAAATGGCGGCGGGCGTGGAAAATCGAGCTGATCGAGAAAGAAAATCCCGATTGGCGTGATCTTTATCCGGAAATTCTGGGGTAGTGCCACCGTCATTCCGGAGCGCGAGTGCGTATACTCTCCGTCGTCATTCCGGGGCGCGCCCATAAGCGCGTTTACGCGCGTCTTCGACGCACTATGGGCGCGAACCCGGAATCCAGAACCACAACCTGTGCCCGCATCTGGATTCCGCGTTCGCTCGCCAGCGCTCGCGCCCCGGAATGACGGACGATTTACTGCGGCTCGAGGCCCGACGCTTTCACCACGTCCTTCGCCGCTTCCCGATCGGCCTTGATCTCGGCCGCGAACTGCTCGGGCGTGTTGATCGCCGGAACCTGGCCGCGGTTGATCACGTATTTTTCGACGAATTCCTTGTCCGAGAATACGCGCGTGACTTCGCTCGCGATCTTGTCGACGACCGGCTTCGGCGTACCCGGAGGTGCGAACAGCCCGTACCAGGTCTGCGAGGGCGCGCCTTTGTAGCCGAGATCGGCGAGCGTCGGCACGTTCGGCAACAGCGGTGTCCGGATGTTGTTGACCAGCACCAGCGCCGTCATCTTGCCCGCGCGGAGATGCCCCATCACGTTGCCAATGCCGAGCAGCCCGATCGGCGTCGAGCCACCGAGAATGGCGTTGGTCGCCTCACCGCCGCCCTTGAACGGCACGCGGACCCAGTCGGCCCCTTTGTCCTTTTTCAGTTCATCCATGTAGACAACACACGGAATCGAGGCGGTGAGATAAGAGAGCGTGCCCGGCTTTGCCTTCGATACCGCAACGAGATCGTCCACCGTCTTGGCGCCAAGATCGGAATTGATCACCAGCGCCTGGATCAGGTGAAACAGGTTGATGATCGGCGTGAGCTTGTCCGGATCGAACGGAATATTCTTGTAGAGATACTGATTGTAGACCATCGGATCGGCATTGATGATGCAGATCGTGTAGCCGTCCGGCTGCGCATCCTGGCAGGCGCGCGAGGCGATGTTGCCGGCGCCGCCGGGGCGGTTCTCGATGATGATCGGCTGGCCGAGACTCTTGTGCAACTCCTCGCCGAGCACGCGCATGAAAATGTCGCTGATGCCGCCGGCACTCGATGTGGTGAGAACATGGATCGGGCGGCTCGGGTAGTCGTCGGCGAAGGCCGGAGTTGCCAGCGTAACAAGGAACGCGGTCGTCAGAGCTACAATACGAGTCATTGGTCTCCCCATCCGTTTTTTGTCGTCCCACACCATCGTCATTCCGGGGCGCGAGTGTAACGAGCGAACCCGGAATCCAGAAAGAGGAAATGTGCCCGCATCTGGATTCCGGGTTCGCGCTTTCAGCGCGCCCCGGAATGACGATGCGGGTGGCGCGATCTTATCCGCTTTCGCGGGGGTGAGCGGAGGGTGGCTGTCACCCCGCCAGCTTGGCCTTCACCATCCCGCTCGCCTTGGCCATATCCATCTGGCCGGCGTATTTACCGCGCAGCACGCCGATCACCTTGCCCATATCCTTCATGCCGGCGGCGCCGGTCTCCTTCATCGCCGCCTCGATCGCCGCCGTCATCTCGGCGTCCGACATCTGCTTGGGCAGATAGCCGGAGATGATGGCGATCTCTTCCTGTTCCTGCTTCACCAGGTCGGCGCGGCCGCCCTTCTGGTAGAGCTCGACCGATTCCTGCCGCTGCTTGATCATCTTTTGAAGCAAAGGCAACACGTCGGCATCGGTCAGCGCCGGCTTGCCGGCGCCGCGCGCCTCGATATCGGCATTCTTGAGCGCGGAATTGACCATGCGCAGCGTTGAAACCGCCCGCTCATTCTTGGCCTTCATCGCCTCGGTGAGAGCCTTGTTAATGTCATCGCGCAGCACGGGAACCCCTTTCGTGAGTATTTTCGCGCATGGTCCCGAAAAGTGGGTACCGGTTTTCGGATAAGACCATGCGCCCATATATCTCTTTGGGGGCAGCCCCCGGCGGCCCCTTGCCTCTCTCACTATAATACGCAACTACGCGTCACGCGCGAACTTTCATGTGGTTGCCCAGTAGCTTAATCAACACGGCGTACAAGCCTGTACGCCAATTTGTACGTCAATCGAAATCAAGCACAATTTGTTTGGGAAAGCCGCTCGACATCGAAAATCCGCGATCACTCCAGCGATACAAATGTGCCAGCAGGCCGGACCCCCAAGGAATGGTCTTAGCGCCGTTGAATCCGAAGCTGCCCTGGAGCTCACTGTTTGAATTGAATGCATTGATCACCTCATCGACTTGATTTTCGGTGAGCACCTCGATCTGTGGCAAAATACGTGAGAGCGTGTTGCCCATATCGAAACTGGTGCAACGACCAAGTGCTTTTATATACGCACTTAACATTCGATCATTCTTGATGAGCAACTTTACAATGCCTTCGGGAGCAGTTTCCCAAGGTGTAGATAGCGCCTGGAATTTTCCGAGAAAGCCATACGGGTCTTCGCCTAACTTAATAGCGATAATTGGCACACCACGAGCAAACGCATATCCCACCTCTTGGTCGGTCCACTTGCTATCGTGAAACCCAGGAGTTATAAAATGCAGCAAAGCCATCCATTGTGGCTAACGCATTTTCGATTTCGTCCTGCCAAGGTTGAGTTGGATGAATGTCTTCATGGGCTACGAAGGCTGAGATGCCATAAGGCCACAAGGCCTCCTTTACCCCTGATACTTCGTGTTTGAATTCCGACTTATGCGTCATAAAAAGTCGAAAGCTATCCTCGGCCCATATCCTTTTCTTCCCTTCCGGCGAGACCTGCCGCACGCCACTAATAAGTAGGCCGGATTCCTGTCTCCAATCGCCATCGGCTCGAAGCTCCAAATCAAGGACTACTTCGTCGATAAATTCATTTTGAACATTGTGCAGGCTGTTAAGATCGAATGTGATTTCGTTCTGGATATCCGCGCGATTTTCAATCGTTGCAAGGTACAAAGATTGGGCACGGTTAGGCGTAAAGTATGGCCGTGACCGTCGCCAAAATCGCCATAGCTTTGCCCTTCGTCGACGACAACTTGCGCGTTGACGATAATTTCTTGCAAAACACGTTTGCGTTTTTGCGCGTACAACTTCGAGAGCGCACGTAAGCACCCGTCAATTTTGCCAGGAAGTTGGAAGGTTGGTTTTTTCGCCACGGAATTCTCCGCAACCTATTTTAGCATAAGTGAAATTCGCAACGTACAAAGCGTTAACTACGGTTCCATGCCGCGGTGGCGGCGACCCTCCGTCGTGCCCACATTAGAGTTGAGATGTCCCTCAAATTTCCAGTCGCTGAAGGGCCGCCGCAGCGGGTGCGGGCTAGTGGTCATGTAGTCAACCTTTGGGCCTATCTTCGGCGCGCGACTCCTGAGCAGCGCGCTAGTGGCTCCTGGAGGCCACATGTCTTCGTGCCGCCTATCCACGACACGACGCCCAACAGTTTCAGCGACATGCGACCGCCGGGCTACTGGAGCCGCGGGCGGTGGGTGGAGGTGCGGCAGGTGAGCGCAGAGGAATTCTGGCGAAGTACGAAGACTAATAACGCTTTAGCGGTGCTACGCACGGCGAGCGATGCTTCGTCTAGTTGCAACTAATCCTTTCGCGCGGGGCAACCATTCTGGGTCAATTTGGGCAGCTTCATAAACACGACTAATTAACCGGTCGAGAATTTTAATTCGCTCAGGATCGTTATCTGAGTTCGCCAAGCGTGCAAAGCCTTCAGCGATTAGTTTCTGTCTTCTATTAGGCACCTTTAGCCCGCTCTTGGTGACAGCAACTCCCGTGACGACCTTTGGTTGACCGGCCTCAAATGCGTGGGTCTTGTGCGCCTTCAGCCGGTACTTCGCGGTGATCTTGCGCCCCGCATAGACCAATGCTCGGGTCGCTCCCTGCCCAGTAACAGAAACGTCATCGACATACAGTGACATCTCGCTCGCGCAACTTTTGGCGAGCGCATCAAGTTCGTCAAACATTGGTTTGTAGGCCCAAAAGGATAAAATCGAACTCGCATTTCCTCCGGTGGGCAGATAGCCATCCACTGTCAAAAGACGTGTCAGCATTCCCGCTACATCGCCGTCGCATTGAAGAACGTCGAGGAAAAAATGGAATACGGCTGCCGCTCGTGCTGACGGATAGAATTTTTTCACATCGAGCTTAACGGTTCGCTGGTCTGCATCATGTACAGCCGCATTGCTAATATACGAATGCCGCTTGATCTCCTGAATGCAAATACGCAGGCGTCTCAATTGGACTTAATAGCCTCGCCACGCGAAGATGTATTTTTTTCGCCAGGGGTTTTGGCTCTTGAATCAAACGACCGTCTTTGGCGTATCGGAGGTAATTATTTTTTTCCGCCAACAGTTTGTCGAGCAGGGAGCGCGGTATTTGCAGCCGTTCGGCAAGTTGGTCGGGTGATTTCGTCTTAAAAAGCAGACATTGGTTGACTGGGTATCGCTTATAAGTAGGCATCCACAGTCTCTACCGAATAGGGGCTACGCATCCATAGTCTCTTTTGACTCTTTCGGATGTTCATCTGACTCTGTTGAATGTTCATCGCCTGTGATTGTCTCGATCCAGTCGAGCATCTTCAATGTCTTCTTGGCCACTAGTGATTGTGCTTTATCGACGGGCTCGCCCGTACCCGTGTGTTCCGCGAATAGCAGCAAGGACGACACCGGAATGTCGAAAGCGGTCGAATATTTTTCTAAAACGTCGAGCGACACCTTCTTGTCGCCCCGTTCTAGTTCAGTAACATACGATTTTGACAGACCGATACGTGCAGCGGCCTCAGATTTATTAAGGTCGTGAAATACGCGTACTAGTCTCAGGGCTTCATTCAACAGCATTTCGACTCCGGCATTGACGATTTATTGGATTGACGCCTAGGAGGCGCGGAACAACTCGCTGACCAGCCGCATCAGTTGCAAGATGGCAATCGCCATCTTAATAACGGCCATCAAGACACGCCTGTTCCGCAAAACTTCCCGGAACATCCGCCGCATCGGCCTTACGATGAGACGGTCGGTGTGTCTTCCACGCTTCCACAACCCGGCGTCTGGGGGGTCTGACGTACTCTCCGTCATGGCCTTGTCTCCAGACTGCTCGCAGCAGGATTACTGCGGGCCTGCGCTTGTCCAGAGACGAAGTCGGGTAGTGTTTCCTCCTAGGGTAACCCTGCCGAGCGCGACTGCGCCGCGCTTCGGCCTTTAGCCCGTCCCGCCCGCTCCTCCGCCGACCGGCGATCTCGCGGCTGTCCGGGTAGTGGTTAGGGAGTTTCCTCCCCACGGGCAGATTTTACTCCACCCCTCCTGTAACGCAGCTTCTACGCCCAAACGCAGGTGCAGAAGAGCACTTTCTTTCGCCCCGGTCAATGAAAAGTTCGCTGATAGCGAAAAATAATAATGGTGCTATATTACCGACTTCATTGCAGCCCCTTTCAGCCTTCTCGCTAGCTCTGGGCTTGACCGCATTAGCTGGCCTTGTTTGGTCGGATTGAATCCGGGCCCCAGGTCAAAAGGATTGCCGGCAATGTGCAGTGCGCCGTCGCCGCTACCCCTTGCACCAGCGCCGCGTGCTGGCTGCCACAGAAACGGTGCACTGGCCTTTAGACCATCAATGAAGCTCGCAACGTCGCCACCGTCTTTGGTCTTCGGCGTGTCATCCTCATCAAGCTTCAATTCCAAATTGCCCAGGGTAATCGCGTGCGCGATGGCTTCCGGCCGCATGTGTTCGGCCTGGGCTGCTTCCTTAATCGCGTCAGTGATGGTGCGCTGAGTTAGCTTGCCTGTTGCCTCGCACAGTTGCTTTTCGAGCGTAGCAATCTTTTGCGTGGACTCCGCGGCGTGCTTTGCAAGCCCGGCCCGCGCCAGAGCATCGACATGACGCGACAGCACTTCGGCATCGGACAACTACAGTAATACAACCACAGGTAGTTCGCATAATGTCTATTATGGAGGTCGATGACTTAACAGCTCCAAGCACCTTCGTATCATCCATAAAAATGAGCCCAGATCCAACGCTCGGCAAATCTGATGCGGGAGCCATTAACTACGCGCAAAAATTCCGTGTTCCATAAGCACGCGGTCTCACTACATAACCTCGATGACACATCGTCGCGTCCGCAAATTAACTGATGACCAGGTTCACGCGATCCGCGCCAGCACAGAGACGCCTAAAATCCTGGCTGCCCGTTTCGGCGTACAGCGCTCGTACATCTCCCGACTCAGAAATCGAACAAGAAAACAACTCATTCCAGATCTGCCGCCGAATTTGGCCGACCCTGGACCCGAATCTCGAGCTGGTGTTGGGGTCTATGAAGGCGGTTATGATTATAGCTAACCTGCGTAAGGACATGGCGCGCGTTCACCGACAAATAGCGGCGGGCGACATCAATGCGGAGTTTGCTGCGTTTGAACTTTTGTGGATGCAGAAGCTAATTGAATACTGGCAGCAGAAGATTGTTGACACCGCCAAACATCCTCCGCCGTCTGCCATTACTTTCTAAAAGATCAGCCAGAAATGTGGAAACTCATCAGATGCTTTGGTGCCGCTTAGTAATCCGCCAGGAAGCAGCAAAGTATTGCAGCCTGTCGGCTCAAGGGTTCAGTGAATGGGTTAGGTGCGGGAGACTCCCCCATGCAATTCCCGGAACTGCCCGATGGGGCCTTAAAGCCATTGATTTAGCGCTAGATGCCGCTAGCGGAATTTCAACTTCTCCTATCGATGCATTCGATCGCTGGAAAGCATCCCGCCAAAACGCGTCGACACGACGACTATGTGAGGACCGACGGCGCGCTTAAACCACCGCGTGAGCTTCAAGTGCTTCTTGCTCTGCTCGGGTATTCAAGCTTACGAATTATCGCCTGTCCGGGAACAAAAGCCTGCTACATCCAACTATCAGCCACCATCTTATCATGCTATATTGCGTTGACTTTGGAGGTGAGCGTGACAAAGCGACGACGCGCCAGATACCTTACGCGGGTGCTGGACATGATCAAACGGTGGCGATCGTCGCTCCGCCGACGGTTCGCAGATTCTGTTAGGGACAGAACGCGTAATAACGACAAACATCCGGCCGCTCGCGTCGACGATTATCCAATGGGGCCTCCTTTCGTTTAAATATCGGGAACACTTTCACAGTGCCCGACCATGCACATATGATTCTATGCGTGGGGTAGTAGGAGAGATGTCAATGGATCGCTTCAATCTTGGGGCGCACACAAGGACAATTTCGACAACGTCACCTGAAGCGCAACGGTGGTTTAATATTGGCTTGAATTGGTGTTTCGGATTCAATTTTGAGGAAGGGTTGAAGTGCTTTCAGAAAGCGAAGGAATCTGATCCGGAATGTGCGATGGTCTATTGGGCCATCGCATACAGCCAGAGCCCCTTCTACAATCTACTCTGGCGCGAGCAGGGCGAGCGAGAGGCCGACACACACGCCCGAATTGCTTATGAAAACATTTTGAAAGCGCGCTCATTTTCGAGACGGGCTACCGAGGTTGAAATCCAGTTGATTGGAAGTCTCGCCAAGCGATTTCAGAAGGCACATTTTGTTTCGTTGGAAGAATTTGATCGCTGGGATGATGACTATGCTGCTGAGATGCGCAGAGTTTATTACAATTTTCCGGACGATCACGACGTGATGGCGCTGTTTGTTGAGGCACTTATAATGCGGACCCCGCGTGCCCTCTGGGATCTCAAGACAGGGGCGCCGGCCAAGAACTCCGATGCTGTCGAAGCAATGATGGTCTGCGAGCGCTCGATGGCGTTGGCCGATAAGGCTGGATCAAAACAGCATCCAGCGATAGTACATTTGCATATCCATCTGATGGAAATGTCAAATGAGCCGGAGCGAGCAATGCGCTCAGCCGACTACCTTTCAACACTATGTCCGGACGCAGGACATATGAACCACATGCCGGGGCACATTTATTTTTTATGTGGAGAGTATGAGAAGGCCAAGTTGGCAAGTGAAAAGGCGATACGCGCTGACGAAATGTACGTCGATTATGCTGGATTTCTTAATTTCTATACCGCGGCTCGCTGCCACGATCTTCATCTCATGATTTATACCTGCAATTTTCTAGGTCAGTATAGTTCGGCAATTGAAGCCGCAGAGAAGCTCCGGAGCTCCATCACGGAGGAAATACTTTCCCTTGAAGATCGTCCCAAGCTCATCATGACGCTGGAAGCCTACCATTCCATGCGATTGCATGTGATGGTCCGTTTTGGACGCTGGCAGCCGATCATCAGGGATCCTCTGCCAGAGGATCACAAATTGTATCCGGTGACGACCGCGATGCATCACTACGCCAAGGGTGTCGCCTACGCATCACTCAAGCGAATCGCAGAAGCTGAGGAAGAGCGTCGATTACTTGGTGAGAGTGTTCAAAGAATTCCGGACTGGCGAAGATTTTCCAATAACTCTGCGAAAAACGTCTTGGCGGTCGGGCAAAAAATGCTTGATGGCGAGTTGGAATATCATCGCGGCAACCATGGCGAAGCCTATGTTCATTTGCGAGAGAGCGTCCGTCTCGACGACAATCTCAAATATCATGAACCTTGGGCATGGATGCATCCACCTCGACACGCTTTGGGAGCACTTTTGGCACAGCAGGGTTACCACAACGAGGCCGAAGAAACGTATCGCGACGACCTCGGTCTGACCGAAAAAATCCAAAGATGCGCGCACCATCCGGACAATGTCTGGGCACTGCATGGGCTCGTTGAATGTTTGCAAAACCGTGGAGAGTCGCACGAATTACTAAAATTCAGGGAAAAGCTGGCGCATGCCATGCAGAAGAGCTGATGTCCCAATTACGTCGTCCTGCATGTGCCGTACAGACATGCATACGACTGACACATGCTGTTCGTCGGCTGTGCCGAGTCTGACCTCGATGTAAGAATTTGAAGTCTCGCCGAATAATCCTGTACATTCGAAGGCGTTTAAAAGTGCACCAAGTCCGCTTTGGGTAACGGGTGGACGGCGCCTTGGAGACCTTTCTGGCGGTGCAGCAGAATTGGTCAGGTGCGGTCGCGTGCCAGGCCTGTAAATGCGGCGGATGTACAGGGAATCCGACTAGGGGCGCTCTCGGTTAATGTGATCGAAGACAGCCTCAAGCCCTCCGATGTTTGGCATTTTTTTAGTCACTTCTTCCGTTCGACACCACGGATAAGTTAAGTTGGACAACCAGTCCATTACGGGGCTCAAACAGTCAGGCGACAGCATGAGCATTAGGCTGACGGTAATTTTTAATCTTTCGATGACGCATGAACCGTCGGTTTGGAAACGCCAATCATAGCGTCCGCATCCAATGCGAACCGCACTGGTCTCTTTTTCTGACATCCCAACCAGCCAACTACATGAAAACTTGATATCATTGATTTTTGGAGGGGCCGCCAGGCAAAAGGTGTAGACGTTCTCGAACGTTCGTCCAAAATCTCGCACTAGGACTTGCGTAATCGCGTCGACACCCTTCGAAAGTGGTGGAAACGAGATCGTCCCTGTCTCAACGACCATTTCAAGCGTTGCAGCATCGGCAAATATACGTTTCATCAAGTGCGGACGGTTTTCGTCCTTCGCACGAACGTAAGTAGAGATTGCTTCAGCGTGAGTTAGCATAGTTTGTCCCGATCGTGCTGGTGCCCATTTGAGAGTGTTGCTTCATTTGCATCATTTCAACCATCGCGACAGTCGCACTGAACACGGCGAAGTAGAATGTGAGCGTAATGCGCGGAATTTTTCTTTTCCTTTCGGGCAAATTGTATTGAAGCCCATTTTAGCAGATTGTATCCAGCATTCGTGGGCATGGCACGACCTTTCCAGACCAATTGAGGTGAAGCATGTCAGAACCAAATACTGTCGCTGGCCTCTATCTTGACGATTTGCACGTGGGGCAGCTCTTCAAGAGCGGAACGCACATACTCGATGCGGCGCAGATAAAGGCGTTCGCAGCCGAATTCGATCCGCAACCTTTTCACATAGACGAAAAAGCCGGTGAGAATACGCTTTTCAAAGGTTTAGCAGCCAGTGGGTGGCATACCGCTGCGATCACCATGCGCCTCAATGTCCAAGGCGGCTTGCCACTTGCTGGCGGCATCATCGGAAGCGGGGGCGAATTGAGCTGGCCTGCACCGACACGACCCGGTGATGTCCTTCAAGTTGAAAACGAAGTTATCGAAATTACTCCATCGCGCTCGCGACCGGATCGCGGCAGTGTGACTGTTCTCATTCGGACAGCAAATCAGCGCGGAGAGATCGTTCAAATTCTTAAGGCAAGGCTGATCGTCCCGCGCAAGTAGGGCCTTGATCCACAGGATACTTTCGGAACGCGGCCTAAAATCCTAGTGTTGTGATGTCTGACCTAACCCGCTCGGAAAGCGGTGTATAGGATACAGGTGGGCATACTGGACTGAAGGCGTTTCAAAGAAAAACCCAAATCGTACTTACGTCAGGTTACCCCCGAATGCAATTTCAGCAGTTCAGGATCGCGATATTGCGGCCGTAACGGCACCCCTTTACTTAGCAACGTCTGCACATGGCAGGTCTCATTGCCAAAAAAGGGTAACATTCTCAGTCAAGCATCGGATAGCAGTATGGGCACGCCTCCTCGGCCGTTCGACCGAGAGGATCCCATTCTGGGAGAGTTTCCCAAATTGATTCGCCCGCTGCCTGGGCGTCGCTACGCAGGCGCCGAAAATCGACGCCCGGAATTACAGCGTTCTCCATACGGATTTTGCCATCTACGATAACCGTGTCGACGTCATCTCCGATACCACATTCGACCACGCTCTTCACTGGATCGCGGACGGGACCATAGCGCAATGTACCTCGACCTGTGAGATCGATGATCACGATGTCAGCGAGCGCGCCCGGCGCGAGCTTTCCCAGATCGTCGCGCCCGACCGACTTGGCGCCGCCCAAAGTGGCGGCCTCAAATACCTCGCCCGCGGCAGCAGCGAAATATGTGTGCGTCATAATCTTGCCGAGATAAGAGGCTGTGCGCATGTTCATAATCATATCGCGCGGATAGGTATCCGACCCGATGGAAATATTGACGCCCGCATCCCGATATTTCTTCCAATTGTCGAGCACGCGCGCACGCCTCACTATGTTGATCGGACAATGAGAGATCGTAACGCCTGCACTGCCCATCAATTCAAGATCGCGGCCAGAAGCATAATTTAGATTCGGATTGTCGGCGATGAAATTGCCGTGGCCGATGTTTAGCGTTGGCCGCAACATGCCCAGATCATTCAGGAGCTCGATCGGTGTCATCATGTACTCGCGCACGACGTCCTGAAACTCGAGAACGCTGTAGGCCGCGTGCGTGGCCATCGGCAGCTTGCGAGCATCCGCTTCTTCGCGTGTGCGTCGCAGAAGTTCTAAGCTGGCCGTTTCCACTTCTCGCGGCACCAAAATGCCGCGCACGCGGCCTTCGGCCGCCCCCTCGTGTCGTTCGATCCACTTGAGGGCAGTCGTAAGCCCGTCGAGCCCCAGTTCGTCATTGCGGATACGCTTAAGCCGACCTTTTTCGTCGCCAACCCATCGTCCGCAATCGTAGCCTGGCGCCAGATAGGCGCGCGTGCCGAGCCTGGTAACCTCGTTCAACAGTGCATCCTGAACGCGCTCCTGACTGCCGAACTCGATGAAAGTCGTGACGCCGTTGCGCAGCAGCTCGGCCACTGTGAACGTGGCATTGAGGTCGAAGGCCGCTTGCGATCCCGCGTCACCGTGCTTCAGGTAGCGCGGATCGCCCTTCACGACCTTGCCTTCTTTCGGGACGCTAATCTCAAGGAAAGGCTGGCCGTAATACATTGGCCTGCCGGTGTCTGTAATGAGCCGATGGGATGCACGGTGACCGGAATGGACGTGCGTGTCGATGAACCCAGGCGCGACCAGCTTTCCGATCGCGTCGATGGTCGCGTCGACGCGTCCGTCGAAAGTCTTACCGACATGCACGATCTTATTGCCTTCATAGACGACAACGCCGTCATGGATCAGGCGATGACGACCGGCCTCGTGGCCCACAACCCAGCCCGCTCGGATTAAAGTACGCATGGACGCTCCATATTAGGCTCAGCCACCGACTGCATGTTCCAGACCGCCGCGGACGGACCAGCCAGTGAAGCGCGCTTCCAGCAGCGCGAAGATCGAGTACATGCCTACGCCCATCACGCCGACGACAATGAGCGCTGCGAAGACGAGCGGGACGTTGAAGTTGGAGCTGGCGATCAACATCACGTTGCCGATGCCATCATTGCCAGCGATAATCTCTGCGATGACCGTGCCGACAAACGACAAAGTGATCGCGATTTTCAGCGAAGCAAAAAAATAGGGAAGCGACCGCGGGATGCCGATCTTCATGATCATGTCACGCCGAGTGGCGCCGAGCACACGCAACACGTCGAGAAGCTCCGGCTCGATGGTTGCAAATCCGGTGGCAACGTTAACCACCACCGGAAAGAACGACAGCAAAAACGCAGTGATGATCGCAGGGATCGTGCCGACGCCGAACCAAATAACCAAAACCGGCACCAGCGCGGCTTTCGGCACACTGTTGAAGGCGATTAGCAGCGGATAAAGCGAACAATACATCAGTCGGAACGAGCCAACGAGGATGCCCAGCACCAATCCGAAAAACACCGCGAAGGCGAAGCCCGCGAGCGTGGTGACGAGGGTCGCTAACCCGTGCATCATGAGCGGATAGCGGAAATTGTAGAGCGCGGTGAAAGCCTCAATGGGCGATGGGAGGACGAAACTTTCAATGTGGAATATTTTGACGACCAGCCACCACACCGTCAGAAAGATGAGAGCCGTAATCCACGGTGCCAGACGTTCGACTTTTGCTTTGTTCACGACGCCTTTCCTAAGCTGATGTGGTGACGGCATTCGTGTACGAGGTCGACGAAATCGGCCTGGAAGGTCATATCCAAGGTCCGCGGTCGCGGCAGCGGGATCGCCCGTGAAGCGATGACATGCCCAGGCCGCGCGCTCATGATGTGGACCGTATCGCAGAGATAGACTGCTTCCCGCAGCTCATGCGTAACTAGGATCACCGTGCATTTCCGGTGCATCCATAGGCTCTGCAACACGCTCCACAGTTCCTCGCGTGTGAAGGCGTCGAGCGACGCGAACGGCTCGTCCAAGAGCAGGATCGAGGGGCTGTGGATCAGGGCGCGGCAGAGCTGGGCCCGTTGTTGCATGCCGCCGGAGAGTTGCCACGGCATGCGGTCGCCAAACTCCGACAGGCCGACGGTCGCCAGCAACTCATCGGCACGGGCGCGTTTCAGATTGCTCTTCGGTTCGCTCCGGTAAGGCTCGACGATCTCGAGCGGTAGCAGGACGTTGTCCCGGATATTGCGCCAAGGCAGCAAGGTGGCGTTTTGAAACGCCATACCGACGTTTTTTAGTGGCTTTGTGACTTCCTCGCCGCCTACACGGACCGAGCCTTGCGAGCTTTTGACCAGCCCGGAGACAAGTTTGAGGAGTGTCGACTTGCCGCAGCCGCTGGGACCGACAAGGGCGACGAACTCGTTACGGGCGACCGACAGATTGGCTTTTGACAATGCAAGCGTCCCGGTGCCGTCGCCGACACCGGAGCGATTGCCATAGACCAAGTCGATATCGTCGACTTCAATAAAATTCATCTCCGTCCCTCGCCGTCGACGCAGATGGCGCTACTTCACCATTCTGTCCTTTGCCGGCGGGAGGTAGGACGAATTGAACAAGTCGTCCGGCTTCGGAACGTTCGGAAGCTTATAGCCTTCCGCGACAATTTGGATCCCGCGCGCGAGCCGGGCTTTGTCAACGTCGCCGAAACCGCTCTTGAGCACGTTCGGCGTGACAATGCAGCACTGCATCGCAAGCTTCAGCCGGTCACGCTCGATGTTCGCGTTGAGCAACGGTTCGTACTTCAAGGTCATCTGCACGGCCATTTCGGGATCCTTGACCATGTCCTGCACGCCCTTGATCGTCGCGCGGATGAAGCCCTTCACGGCATCCGGATGTTCCTTGAGAAAAGTTGGCGAAGCCGCGACGCCGTTGCCGTAAAGGTCAAGCCCATAATCCCGGTACAGGAACGAGTTAACTTGATCGGGGTCGACGCCTTTCGCCTTGAGCTCTAGTATTGTGTTGAAGATCTGGCCGATGATGGCATCCACTTCGTGCTTGGCGAGCAACGTCTCTCGTAATTTGGGGTCGATGAATTTAATATTCACCTTCGACGCATCGATGCCAGTGTGCTGCATGAACGTTGGAAACAGTTTGAACCCACCGTCGTTGGCAGCGGCTCCGAGCGATTTGCCTTCAAGATCTTTCGGGTTTTTGATTTGGCTTGATTTCAGAAATGCAATACCCGCCGGGGCCTGCTCATAACCCATCATCAAAACGGGAAAGGACTTGTCTGGGTTTTTCGAATCGAAATCCTCGACGACGCTGATGTCAGGATAGCCCATATCGTAGACACCACTTGCCATCTGCTGGACAAGTCCCACAGAACCCTTGCCGCGATCAATGACGACGTCGAGCCCCTCCGCCTTGTAGTAGCCCTTGTATAAGGCGATGAAAAATGGCGAGTGCACGGATCCCGGAATCCAGTCGAGCGAGAAACGGATCTTCGTTTCGGCACGGGCCGAGCCCGTCGCGCCCGCGCAAAACAATACCGTGATGATCACGGTGACAAAGCGAGCAATGGTTTTCACTTTCACCTCCTTTGTTATCCTTGCATGGCGTTAGTCTTCATTGGCATAAGTATAGTCAGCCGCCATTTAGCTTGATCCCGGCGCTTTCGAGAATCTTGCGCGCATTCGTGCGCTGCTCATCGGAGATAATCAGACGTTCAGCAAAATCACGACCCGACGGGCGCGTGGCATCGATACCCATCTTGGTAACCGTGAAGTTCTGTGGGTCGGAGGTCGGATCTAGGATTGCCGCCTTGGCGCCTGGAATGAAGAAGATGTCCTTCTCCGCGCGAACGCGCGTTGCGACGGCCCACAATACGTCGTTGAGATCGAAAATATCGACGTCGTCATCCACCACAATAACGTATTTCGTATACAACTCGGTGCCGAGAGTGGCCATGATGGCCATCTGCGGCTCGCCGTCCGCTGTCTTCTTTATTGAGATGAATGCGACGAAGGCGCCGCACGTCGTATGGGGAACGTGCACATTGCGTACATTGGGGAGATTGCGCCTCAAAGCATTCAGGATTTCCCCCTCGCGCGTGACGCAGGACACCAGGATGTGGTCTTTGGACATGCCTGACGTGACGCACTGATATATCGCATCGGCGCGCATCCGGATGCGTTTGGCAACGAAAACATTTTGTGTACTGCGGTACGATGCGTAGCCGGTGAATTCGCCGAACGGGCCTTCCGGCTCGTGCACGCCGGCAAGAATTTCGCCCTCGATCACAATCTCCGCGCCGGCTGGAACCTCGAGATCCTCGATTCCGCTGCGCGCAAGCCGGTAGGGCTCGCCGAAAAGGCCGCCAATGATCTCGAACTTTCGCACGTTCGGTGGATAGGCGTAGACCATCGAACCCATGTAGTGCAGAGGATGCGTGCCAATTGTGATCACAGCTGGTAACGCATGGCCTCGCTCTTCCGCGCGTCTGTGAAATTCATACATCCGCCGGCGCGAATGCAGCGACACACCAAGTCGGTTCTTGCCCTTGAGCATCAAACGATGGAAACCGGTCGTGTCGACGCCGGTAACCGGATCGCGCGCCGAAATCTGACCGGCGGTAATGTAAGGTGCGCCATCTACCGAGAACTGCAGCGGTATCGGAAGCTTGTAAAGATCCACGTCTTCAGCCTCGATCACCACCTCGTTCCAGGCCGCTGCTTCCGAAACCAGTTCGCACGGAATGTATTTCTGACACCGCTCGCGGAATGCCGTCGGAAGCTGGCTCGGTTCGACGCCAAGGCAAGCCGCCAGTAGTTGGCGATTTGCCGCCACATTGGTGACGACTGGAATCTTAAATCCCGCAGGCCTTTCGAAGATTACGACCGGGTTCTTTCCGGCACGTTCCAGCTCGAACACAACGGATGTCATCTCGAAACGCGGATTTACAGTTTCGCCTATCCGCAGGATCTGATCCGGATAATCCGTTTCGACCATCTTGAGGAAGCCGCGCAAACTTTGCGTATCGACGTTATCCGCGCGGTCTGCCATAGGCGCCTTATCCCCAAATGAGCCTAATGTTAGAACAATGATAAGATGGTCCCTGCCATAGGGCAACTGCGGAGTGGTCCGCGCCGGCTAATTGTTTAGTCCAATCCGACCTCGGTCAGTTTGCCGGGCGCTACGTCATGGTAAGGCGACGCGCCGTCGCGCGTCGCATAAAGCATGAAGGTCCGAATGTTTGCCGGCACGCCCTCCGCATCGGTTAAGCAAGTTTGAGACCAATGCTCGCGCGCATGAGCGTACAGCGTGGCTTGTTCCATCTGCTCGGCTTCTAGCTCGACCGACTTCACTTTCGGACGAAATCCATCGCAATCGCCACAGATGGACTTCAGTGTCTGCCGGACACCATGCAGCGTATAAATGACACTCTCGTGCCAATTGCGAACAGCAGTGTCCGCCCAATCAACGTCAGATTGCGTGAGGACGTGCTGCGCTCCCCCACGCACAAAATAGTAGCAGGTTGATGTCATTACCCAACGCCTCTTGTAGTGCGAGGCACTTATCGGCAATTCCAAGCAAAAAGCGCCAAAATTCGTTTTCGAATTCCAGCTCCGCGGTATCCCATGCGTCGGCCTGACATCATTAAGAACGGATCAAATCCACATCGCGGGCGCGACCCAGCCGGACTTCGCCGGGCGCTTTCCACCGGACCACCGCCGAACTGCGCCAATATCGATATCAAATAGGTCGAGGACACGCCCGAGTGTATGGTCGACGATGTCGGCCAGCGATTTCGGCTGGGCGTAGAAGGCGGGCACGGGTGGATAAATGATGGCGCCTGCCTCTGTGACGGCAGCCATCGTCTTGATATGACCGAGATGCAGCGGCGTTTCCCGCAGTAATAGAACGACGCGGCGCCGCTCTTTCAGGGCCACGTCGGCGGAACGCGAGATCAAGTTCGCTGTGTTGCCCATAGCGATCTCGGCCATGGTTTTAATCGAGCACGGCGCGATGACCATTCCCATTGTACGAAACGACCCGCTCGAACAAACAGCACCGACGTCATTGTTCGCATGCACGACCGTGGCAAGCTTCTCCAGATAGGAAAGTTTCAGATCCGTTTCGTAAGCCAGCGTCAACTGGGCCGCGCGCGATACGACAAGATGGGTTTCGACGCCACACGCGCTCAGAATCTCTAACAACCTTACCCCATAGACCGCTCCGGACGCACCGGTGATGCCGACGATCAACGGTTTCTTCAGGTTCCTGTTCATACCCACCCTCGAAATGTCGAGCGGCGGCACGTACGTGCCATTCAAAATCGGTGTACGACTGGTTCACGTGCGCACGTTTTACCGCATCGTACTCTCCTAAGCCCCGCCTATTGGGCCGCTTCTTATTGGACCAACCAGAACCGGCCAGAAACCGACCAGCGCTGCTTCGAGTGGCTCAGGCTTCACACCAGTCGTAGATGCTCAGCGCCATCACCTTGATCGCAGCGAGATAGTCGTCGATTGACACATATTCGTCGTCGGAATGCATGACGGCGGTCGAGCCCGGCCCGAAGATCACCGTCGGCGTGTTGCCGTATAGATTGAGGAAGCGCGTGTCGGCGGCGCCCTGCCGGCCACTGATCTCCGGCTGGCGGCCGGTGACCTCGGTGTAGTTCTTGCTCACCGTCTTGACGATCGGGTGGTTGACCGGGGATTTCCGAGGCCTGCGCATCATAGCCGACGAACCGCACTTTCGGCGGATGGTCCTTCATCCACGGATCTTCGGCGGCCGCTTTGGCGATGTGCTCGACCAGACTGCGCTTGACGCCTTCATGGTCCTCGCCGGGGACGGTCGCCATGCTGCCCTTCAACAGGCAGGTGGCGGGAAACGAGCTCGGAAAGTTGCCGGCGTGGAAGGCGCCGATCATGCAGGGCAGCGCGTCGATCGCCTTCGGATAAAGCGGATGCTTGACGGTGGCGACGCGCTTGGCCTCGAGCGCCTCCACCGCCTTGGTGATTTTGTAGCCGAGCTCGATGCCGCTGACGCCCTGATAGCGCCGCTGGATGCCGGCGGCCTTGCCCTGAATTTCGATCTCGAACCAGATGCGGCCGATGCAGGCCGGCTGCACCGCCAGACCGCTGGTCTCGCCGGAAATGCCGGCATCGGCCTTGTAGCCGCGGATCACCGTGTCGAGCGTGCCGTGGCCGCTGACTTCCTCATCGATAACGATGTTGATGAGGACGTCGCCCTTGAGCTTGATGCCGGCGGCCTTCAGGAATTCGACCGCCAGGATGTGGCTGGCGACGCCGCTCTTCATGTCGCAGGAGCCGCGGCCATAGATGCGTCCTTCCTTGACTTTGGCCGACCAGGGATTGTCGCTCCAGCCTTCGCCATTGCCGACCGGAATCACGTCGGTGTGGCCGTTCAAGCAGCAGCGAGCGGCCACCGCCCGCGCCCTTCCAGGTGGCGACGATATTGGGGCGGCCTTCGTAGCCCTGCTCGACCGGAATGTAGCCGGGATGCTTCTTCAGCGCTTCCCAGTCGGACTCCCACATATCGACGTCGAGACCGACCTTCTTCAGATAGTCGGCAAGGAACGCCTGGATCTTGCCTTCGTCGCCGGTGACGCTCGGGATCGCCACGATGTCCTGAAGGAACTTGATCGCCTTGTCGCGATTGGCGTCGATCGTTTCGAGGATTTTCTTGCGGGCGTCGGTCATCTGATCCTCCGTAGCAGTACTCGGTCATCTGATATCTCCATAGCAGTAGATGTCGCTTTCTGCCGGGTCAGCGGCCAAACAGGCGGCGCAGTAAACGTCTTGATGCGGTCGGCAAGCACCGAGAAAAACAGACTGCCAGCATTGAGCTCGGCGGCCGGAGCGGCCGCGCCCGGTTCCGCTCAGCCGCGCTTCGACGTTTTGCGCGAAGGCCGCGATGAGACGGCTGGCGATGTCGTGAACGAGATCGGAGCGGCTGAACTGCGCCAGCGGGCCGGTCAGCCGGTAGCCGACGTTGAGCTCGACCTTGGTCGCGGCCTCGCCCTGCGGCAACAGGCGATAGCGGATGACGCCGCGCGTCGCCGAGCTGCTGCGTTGGTCGCGGCCGCTGCCCTGGATCGTGCCCGAATAGCGTGGCCGGGTCGCGATCGATCTCGGCCGCGCCATGGAATTCGGCGGCGATGGGGCCAACCTTGATGCGCATCTTGCCGCTGACGTTGCGCGCGCCGGTGTCGCCGCTCAGCGAGGCGCCGGGAAGACAGGCCGCGACGGCGGCAGTGTCAGCAAAGAAATTCCACACCTCGCTCGACGGAGTGATTGACAGTGAAGCTCTGCTCGAAGCTCGCCTGCGGCTTCCAGTCGGCCAGGCTCTTCGCCGCCGGCAGTCTGAACCGAGATCGGGCGCCACGGATGCGGCGCGCTGCCGCTGCACGCGCAGCGACCGCTTGGCCATGGCCGGAGCCGGCCGGACCGAGCACCGTGCGCCCCGCCCCCGGCACGGCCGCAATGCCGCGGGCGCGCCGGTCGGCGATGACGCTCTGGATCGCGCGGATGATGCCGACATAGCCGGTGCAGCGGCAGAGATTGCCGCTCATCGCGACGCGGATATCCTGCTCGGATCGGAGTCGGCGCCCGCAGCACCAGATCGCGCGCCGAGATCAGCATGCCGGGCGTGCAATAGCCGCACTGCAAGGCGTGCTCGCGCGTGAAGGCGGCGCGCAGCTCCTTGCCGATCTCGTCTTCGTCGAGGCCTTCGATGGTGGTCACGCTCGCGCCACTGCAGGCCACCGCGTAGGTGATGCAGGAGCGCACCGGCACGCCGTCGACCAGCACGGTGCAGGCGCCGCAGACGCCATGCTCGCAGCCGAGATGCGTTCCGGTCAGCGTCTGCGTCTCGCGGATGAAATCCGCCAGATGCATGCGCGGCTCGGCCTCCGCGCTGACCGCACGCCCGTTGATGGTGAGGGAGACTGTGGTCATGCGCGATCGAGCTTGCGCGATCGCCCGCCGCAGGCAGGCAAAGTGGATCTGCTGCGTCGATCGGATCGGTCATGCCGTGCGCCGTCATGGCGCGCTCGACGAAGCCGCGATCGATCGCGCTGCCGGGCGCACTGCCGCCGAACAGAGCCGTCGCGTCGGTGAAAACGATCGGCCGCGATCCGGTCGCGCCAATCACGGCGCGGCAGAGCGAGCGGTCAGGATCGTGCAGATAGGCGCCGATGGCATGCGCAAGCTCGCCGGTCTTGCGGCAATGCTTGTAATAGCCCCAGCGCGCGCCGGACGAGAGACGCGGCACTTCAATGCCGGTGAGCAGTTCGCCGCCGGCCAGGCTGCATTCGAATACGCCAGTCATCAGCGATCTCGACCGCAACGCGGCGCTCCTGTCGAGGCGCCGCGCACGACAGCTTGCGCGCCAAGCGCGGCCAGCGCCGACATCCAATCCGCCGAAGGATCGGCATGCACGAGGCTGCCGCCGATCGTGCCGCGATTGCGCACGGCGCGATAAGCGATGCCGGCCGCCACTGCGCGCATCGCGCCGCCGGTGACGTCCGGCACGCGGCCGTCCTCGATATCGGCGTGGGTAATGCAGCTTCCGATGAATAAGCGCATCCGGCTGTCTGCTCGACGCGCTTGAGTTCGGCGATGGCGGTGATGTCGACCAGAAGATCGGGCTGCACCAGCCGCAGATTCAGCATCGGGCCGAGCGATTGGCCGCCGGCGATGAATTTCACCATCGCGTCGTCGCGTCCGCCGAGCGCAATCGCCGCCGCAAGATCGGCCGGACGCGCGTAATCGAAATTGACCGGCTTCACGTCGCACTCCCGGCCGGAGCGGGCAATGGCAGCGAGCACCCGGCGCGGTGTGATCGGCGAAACGAGCAATTCCGCGCGCAACGGCCGCAAGCGCGTCGTTGACGGCATTGGCGATAGCCGCCGGCGGCGCGATCGCTCCGCCCTCGCCGATGCCCTTGACGCCGAATTCGGTGTGCGGCGAGAGCGTCTCCATGTGATCGATGCGCGCGGCCGGCACCTCGGTCGGACCCGGCAGCAGGTAGTCCGCGAAGGTCGAGGCCAGCGGCTGGCCGGCCGAGTTGAACGGCATCTCTTCGTACAGCGCCGTGCCGACGCCCTGCGCAAATCCGCCGTAAATCTGGCCGTCGACGATCATCGGATTGACCAGCTTGCCGCCGTCTTCGACGATGACGTAATCGAGAATTTCGACGTCGCCGATTTCCGGATCGACCGCGACGAGTCGCAGCGTGGGTGGCGTAGCTGAACGTGCCGCTGTCCGGCGACGGACGATAGCCGACCGTCGCTTCCAGGCCGCCCATATCGACGTCTGCTCGGCAGATTTTGCGGCTTCAGGTACCAGGTGCGGGCAATCTCGCCGAGCGTGATCGAACCTTGCGGGCCCGTCACTTCGCCGCCGCGCACGGTCACGCTGCCGACCTCGGTCTGCAGCAGTTGCGCGCCGATCTTGGCGGCGCGTTTGGCGATCTCTTTGCAGGCAACCGAGACCGCGCCGCCCGCCATCACCATGCAGCGCGAGCCCCAGGTACCGGTCGAATACGGCGTCATGGCGGTGTCGCCGTGCACGACCTTGATCTTCGCGATATCGATGCCGAGGATTTCATGCGCTACCTGCGCGAGCGTGGTTTCCAGCCCCTGGCCGTGCGACTGAATGCCGACGCGCAGCTCCAAGCCCGCCATCCGGAGTCAGCCGCGCGGTGGCCTGCTCGAAGCCGGGCACCATGGGGATGCCCCAGCCGTAATAGACTGACGTGCCATGCGCGGCCTGTTCGCAATAGGTCGCCATGCCGACGCCGATCAGACGGCCGTCGGGCTCGCCGCGCTTCTGGCGCGCGCGCACGGCATCGACATCGATGGCCGCGACGGCGCGGCGCAACGATTCCGGATAGTCGCCGCTGTCGAACCACTTCTTGGTGATGTTGGTGAAGGGCATCTTCTCGGGCTGCACCAAGATCTTGGCGCGCACCTCATGCGGCTCGACGCCGGCTTCGCGCGCGATGGCATCGAGAACGAGCTCCAGCGCAAAGCACACGCCGGTGCGCGCGACTCCGCGATACGGCAGGATTGGACATTTGTTGGTGGCGACGGAATAAGTGCGGCAGCGATATGCGGGAAAGTCGTAAGGACCCGGGCAGAATGCTCGCGACCTGCGCCGCCTCGAGGCAGGCCGAGAACGGATAGGCCGAGTAGGCGCCTGAATCGACCGTCGCCTCGCAATCGATCCCGAGCAGACGGCCGTCGCGGTCGGCGTAGCCGGTGATGCGGTAGTAATGTTCGCGGCAATTGGCGCCGGCGGTCAGGTGTTCACGCCGGTCCTCGATCCAGCGCACTGGATGGCCGCAATGCATGGCGAGCCAGCCGAGACACACTTCTTCGGCCAGCAGGATGCCCTTGTAGCCGAAGCCGCCGCCGACGTCGGGCGCAACCACGCGTACCTGGCCTTCGTCCAATCCGAGGCAGCCGGCGAGCCCGGTGCGCACGATGTGCGGCATCTGACAGGCGGAATAAAGCGTAAGCTGCTCAAGGCGGCTGTCCCAGATCGCAACTACGCCGCGGCCTTCCATCGGCGCCATGCATTGGCGGGCGGTGCGGATTTCGCGCGTGACTTTGATGGGCGCGTCGAGCGCCTTTTCGATGTTCACGTCGACGAAGGTTTCCAGGAAGACGTTGTCGCCCCAGTGCTCGTGCAGCAGCGCTGACGCCGGCTCGCGCGCCGCCAACATGTCGTACACCGCCGGCAATTCCTCGAGATCGAGACGAACTATACCGGCAATGTCCTCGGCTTGCGGCGCGGTTCGGCGCGACGCACATGGCTACGAGCTCGCCAACGTAGCGGACCTTGTCGGCCGCAAGGGACGGCTGATCGGAAACTTTGAAGCCGCGCAGCCCGGATACGGCGCGGATCGGGTTGCACGCCATCGAGATCGACGGCACGTAAAAACGGCGCGCTTATGCGCTTCGGGAACGGCGATGTCGCGGATGCGGCCATGCGCGAGCGGGCTGCGGACAAAGGCAACATCCTTCATGCCCGCGAAGCGGAGATCGGCGACAAACTGGCCACGGCCGCGCATCAGCCGGTCGTCTTCTTTGCGGAGGATGCGCGCGCCGACGCCTTGCCCTGTCACAGCGATCTACTCCAGTCTCGATCAAGCATCGACGGCAAACACGCACGCCGCACTATTCATGGCGATCGCATGGGTGTCCGGCAGTGTGGCGCATAAGGTTCTATGATGCTAATCTTAGGACGACATCAATTGCAACTGCGAAGCGCGCCGGTCGCGCTTCGCCTCGCCGTCGGACGGAGTGTTCGCCGTCCGCTCCCGCGCCGCCGTCCGCGACAAGGCGCGGGTGCCGGCCAGCAGGTCGATGTGCAACTTGATGGCGTCGCTGCGATAAATGATGTCGGCGACGTAGATCGCGACACCCTTTGCCGTCGATCACCACACAGCGGCATTCCGCGATCGGTGCCCCGAGCCCGATGTGGAGACAGTCCGGCCGTTACCGGGTCCGCGCTGCCGATGACCACCGTCTGGTGCGCGTCTTGAACTTCGATGCCTTTCAAGCCGGCAAGCACCGACAGGGCGGGATGCTGCCGGAAGTCGTCCGGTGCGCGCCGGAAATACATCGTCGGCCAGATGAAGATTGACGATGCCGTAGGGCTCGCCATCCTTGAATTGCACGCTGCGCATGAAAACATATTTCGGCAGCAAGCTCGCCTTCATCCTCGCGCAGCGTCGGCAGTGGCGGGCGGATCGCGCACCTTGATGCGCTTGAGGACGTTGTCTTTGATCGTCTCGACCAGCACGTCCCAGCTTGTCGCGAGCTTGAACCAGTAACGGGAAACCGGCGTCTCGGCGACGAACGTTCCGCGGCCTTGCTGCGAGTGTAGAAAGCCCCTCTTCGCGCAAAATATCGATAGCCTGGCGGATGGTGACGCGCGCAACCTCGAACTCGCGCTCTAATTCGACCAGCGTCGAAATCTTTTGGCCGGGAAGCCATTGCTTCGTCTCGATCCGGCGCCGCATGACCGAAGCGACTTGGATGTACAGAGGAACGCGGCTGCGATCGTAAACTTTCGATAGTTCGGACATGGCGCCTTCGATCGTTGATCCGCGAAATAGTCTTTTATTTTATTCTCCTCGCCGGATGAGCCATCACGTTCATCCCAGCGCGTCTAGCACGAAAGTGTCCATAATACTGTTTCGCGATTGATGCTGTGCCTACAAGTTATAGCTACCGCTATGTCATCTTCACTCACACGAACGGCGACGAGGATCCGCCACCAAACGCAACCACCTGTCTGTTACAACCTTTCAGTGTTGCTATCAAACTAAAAACAAGCACAATACGGGATCGGTTTGAAGGCTTTTCCGACGCGAAAGCGGACTTGATGGCAAAGTTTGGAATTGGCGCCTCGGTTCTTCGCAAGGAGGACGACCGATTCTTGCGAGGACGCGGGCAGTATGTCGGCGATTTTCGCCTTGCCGGCACACGCGATGTGGCTTTTGTCCGAAGTCCGGTCGCCCACGCTCGGCTCCGGCACATTCAAATTCCGGAAGAATTTCGCGGCGCGGTTTTCACCGCAGAGGATCTGACTGGCATCAAGCCGATCGTCTCGGCTCCACCGCTCAAGGGCTTCAAGTATTCGGTCGAGCCGATCTTGGCGACCGACAAGCTTCGCTATGTCGGTGAAATGGTGGCAATGTGCGTTGCCGCAGACCCGCGCCGAAGCCGAGGATATCGCGGCCGCCGTCACGATCGATTTCGACGAACTGCCCGCCGTGACAGACATGCTCGCGGCCTGCGCGCCCGGTTCGCCGCTAGTCCACGAAGAGTGGGGTGACAATATATTCGTCGAGTTCAACGAGGGGGCCCAATCGATGAGGTCGCCAAAACCGCGGCCATCAAAGTCAGCCGCAAAATCCGCACCGCCCGGCATTGCATGTTTCCAATGGAAGGGCGCGGGGTCCTCGCCTATCGCGACCCGCGGCTACGATACCTGACGCTGATCACGTCGACGCAATTTCCCCACTCGGTACAGACCGGACTCTGCGAGTGTCTCGGGCTCGAACACGGCCACGTTCGCATCATCTCGCCCGATGTCGGCGGCGGCTTCGGATATAAGGGCCTGCTCTGCCGCGAGGAGGTTGCGCTCGGCTGGTTGGCTCTGCAGGTGGATCATCCGGTGCGTTGGCTCGAGGATTGCCGCGAGCATCTTACTGCGAATGCGAATTGCCGCGAGCATCACTATCAGATCACCGGCTATGCGAACGCCGACGGCAAGTTGCTTGCGATCGAATGCGTCGGCCACGTCGATGCCGGCGCCTATTCCTCCTATCCGATTTCGTCGTCAGTGGAAGCGGCGCAAATCGCCAATTTGCTGCCTGGGCCTTATGTTTTCTCCGCCTATCGCTGCCGCTCCGTTGCGGTGGCGACCAACAAATGTCCGATCATTCCCTATCGCGGCGTGGCGCGCACCGGCGTGTGCCTCGCGATCGAAGTGATCATGGACGCCATCGCGCGCGAAGCAGGACTGGAGCCTTACGAGGTCCGGCTGCGCAATATGGTCCGCCCGGAGCAGATGCCGTTCGACAACGTGGTCGGAAAACATTTTGACAGCGGCGATCATCCCGAATGTCTGCGGCGCGCCGTCGAAGCCATTCAGCTGGCAAATATCCGGGAGCGGCAGAAGCAACCGGAACCCGATGGCCGCCTGATCGGCGTCGGACTGTCATTTTTCGTCGAACAGGGCGCGCACGGAACCTCCGTGCTCGCCTCCTGGGGCCGGCCGATCGTGCCCGGCTACGAACAGGCCAATGTCAAGCTCACCGCCGACGGCGAAGTTGAGATACATGTCGGCACCCATTCGCACGGGCAAGGGCATGAGACGACCTACGCCCAGGTTGCGCACGAAATTCTCGGTGTCGATTTCGACAAGATCAAAGTCGTGCAGGGAGACACGCTCTATACGCCGTACTCGACTTCAACCTGGGGCTCGCGCTCGATGGTGCATGGCGGCGGTGCGGTCGCCACTGCATCGCGTCTACTTGCGAAACGCGCCGCTCATATCGGCGCCTGGCTGATGCAGACCGATGTGGCGAATGCCACCGTCGCGGACGGCAAAGTCATAGCTGGGACGAGCAGCATTACGCTGCGCGAGGTCGCGCGTGCCTGGTATCTGCAACCGCAGACGCTTCCGCCAGAAATCGACACTGGCGGGCTCGAAGTGACGGCCGGCTATCGCGCCGCGCGCGACAGCGGCACTTTCACCTATGCGGCACACGCCGCGGTCGTCGCCGTCGATCCTGCGACCGGCATCATTGAAATTCTGGACTATGTGGTGGTCGAAGACGGCGGCACGCTCGTCAACCCGATGATCGTCGACGGACAGATTTACGGCGGAACGGCGCAAGGCATCGGCACCTGCCTATACGAGGCCATGCCCTTCGATGCGCAAGGCCAGCCGCTGGCATCGACAATGCTCGATTACATGCTGCCGGGCGCGCCCGAAGTGCCGGATATTCGCGTGCTGCACATGCAGACGCCCTCGCCCTACACCGAATTTGGAATCAAAGGGGCTTGGCGAAGGCGGCGCGGTCGGGCCGCCGGCCGCTATCGTTTCGGCGGTGAACGACGCGCTGCGGCCGCTCGACATCGAGGTGCACGATTTGCCGCTGACGCCGGAGCGAATTCTTGCCGCGATCGACGACGCCGCATCTCGCACGAGCATCCGGTTGATCGCGCATGAAGCCGGCCGCTTTCGATTTCGTGCGCGCGACAAGCATGGCTGAGGCCACGCGGCTGCTGGCCGAGGCAAATGGCGCCGCGCGGCTCGTCGCCGGCGCGCAGTCGCTGGGGCCGATGCTCAATCTTCGCCTGGCGCAGCCGCGTCTACTCATTGACATCACCGGCATAGCGGAATTGACGCGAATCGAGGATGCAACGAGACGGTCACGATCGGCGCTTGCGTGACAACGGCAAATATCGAAGATGGCCGCCTGCCCGGACGCGGCCTGGATACGCTAGCGGCTGTCGCCGCCCATATCGCCTATCGCGCCGTGCGCAACCGTGGCACCATCGGCGGCAGCCTGTGTCACGCCGATCCCGCAGCCGATTGGGTCTCGACGCTTTGCGCCCTCGGCGCCGAATGTCATGATCGCGGCCCCGAACGGCAAGCGCCGCCTGCCGGCCGATCAGTTCATCACCGGCGCTTACGAAAACGCCCTCGCCGCCGGCGAAATGCTGGAAGCGATCCGCGTGCCGCGGCTGTCGGCGCGCGGCCGCTGCGGCTATTACAAAGTCTGCCGCAAGGCTGGCGAATTCGCCTTGGCCATCGGCGCGGTCCTGAACGATCCCGATCGCGGGGCAATTTCGCGCCGTCATCGGGGCGACAAAAGGACGGCCGATTGTCATCGCGGACGCGCGCGAGCTTCGGCGCGCCGACAGACGTTTCGACGAGGCGGCTGTCCTGCGCGTGCTCGACAAACACGGCATCGCCGATCGCATCGACTCGCCGCCAGCAGGTCGCCGCACTCACGCGCGCCTACGATCAGGCGAGCAGCCATGAACACGGTCCAACTCACCGTCAATGGGCGCTTGATCTCGCGGACGTCGAGCCGCGACTGCATCTTGCGGATTTTCTTCGCGAACACCTCAATCTCACCGCCACACATCTGCGCTGCGAGCAAGGCGCTTGCGGCGCCTGCACAGTGCTGATCGACGGACAGCCTGCCCGATCCTGCATCACTTATGCTGCCATGTGCGACGGTGCCGCCATCACTACGATCGAAGGGCTTGAAGACGACCCGGTCATGGTCGCGCTGCGGCGCGCCTTTTCCGAGGAGCACGGCTTGCAATGCGGCTACTGCACGCCGGGCATGCTGGTGACCGCGCGCGATATCGTTATTCGGCTTCCGGATGCCGATCAGGCACGCATCCGCACCGAGCTCAGCGGCAATCTCTGCCGCTGCACCGGCTATGTCGGCATCGTTCGCGCGATCAGCCGCGTACTGGATGAGCGACGGCGCGGCGAAATGGCAGATGCGAAATGCGAAAGGGCCCGCTCGGCCCAGTCGGGGCGCGCCGCGCTGAGCCCGCCGACAAGCCGCGAGTCGCTCGCTCGCTGCAGCGCCGGCGTAAGGTACCGACAATGTACCCGCGGGCGAAATGGTGTTTGGTCTTGGCGGCCGCCAGCCGAACGTGGAGATCCAGCAATCCTTTGCGGTGTCGCGTCCGCCCGAGGAGGTCTGGGCATTCTTCGCCGACATTGCGCGTGTCGTACCGTGCCTGCCGGGCGCGCGCCTAACGCGGCCACCCGCCGGTGAGCACGTCGAAGGAAAGATGGCGGTCAAGCTTGGGCCGATTACCGCAAATTTCGCCGGCCAGGCTCGCATCGAGCGCGACGAAAGCCGCCAGCGCGGCATAATCATGGGCGCCGGCAGCGACCAGTCTGGTGGCACGCGCGCGGCCGGAGAAGCCGAATATGTCGTGGAAGATCGGCGCGTGACGGCGGAACGCGGGTCGTGCTCACCATCCGCGCCGCTGCTCGTCGGCCCGCTGGCGCAATTCGGCCGCGGCAGCCATCGTCGAGGACCTGGTGGCGCGGATCACCGAGACTTTTGCGCGCAATCTCGAAGCCCGTCTTAACTGGCGCGGTCACGGCCGACGACCGCACCGTTCAAGCGCCGCTCGACGCCGGCTCGCTCGTCCGTCAGGTCATCTGGACGCGGCTGAAAGCGATGGTTACTCGCGCGTTCAAACGTCGACAGGACTGAACAAAACAGCAAAGAGCGCGCCGTCTAGATCTTGAATTCCGTCAGCGTGTTGGGCGCGAACAGCTTCTTCCGGTTTGAACATCCGATCGATCAGTCCTTGCTCCTTGGCGTAGCGCATGAGCGTTTCGACATTTCGCCAGTTGGCGTCGAATCCCTCCGGCCAGAAATCGTCTCCGAAAACTTCCAAGGTTTCTTCAAGCGCCGGCAGGTACCACGGCAGACTGTAAGGCAGGGCGTTTACGTCCAGCATCATGTCGTAGCAACGCTGCGTGCTCTCGCGGAACGCCTTGAACAGGCTCTGTGCGACCCAGGGGGCGCGTTCGTAGAACGAGCGCTTCATCACCACCGTATGCATGATCGGCACGAAGCCGGTCTTTTCGTAGAATTTGCGTTCGTCTGTCTTGTAGTCCGGGAAGAGCCGCGTCACGTCGGGATGCCGCTTGCGATAGGCGGAAGGAATTCGCGGGCCGATCAAGGCGTCGATTTCGCCCGCCTCCAGCATCGCATTGAGGGATTTCCCGTCGGGGATCTGCTCGATTTCCACGTCGGCATCGACCCGCACATTCATGCGGTCGGCGCGGTTCGGCTCCTCAATGCCGCCGGTTCGCCAGCGGATCGCGTCCGGCGGCACGCCGTAGTCATGCTCGAACATTGCGCGCAGCCATAAGCGCTGCGGTCATGGAATATTCCGGCACGCCCATGATCTTGCCGCGCAAGTCCTGCGGACGCTTTATGCCGGACTTGCGGTTGATGAAAATGAAGCCGTGGCGGAAACAGCGCGATGGAAACAGCGGAATAGCCACAAAGTCCGGCCCGCCGCGCGATTTGGAAATCAGATAGTAGGCAAGCGAGCATTCGGCGACATCGAATTCGGCGTAGCGAAGCACGCGCCAGAACACTTCTTCGATCGGCATTTCGATGTATTGGAGGTCAAGACCTTCCGGTTGCACGGAGCCGTCGATCAATGCCCGCGTGCGGTCGTACCGCCCGCCCGCCATGGTAACCTGCAATCGTCGCCGCCATTGTTCTCGCCTCCGACCGAGTTTTTCGCTTCGAACGGCCTGTCGTGTATAAGATACTAATGTTGCTGAACATAGCAACAATTCGCCGAGCCGAGGCCGAGCTCACGGCTTATCTTGTTTCTATTTAAACAGTGGAGTGCGTTCGCGACTGATGCGAAAAGCGCGCACCTTGCCCAATCTTCAGCCTTGCTAGCTACCAGATCGGCGAACGTGATATCGTTTTCGATGATAGTATGATTCGCTCCTTAGGCCTCCGTCATGCGAGCCGCGATTTTGCCAACAGTCCGATGAGCGCGAATCAGCCAACGTCTCGCCGCCGGTGCTGCGCATCAAGGGCGTGCGCAAGCTTTATCGCGATCTCGAAGCGATCCGAAATGTTTCGATCGACGTCGCGGCAAGCGAATTCGTCAGCGTGCTCGGCCCGAGCGGCTGCGGCAAAAGCACACTGCTGATGATGGTCGCCGGCGTGATCGATACGAGTGACGGCGAGATTTCGATCAACGGCACGCCGGTAACTGGTCCGCGCCCCGAAGTCGGTGTCGTGTTTCAGCAGCCGGTCTTGCTGCCGTGGCGCACGGTTCTCGACAATGTGCTGTTCCCGATCGAGCTTCTTAAGCTTCCGCGCGCAAAATACGATCAACGCGCGATGGAGCTTCTGGCGATGGCGAAGATCGACGACTTCGCCCATCATCTGCCGCGCCAGCTCTCGGGCGGAATGCGCCAGCGCGCGTCGATTTGCCGTGCGCTGATCCACGACCCGAGCATCCTGCTCATGGACGAGCCGTTCAGCGCGTTGGACGCCATTACCCGCGACGAGATGGGCGTTGAGTTGCTGCGCATCTGGCAGGCCAATCGCAAGACCGTCATTTTCGTGACCCATAGCATCCGCGAAGCGGCATTCCTGTCGGACCGCGTCCTGGTGATGGGTCGGCGCCCGGCGACCATTATCGAGGAAATGTCAAGATCGATCTTCCGCGCCCGCGCCAAATCGCGATGATGGAAGAGCGAGCCTTTCAATCAATATGTCCGCCAGCTGCGCAAAGCGATCGAGGCAAGCCATGTTCAGTAGACTGCGACAATCTCGTCGCCGAATTGGGCTGGCCGATCGGGATCAGCGTGGCGCTGCTCGCGCTCTGGGAAGTCGCCGTTCGCGAACTCGGCATCCGCAGCATCATCCTGCCGCCGCCGTCCGAAATTATCGATGCGATCATTCGCGCGCCGCGAACTCCTGCTGGCACATCTGTGGCCGTCGCTTTACCTGACCGTGCTTGGATTCGCGCTGTCGGTCGTCGGCGGCATCGCGGTCGCGGTGTTGATTACCTATTCGTCTATTCTGCGAAGGGGCTTTTATCCGATTATTGTCGTGTCGCAGGTCATTCCGAAAATCTCGATCGCGCCTTTGTTCATCGTCTGGTTCGGAACCGGGACGATGTCGAGCCTGCTGCTGGCCTTCCTCATCGCGTTCTTTCCGATGACGATCAATTCCGCCTTGGGCTTCCAGTCGATCGACGAAGACATTCACCGGATGGCGCGCACTTTCATGGGCACGCCGCTGGCAGATTTTCTGGAAGATCCGAATGCCTAATGCTTTGCCCTACATCTTCAGTGGCATGAAGATCTCGATCACTCTGGCGATCATCGGCGTCATCGTGTCGGAATTCGTCGCCTCGCAGGAAGGCATCGGCTATCTAATCAAGCTTGCCGGCGGACTGCTCGATACGCCGCTCATGATGGCCGCGATCGCGGTCCTCAGCATCAGCGGCCTTGCGCTTTACGGCCTCATCGCGCTCGCCGAACAGCGCACCGTCTATTGGCAAGCGTCGACCGACATCGGCGGCGGCGCTGGAGGCTGACGATGGCGCAGACGGCGCGGGAGATCGACAGCACGATGAAATATCTGCCCGCACGCTTCGACACCGTTCATTTCGGCTTTCACGACGCCACGCTCGATGCCGTGCTCGAGATCGATAGCGGCGACGAGGTGCTTGTCAGCACCGTTTCCGCCGACCCCGAGCATGACGTCCCCGCGCAATGGCTGCCGCCACAAATTCACGACATCTTTGCGCGCGCCAAGCGCGGCACCGGGCCGCACATCCTCACCGGGCCGATTGCGGTTCAGCGGCGCCAGGCCGGGCCAGGTCCTGCAGGTCGATATCCTCGATATCAGGCTCACGCAGCCTTACGGCTACAATATCGTCAGCCCGCTCAAGGGCATGTTCGGCACCGAGACGCCGATCCAGAAGACGACGATCATCCCCATCGACTTCGAGACCGGCCTCGCCGAAGTGGCGCCGGGTTTGCGCGTGCCGACGCGGCCGTTTTTCGGTCAAATGGGCGTTGCGCCCCCGCGTGAGTGGGGCCGTCTCGACAGCCGGCCGCCCAACAAATACGGCGGCAACATCGATAACAAGGAACTGGTCGCAGGTACGCGCCTGTTTTTGCCGATTTGGGTCGACGGCGCGCTGTTCAGCGTCGGCGACGGCCACGCCGCCCAGGGCGACGGCGAGATCAACCAAACCGCGATCGAAACCAGCCTCGATGGGCACTTCCGGTTGTCGCTGCGGAGCGACTTTGCGATCGAGTGGCCACTGGCAGTGACGCCCGATCATCTCATGACCATGGCGTTCCATGAAGATCTCGATGATGCCGCGCGCATCGCCATGCGGACCATGATCGGACTGCTCGAACGGCACTACGGGATGCAATTCCACGACGCCTACCGGCTCTGCAGCATTGCCGCCGATATGCGCGTCACGCAATTCGTCAATGGAAACCGCGGCATCCATGTTCTGCTCGCGCGCGATCTGCTGCAGCAGCTGCCGTGCACGCTCGACTTTTTCGCGCAGATGCCGACGGCTCGCACGCCGGACAATGAGACGCCACCGACCCAACGGTCATGAACTTGAAATGACAACAAACCAAACAGAGGAGAAACGAACATGGCTCGTTTAGATCGGCGATCATTCCTGACGCTGGCCGGCGCGGCCGGCGCAACAGGCGCATATGGGTATTTCCGCCCCCTCCATCGCGCGGGCGGCCACCGCAGGTGAAGCTGACGCTGCCGTGGCTGCCGCTCGGCACCTTCAGCTATGCCTTCATTGCCAAAGAAGATGGGCTTCTGGGAAAAGCGCGGCCTCGACGTCACAATCGACCGCGGCTTTGGCTCCGGCAAGGTCTGCGTGCCGGTCGATCAAGGCCAATACGATTTCGGCATTCTCGACCTGGCGGTCATGATGAATTGCGCGGGCCGCGGACTTGACCTCGTCTCCGATTGCCGGCATCTGGCCGATTTCACCGGTCGGAATTTTCTCGCTGAAGGAATACAACATCGTGAAGCCAAAGGACCTCGAAGGTCAGACCGTCGCCTTCGACGTCGGTAGTGGCGACTTCCAGCTCTGGCCCGCCTTCGTCAAATCCACCGGCATCGACGACAGCAAGGTCAAAAAGGTCACGATGGACGCCGCGGCGCTGATCAAGTCATTGGTCGACAAGCAGGTGAAGGCGGAAGGCAATTTCTTCGGCAGCATCGCGCCCAGCCTGTGGGCGCAGGGCATGCAGATCAACGGCATTCTTTATTCCGACTACGGCATCAAGATGCTGAGCAACGTCGTGGCTTGCAAACGTTCGACGATCGAAAAGAAGCCCGAGTTCTGCAAAGACTTCGTGGAGGGGCTCATGGAAGGCCTCAAATACGTTTACGTGAACCCCGAGAAGTCGGTCGATCAACGCATCTGGAAAGCGTCAAGGAATTCAAGGGTGGCAGCGTCACCAACAAGAAAGTGATCGAGTACGGCCAGGCGTGGGCACCGCGCTCGGCATGGTGCCGGCATTCAAAGACCATGGCCTGGGATATATGGATCCGACCCTCGTCGCGCAGACGGCCGACACTGTCCGCGACTTATATGGGTGTAAAATCCTTGCCCAAGACCGACACGATGTACACGAACAAGTTCGTCGGCAACGGTGAACCTCACCGACGCCGAGTGGAAAAGACACCGAAGAACGGTCCAAGAAATATCTACCAAAGCCCGCCTGATGTAAACCTGAACAGCAGCAAAGACGATCACTGGCTCGCCTGATCAACCAGGCGAGCCAGCGATAAAATACCGCCCTGTGTTATTTGAAGCTGAAATTGTACGACAGGTGTCGGCGCATTCGGCAGCGGTTTACACCGGGAATGCGACCACATTACTTCTGTCGATTGAGATATTGATCTAGTGTGCCCATCGGCCACCGCAACATGGCCTCGTGAGCCGGCAACCGCACCAGCAACCGGCCCGAACACACAATCTGCGCGAGTCCAGGTATAGGTCGACGTGGCCGCCCTGATAGACATGGTGACAATCGTGCCAAGCGTCGCACCGGGACCCCGGTTGAATCCGAAACCTGGAGTTGTTCAGGCCGGATGAACAAGTCGACCGGCGCGGATGGCGAAAGGCCCGCCAGCGGCCGATGCCGGCACCTTACCCGCGCGTGCCCAAGGCAACGACGGCATCGCGACCGTCGATGCGTTCGAGGCGGCCGCGCAGCACATTGGCGTCGCCGACGAACGAAGCCACAAAGCGCTCGCAGGGCTGCCGGTAGATTTCCTCCGGCGTGCCGAGCTGGCGAATCCGCCCCTCCGACATCACGGCCATGCGGTCGGAAAGGCTCAAGGCCTCGCTTTGGTCGTGGGTGACGAAGATCGTCGTGACGCCGAGCTTGCGCTGAATTTCCCGCAATTCGACCTGCATCGACGCGCGCAGGTTTTTGTCGAGCGCCGAAAACGGCTCGTCGAGCAAGCAGCACCTTCGGATTGATCACCAGCGCGCGCGCCAAGGGCGACGCGCTGCTGCTGGCCGCCGGACAGCTGGCGCGGCTTGCGATCTTCAAGTCCCGTGAGCTTGACCAGCGCCAGCACGTCGCTCACGCGGCGCGCCGATCTCCTGCCTTCGGCAACGCCGCGCATCTTCAGGCCATAGGCCGACATTGGCGGCGACCGTCATATGCGGAAACAGCGCGTAGTTCTGAAACATCATGCCGATTTCGCGCTTGTAGGTCGGCACGTCGTTCATCAGCTCGCCGTCGATCAGGATCTCGCCGCCATCCGGGCTGAAGAAGCCGGCGACCAGATTGAGCAGCGTGGTCTTGCCGCAGCCCGAGGGCCCGAGCAGGGTCATGAACTCGCCGCGCCTGATCGGCAGCGACACCTCGTGCAAGCGCGGTGACGTCGCCAAATCGTTTGCTACACGACGTCGAAGCGCACGGCGATATCGTCGCCGACTGCGCGGCGGCTGCGGTCGTGCTGACCACTATCAGCGACTGTGTTCAACATTCAGAACCTTACCGAGACCGAGAAACGCGTTGGCAAAGGTGAGCAGCGCGGCGGTGGCCACGATGTACATCACGGACAGCGCCGCCATCGAGGGATCGGCATATTCGCGCACATAATTGTACATCGCCACCGGCAGCGTCTGCGTCCGCTGCGCCGTGACAAACAGCGAGGCCGTGAATTCGTTGAAGGACAGGATCGCGGCAAACAGCCAGCCGCTGACCAGGCCGGGCAGCAGCAGCGGCAGCGTGATGGTCGCCAGCACCCGGTAGCGGCGGCGCGCCGAGGCTCGCCGCCGCGAGCTCGAGCGCTGATCGAGATTGCGCAGCGAGACATAGACGCTGCGCAGCACGAACGGCAGCACGAGGATGACGTGGCAGACGATCGACGACCGCATAGCTGCGGCGCCATCCGATCTGCGCGGCGAGGATCAGAAAGCCCAGCCCGACGGTAAAATGCGGGATGACCAGCGGCGACACCAGCACGCCTTCGATCACGCTCTTGAAGCGGAACTGGTAGCGATCGAGGGCGAAGCGCAAACGCGGCGCCGACCACAAGCGCAATCGGTCGAACTCCACGCCGTGACGATCAGGCCATTGCGAAAGCCCTCGCGAAAATCCTGATAGGCGATGGCCTTGGCGAACCATCGCAGCGACAGACGCCTGCGGCGGAAACGACAGCATCGCCTTGTCGTTGAAGGCCGCGATCGTCACGACGACGGCCGGCAGCACCAGAAAGCCGAGGATCGGCAATCACGACGAGCGTCGCCAATGACGCCGAGCAGGCGCTGATAGGTCGAGCGCGGCATGTCAATGCGGCCCGATGCTTTTCAAGCGGGCGCGACGGCCAGCCGCAGCAGCGACAGAACGACGAGCGTGAGCGCCAGACCGGCGACGCACAGGCTCGCGGCGAACGGGAAAATTGAAGCTCGCAAAGCCGAGCTGATAGACCAGGTTCGAGACCATATTGACCCGGCCGCCGCCGATCAGCTGCGGCGTCGCGAAGGCGCTGAATGTCCACGCGAACGCCGTGGTCACGCCGGCGATGATGCCGGGCATCGACAGCGGCAGCGTCACGGTCAGGAAGGCGCGGACCGGCCCGGCGCCGAGGCTTTCGGCGGCGTTCTGGTAGTCGCGATCGATATGCGACAGCGCCGCCGCCAGCATGATCACCATGACCGGCATCGTCACGTGCACGAGCGCGACGACGACGCCGAACGTCGTGAACATGAACTGGATCGGCTGCTCGATGACGCCGAGCTTGAGCAGGACCGAGTTGATGAAGCCATTGTTGCCGAGAACGATGATCCAGGAATAGGTGCGCACCACTTCGCCAAGAAACAGCGGCGTGACGACGGTGATCAGAAGGATCGATTTTGCGATCGGATTTCTGGACATGAACCAGCGCATAGGCCAGCGGATAGCCGACGATCAGCGTGCAGAACGCCGTCAGAAAGCAGATCCAAACCGTGTCGAGAAACACCCGCGCATAGAGCGGTTTCAGCAATGCGGTGAAATTCGCAAGCGTAAAGCCGCCGGGCTCGAGCGAGCCGGGGATATAGGCGCGCACGCTGAATTGCAGCACCGCCGCCATCGCGGCGACAAAGCCGAAGGCGCAGAGCGCGGCGGGCGTAACGAAGGTGCGAAGAAAAGGCTGCGTCGGTCACAGCCGGGCCGAGGTGGCCGCGGGCGCGTGGGCCCGCGGCCATTTTTCGCGTCAGTTCATGATGTTTTCGGCAAACCACTTGCGCCATTCCGCGGTTTTCTCGGCGCGCAGCTTGGCGTCGATATTGATCTGCTTCTTCCATTGCGCGGCGGTCGTGAAAACGCCGGGAAGCTTGGCGATCTCCGGATCAAGCTTGGCATTGAGGACCGCCGGGCTGCCCTTCTTCAGCTTGGCAATTTCCGCCTGGACTTCGGGATCGTACAGCGCGTTGATGAATTTGTAGGCCGAGATCGGCCTTCTTGGAGCCCTTCATGATGGCCACGGTATCGACGCCGAGCACGGCGCCCTCCTTCGGAATCGCAAGCGTGATCGGAACGCCTTGCCCGATCATGTAATAGGCGTTCATCGACAGCACGATCTGCACCGGCGTTTCGCCGCTGGCGAGCAGTTGCTGGCTGTTGGCGTCGTTGGTGTAGAAGGCCTTGAAGTTCGGCTTCAGCGCCTTGAGCTTGTCCTGGCCCTTTTCCCAATGCGCGGCGTCGCCGCCGGACAGGATCGCCGACACGACGATGATGTGGCTGGGATCGAAATCCGGCGCAGCGATCTTGCCCTTCAGTTCCGGATTCCACAGATCGTTCCAGCTTTCGAATTTCATGTCCTTGAGCAGGTCGGCGCGATAGCCGATCGTGTAAATGTAGGCCCAGCTGCCGAGGTGATAGGGGCTGATCCGCGCCTCATCGGCGAGATTCTTGGCGTTCGGGATTTTTGCGAGATCGAGCTTCTCGAACAGCCCGTCATTGGCATAGAGCCAGCCGACATGCGACGTCGTGAAAGTAATGTCGCTTTCCGGATTGTCCTTGGCGAGCTTCGCCTTGTTGAGCCGGTCGATGGTGCCGCCGGTGATGAATTCGACCGGTACGCCGGTCTCCTGCGTGAATTTCTTTGCAACCGTTTCGGCGACGAGGTCGCGCCAGCTGCCGCCCCAGATGCTCACGACAAGTTTGTCTTGCGCTTGCGCCGGAAAGCCCAGAGCAAGCGCGAAGAACGCGATCAATAGCCGTTTCATATTCAACTCCCCTGTCCGCGACGCCCGCTTGCGCACGACGTCTTCTTGCACCCAGGCGCCCTGCTCGCGGGCGCCGCTCGCGCAGATTTGGCTTGCGGCCTCAGTCTGCTTCATCCGGCAGTTGTCGACAATACTACCTACCTTGCATACGATTGCCACGCTTATGTATTGTCGAACGGGCGCCCGCCCTCGCGGACAGGACGGGGCCCGTTGCAACCCGTGGCAGACCAGCCGGCACCAGCGATGAAGCCTTGTGCGTTCGAATATTTGCGGGCCGAAACGGTCGAGCACGCCTGCGCCCTTCTGACCGAACACGGCGAAGAGGCCCGGCTTTTGGCTGGCGGGCAGAGCCTTATCCCCATGATGAACCTTCGACTGGCGCGGCCCGCCACGTTAATCGACGTCGGGCGGTTGCCGCTGAACGGCATTTCCATCGCCGCGCGTAGTGTGCGCATAGGCGCCCTTACCCGTCATTGCGAACTCATCGAAAGCCCGGAATTGAGAAAAACAGCGCCGATTTTTGCCGAAGCGGCACGCTACATCGCCCACCCGACGATCCGCAGACATGGCACCGCGGGCGGGAGCGTGGCCCATGCCGACCCGACCGCCGAAATTCCGGGCCTGCTGTCGCTCATGGATGGACACGTCGAAGCCGCCTCGCAAAGCGGCGTCAGGCAGATCCCGGCGCAAGATTTGTTTCGGGGCGCCTTCAGTACCAGTCTCAAGCCGGACGAAATGATAACAGCGCTGTACTTCCTGGTTCCCTCCGGCACCTGGGGCGCAAGTTTTCTGGAGCTTGCAGAACGCGAAGGTGATTTCGCTGTAGCGGCCGTCGGCGCCATCGTCGAGCGCAACGGAGATCGTGTCACCACAGCTCGCATTATGCTTCTTGGCGCCGACTCGGTGCCGGTGCGCGCGCAAGCCGTCGAGGCCAGCCTGGTCGGCGCCCCGATGACGAATGCGGTAGCCTCGAAAGCGGGCGTGGATGTAGCGGCAGCACAACGCTGCTACAGCGACATTCGTGCTACTGCCGACTACCGCAGGCATTTGCTGGCTGAATTCACACGGCGTGCGCTGCTGAACGCCTACGAACGTGCGGGAGCGGCCGGATGAAAAGTATTACTCTTACCGTCAATGGCACGAGCAAGACGTTGACGGTCGAGCCCCGCCGGTTGCTTGCCGACGTGCTGCGACACGAATTCGGCTGCTATGGAGTGCACTTCGGATGCTCGCATGGCGCCTGCGGATGCTGCACCGTGCATGTCAACGGCGAACCGCGGCTCTCGTGCATTGCCTTCGCGGCCCAGTGCGACGGCTTGGACATTGTAACGATCGAAGGAATGTCGTCGGGTGATTCCCTCCATCCGCTCCAGCAGGCTTTCATCGCTGAACACGGACTGCAATGCGGCTATTGCACGCCCGGGTTCATCATGGCGCTCGCGCCGTTTATCGAGCGCGCAGACGAACCGACTAATGAGGAAATCCGGCAGGCGATGTCGGGCAACATCTGCCGCTGTACCGGGTACCACAGTATCGTTGCATCGGTTCGGCGTGCGATCGCAGACCGCAAGAAAGACGCCAATGCCTAGCCGAACTGCAGAACAGCCGCGCTATATCGGCGCGCGCATCACGCGACTGGAGGATCCCCGCCTGATCACCGGCCAGGGCCGTTACATCGACGACTTTGTGTTTCCCGGAATGCTGCATGTCCGCCTGCTCCGGTCGGAGCTTGCGCACGCGAAAATTGTCAGCGTCGACACCTCGGCACTTCAGGACGACTTCCCGCAGGCACTCATTTTCACCGGCTCCGATATCGGCAGCCTCGGCATTCGCGCCGTCGCCGATATTCCGGGTGTGCAAAGTTTTACTCAGCCCCTACTTGCCCAGGAGCGCGTCCGGTTTGTCGGCGAACCTATTGCTGCGGTACTCACCGATGACGCCTACGCCGCCGAAGATGCTGCCGAGCGGCTTTTCGTCGATTACGAACCGCTTTCCGTTCTCGCAGATATTACGGCAGCGACCGCAGCAGGCGGCCCCCGCCTGTTCGACGCATGGCGGAACAATCTGTTCGTGGAGCAGACGCGCAAGGGCGGCGATATCGACGCAGCGCGCGCCCAGGCCCGTCATGTCGTTCGCCGCACCTATCGCAATCAGCGGCAGGCAGGCGTTCCAATGGAGTGCCGCGGCGTCATCGCAACACTCGACCCGACAGGCCGTATCCTTACGGTCTGGTCATCGACACAAATACCGCATTTGCTGCGGACTTATCTCGCCGAAGAACTCAAGTGGCCGGAAAATCAGATCCAGGTAATCGCACCGGAAGTCGGCGGCGGTTTCGGCGTCAAGGGACATGTATTTGCTGAGGAAGTGCTGGTGGCATGGCTCGCCATCCGCACGCGTCGGCCCGTTAAATGGATCGAAGACCGGCGCGAGCACCTCATCGCCAGTATTCACGCACGCGAACACATCCATACGCTCGAAGCCTATGTGTCAGCCGAAGGAAAAGTGCTCGGCCTGAAAGCCGACATTACCGCTGACGTCGGTGCCTATTCAGTTTGGCCGTTCACCGCCGGAAGTGATCCCGGCATGGTCGCGAAGGTCCTGCCCGGCCCCTACGATCTTGCAGCATACGAGGCGACCTACCGTGCTGTTGCGACGAATAAATGCCCGCTCGGAACTTACCGCGGCGTGGGCCGGCCCGCGGCCGTATTCTCACAAGAACGGTTGATGGATGAAATTGCGATCGAACTCGATATCGATCCATTTGAATTGCGTGAACGGAACCTGATCCAGAAATTTCCGTACAAAAATGTACTCGGATATACGTACGACGAAGGTTCGTATGCGCAGAGCATGAAAAAGGTACGCGAGCTTCTCGCGCCTGACATTGCACGCGCGCGCAATCCGGAACGGCCCGACATTCGGACCGGTGTTGGAATAGCGTTATTCCTGGAGCAGACTGCGCACGGCACGCCGGATTTCGTCCGTCGCCGTTCACCGATCGAAACCGGCTACGAATTCCGCCAAAGTCGAAATGTACCCGGATGGCAAGGTCACTGTCGACACAGGCCTGCAGTGCCACGGTCAAGGGCACGAGACCACATTTGCCCAACTCGTCGCCGATCAGTTGGGCATTCCGCCTCATGACGTGATCGTACGCCACGGCAATACGGTGACGTCGCCATACTCGGTCGGAACGTGGGGCAGCCGTGGAATTACCCTTGGAGGGGGCGCGGCGCATCGGGCGGCCGGAATCATTCGCGCCAAACTGATCGCCATTGCCGCGCAACATCTGCAGGCGAAGCTCGAGGTGATCGAACTCGTGGACCGGCATGCCCGTATCGCCGGCGATGCCTCACGCTCGATTCCGATTTCATCGCTCGCACGTTGGGCTCAGCGCAACGTCGAAAACCTTCCGACCGGAATGGAACCGGGGCTCGTGGCCACCTCGTTTGTCGACGGTCCGCCGGACGGCAGTTATACCAATGCCGTGCACGCCGCCGTGGTCGATATCGATATGGAAACGGGGGCTATCAAACTCACGCGTTTCGTGGTGGTCGAAGACTGCGGCACGATCGTCAATCCGATGATCGTGGACGGCCAAGTGCGCGGCGGCGTCGTCCAAGGCATCGGCTCGGCTCTTTGGGAGCATTTTATCTATGACAAGGACGGTCAGCCGCTGACGACGAACTTCGCCGATTATTTGATGCCAAGCGCGCCTTCCCTGCCCGACATCGAGGTCCACCACATCGAAACACCCTCGGCGGTAACACCGCTGGGGATGAAAGGCCTGGGCGAAGGCGGCGCCATCGGTCCGGCTGCGGCGATCGCCAATGCGGTATCCAATGCGCTGGGCGTAGCCGTCCAAGAAACGCCGATCACACCCAATCGCGTGTGGGACCTCATCAAGTCCAAGCAGCCTTCGCCCCCTCAAACTACTTGAGGAGCTTCCTCAGGACGCAGGGAAATTCACGCAAACGTTCTTGATTTGCTGGTAAGCGGTCAGTGCTTCAAGGCCTTTTTCACGTCCGAAGCCGCTTTGCTTGAAGCCGCCGAACGGAAACTCAACGTCCAGCCCGACCCAGAACGAGTTGATCCAGACCTGCCCGACCCGCAGCTTCTCGCTCATCTGCATAGCGGCATCGATATTTTTCGTGTGCACGCCAGCAACCAGACCGAAAGGAGAATCGTTAGCAATCTCGATCGCCTCCGAAACGTCATCAAACGGAATCACCGTCAGGATCGGTCCAAATATCTCTTCGCGCGCCACGCGCGCGGCGTTTGAGGCATTCGTAACCAGCGCCGGGCGCACAAAATTACCCCCCTTGAGCGCCGGATCCGACGGCAGATCGCTGCCAAGGAGCAAGTCGCCTTCTTTCGACGCAAGATCGTAGTAGTTCTGTACCTTAGACTTCTGGCTCCTGTTTATCAGCGGCCCCATGCCCGGGTCGTCCAGTCCTCTACCGAGCTTGAGCGCGCGCGCCTTTGCCAGCAGGGCATCGACGGCCTGATTGTGAATGCGCCGTTCGACAAGCAACCGTGTGCCGGCATTGCAAACCTGTCCGCAGTGGAGGAAGGCCGCGCCCGCGATGATGTCGATCGCGGCGTCTATGTTGGCGTCGGCGAACAGGATCTGCGGCGACTTTCCGCCAAGTTCCATCGAGCACGGGATTGTATGCGTTGCGGCCGCAGCGAGCACCTTTTGGCCGGTCGCCACCGAACCGGTGAAAGTGATCTGGTCAATGCCCGGATGACGGGCCAGCAAAGCGCCGGCGACAGAACCCCGGCCTGGCGCGAGGTTGACCTGCCCTGGCGGCAATCCTGCCGCGCGGCAGATCTTCACGAATTCATACGCCGTCGTCGGGGTTTCCTCGGACGGCTTGATGATCACCGAGCAGCCGGCCGCCAGTGCCGGCGCCACCCCGCGCGCGATCAACTGAAATGGATAGTTCCACGGGACAATGTGCAGGCTGACGCCGACCGCCTCGCGGATCGTCCAATCCATCCAGCCATTCCCGAGCGGGATCGAACTGCCCTGCAGCTTGTCGGCAGCGCCGCCATAGAATTCAAAATTGCGGGCCGCACAATCAATTTCCCAATATGCGTCGCGCAACGGCTTGCCGCTGTCGCGGCATTCCATGCGTACAAGCTCCTCGCGGCGGGCCATGATGCCGTCAGCGATCCGCTGCATGATGCGACCCCGCTCGAACGGGCGCATCTTTCGCCAAGAGCCTTCGTCGAATGCATTGCGTGCGGCGCGAACCACACGATCGACATCCGCCTCTCCTGCACACGCAAATTGCGCGATGGCTTGCCCTGTGGCTGGGTCGAAGGCCTGCATCGCTCCGTCCGCGCCGTCGAAGTTTTCGTCGTCGCCCTGAACAATGGGAATCTTGGGCAAGGTCACGTCGTTTCTCCGGATCGAAACACTCGTCCCATGATTGTATACAAGGGCATTGATGTTGTCGACAAAGCTAACTAGAAACGTATTTGTCTGGAAGCGCCTCACGGAATAATGAAGCATGGATCTTGGGCTTCGCAACAAGCGAGCGTTGGTGACCGCAGCCTCGCGCGGCCTCGGCTTGGCATCGGCGCGTGCGCTGGCCGCGGAAGGCGCCCGGGTTGCGATGACGGCGCGCAGTGCCGACAACTCTCACGCGCGAGGCGGAAGCACTCGCTCGCTCCGGCCGGACCGAGACCTTGCCGCTGACTATGGACCTCTGTGATCCGTCAAGCATCAGCCGCGGCGTTGACGAAGCGGTGCGACGGTGGGGCGGAATTGACATCCTCATCGCCAACACGCCGGGACCCGAGGCCGGCCCATTCGTCAGCATCAGCCGTGATTCCTGGCGAGCCGCTCTCGACATGACGCTGATGCCGGTGATCGACCTGATGCAGCAGGTCATTCCCTCCATGCGGGCTAATGGCGGCGGACGGATCCTTTGCATCACCACCATTGGCGTAAAGACGGCACAGCCGAGCATGGTTTTGTCGAATGCCACGCGGCTTGCGATTACGGGTGTCGCAAAGACGCTCTCCGTCGAACTTGCCGACGACAACATCCTGGTCAACACGCTGTGTCCCGGGCCGATCGACACCGATCGCATGGTCAGTCTGATCGACGCCACGCAAAAAGAGAAAGGCATCAGCCGTGAGGCAGCGGAAGCCATCTGGCTTGACGAAGTCCCCTTGCGGCGCATGGGCCGCGCCGAAGATTTCGGAAAACTGGCCGCCGTACTGGTGTCTGATGCGGCCTCCTACGTCACCGGCGCAGCGGTATCCGTCGATGGCGGCAAGGCGCGAGCGTATTGAACATGGGCGAGCGGCAGATCAATCGCTTTGAAGGCGGCGATCTTGTCGTCAAATCCCTGCAGGCACAGGGCGTCACGCCAGATATTTTCGGTTTCCGGTGGGCCGCTGAATTCCATCTACAGCGCGTGCGCAACACACGCGCTGCCCCTTCATCATACCCGCCATGAGGCCGGCGCCTGCTTTATGGCCGACGCGATTTCGCGCCTCACCGGTGTGCCAGGGGTTGCCGCCGTAACACTCGGTCCGGGCGTAACCAACACGGTCACGCCCGCGCTGGTCGCAAAGATGGCAGGCACGCCGCTGCTCATCCTTGGCGCACAGGCCAATACCGCCTCCTTCGAACGCGGCGCAGGCATGTCGGCAGATCATATTCCAATCATGGCACCGGTTACGAAATTTGCCGCCCGCGTGCTGCAGACCGAGCGTATTCCCGAATATATCGACATCGCTTTTCGTCGGATGTGGGCCGGCACGCCTGGTCCGGTTTTCCTCGAAATTCCCGTTAATGTGCTCGCCGCGCCCGCCGTAGCGAGCATGGAATTGCCGCGCTATCGCACGCGCCTGCCTGGATGTCCGCAGCAAGACCGCAAGACATTTCAGCGACGGCTATGGCAAATGCACGCCGGCCGTTGCTGCTGCTCGGCGACGACGTTCGCTGGGATCCACCGCCGCAGCTGAAAGGGCTTGGTTGATCGACTGCACCTCCCCTTTGCGCTGCTTCGGCTTGCGCGCGGCGCAATCGACGAAACGCACAATTTATGCATCGGCCCCGGCTATGTCCCCTGCAACAAGACCCTGCGCCGCGCGCACTGCCGAGGCTGATCTCGTCATCCTTCTCGGCCACCATTTCGAATTCGATCTCGAATTCGGGCGGCCGCTCGGCCCCGATACGCGGGTCCTGCAATGTGTCGATCGACCCGGAGAGACTCGGGCGTAATCGCAAGACGGATTTCGGCGCAGTCGCATCGCCGACGCTCATTCGTCGAAGCTTGGCGGAATGTCCGCGGCGGCCAAGCTCGACCGGAGCTGGGCCGACGGGCTGGCCCACGCATGGCGGCAGAACGCGAGCCCAGTTTGGAACGCTCGGCAGCCAAGCGATCCGCTTGCATCCCGTCGCGGCCATCGATGCCGTCGTTTCGACACTGCCGCCGAAGACGACGCTGGCCTGTTCGCACGGCAATGTCGATTTCTGGGTCGATGCCCGCATTCAGCTCAAGCAGCCGAACCTCTATCTGCGCGCCGGACAGTCCGGCGCCTCAGGCGCCGAAGTGCCCTAGGCATCGGCGCGCGTTTTGCCTACCCCAAGCGGCCTGCGGTCGTGTTTGTCGGCGATGGCGGTGTCGGATTTCATGTGACCGAACTTGAGACGGCGGCGCGCTATAATAAGCCAATCATCATTGTCGTGCTCGACGACCAGAAATGGGGCGCCATCGCTATGCCGCAGAAGATGGCTTATGGCGGCGAATTCGAAATGGATCTGCCGATGCGCGATTGGGTCAAGGTGGCGGAAGGTCTTGGCGGCGTTCGGCGCCTTTGCCCGAGAACGCCGGACGAAGATCGCGAAGGCGATGCGCGGCTGCACTCGCATCCGGCAAACCTGCGATCGTGCAAATTCCGGTTCGTTCAGTCCTTAGCCCCTACATGGCCGCATACACAATGCTCGCATCTCGCAAGAGGAGACTTCCATGAAGATATGGCGGAGAAGAACCCGGAAACCTTCACGCCGCCGGCGCATTTCGGCGGGCTGAAAGTTGCGAATATCGTTCCGTTCGGCGATGGCGAGTTCTCGGTGCAGGTCTCCAAAGCTCCGCCCGGGGCCGGCGGCGAAATGCATCACCACGACACGCTGGTCGCAGGTGTTTTACGTCCTCAAAGGCGAACTGACATTCAACACCGGACGGCGAGAGATTCACGCTGAATCCAGGCGAAGCGGTTCTTGTTCGAGCCGAAGGATCCGCACTACACGCTCAACGAGGGAAAAGGCGACAGCGTCAGCCTCGTGTTCACGGTCAAGCACGAATAGACGCAGCAGACGATGCGCATCGAACAGCAGGTCAAGACCGGGCGGCCGATTGGCGAGGTGTGGACATTCCTCGTCCGACGTACCTGCGGTCGTGAAGCTGCATTCCCGGCGCGGAACTGGGCGAGAGCCTCGGCGACGAGCGTTACCGCGGCACGTTCAATCTCAAGGTCGGGCCGCTGTCGGCCAAAATCGAAGGCGAAGGGCTCGTCACGCGCGACGAGACGACCCACAGCGGCAGCATCGAAGGCAAAGGCATCGACCGGCGCGGCGGTTCGCGGGTCTCGAGCCGCGATGTCCTATCGTGTCACCGATCAGCCGAGCGGCGCAGTCGTCGATATCGCCGCGGATCTCACTTTGGCAGGGCCGCTCTCGCAAATCGGCCGCACCGGCCTGATCGAGGATGTCGCCAAGCGACTGACTGAAGAATTTTCGGAAGCGCTCCGCTGCGCCGATTGGAAGCCAACTCGGCGGTGTGGCACCGGCAAGCGTCCGCCGGTTCGCCGCGCTTGAAACAACTACCTTCGATGCCGGCCGTGTGCTGCGCGAAAGCCTGTGGAAACGTCTGCGCGCCTGGTTTGCCCGCTTGTTTGGCGGCTAGAGTGGGCATGCTATGCAGGGATGCAATCTGAAAGGTAGCAGCGGATGGCCCCACGAAGCGCGACGAGCTGCAAAGAAACGCATTGCTTGCGCCCGTTAAGTCGGAACTCGACAAGCGCGTTTCGCGCGCGGAAGACCTGCTGCGACAGCTCGAGGAAGAGATTCTCCTGGGCAAATTGCCGCCCGGGCTCCCGCCTGGACGAGAAGCAGCTCGCTGATCGCTTCCACGTTTCCCGTACTCCGGTACGCGAAGCTTTGTGGCATCTCGCTTCGAGCGGCCTCGTCGAGATGCGGCGGCATCACGGCGCCATCGTCAAGCAACTGACGCTGGTCGAATTGGTCGAGATGTTTCAGGTCATGGCGGAACTGGAGGGCTTGTGTGCCCGACTGGCGGCGCGCCGTATGACGTCTGGAGGAGCGAAAGAAACTCCATCAAATTCATCGCGTTGCCGGAAAGCGCATCGACAACCAGGAATTCGAGGCATTTTTCGAAAGCAATAACGAATTCCACGAATGCATTTTTGTCGGCAGCAAAAACAGCTTTCTCCTGCAGGAAAGCCGCGCTTTGCGCAACCGCGTCAACCCTTATCGCCGCTACATCACCTATCAACCCGGCCGCATGGGCAAGTCGCACGCGGAACATGAAGCCATCATCAAGGCGATCGACAGCGGCAATGCGGACAAAGCGCAAAAACTGATGCGCGACCACGTCAATATGCTGGGCGAAGTCGTGGCAGACTTCATCGCCTCATTCGCCGGCCTTCCCGTTCCCGAAAACCGCGGCGAGAATTGAGCCGATCCGGTTGCCGGACGCCCGACGAGCTATTCGGCTGCGGTTTGAAAGGCTGCTCAAGCGGCGGGCACGAGCAGATCAGATTGCGATCGCCGTAGACGTTGTCGATCCGGTTCACTGGTGACCAGTATTTCTGCGACGGCGCGACACTCCTCCGGGAAAGCAGGCCTGCGTTCTGGAATACGGGCCGTTGCCAGTGATCGTCCGCCAGATCGAGCACGGTATGCGGCGCGTTCTTCAGCAGATTGCTTTCCCGCGGCGCCTGCCCCTGCTCGATCGCTCGAATTTCCTCGCGAATTGCAATCATCGCGTCGCAGAACCGGTCGAGTCGGCCTTCGAATTCCGATTCCGTCGGCTCGATCATCAGCGTTCCGGCAACCGGAAAACTCATCGTCGGCGCGTGAAAGCCGTAGTCGATGAGCCGTTTGGCAACATCGTCGACGCTGATGCCCGCGGAGTTTTTCAGCGGCGCGCAGGTCGATGATGCATTCATGGGCGACCCGCCCATAAGCGTCCTTTGTAGAGAAGCGGATAATGGGGATCGAGCCGCTTGGCGATGTAATTGGCATTGAGGATCGCGATCTCGGTCGCCGACTGTCAGACCGGCGCCGCCCATCATCAGGCAATAGAGCCAGGGGATCACAAGGATTGACGCCGAGCCGTAAGGTGCGGCCGATACCGGCCCGACGATGTGCGGTCCGTCCGGCCGCTCCGGATGGCCCGGCAGGAACGGCGCGAGATGCGATTTCACGCCGATCGGCCCCATGCCCGGCCCGCCGCCGCCATGCGGGATGCAGAACGTCTTGTGCAGATTGAGATGGCCGACGTCCGCGCCATAGTCCGCCGGCCGCGTCAAGCCGACCTGCGCGTTCAGATTGGCGCCATCGAGATAGACTTGGCCACCATGAGCGTGGACGATGTCGCAGATCGTCGCGCATCTCCTCCTCGAACACGCCGTGCGTCGACGGATAGGTGATCATGATCGCCGCGAGGCGATCGGCATGCTCGCTCTGCTTTGGCGCGCAAGGTCGTCGACATCGATATTGCCGTCTGTCGTTGCAGCGGACGACCACAACGTCCATGCCCGCCATGTGCGCCGATGCCGGATTGGTTCCGTGGGCGGAGGCGGGAATAAGGCAGACCGTGCGATGGCCCTGCCCTCGCGCGCTGATGGTATGCGCGGATCGCGAGCAGGCCGGCATATTCTCCTTGCGCTCCGGAATTCGGCTGAAATGAAATCGCGTCATAGCCCGTAATCTCACGCAACGTGGCGCCAAGCTCGGCGATCAGCGCCGACATAGCCTTGCGCCTGCGACACCGGCGCGAACGGATGCAGATCGGCGAATTCGGGCCAGGTCAGCGGCATCATTTCGGCCGTCGCGTTGAGCTTCATCGTGCAGGATCCGAGCGGGATCATGCTGCGGTCGAGCGCAAGGTCGCGGTCCGCGAGCCGGCGCATGTAGCGCAGCAATTCGGTTTCCGAGCGATACTGGTGGAACACCGGGATGGCTGAGAAATGCGCTCGTACCGCGAAGGTCGTTGGGAATGTGCGTCTGGCGTGCACCGGCGAGTTCGACGCTGCGACGCGCCGCTGCTTCGCGGCGAATCGCCGAACGCGCACCAGACGGCTTCAACAATGGCGGATGTGGTCGTTTCATCGCACACTGATGCCGATGCATGACGGCCGTGATGCGACGGAATGTCGCGAAGATTGATGCCTGCCATCGCGGGCATCGTTCAAGGATCTCCTCGCGCCGTCGCGCCAACGTCGACGGTAATCGTATCGAAGAATGCCGAGGGACTGCACCGTCACAGCCCAGAGCGCCACAAGACCGGCGCGCAGGACGGCTGCCGTCTTGTGATACACGCCGGGCGATAGCCGTCAGGCCTTCCGGCCCGTGGTAGACGGCATACATCGAGGCGATGACCGCCAGCAGGACCTGCGCGGTGCAGATGTTCGACGTCGCCTTTTCCCGACGGATGTGCTGCTCGCGCGTTTGCAGCGCGAGCCGATAGGCGCGATTGCCACGGCTATCGATGGAGACGCCGACGAGACGGCCGGGAAGCGCCCGCTTGTGAGCGTCCCTGGTCGCGATATAGGCAGCGTGCGGCCCGCCATAACCCATCGGCACGCCAAAGCGTTGCATCGAGCCGACCGCGATATCGGCGCCAAGTTCGCCCGGCGGCTTCAGAATGGTGAGCGCCAGCGGATCGGCTGCGACGACGGAGATCGCATTGGCCGCCTTCAGCTGCGCGATCGGCTCGCGCAAATCGCGGATGTCCCCGAACGTTCCTGGATATTGAAAGATCGCGCCGAACACTTTCGCGGCATCCAGATCGCGCATCGGATCGCCGATCCGAACGTGCCAGCCGAGCGCCTCGGCGCGCACCGCCAGCACCGCCGAGAGTCTGCGGATGGCAATCCGGGTCGGCGAAAAACGCCGTGCGATCGGAATTTGTGAAATCCGTTGCGCCATGGCCATGGCTTCTGCCGCGGCCGTGGCTTCATCGAGAAGCGATGCATTGGCGATCTCCAGGCCGGTGAGGTCAGCCACCAAGGTTTGGAAATTGAGCAGCGCCTCGAGCCGACCCTGGCTGATTTCCGGCTGATAGGGCGTATAGGCCGTGTACCAGGCGGGATTTTCGAGAATGTTGCGCTGGATAACCGGCGGCAGAACCGTGCCGTAATATCCCTGCCCGATCAGCGACGTCATTCTTTCGTTTTGCGCCGCAACTTGCCGCGCGCGCGCCAAGGCTTCCGGTTCCGACAAGGCCGGACGGGAGAACAAGCTGTTCACGCTGACGAATGTCCTGCGGAAGCGTCTGCGCGATCAAGGTCGTCGAGGCTGGCGGCGCCGACCGTCTGCCAGCATCGCGCTCACGTCGTCAGGCGAAGGCCCGATGTGACGGCTTGCGAATGGTAACGGCAGTTGCGCTTCGGTTGTCATGGCAGCGTCGTCGTCGTTGGGGCCTGCGACGGAATAGCGTGTAATGAGCGCCGGCAATCAGCGCCTGATAGGCAGGCTCATCCATCAGTTTGTCGAGTTGCGAGCGGTCGCGCGATCTTCACCTTGAACAGCCAGCCCTTGCCCGTCGGATCGGAATTGACGAGCGAGGGATCGTCCGCAGACCTGCTGATTGATCTCGATGACCTCGCCTTTGATCGGCGCATAGACATCCGAGGCGGCCTTGACCGATTCGACGACAACGGCGGCCGGGCCGCCCGCTTCGAGGACCGTGCCGAGCTTCGGCAGTTGGACAAAGACCAGATCGCCCAACTTTTCCTGCGCAAATTGCGTGATTCCGACCGTGGCGAAGTCGCTTGTCGACGAGGATCCACTCGTGATCGGACGTGAACTTCAGCATGGGTAGTCTCCCGGGCTTTGAATCAGCGTTTGTATTTTGGAGGAACGAAGGGAAGTTTCGACGATGCGCGACCGGCACGCGTCACCCCGCAGCTCGGCGTAGATCGGCGCGCCGGCCGTGACGTGGCTGACGTTGACGTACGCCATGGCGATCGGCGCATTGACGCTCGGGCCGAACCCGCCCGACGTGACGATGCCGATGGCGTCCGCCGACTGGCGATCGCGAAACAGCGGCGCGCCATGGCGGATCGGCGCCCGCCCCTCCGGGCGCAAGCCGACGCGCCGGCGCGGCGCGCCGTTCTTGAGCTGATCGAGAATAATTTCTGCGCCGGGAAATCCGCCGGCCCGGCTGCCGCCGCTCCTGCGGCTGGCCTGGATGCTCCATTCAAGCGCCGCTTCGACCGGCGTGGTCGTCCGTGTCCAGATCGGAACCATAGAGACAGAGGCCGGCTTCCAGCCGCAAACTGTCACGCGCTCCAAGCCCGATCATCGCAACATGCGGATGTTTCAGGAGCTCGCGCGCGACCGCTTCGGCGACGGCCGCCGGCACGCTGATCTCGAAACCGTCCTCGCCCGTGTAGCCCGAGCGCGACACGATGCAGTCCGCGCGCCAGCAGCTTGACGGCGCGCACATCCATGAAGCGCATCCAGCACACGCCGGGAACGAGCGCGGCGAGCACAGTCTCCGCCATCGGGCCTTGCAGCGCCAGCAAGGCGCGATCGTCGAGGCGTTCGATCTCGCATTTTCTCCCGAGCGCTCTCGCGCAGATAAATCTCGTCGGCGTCCTTGCACGCCGCATTGGCGACGATCAGAATCCGGTCGTCCATTCGTCGCGATCATCAGGTCGTCGCGAATGCCGCCTTGCTCGTTTGTCAGCAGCGCGTAACGCTGCCGGCCGGTGGCGAGGCCGAGAAGATCAACCGGCACGACCGATTCCAAAGCGCGCGCCGCGTCCGCTGCGCGCCCGCTGCGCGATCGGATGTCGAACTGACCCATGTGCGACACATCGAACAGACCGGCAGCGGCGCGGACATGCAGATGTTCTTTCAGAATTCCGTTGGCGTACTGCACCGGCATCTCGTAGCCCGCGAACGGCACCATGCGCGCGCCAAGCTCGACATGCAGATTGATGCAGCGGCGTCCGCTTGAGCGGAGCGGCTGCCTGGAGGCGCCACTTGGTCACGATCGGCACCTGCTCGCGTGCAAACATGGCTGCAAGGGCGCGATGGCCGCTTGTCCGCTGACGACGACGTGACCAGCCAGATTGTAGAAAAATCGAGCATACGAGGCACCCTCTGATCCGGCCGGATTGGCCGAGAATATGGTGCCCCCTCTGTCTTGGTGCCTGAGAGTGTTATCCCGTCGGCGGGCGCGTGAGCGCCTCTCTCCAGAGTGTCATTGACCTTTGCGATTCTTGTGCCTGAGAGTTTCCGGGGCGGTTGCTCCTTCGGCGTCGGTTTTAACCGATCTCTCCCGCAAGGGACTTTGGTAGACTGCGGGCTACTCCTTTCCTAAGGTCAGGAACATAGTAAACAATAGCAGAAGAATTCGCCCCGATGTCATCAGCGAATCTTCATTCCATGGGTAGCGCGCATATCGTCGCTGTCATGACAGCCTGCCGCGATCGATGCCATGATGGCTTGCATTGAGGGCCGGCACCTGTTTCGCTTGGCATGCAGGAACTCAATGACGACTGAGGCGAAGCTCGGCTTGGCTATCGGCAAGCGCCGGTCGATCCGCCGCTATCTGCCGGATCCGATCGAGCCGCGGATGCATCGAGCGGACTTTGGTGGCAGCGACGCAGGCGCCATCAGCGCACAACAGGCAGCCGTGGCGGTTCGCGGTACTCGACGACCGTGCCGAGCAAGGAAAAGCTGGCCGGCCGCCATGGGCCAGCGGCTGCGCCGGGATCGCACCGCGGACGGGGACGATCCGCAGGCGATCGAGGACGACGTTGCCCGATCTTATGCGCGGATCACCGAAGCGCCGGTTGTCATCGTGGTTTGCGTCGATAGCAGCGACATGGACCGCTATCCGGACGAACGCCGCGCGGCACCGCCGAGTATCTCATGGCGGTGCAAAGCACGGCGATGGCGGCTGCAAAATATGCTGCTGGCCGCCGACAGCGAAGGGCTTGGCGCTTGCGTCATGTGCGCTCCGCTGTTTTGCCCGGACAGTAGTCGCGGAGGGCTTGACCTTGCCGAACGAATGGCAGGCCGCAAATGCTCATGACCATCGGGACGACCCGGCAATGCCGGCAAAAATTCGTCCGCGCTTGCCACTGGACGAGGTCGTCAGCTGGCCGCAGCGCACAGGATTCAGCTCAGCCCGCTAGATAGGCGCTGCGCACGTGCGGGTTGTCGACCAGTTCGCGTCCGCTGCCCGACAAGTGCCAGCGATCCCGACTCCAGCAGATAGGCGTGATCGCACATTTCCAGTGCGGCCAAAGCGTTCTGCTCGACCATCAGGACGGTCGTTCCCGCGTCGCGAATGCCGGTGATGATATCGAAGGTGTGCTCCACGATATTCGGCGCGAGACCAAGCGAAGGCTCGTCAAACATGATCAGCTTGGGCCGCGACATCAGCGCGCGAGCGATCGCGAGCATTTGCTGCTCGCCGCCCGACAGCGTACCGGCCGGCTGTTGCCGCCGTTCCGCCAGCCGCGGAAACTGCTCGAAGATGCGCGCCAAATCCGCGCAATCTCCTGCCGGTCCTTGCGCAGATAGCATCCCATTTCGAGATTTTCCGCGACCGTCATATACGGGAAGACGTGGCGTCCTTCGGGACAATGCGCGATGCCGAGCGACAGAATTTTTCGCGCCGAGGCGCGTGGTGATGTCCGTGACCATCGAAAATAGATGCTGCCAGCCGGCCACCGGCAGCAGTCCGGAAATGGCCTTCAATGTCGTGGTCTTGCCGGCGCCATTGGTGCCGATCAGCGCGACGAGCTGCCCGCGCGCCGACGTTGAGGGAGATGCCTTTTACCGCCGTCACCTTGCCATAGCGGCAGACAAGGTCCCGAAGCTCAAGCACGCTTTTTCCCCTGTCCAAGATAGGCGCGGATGACTTCGGGATTGTTCTGGATTTCCGCGGGCGTTCCCTCGGCGATGATGCGCCCGTAATTGAGCACCACGATGCGATTGCAAACCTCCATGACCATCGGCATGTCGTGTTCGACCAACAGAATGGTCACGCCGGAGGCGCTGATTTTTTCGACCAGCTTGATGAAGCGCGCGGTTTCGGACGGGTTCATCCCCGATACTGGCTCGTCCAGCAGCAGCATCGACGGCTTCACCGCCAGCGCCAGCGCAACGCCCAGCAGCCGCTGTTCGCCATAGGGCAAGGTTCCGGCCAGCTCCTCGGCCCGCTGCTCGAGCCCGACGAAGCGCAGAATCTCGTGTGCAGCATTCGCAAGCTCGTGCTCGGACGACCTTTCCCGGCGCGTCTGCAGCAGCGTATCCCACAGATTCGACCGCCCGCGGCAATGCAGGCCGGTCAGCACGTTCTGAAAGACGCTGCTTTCCTTGAACACGCTGGTGCGCTGAAAGGTTCGGACCAGACCGAGCTTGGCAATTTCATGCGGCTTCAGCCCGTTCAGCACGGTCGATCGATAGCGAACTTCGCCGCTGGTCTGCCTGCAGAAAGCCGGTAATGACATTGAATGCTGTGGTCTTGCCGGCGCCATTCGGCCCGATCAGGCCGACAATCTCTCCGCGATCGACGGAGAAGGTCATGTCGGAAATGGCGACGAGCCCGCCGAAATGCACGGCGACGTGCTCGATCGAGAGAATGGTTTCCGCCGATGCGCTCATTTTTGCATCGGCTCTGGCAGCCGTGGACGCCATCGTCAGCCGTCTCCGCGGTCGTTTCCGGCATGACAAGTAACGCTCGATCGCCGGCACGATCCCCTGCGGCAGAAAATAGACGACCAACATCATCAGCACGCCATAGATCGATCCACTGCACACTCCGGCGCGATCGCCAATGCCCGCAAGATTTCCGGCACAAACCCGAAAATGACGCCGCCGACGATCGGCCCGGCCAGCGTGCCTTTGCCGCCGGTGATCACCATGATCACCATCGTCACCGTATAAATGAACAGAAAGATGTCGGGATCGACGATGCGGATGTAATGCGCATAAAGGCTGCCGGCCATGCCGGCCATCGCCGCCGATACCACGGTCGGCAAGCACCAGATAGCGCGTGACGTCGATGCCGACCGAAGTCGCAAGCGACTCGTTCTCCCGTAACGCAATCATCGCGCGCCCGGCGCGCGAATTGACCAGCCGCTCGATGACGACGTAGCAAACGACGCCGCCGCCAGCACAAGGTAGATAGAACGCTGGCTTGCGCAGAGAACGACAATTCGAACGGGCCGGAAGCCAAAGTGTCAGGCCGGGATATTGTTGAGCGCCATCGGGCCTTGCGTCAGCTCGACCCAGTTCACTGCGACCAGCCGCATCACTTCGGCGAAGCTGATCGAGACGATGACGAAATAGGCGCCGCGCACCCTGAACGACAATTTGCCGATCGCATAGCCGCGAGCGCCGGCAACAACGACTGCCGCACAGCATCGCGAATCCAGGCCGGCTTCGGCGCAAGCGCCGACGGTGACGTCAGGCAACACATGCGACGTCGAAGCCGAGCGAGACGAGCGCGCTCGCGTAGGCGCCGATGCCGAAAAACGCGACATGGCCGAGCGATGAGCTGCCCGGTGTAGCCGAGCAGCAGATTGAGACTCATCGCCGCGATGATGAATATGCCGGTCGTGATCAGTGACGTGCAGAAAATAATGGTCGTGCAGCCAGAGCGGGACCGACGCCAAGAAACGCGACCAGAAGCCAGCCAAGGATAGCGGCTCATCCAATGCGCTCCTTCCGCGCAAACAGTCCGGTCGGCTTGAATAGCAGTATCAGAATGATGATCAGGAAGCCCATGGCGTCGCGATAGCCGGACGAGATGTAGCCGGCGCCGAGTTCCTCGACGAAGGCCAGAATAAAGCCGCCCAAAGTGGCGCCGGTGATGTTGCCGAGGCCGCCAAGGATGACGATGGCAAAAGCCTTGGACGCCGCCAGATCGCCCATCGTCGGCGTGACAACGAAGACCGGGCCGAGCAACGCGCCCGCGGCAGCAGCAAGCCCCGAGCCGATCGCGAATGTCGCGGTATAAATGCGTTCGATGTTAACGCCCATGAGGGCAGCCGTGTCGCGGTCCTGGAACGTGGCCCGCATCGCCTTGCCGAGCTGCGTGCGGTTGACGAGGATATAGGTGCCGCGATCAGCACGAGCGCAATGACGAACACGAAAATCCGGTTCCAGGACACCGAGAACGGACCGAGCACGAGCGGCTCTTCCGGAAACGGGGTATTGATCGACAGCGCCACGCCCGCCCAAACAAGTTGCTCGCTGTTCTGCATGACGATCCAGGCGCCGATCATGACCAGCATCGTGGTATCGATGTCGGCGCCCCGCAGGCGGCTGAGCAGCAGCAATTCGATAGCAGCGCCCATCGATATGCCCATCGCCATCGCCAACGCGAGCGCAAGCAAAGAAATTGACGCCGAAACATCATGACCAGCGAATACATGCAGTACGCGCCGAATGCGTAGAGCTCACCATGCGTGAAATTGACGACACGCATGATGCCGAAGATCAGCGTCAGCCCGATCCCCAGCAGCGCATAAGTGCTGCCGAGGATCATCGCATTCAAGAAGTGCTGAAATAGCTCGTCCAAGTCCTGGGGCTCCGTCTCGGGCCGCTCTCAACGCGCAAGGGCACGAGCCTCCGGGTGGCGGCTCGTGCCCTTACTTGAGATCCACCTCAGAAGGATGTCTTCACAACCTTGCCGTTGGAAATTGTCACGAGGTAGACGGCAGGCACGTTCTGTCCGCTTTCCTTGCCGGCCGGCCCTTCCTTGTTGAAATGGATGTCCCCGTAGATGCCCTTTCACGGTTACACCCCATAGCGCGGCGCGAATGGCCTCGGGCTCCGCTTTGCCGGCCGCCTTGATGCCAGCGACGGCCACATAGACCCCATCAAAGCCACGAAAGCCCTCGGTCAATCCGCCGACGTTATGGCCGCGCTTCTTCCATTCGGCCATGTAGCGCTTTGAAACCTCGGGGTTCTTCGTCACCTCCGGGAACCACGGAGGGAAGAACGCGGTGTGGTACGAGCCGTTGGCCGCATCCCCCGCCTGTTCGATCAACTGGTCCGGCGAATTTGAGCCGCCGCAGGAAATGATGCGGATTTTCAGTTGCTGTTCCTTCGCCTGTTTCAGGATTAGCGTGAGTTGCTCGACCGCGGTCGTCACGAACAGGGTATCGCTGCCCGACGCCTTGATCTTCGCAAGTTGCGCCGAGAAATCGGTCGCCTTCGGGTCCATGGTTTCCATAACGCCGACCGTGACGCCATTGGCTTTCAGCATGTTCGAATATTCGTTGGCCGACCCGATTCCGAAGTCATTATTGGTGTAGAGGAAGTCAGCCTTCTTGATTCCCATCTTGCTGACCAGCGGCTGGAATGCCTTGGCTTCCATCGCTGAGGTCGGGCTGATGCGGAAAATATAGGGATTGCCGGAGGTCGTGATCTTGCCTGAAGAGGACGTCTCAACGATCATCGGCACCTTGTATTCTTCGAGCTTGGGCATCACCGCCAAGGTCAGCGTCGAACTCCAGGCGCCGATCAGCACCGGCACTTTGTCTTTTGTGATCAGCTTTTCGACCGTGCCCACCGCTTCGGTCGGATTTGATTTATTGTCTTCGATAATCAACTGGATCTTCTTGCCGAGTACTCCGCCCGCCTGGTTGATTTCTTCCTCGGCGATTTTTGCGCCCTGGGCGACGTAGTTTCCCGAAGCCGCGAAGGCGCCGGTGAGCGGCTGTGTGACACCGATCTTGATCGTCTCCTGCGCGTTAGCGCCCATCACGACGAATCCGGCCAAAAAGACCGCCGTCGCCATCAGTCCTGGAAGCTTCCTCATGTTCACTCCTCCGATACGCGTCGACGACGGTCGACGACGAGTTTCGCCCAAGTTCATGTCCACGCGCCCCCGACGGCGCGCAGGGACGCTCAAATTTACATTCTTCGCAGCCGAAAGATCGAGGATGCCGCACGATGGCACGCCGACGATATACCATCGGAGCTTTTATGAGCTCGTGCGCTTCTTGCTGCCAGCCCAGAACCCTGCACCGCCCGCCCCCCAAGAACTCATCCTATTTTTAGAATGTTAGTAAGGGCCCAAATTTCAGGCAAGCTCAAATTTTGCCCATGATGTCGTGGTGCGCGACAATTTCCAGGCGGGCGCGGTCAAGGCCCCACTGCATGGCGTCAACATTCGGGGCCAATAACCGCCAGCCCGCGCAAGGTTTTCCTTGTATTTGGACTGCGTATCGGCGCCGGTCTGGCGCATTGTCTCGATAACCTGATCGAGCAATGCACGGCGATCCCGCAGTGTTTTTCGACCTGTTTGTTGTCCGCGGCCCGATGCGGCGGTCAGCCCGGTCGCGGCCATCGAACACGCCACACCCACCTCGCCCTGGCAGCCAGCTTCCGCGCCCGAAATCGACGCATTCATTTTGCACATGATCTGATCGCCGTCGCAGCCAGGAAAAAGCTAGGAATTCCTGCTTGGGACGAGCCGAGGCCGGAAAGGCTGCAGCCTTCATCGGCCCCGTTATATGCGACGACGACGGACCAGTGCCGATTTTGAACAACTCGAAAACGCTGATCATCGGCGCTGCGAGGATCCTCAGGTATTCTTCAGCCGCGGAATGATTTCGCGCGCGATGATCTCGATCTGATCCATCTCGTAGCGGTATGGCACAAAGATCAGCTTCTGTACGCCGACGGCGAGGTGCGCCTTCAATTGCTCGACGCATTCATCGACGGTGCCGAGAATGGCGCTGTCTTTGGTCGACTCGCTCCACGAGGCGTAGTCCCACTCCTTCCCAAGCCACTCCATCATTCCGGCCTCGACATCGGCTCGCGATTTGCCGATGCGGATGGGCAATTGTGCCGCGTTAAGAAGTTTGTCGGGATCCTTGCCGCCTTCCTTTGCAAAATCGCGGATCTTGGCCCACGACTTCGCGAAGCTTTCGGGGCGATAGAAATAAGTCAGCCAGCCGTCACCGTCGACGGCGGCGCGCTTGAGCACGCGGTCGACATAGCCGCCGATCAGGATCGGCGGGCGCGGCTTCTGCACCGGCTTGGGATACATCACGCCGGCGGGGATCTTGTGATACATGTATTCGCCCTTGACCATGTCCTCGGTCCAGAATCGCGTCATGATCTCGAGGTTTTCATCCATGATCTTGCCGCGCTTCTCGAACGGCACGCCGACCGCGTCGAATTCGCGCTTGTACCAGCCGGAAGCCATGCCCATGATCAGCCGGCCGTCCGACAACAGATCCATGCTCGACAACTGCTTCGCCAGAACGACCGGATTGCGCAGCGGCAGCACGAGAATGCCGGTGCCGAGCTTGATCTTCTTGGTCCGCGCAGCAATCGCCGTGAGCAGCGTGAGCGATTCGATGATCGGGAAATTCGGCTCGACGCCGAGCAGAACGTGATCCCACACCCACAGCGAATCGAACCCGAGTTGCTCCATTTTCACGCCGTATTCGACTAGCGCGTGCACATCCGGCATTTCCGGATAGGCGGTGAAATTTCGGGCGGCAATGCCGAACGTGCGGTCGAGAACTGTCATGTTCGATATTCTCCGATGAAACTTTTGGCCGTTAGCCGATATAGAGGCGGTCCGGATCGAGCGCGCGCAGCGCGGACAATTCGTGCGCAGTCGGCGGCTCGGTCACGCCGGTGTCCGGACTGAAGTCGAGTTTGAAGCCGGTATTGTCCTGAACCTGTTCGCGCGTCACGCCGGGATTGAGCGCAAGCGGCTTCATGCGCCGCGTCATTTCGTCAAATCCGAAGACGGCAAGATCGGTCACCACGCGGTACATTCCGCCGGCCAGCAGTCCGCTGTCGTGACGCGTCTGCCCGCCCTTGAGCCAGCCGGGGCTGGTGATGAAGTCGACGTTCTCCACGAAGCGTCGCTTTTCATGCTTCATCGCCACGATCATGTTGGTAAGGCTGGAGATGTCGTTGCCGCCGCCGGTACCCGGCAGACGCGTCTTCGGTTTGGCCGGATCGCCGATAAAAGAGCTGTTGAGATTGCCGTACTGATCGATCTGCGCGCCGCCCATGAAGCCGACGTCGACATAACCGCGCTGCAGCAGCAGCAGCACTTCGGCGCTGCCGAGCACCATGTTGGCGCGGCTGGTGCAACGCTGATCGTTGGTCGAGGGCGGCAGCTTGCCCGGCTCGATGAAGGCGCCGATGACGCCACCTTCGAACAGGATGGTAAGGCCCGGACCGTGGAGACGCTGCGCCAGGGTCGCCGCGAGCAGCGGAATGCCGACGCCGGCGAACACCACCTGCCCGTCTTTGAGCTGGCGCGCGCTCAAAATGGCGAGCAGTTCGCCAGCGGTATAGGCGGACTTAAGCGTCATAGATTGTCGTCCCCGCGCGCGCCGCCGCCAGCACTTCCTCGATCCCGATGAGATCGAGGAACTCGGTCCAGGATTTCGGCCCATAGACGAACCGGTCGAGATATTCCCGCATGCCCGGCGACCGGATCCTTGTTCACGAGATCGACGTAGTACTCCATATGTCGCATCATCGGCTCGTAGACGCCGTAGCATTCATGCGGCGCAGCAGCCGAACGGCAGCTCGACCACCGCATCTACAGCGAAGAACGGAATTTTGGTCTGATCGGGCGCTCGGCGGATCTGATCGTTGGAGACGATGCGCTCGGTGGTCAGGATCACCTTGTTGGCCGCCATAGCCAGGTCGATGTCCATGAATTGCAGGCCGTCGATCTGCGCGTTGCCGTAGGCATCGCAACGCTGGACATGGATCAGCGCCACGTCAGGGTTGAGCGCCGGAACAAGCAGTAGCTTCTCATTCGTGAACGGACAGATCATTTCCTTCGGCTTCGGGCCGCTGACCGACGACGTCGGACCCAAGCATCGAGCGGATTGGAATGAAGGGCACGCCCATGGCGCCAGCGCGAAAACGCATGCCCATCGCCATATGGCTCCACTCATCGTAGCGCGCTTTGCCGGTCTCCACGTAGTGGCGCATCACTTTGGAGACGCCCCACAGAATACCCTGGCTGAACCAGCTGGTGATGATGTGCGCGCTGACGCCAGAGCCGAACAAAAGATCGCCGTCGCTCGAGACGATGCAGCGCGAGCAGGAAAGATCCTTCCGTTTGGCGCGGATTAGCGCCCAGATCAGGCCCATCGGCGTGCGAGACATAGTGCTGCCGCCGATGCCGACCGCATCTCCGTCGCGCACGAAAGAAACCGCTTCCTCGAGCGAGACAACTTTCTCTCGCAGGCTCCGATCACGCTGCGCAATGTCTTTGCGCAGTTTGGGGTAGGGCTTCACCAAGTTCATGCTGCCGCCCTGCCGCCGATTTCGGCGTTGAATTCCTCGATCAGGCGATCCCAGGCTGGAATGCTGTCGACCAACCCTTGCCAGAAACTCTGGCTCCTGCGGCGATCGAAGTCCTCAACAGAGACGCCCTGCTGTTCGACCCAGGTGTAATATCCAAGATTGAAAATTCGCTTGCGATCGATATGGCGCAGCTCCAACGTATCGTCGTCCGCAACGCCTTCCATGTGGCGACCGAAAATCTCGCCAGCATTCACTTCGTCGAAGCCGCCCGGATAGCGGCGGGCAACGAAACGTTCACTTTCGCTTGCGTAAAGCGCAGCGCTGTCGGTCGCCACCGTCATCACAACATCATCCGGGCCGTAGTCGAGATGCTTGGCAAGCTTAATGGCGGCAACGCACGTTAGCGAGCCCGGAAATGCCGATGTCATCGAATTGGCGCACCATTGCCGGATCGATCCCGCGACGGTTGGTCAAATAGCGACGACCGACTTCGCTGCGGAACAGCAGATTGAGCGCGTCGGTCGCGGCGTCGGAGACCGCGATGACGACGTCGGTGTTCATGACATTGTGGATCAGCGGAATGTGCTTATCGCCGATACCCTGGATATTGTGTTCGCCATACCCATTGCAGAGCATGGTCGGACATTCGGCGGCTTCCACGGCTGCGATTTTGGTGCCGTGCAGTTTTTTTAGCCGATCGCCGGCAGCGATTGTGCCCGCGGATCCCGTAGCAGACACAAAGGCCGCCAGACGGTATTTTCTGTGATCCCACTTTAAGAAGTGGAATACCTTATCAAATGCGTGTCCGGTGCAGTGATAATGGATGAGGTAATTTGCAAATTCAGAGAATTGGTTGAGAATAATATTTTGCTTGTCTCGCGAAAGTTCTCTGCATTTGTCGTAAATTTCTTTTACGTTGCTTTCGGTCCCCGGGGTACGAATGATATCGCTCGAGTCGGCTACCCATCGCTGCAACCAATCGAAGCGCTCACGACTCATGCCGGCGGGAAGTACCGCAACTCCGCGGCATCCCAAAATGCGAGATATCGCAACTCCGCCGCGGCAATAATTGCCCGTCGAAGGCCAGATCGCCCGATCATTCGACGGATCGAATTGGCCGGTTACCAGCCGCGGCAAGAGGCAAGCGTAGGCCGCAAGTACCTTGTGTGCGCCAATCATAGGAAAACGGCGCCCGAGCAAAACCACAATCGGTGCCTTCACACCCGTCAATTCAGCCGGGAGCACTATGTGACCAGGAATGTCGATCAGCGATTTCTGGTCAGGACCATTGAACCAGTGCACCCGCCAGAGGTTCGCCGCGTCCGCCGCATCAGGGTCCACGTGCGCAAGCGACGGCAACCTGTGCGGTTCAATCTCCCCCGGATCCGCGAGCTCGCTCCAAGTCGGCAGCCGAACCCCTAGCTGGCGCAGTCTCTCGATGGCCGCGCGTCGACGCTTGCGATCCACGATTTCGGGCTGAATGAAGAGACTCATCGTGCAAATGTCCTGAATTTTATTCGTCCGGCATGCTGTCACGTGCGGCGGGGTCCGCAGCGAGCCAATAGTAAAGTCATACTATGGTTGGAACAATAGGCATTTAAAACCCTTCTCGGCATTTGATCAGAGGCGTGCGTCAGCCATTTTTCCGGCGCTCCCATAGGTCAGCGCCGTAAACGACGTACGATACCGCTCTGCGGTCACGTCCCGGTAGGTCGTGTCGCGTTGCCTTGGCACCCGCCCGATTTGTTGGATTATGCCTTCCATCATCGCCGGCGTCATCTCCTGCCCGTGCACCGCCCCAGCGGAGCGGGTGATCGTTTCATCCATCAGCGTACCGCCGAGATCATTCGCACCGGCGCGCAGGGATACCTTCACTCCCTCGGGACCCATCTTTACCCAGGAGGTTTGCACATTGCGGATGAGCGGATTGAGCGCGAGGCGCGCCACCGCATGCATCAGCACAGCTTCGCGAAAGGTCGGACCTCGCCGCGCGCGTCCCTTGAGGTAAATTGGCGCCTCCATGTGCACGAATGGCAACGGGACGAATTCGGTGAAGCCGCCAGTTTCTGCCTGCAATTCGCGTAGGCGCACAGATGTCGCGCCCAGTGCACATAGCCGTCGACATGGCCGTACATGATCGTCGCCGTGGTCTTGAAGCCGGCCAGATGCGCTGCTCTCATCACCTCGAGCCAGCGCGCTGTGTTGATCTTGTCGGGGCACAGCACTGCCCGCACCTCGTCGTCGAGCACTTCGGCCGCAGTTCCCGGCAGCGTGCCGAGTCCGGCCTCTTTGAGCCGAAGAAGGAATTCCTCAACGGGCATGGCGAGCGTCGCCGCGCCCTGATGCACCTCCAGCGGTGAGAAGGCGTGGACGTGCATACCTGGCACTGCTTCGCGCACGGCGCGGCAGATGTCGAGATAGGTATTGCCGGTGAAGTCCGGGTGGATCCCGCCTTGCATGCAGACTTCGGTGGCTCCGCGCGCCCAGGCTTCATGCGCGCGTGCAGCAATCTCGTCGAGGGACAAATTGTAAGGCCGGCCCGCGCAGATTCTCGCTCATCTTGCCTTTCGAGAAGGCACAGAACTGGCATTTGAACGAACAAATATTGGTGTAGTTAATGTTGCGCGTCACGACGTAGGAGACAACATCGCCGCAGGTCTCGCGCCGCAAAGTGTCGGCAGCGGTGCACACCGCCGCGAACTCATCGTTGCGCGCTTGAAACAGACGAACGATATCGCCTTCCACAAGACCACGGCCGGCGGACGCCCGATCGAGGATCGGCGCGAGATCGCCGCTGACAACGGCAGGCACCGCCAAGATCCGCGCGTCGGGCGGGAGCGGCGCATCCGTGCCGGGCGACCAGTCGTCGGTGCGTGGCCAGCCGTCAGCATCGATCCGCCGCAGCAGCGCAGTGCGCAAGCCGGGATCGACCCAAATCTGGCTCGTGCGCGCGTAGCTCGGATAGATCGCCAGCCGGTCGACCAGCCGCTTGCCCGCGGCCATCGTCGCGCGCTCCAGCACACGCAAATGCGGCCATGGAGCTTCTGGGTTGACGTGATCAGGCGTCACCGGCGACACGCCGCCCCAGTCGTTGATGCCGGCGTCCACCAATTTATTTAGCGCGCCCGGATTCAAATTCGGCGGCGCTTGGATGTTCATGGAACGCCGGGAAAATCAGCCGCGCCACCGCGATCGTCCAGAGGTGTTCTTCAAGTGAGGGCGGCGGCGTATCCGCCATGCGGGTACCGGGCTTCGGACGGAAATTCTGAATGATGATTTCCTGGATATGACCGTACGCATCGTGCAGGTCGCGCAGCGCCAGCAGCGCCTGTACTCGCTCGCGCCGGGTTTCGCCAATGCCGATGAGGATGCCGGTGGTGAACGGCACGCGTTGCTCGCCCGCCATGCGGATGGTGACGAGCCGCGCCGCCGGCTCCTTATCCGGCGAGCCGAAATGCGGGCCGCCCCGCTCGACGAGCCGCGCCGATGCGCTTTCCAGCATCATGCCCTGCGAGATCGACACCTTGCGCAATGCTGCCAGATCGGCCTCGTCGAGCAGGCCCGGATTGACGTGCGGCAGCAGGCCGGTCTCATCGAAAACCAGACGGGCGGCCTCGGCGAGATAAGACAGCGTGCTGGCATGGCCTAGACGATCTAGCGTTTCGCGCGCCGAGCGATAGCGAAGCTCGGGCTTGTCGCCGAGCGTGAACAGCGCCTCATTGCATCTAGCATCGCGCCCAGCCCGGGCGATCTCCAGCACCGCCTCGTGGGAAAGGAAAGCCGGTTCGTCGTCGCGCGGGGCATGAGCGAAAGTGCAATAGTGACAGACGTCGCGGCAAAGCTTGGTGAGGGGAATAAAAATTTTACGCGAATAGGACACCGCTGCGCCGTGTGCATTGTCGCGCCGCCGCGCCGCCGCGCGCAGCAAAGCGGCAAGATCGGTCGCCTCGGCAAGCCGAAAGGCTTCCTCGGGCGCCAACACGCGATCGTCGGCAAAGTCCGCCAGCAAGCTCTCAAGTTCTGCACGCATATTCAAACCTCTATAGCCGCGCGATCGAGCGGCTGCCTGGTGGGACGGTGATATTCCCCGATCCGCTCGACGGGGATGCGGGAGAAAAACGCATGCGTTCGCGTGCTCGATTTGAGCGTCAGGAACGTCCGCAAGTTTTCCGGCCGGTCAATATCCAAGGAGAGCTCGGGCAGGCAAAGCGTCCGCACCGCGACGCCGGCCTGCAACGCCACGCGACGATGCTGATCGAAGCTTAACGGGCCGAAGCATGATGGGACGGCGTCCACGGGCCGGCAAGCGAACAGATTTGTGCCGCGGTCGTCGGCCGCGCCGGCAATCGCCAGACTGGGCTTTGTCGCGATCGCGGCGGCTGCCTTCGCGAAAGCATTGCGCGTCACCTGAGGGATATCGGATGGCACAATCATGAGCCCGTCATCAGCATTCGCATGAATGTATCGAAGCGCCCGGCTGACGGCGTGGTTGATGCCGCGGTCGGGAGTATCGGGCACGACCGTGGCTCCGCGGCAGTGCGCCAGGGCGGCCGCCTCTGCATCCGAGGTCACCACCAGCGTGTCGGCAAGAATGTCCTGACATGGCATCAGCGCGTCGAGCACGTCCTCGAACATCAGCCGCGCAAGCTCGGCGCGCTCGGCGGCGTCGAGCACGGAGGCCAGGCGCGTCTTTGCGGCAGAGAACCGCTTGACCGGAACGACCGCCCAGATGCGATTGCCAGCAATCATTTGCGGCCTCCGGCAAGCCTAGCCGCCGGCGAATGGGCCAGCGTCTCGGCAAAAGCGATGATTTCGCTGGCGAGCCGTTCCCGGTCGGCTATGTCGCGCATCATCGTCCGCGTCACCAGCACCGGCTCGCCGAAGCGCGCACGATCGCTTTCGTCGTTTGCATCTATGACGAGCCCGTCGATCAACCCGCGATAATGCGCGGCGATCGATTCGTTCGTGGCCGCGATACCAAGCTCCGCCATGATCTTCGCGGTCGGGCCTTTGACGGCCTGTCCGCCGATGATCGGGGATACCGCGATCACCGGCGACGGCGCGGTCGACAGCGCCGCGGCGATCCCTGGAACGGCGAGGATCGGGTCAACGCTGAGATAGGGGTTCGATGGGCAGATAATGGTCGCGTGGAGAGTGGAGTCGGCAATGAGGTCGAGGATGCCAGCCGGTGGCGAGGCCTCCGACGCCCCGGCGAAGCGGATGGCCTTGACCACCGGCTCGCAGCGGCGCCCGACGAAATAGCTCTGAAACGGCAGATCGCCTTCGCTCGTTTCGACGATGGTGCGGACAACGCTGTCCGACATCGGCACGATGCGTGCGCTGATGCCAAATTGATGCGCGGTATGCGCCGTAAAAGCCGACAGGCTCTTGCCGGCCCGCAGCCATTCCGTCCGCTGAATATGGATAGCAAGGTCGCGATCGCCGAGCTGGAACCAGGTCTCGCCGCCGAGCTCCCGCAACGCGCCCATGAATTGCCAGGTTTCTTGCGCACGCCCCCACCCGCGCTCGGGGTCGGCCAGGCCGCCGAGCGTATAGAGTACTGTGTCGAGATCGGGAGAGATTTGGAGCCCGAGATGCTCGAAGTCGTCGCCGGTATTCACGACGACGGTCAGTCCCGGGCCGAGCACCCGACAGAGCCCGAGCGCGAGCTTGGCGCCGCCGATGCCGCCGCACAGCGCGAGTACCTGATTTGCGGCGAGCGCGCTCATCGAAAAAGATCCTGATTCTTTGGCCGCAAAAGTGCGGACGCCGGCGTGACCGGACCATCCCAGTCCAATCCGCGCAAGTGTACCGCAGGCTGCCCCTCCGCGCCCTGCCCCATCAGCAGCGATGCCGCTGCCGCGATTTCATCCGCTACCGCGACTTCGGTCACGCGCATCTTCCGGCCGAAGAGATCCGGGACGCCGATCATCTTCCGGATGGCCGGAAGTCCGGCCGCACCTAAGGCAACGCCGACGACGCCGAACCGCCACGGACGCCCGAAACTGTCATTAATGATGACGCCGAAGTCGACGCCGAATTCTCCGTCCAGTCGTGTCTTTAGGGCGGCGGCCGAGGCGTCCGGATCACGCGGCAGGAGCAGCGCCCGATCGCTGTCCTCGCCAGCGACATTCGACTGATCGACCCCTGCATTCGCCATGATGAAACCGAGCCGGTGCGCCACGATCAGGACATCGCGCCTTTGTCGTATGATCTCATTGGACTCGGACAGGATGATCTCGACCAGCCGCGCATCCTTTTCCACCTCTTCGGCGACGGCGATGGCGCGGGCCGACGGCACTACGGTTTTGAGATCGACGAAGCGTCCTTCCGACTTCGACACCACTTTCTGAGCGACGACGAGAACGTCCTTGTCCCGCGGCACGATCTGCGTCCGTCGCAACGCAGCAATCAGCATCGCGCCGAGATCGTCGCCGGGGTTGACCAGTGGAACCCCCGCCAGAGCGCTCAGCGTGAGGCTCCTCGCAACCATCAATCGTTCACCGCACTTCGGGCGCCGGCAAACCCGTGATGCGAATTCCGGCACCGGGAATCTTGTAGCGGCGGTTGATCGCAATCAAGACCGAGGTGAGCGCCTCGGCGGCGACAGCATTGGCGAGTACGCCGCCGTCAACACCACGCGTGGCGACAACATCGGCGAGCGCGATTACCTGTTCGCGCACCGCCGCGTCGTCGGCAAACACTAGCACGTCGCAGTCGGCCTTTTCGCCGAAGTGCAGTTTCTTGGCCCCGACATTGTGAAATGCCGCGGCAACCCGCACACCGGCCCCCAGCCTGCGCTGCGCTACGAGCGCCGGTGAGCCCACCGCGGGAAGCTGCACCACGGAAACTTTGGGAGGCACCAGCGGAACAACGGCGTCTACGAGTATCTTGCCGTCCATCACCGGCTTGATCTCTTCGATCATGGCGTCGTGATTAGAATAGGGCACGCACAGCATGACGATGCCGGCGGACGAAGCTGCGCCCCGATTGTCGTCGCCGCGCACTGTAGTGCCGAGCTGCGATGCAAGCTCAGCGGCGGCCTGCTCGGCCTTGTCTTTGGCGCGTGAGCCGATCACTACGGGGTGGCCCGAGGCGGCCAATAGGCGGGCCAGTCCGGAGCCCAGATCACCGGTGCCGCCAACAATGGCGATTGTAGGCAGGTTTGGCATAGATAACTCACATCCAAAACGTGCCTCACAGTAAGGTACTATGTATAGGAAGACAATATCTTTGACCTGAACGGTCGAGATTGCGCCGCGACTACCATAGCTTCGCGCATGCCTTACCGTCTGCGGCGAGTTGAGCCCCTCTCGCTTACAAATGCGGTTCTATCATTTCGTGATAAGGAACCTCTGCCCGCGCCAAAGCCTGCGCCTGTTCAGCGTCTAATTTGATGAGCTTGATAGAAATTCCAGGCGAGCCCAACCGCAACCCTGTCAGCGTGGCACTATAGCTACTGTATGCATCTTCAGCAGTCTGGAAATTTCGTAATTTAAATTTCTTCTCATCACCAAAAATATAGGACCAAGTATTGCCGTCTGAATACGGTTCGGACATTGCGACAACGTGCGGACCGAAGAAGCGCCTAATCCAGTGCATTTAGCCTTCCTACATCATGTGCCTCTATTCGATTAACCGGACACAGCGACGACGATATTGCGATGTGCTGACCTGAAGCTAGCCCGAACCCTGATGGAAGTTCGGCTAGTCCGATCAGCAGCCTATTCTCGTTCATGACATTCGATCCAGCGATGCACCACCCGCCAGTATTGCTTAGGAATCCGTTGGCGATGTTGCAGTTCTGCTGCATGTCCCGCCGTCTGCGCGCGGGCCAGCAACGGCCACGTGCCGGCCCGCACCTTCCCTGCCCTGCCGATCTACGAGTTGCGGCCAGACTGCCTCGGCGAACGCAAAGGCAAGTTGGGTCGCCGGGATCGTGAACTCCACGCCAAATGTTTGTATACTAAATTAAGTGGCGGGTTGTGTGCCCGCGAACGAATCCGGTTCGCTTAGCACGGCTTGAAGCGCTGGGTTGCCACGACAGTCGCGAGCTTTCGCTATTATCCAAACACGAGCGCCAGGAGCGCAAAAATGGCTAGTCAGCAGGTCGTAACCCGAGTTGCATTCGTCGGATCGGTACTGGGTCTCTTGTGGAGTCAAAACGCCGTTGCCGCGGATAACGTGACCTTCATCACCGACTTCGGCTTCAACGGGCGCCACGCCTATTATTACGTTGCGCTCGAGAAGGGCTATTATGAAGCCGCCGGCCTCGACGTGAAGATCGTGCGCGGCCAGGGATCGAGCGATGCGGTCAAGCAGGTCGCTTCCGGCACCGCGCAGATCGGCTTTGCCGACACGTCTGCCGCCATATTTGCTAAAGCCAATGATGGCATCCCGATAAAGCTCGTCTCGGTGATCTACGCCAAGCCGCCGCACGCAATCTACGTCCTGAAAGATTCCGGGATCACAAAGCCGAAGGATCTGGAAGGCAAGAAGGTCGCCGACACCGCCTTCAGCGCCGTGCCGAAAATGTTCGGCGCGTACGCCAAAGCCACCGGCATCGACGCTTCCAAGGTGACCTGGGTGGTCGCCGGCAGCGACGCCCTGCCCGGCATGCTCTCGCTCGGCCGCGCCGACGGCATCGGTCAGTACACGGTCGGCGAACCGCTACTCAAGAAGGCGGCCGCGCCGAAGGAAATCGTCGCGCTCGCCTATGCGGACGCCGGCCTCGACTACTACGGCTCCGGCATCGTCGTCATGGACAGCACGCTGAAATCCAACCCCGACATGGTGAAGCGATTCGTAGCGGCGACCCTGCACGGCCTGAAGGACGCCATCGCCAACCCGACAGAAGCGGGCGCGATCATGCACAAGTATCACCGCGAAGTGGACGAAGGCGTCGCCCGCGACGAGACCATGAAAGTCGGCCAGTTGGCCACCGTTGCAGGTGCGCCGCTCGGCGCCATTGAGGAAGGACGCCTGCAGCGCACCATCGACGTGATTGCCGGCGCTTACACGCTCAAGAGCACCGTCAAGGCGGCAGACATCTACGCTCCGGGTTTCGTGCCGAAATAATCCGGCATCGCAGAGACCGCAAAAGGGCGGCTGCCCGATCGGGCGGCCGCCGTTTTCTTTTGAGGTCTCGATCGAAAAAGCGCAGGCTTTCTACCCGGCGGCACTTTGCGCGTTTGCTTTATCGGCGATTTGCCGGGAGGCCAGAATTTTTCCACGCCAATGGCCCCCCGCGGTCGTCGGCTCGTAGCGAGGTGGGTGATCGTCGCTCATGCAGCTTTCGATGCAGCTCACGTCGACGTCGTAATTCGGCACGAAGAAGTAGGCAATCGACATGCGATCCGTGTTGCGCCGGACTTCTTCCGGCGGATTGATCACGCGATGAATGGTCGAGACCCAGCGGTCATTAGTCCAACGCATCAGAAGATCGCCGATATTTATGATATAGCCGCCCTCCACCATCGGCACATCGGCCCAGTCGCCGCCGCGCCGCAGCACCTGAAGGCCTCCGGGGGCGTTCTCGCCCCGTAGGATAGTGAAGGCTCCGTAATCCGAATGCGAGCCGGCCCTAAGCTGGTTTTTCTCTGGGGCGTTCTGCTGCGCCGGATAGTAGTTGATCCGCATGTTAGTAACGTGGCGGTCGCTGCGGTCGACGAAATAATTTTCGTCAAGGTCGAGCGCGAGCGCAAAGACACGCATTAGCCGTGTCGAGAGGCCTTCCATGGCGCGCCAATAGTCGCTCACCGCCTCGCGAAACTCGGGCATGTCGTCGGGCCACAGGTTCGGATGAAAGTGGGTCCGGCCATGGCCCTCGCGCCAATAAGGACCATCGCCGATCTCAGGCGGACCGAAGCCGAGACTTTCCATTAGATCGGGAGGAGTGGCATTGCCCAAGGTCAGGGCCAGGCTCTGGCTGGCAACGCCGTTGTAGCCGCGGCTGATCCCGGGCCCCGGACGCTTGATGCGCTGCTTCTCGTCGGTCGGACGGGCAAAGAACGTGCGCGCGACCTTGAACGTGCGTGCGATGGTATCCTCCGGGACGTCGTGTCCGGTGATCACCAAAAAGCCGACGCGCTCGCACGCGTTTCGCACCTTGTCGACGATCGCGGCGCGCGTATCCTTGCCTCCGGGGCTGAACATCGAGATGTCGATTACCGGCACTTCCGCGTCGGCATCAGCGACGCGATCACGATCCGGCGTGAAGTCTCCCGCGATTTTTTCACTCACCACCGCCTCCACTTGCACGCGCTCAGCGAGCGCCAACCCCGCCGGCATCGGGCTCGATCCGTGTCCGGGCCTCACAATTTTGTATACCAAAATTTGTACGATTTCAATGCCGACGACAACCCGACCGGTAACTTTCGCGAGCCGAAGCGGTTTAGCGGACGATTGTTTTTAATCGATAGTAAAAGGCTGATCGATGGGGAATTTGTCGGACAGCAGCCGTGGCTTGCCCTGCTCAATCACGATCAGGTCCTGGATGTGCCAATGCAGCCGCTGCGGCTCGATGGCGAGGATCATGCCGTCTTCCAACACGGTCTCGCCGCCGTTACGCAGCACTGGCTCCTGCTGATGGAACCAGGCGCCCATGCTGTGACCAACCAGCGAGGCCGGGTATTCGATGCCGTGCTTTCTGAATTCATCGACGACGAATTGATAGATATCGCCCGCGGTGCGGCCGGCAGTACAGCGCTCGATCGTGCGGCGGTGGATATCCAGCGTTAAGGCGTAGCCCTTTTGCTGGTCCGCGCTCGGCTTGCCCAGAATGGCGAGACGAGACTGATGCCCGGCATAGCCCTTGAAGTAGGCCACATAATCGTTGCGGACGAAATCTCCCTTTTGGAATTTCACGTCACTTTCGCCGCCATACATAACTGGATTGGAGCTCGAGTTGAGGATGCCGTGGACCCAACCGAACCCATGCCGCAGGCAGCTTTCGACGATGCGGGCATGAACCTCGCGCTCGCTGTCGCCGGGACGGATGGTCGGGAATACCTCGAACAAAACGTCATCCAGCATATCGGCGGCTTGCTTCTGCAGATCTGATCTCGCCGGCTGTCTTGATCCAGCGCACTTCATCCATCATGCGCGAGCAATTGATCATCTCCAGCTTCGGCAACACGCGCTGGATTTCCTCCCAATGCGCCGCGCTCAAGCCCGTCCTTCTCGAAACCGACGCGCGCGCCGCCGAGCCCGAGATCGGCGAGGACATTTGCCACGCGCGTGTAAAGCAACTCGACATAGGCCTTGTAGACCACGGTCTTGCCGACCCATGAGTCGCGCGCGACGAGCTTTTCGGCAAAAGAATCAAGCACCACGACCGGCTCGCCATTGCGCGGCCAAACAAGCATGAAGCCGCGGACAGTGCTGGCGATATCGAGATGCCGCGCCAGCGTTCCCGGCAAGGCGATGCCGGCGAGATAGGTGAAGTTCGCTCCGGTGCGGACGGCGATCGCGTCGAGGCCGTTGGCGTCCATGTAGCGCTCAAGACGCGGCACATTGGCAATGATTTCACGGCCTGACGGCGCCATCGGACGAGGCTCCCCTGTTTGGAAATGACGGCGCGCCCTCAGCGCATGTAACGGACTTCCAGCGTCGTGACGCCCTCATCGGTCCGGTACGGGCCGTGCTTCATGCCGGGCGGGCGGCAGGCATACATGCCTTTCTTGAAAAACTGGTCGCCGTCCCATTGGCTGCCTTCCAGGATGTAAACCTCCTCCCAGAAATCATGGACGAAGGTTTCCGTGCTGCGGCAGCCGGGATCGACTTTCAGCATCCGGGTCACGAACATCTTGTCCGGATCTTCGGTGAGAATCTTCTGATAGTGGCCGGGAGGCGCGCCGGGAACCGGCACCCAGGGAATCGTGTCGACCGGGAAGAACTCAAGTTCTGGCTTGGGCATTGCTCTCTCCTTCGCGCGACGACACGGGGTCGGGAAGATGGCGTAGAATTTCAGGCTTTCGATTCTGCAATTGCAGCCGCATCGCCAGCGCACGGCGGACATGCCGGCGCGCCAGCATTTCGGCGCGCTTTGCCTCGCCGTCGCGGATGGCATGGATGATCTGCAGGTGCTCGCGCCGGGCCAGCTCAATGCTGCCCGGCAGCACGAAGGTCGAATGGCGCAGCAAGCCGAGCGTATCGACGATCGTGGTGAGCGACTGCAACAGATACTGATTGTGAGTGGCGCGGTAGATGACCTGATGCAGCTTAGCATTGATCACCACCAGCTTGGCGGGGTCGCCGCGTTCCGTGGCTTCGGTCGCGGCAATACCGAACAGCGAGCGCACTTCCGCCGCCGTGGCATTCTTGGCGGCACAGCGCCGCCGCGGTGCCTTCCAGCGTCTCGCGCACCGCGTAGAGATCGACGAGCTGCTTTGCCGTGAGGTCGGCGACCATGACGCCATTCCACGGACCGTTGGTCAGCAGCCCTTCGGAGATGATGCGGTGGAAAGCCTCGCGCACCGGCGTTCGGCTGATTTTCAGCCACCGCGCCACTTCGATTTCACGGATATGCGGACCAGGCGGAATGCGGCCGGCGCGAATGGCGTCGCGCAGCGCACGATAGGCGAAAGCGCCGAGCAATTCATGCACGCTCTGCACCGGCGGCTCGGCTTTGAAAAGATCGATGACGGGAATGTTTTGGACCTCGTCTTTGATGTCCCGCATAGATGAAGGCTTCCAATGCTAGTTCTTGGGCGCCCACGGAACGACGAGTCGTTCGATGAACTCGACTGCATAATACAGGACGATGCTCATGATGGTAAGCAACAATAGTGCACCGAATGCGAGCGGCGTGCGCGATTGCGAGGTCGAAATCAGGATAAGATAGCCGAGCCCTTCGTCCGAGCCGACAAACTCGCCGATCACGCCCCCGATGACGGCGAAGGTGATTGCGATCTTGAGGCCGACGAAAATATGCGGGATTGCGGTCGGAAATCTGATTTTGACGAAGGTTTGCGCCGAGGTCGCCGACAGCGAACGGATCAGTTCGATCAGCGCTGGCGGCACCGCCGACAATCCCGACGCGGTGGCAACCACGATCGGGAAGAAGCAGACCAGGAAAACCACCAGAATTTTCGGCAGGGCGCCAAAGCCGATCCACAGCACCAGAAGCGGCGCGATCGCGACCTTCGGCATCGACTGCAGCGCCAGCAGTATTGGGTAGATCGTATTTTGCAGGAACGGCGAATAGACCACGGCTACCGCTAACGGAATGCTGACGAAGATCGACAGCGCGAATCCGACCAACACCTCGTACAGCGTCACCATGAAATGCCAGGTCAGCTCGCCGCGCCACTCGATCATGGATTCGACGATGGCGCTGGGCGCCGGCAGCAGCCAGCTCGGGACACCGCTCCACCGCGCCAGGAATTCCCACAGCGCGACCAGGCCAGCAACGTCAGCGTCGGCCCGACGATCGCAGCGACCGTCGATTTGCGCTGCTCCAAGCTCTTCAATCTCCTCGGACACTTTTGGCAACTCGTTGGTCATGCGGCGACCGTTCCGCCGTGATAGATCACAGACCTTATTTCATCAGAATAGCTTTTGAATTCCGGCGTGAATTCCATGTCGAGAGTGCGAGGACGCGGCAAGTCGATTTTCACGATTTTCGCGATCCGGCCGGGCCGTGACGACATGGCGACCACGCGATCGGCCAGCAGAATGGCTTCGACTATATTGTGAGTCACGAAGATGACCGTTTTCTTGTGGGTATCCCAGATACGCAGGAGCTCGAAGCCAAGCTCTTCGCGCGTCATAGCGTCGAGCGCCGCGAAAGGCTCGTCCATCAGCAGCACAGACGGATCGTAAATCAACGCGCGGCTGAGCGCGACTCGCTGCTGCATGCCGCCGGATAGCTCGCGCGGGTAACTGAATTCGAATCCCTTGAGCCCGACCAACTTCAGCAGCTCCATGGCGCGCGTCCGGCTGGCGGCGATATCAAGCCCCAGAATTTCCGCCGGCAGAAGCACATTGTCGAGCGCGGTGCGCCACGGCAGCAGCACCGGCTCCTGGAAGACGATGCCGACATCGCGTGTCGGCTGCAGCAGTGTCTTGCCGTCATAGATGCAATGTGCCGCGCGAAGGACGGATGAGCGCACCAATGCTCTTTAGCAATGTCGACTTGCCGCAACCGGATGGGCCGACCAACGTGATGAATTCGTTCTGATGAATGTCGAGATTGACATCTTCGAGCGCGGAGACACGGCTGCTGCGCGAACTATAGATCTTGTAGAGTTTCTCAATCTTGATTTTCAACATTCTGGATTTCAGTACCACATGGCCGCGTGTGCGCGCGGACGCGTCCTGTTGTTGCGTTTTATTGCTTGCGAAGCGTGCACCGACATCCCCAATGCAGCAAACACCATCGAGTTCGATCGGTGCCAGTTGAATTCCGACCAATTTAGTATACAAATTATCGGCCTGCCAACAAGCGCACGCCTGTGCGCTTTGTTGCGGATGCGCGGTTCGACACAGATCGCCGCAGGCACAGCGCTGCGTCGAGCGAATGCTTCGCCAAGGGCCGCCCGTGATCGCAATGGCTATTACTAAGTGGAGGAAAACTTGCTTCTTGAAAAAATGAAGGCGTCGATCTTCGAGAAGTACGGCGGCCCCGAGGTTCTCCACTACGCCGACGTCCCTGTTCCGCAGCCACGCCGCGGCGAGGCACTGGTCAAAGTGCATGCGGTCGGCCTCAATGGCTACGACCTGATGGCGCGGGCCGGCCGTTACAAGCCGAACAAAGGCAAGTTTCCTCACATTCTCGGCGGCGACTTCGGCGGCGAACTGGTCGCGCTCGGTCCCGAAACGAACTGCGATTTTGCCGCTCGGCACGCGCGTCACCAGCTGGTGGATACTGCCTTGCAGGCGCTGCGAACAATGCATGGCCGGCCATCATAACCGTTGCGCGCGCGACTACCGCTACCTCGGCGCACACGAACACGGCGCCTACGCGCGAATATCGTCAAGCTGCCGGCGGATCACCTGATCGCACTGCCGCCGAACGTCAGCTACGAATCGGCGGCCGCCTTTCCCAACGCCTTCGGCACCGCCTGGCACATGCTGATCGATCGCGGCCGTTTGCAGCGCGGGCGAGACGGTGCTGGTCAATTCGGCGAGCTCGGGCGTCAGCATGGCGGCGATCCAGATCTGCAAGCTCGCCGGCGCCTACGTCTACACGACATCGAGCGCCGACTGGAAGCTGGAGAAAGCCAAGGATCTCCACGCCGACGAGGTCGATCAACTACAACGAAGTGGACTTCGTCGACGAGATCATGAAGCGCACCAACAAGCGCGGCGTCGACGTGGTCGTCGAGCATGTCGGCGGCGATTTCCTCGACAAATCGATCCGCTGCCTGACCCGCGGCGGCCGCGTGATCACCGTCGGCGGCACCAAGTCCTACGAATGCACCATCGCAGTGAACTATATCTTCCACAAGGAGCTGCAGATCATCGGCTCGAACAGCGCCACCAAGCACGACCTCGAGGTGATGATGCCGCTGCTCGACAACGGAAAGCTCAAGACCGTGGTCGACCGCGTGTTCCCCCTGAGCGAAGCTGCCGAGGCGCATCGCTACCTCGAATCGGCCAAGCAGTTCGGCAAGGTCATCTTGCGGGTCGACCACTGACGCCCGCGCCAGTAGCAGATGTTGCCAACTCCGACAGGCTTGGACATCACCGCCGTGATCGCGGCGGCGCGGCGGCGCGGCGATACGGCTTTGTCGGAACCGGAATCAAAGGCGCTGCTCCGCGAGATCGGCATTCCCATTCCCGCCGGACAGGTCGGTCGCGTCGGCCGCCGCCGGCCGCCGATGCCGCCACGGCAGTGGGCTTCCCCGTCGTGGTGAAGGCGGTGTCGCGCGCCCTCACCCATAAGACCGATGCCGGCGGCGTTGTGTTCCCGGTAATGACGCCGGCCGATGCAGCAGCCGCCTGCCACCTGATCGTCGAACGCGTGGCCCAAGCGCGGCCTGACATCGCGCTCGATGGATTTCTGATCGAGGCGTATCAGCCCGCCAGGCTCGAATGGATCCTGAGCCTGCGCATCGATCCGCAATTTGGGCCGATCATCATGTTCGGCCTCGGCGGAATTTTCGTCGAGCTTCTCGGACAGGTGGCGTTCCGGCTCGCCCCCTGCGATGAAACGGATATCGACAGTCCTGCTGGCGAACAGGCTGGTGGCACGAGCGCTCGATGGATTGCGCGGCGACCCGCCGGCCGATCGCGCACAGCCTCAAAGCGGTAATCCGCGCACTTTCCGCCTTCGGCACCCGCCGCGATGTCGCTGAGGGCATCACTGAAATCGAGATCAACCCTTTGATTGCAACTGCGCGCGGCGTCGTCGCGCTCGATGCGCTGGTTTTGCTTCGTCCTGGGAGTTAGCAATGCGAGACATCACGCCGCTCATAGCGCCACGCTCAATTGCGGTCATCGGCGCGTCGTCAAATCCAACCAAATCGGGCGGCGTACTGTTCGCCAATCTCGCCAATGGCGGCTTCAAAGGCCCGCTCTACCCGATAAACAAGGGCGCGGCCGAGATCATGGGTCACAAGGCCTATCCGGCGCTGGCCGACGTGCCGGATCCGGTCGACCTCGTCTACATCGTGCTGCCGCAGGCGCATGTCGCCGAGGCGATCAAGCAATGTGTCGACCGCCAAAGTGCGCGGGCGGCCTGCATCATCACCGCCGGATTCTCCGAAGCTAGCGAAAAGGGCCGCACCGACGAGGATGCGTTGCGCAAGATCGCCGAACAGTCCGGCCTGTTGATGGCCGGCCCCAACACCATCGGCATGGTCAATGTCGATTGCGGCATGATGGGAAGCTTCGTGAATTTTCCGCGCTGGGAAAAGGGTGGCGTGTCGTTCTTCACGCAGACCGGCATCTTCACCGGCGCGGTCATGCTGCACGTGATGAGCGCGGACACCCAACGCCTGCCGGTGTCGAAGAGCATCGATGTCGGCAACAAGATCGGCGTCGATGAAGTCGACTTCCTGAATTTCATTAAGAACGACCCGGCAACGAAGGTGGTCGGCTTGTATATCGAAAGCGTGCGCGAGCCCCGACTGTTTCTGGAAACCGCACGAGAGGTGCGCAAGAGCAAGCCGATCGTGCTGCTCAAGCCAGGCCAGACCCAGGAAGGCGCGCGCGCGTCTGCCTCGCATACCGGATCGCTGGCGGCCGACGACAGGATTCTCGATGACGGCTTGCGCCAATACGGCATCGCGCGCGCAGAAGACGAAGCTGACTTCCTCAATGCCCTTCGCGCGCTCGTCATGTTGCCGAAACCGAGGGGCAAGCGCGTCGGCATCGCCACCACCAGCGGGGCACTCGGCGTCATCTCAACGGACTTGGTGGTGCGTGGTGGGCTCGAGCTTGCGACCTTTGAGCCGGCCACCATGGCCGCAATGCGCACGATCCTGCCGGACTGGCTCGAGCCTTCCAATCCGTTCGACTTCTGGATCAGCATCGACGTGAAGGGACCGAAGGAAGCACATGAAACCGGCCTCACCGCGATCTTCGCCGATCCGAATGTCGACCTGGTGCTGTGCACGTTGCTGGCGCCGGCCAATGCCGACTTTGCCGGGTTCGGCGACCTGATGAAGCAGTTGCGCAAGACCTACGACAAGCCGGTGACGGTCGCGATCTACGGCGGCGCGGCCCGCGCGCGCTGGGTCGCCGAACTGGAAGGGGCCAATGTGCCGGTATTCAATACGACGCGCGAAGCCGCGCGTGCGCTGTCGATGCTGGTGCAGGCAACACTCTAGGCGCGGATTCATCAACCTGAGCGCAGTCCGCGCATAAATCTTGGCGCAGTCGATGACGTCCTGCTCATTGGCGTAGTCGTCGATTCCGGCCGAGAGCATCGGCTGGGGACCGTAGCACACCGCCGGGACGCCGAGCTCGCGCCAGCGCCGGGCATCGCTGCCGGGAAGACGCACGACGTAATTCGGCTTTTTGCCCCGTACGGCCTGGACTGCGGCTGCTAGTTCCACGACCAGCGGATTTTGCAGTCGCCGCCCAGTTGGCGTCCCAGGCCTTGGAGACTGTGACGCGGATGTCGGGATCGCCAGCACAGGCGCGGCGAATCCGTTCTTCAATATCCTCGACGGAAATTCCCGGCGGCAGTCGGATGTCGAGTTGTGAGCGCGCGCGGGTCGCGATCTGGCTACGCACGGTCCCAGCGGTGAGATTGCCCGCATTCAGCGAAACGCGAAGACCGAGATTGCCCTCGCCGCCCGTCACGCCGGTCAGTTCAGCTGGCGGCGTAGAATAGAGCTCATTGATTGCGTCCAAGCGGCCGAGCAGACCCGCGAGTTTCATGACAGCTGTGCTGCCGGCGAGTGCGCGAGAGGAATGGCCGGACGGCCCCATTGCCTCGATATCGATCCAGAGCAGTCCCTTTTCGGCGACGGCAAAATCCATGAAGCCTGGCCCCTCACCGCTGATCATGAAATCGCCGGCAAGATCGGGCCGACTTTTTAATAGGAACACTGCGCCGCGCTCGCCGAACATCACCTCGTCCGAAACCGCAGTCATCGACAGACGGCCGCGCCATGCGTTTCGTCGGTTATGCAGCACTGCGGTGGCAAGGCACATCGCCGCCAGCGCCCCCTTCATGTTGCCCATTCCAAGCCCGTAGAGCCGGCCTTCAGCCTTGCTCAGCTTGAAAACCGGAACCGACCAGGCGGACTCGTCACCCGCCTCCATCGTGTCCATATGCGCGTTGAAGACCACGTGGCGGCCGGGCGAATTCCCGTCCACCTCGCCGACCAAATTGGGTGCTTCGTCATCGGCCTTGACGGTCTCCATCGCCATGCCGTGGTGGCCAGACAAGATAGTCGCGCACCACCGTGGCGGTCTCGGTCGTCCGCCCCGGCGGATTGACGCTCGGCGCAGCGACTAGGCGGGCGCACAGGTCGACGAGCTCGCCGCGGGCGGCCTCGATGTCGGCGCAAATGGCGTCGGTAACAGTTGCTCGATTTCGCTCATGACGCTAGTCTACCACCCAAGTGCAATGCCATCGCGCCGGCCATCGGCGCCGCCGCGCAGCAACCCGCGTTCCCAGTCGATCCAGATCGCCTGGGCTGTGCCCAACGGGTTCGGCGCGCGCGTGACATTGTGGCCAAGCTTGCGCAGCCCATCAATCGTTGCCGCACTGGCACCGTGCCCTCCACGTCAAACTGATCGCCGCGCGCAAAAATGCGCGGCTGGTCGATCGATTCCTGGATACCCATGCCGTAATCGAGGATGTTGGTCATGATCTCGATCTGGCCGAAAGGCTGGAAATGGCCGCCGGTGACGCCGAACGGCATCACCGCCTTGCCGTCTCGCGTCAGCAAAGCCGGGATGATTGTGTTTAGCGGCCGTTTACGCGGTCCGATCGCGTTGGGATGGCCGCGCTCGAGCACGAAGCCACCGGCGCGATTGTGGAATATGACGCCAGATTTTGGACTGACGATGCCGCAGCCAAAGTCGTCGAAAATCGAGTTGATCAGCGAAATCGTGTTCCGATTCTTGATCGACAACTGCGAGAAACGCCGTGTCGCGGTGTTCCGGAAACGGCACTGGCCTCAAGATCGGCAATACGGCCGGCGAGAAGAAACGCGCGCGCGTGTTTTCTCGGCGTGCTTTTCCGAAAGCAGTTCCGTGACCGGAATCATGCCGGTGCGCGGATCGCCGACAAAACAGTCACGGTCCGCAAAAGCCTGCCGGCCCACCTCGGCCATGATATGATAGCGCTCGACAGAGTCGTGAGGCCACGACGCGAGATCGAACCCCTCCAATGCCTTTGCCATCAGTAGGGGCACAATGCCTTGACCGTTGGGTGGGCATTCCCACAGACGATAGCCGCGATAGTCGACGCTGATCGGGGCGACATATTCTGGCGCAAAGCTCGCGAAGTCGTCGAGCGTGTGCAGGCCGCCGAGCGCGCGCAAACTATCGACCATGTCGCGTGCAATCCATCCGCGATAGAAGGCATCGGGGCCTTCTGCGGCGATGCTGCGCAGCGCCGCAGCGAGCGCCGGCTGGCGGTGGATCGTGCCGGGCTGCGGCGGCGCGCCATCAAACAGGAAGGCATCAGCGGCGGCTTTATTGCGCCGCAGCTTGCCGACCTGTTTCGCCCAGTCGCGGGCAACCCGCTCGGTAACCGGATAGCCCCGCTTCTGCCGCTTCGATGGCGGGCTGAAGCAAGGCGCCGAACTCCATTGTGCCGTGATCGGCGACGAGCCGCGCCCACGATGCGACCGCGCCGGGAACCGAAACCGCGTGCGCGCTTTCCGTTTCGATCGCGGCGATACCTCGCGATTCGTAGAAATCGATCGCTGGCGGCCTGCGGTGCCCAGCCCGATCCGTTGAGGGCGATCGACATCGCCCTCCCCGCGCCGCATGAGAAGCGCAAAGCAATCGCCGCCGATGCCGGTCTGCGTCGGCTCGACCACGCCGAGGAGTGCCATCGCTGCGACCGCGGCATCGATGGCGTTGCCGCCCTTGCGCAGCACGTCGAGCGCGGTGAGCGTCGCCAAGGGATGCGACGTTGCCGCCATGCCGCGCGTGCCCAAGGCCTCGGAGCGGCCCGGAAGTTCGAAATCGCGCATGGTCTGTCAGAGCACCGCGAGGCTCGCGTTGCGCAGATCCGTGATCAGCATCGAGGACGGCGCATGGGTGATACAGAACGGCGGCTTGGCGTTCTTGACCGCGAGCTGCGGCGTCAGTCCGCAGGCCCAGAACACCGGCATCTCGCCCTCGCCCACCTCGCCGTCGCCGACATTCTGATAGCGCTTCGAAAGATCGACGCCGATCGCCGCCGGATCGCCGATATGCACCGGCGCGCCGTGCACATTGGGAAAGCGCGAAGTGATCTGGATGGCGCGGATCGCGTCGGCCGGCTTGAAGGCGCGCATGGTCACCAGCAGCGGGCCGCGGAACGGACCGGCCGGCGCGGTTTCAACATTGGTCACGTACACGCCGGCAACACTATTGCGCTCGAGGAATTTCAGGCGCAGGCCAGCTTCCAGCATCGCCTCTTCGAACGAGAACGAGCAGCCGAGCGCGAACGTCACCAGATCGTCGCGCCAATAGCCGGTGATGTCAGCTCACTTCCTCCGCGAATTCGCCGTCGCGAAAAATGTGATAGCGCGGAATATCGGTGCGGATGTCGAGATCTTCGGCCAGTGTCGGCAGCCGCGGATCGCCCACGTCCGAGCGCGCGATCAGCGGGCAAGGCTTGGAATTGCGCTGGCAATAAAGCAGGAAGTCGGCGCTCCAATCGCGCGGCAGGATGCAGATATTGGCCTGCACGTAGCCGGCGGCGATCGCCGCAGTATAGCCCGTATAGCCGCCGGAGCGGATGGCGCGCCGCGCCGCGCGCGGGTCCGTGCGATCCCAGGTCACCGTGTTTCGAAGCGGTATCGCCGACATATAACCTTTCGCTGATTATCTTCGGCTGACTTCCGTGCACCTCAAGCCCGGACTGAACGCCGCTAGCCTGAAACCCACCGGAATGCGTTTGCAATTTTGTATACCAAATCATACGATTTCCGGGCTCGGGTCAAGGTCCGCTCGTGCGATGCGATCGGCGTCGCCGCGGTGATGGTGGAGGTGGAGGATTATCAATGAGCAAAATTAGGACTGCCTTTCGCGTGGCTTTGCTGGTCGACAGCAGCGCTTCTCGGTACGGCTGCGGCGCAAAGCGCAGGTGCAGCCGACAGCGTTACGCTGATCACCGATTTCGGATACAACGGCCGCCACTCTTATTTCTTCGTGGCGCTCGAAAAGGGCTATTACAAGGACGCCGGGATCGACTTGAAGATCGTCGGCGGCAAGGGTTCGGTCGATGCGATCCGACAGGTCGCCGCCGGCAATGCGAATTTCGGCTTCGCCGATGCCGGATCGCTGGTGCTCTCGCGCGCCAATGATAATATCCCGGTCAAGATGGTGGCGGTGGTCTATGCCCGTCCGCCGCAGGCGATCTTTTGCGCCGCGGATGCCGGGCTGAAGACGCCGAAGGATCTCGAAGGCAAGTCGATCGCCAATCCGGCCGGCGGATCGATCCCCGACATGTTCCCGGCTTTCGCCAAGGCGGCCGGCATCGACGCATCCAAGGTGAATTGGGTAGTCGCTGCGAGTTCCGCGCTGCCCGGCCTGCTCGCCAGCGGCAAGGTGCCGTGCGTCGGCCAGTTCACGGTCGGCGAGCCGCTGCTGCAAGATGCGCAAGCCGCGCCGAAGAAGCTGGTGCGCTTTGCCTATTCCGATCCGGGCCTGAACTATTACGGCAACGGCATCATCGCCACCGAGGAGACGATCAAGTCCAATCCCGATCTGGTCCGCCGCTTCGTCGCCGCTACCATCAAGGGATTGAAATCGGCGATCGCCGATCCGGCCGATGCCGGCGCGATCATGCACAAGCTGCATCCGGAAGTGAGCGCCGACGTCGCTAAGGGCGAGACGGAAGCGGTCGCCGAACTGGCTCAGGTCAAAGGTAGGCCGCTCGGCGAAATCGATCCCGCCGGGATCCAGGCGACGATCGACGTCGTCAATGGCGCGTTCAAGCTCAAGTCCCAGGTGAAGGTCGGCGACGTCTACGTGCCGGGCTTCGTTGCCGAAATGACGGAATAACTTCGGCAACGTTTTAAGCGAGGTCGTCTTTGCAGGTAGCACGCGTCGCAGTGCCGGATCTTGTCTCCAATTCCTACTTTCCGGCAATCGCTGCCATCGCTCTGGACTTCTTCGCCAAGGAAGGGCTCGACGCGCAGCACCGGCTGATCTTTCCGAACTACAAGGCCTACGAGGCATTGCGGGACGGCGAGGTCGACTTCGTCGCCGGACCCGCGCATGTCAGTTCTGCTGGCGTTTCCCGAATGGCAGGGCGCCAAGCTGCTCGCCGCTTTGTCGCAGGGCATGTATTGGCTGCTGGTGATGCGCGCCGATCTCGACGTCAAGCCGGGCGACGTCGAAGCGGTGAAGGGGCGAGACCATCGGCGCTGCGCCTCTGGTAGAACTGACCTTCAAGCATTTGCTGGCGGAGAGCGGCATCGACCTTGTGCGCGACCAAGTGAAGATCGTCGACGTCAAACGCGCGCATGAACGCGGCGTCTCGTTCGGCGTCGCCGCCGCCAAGGCGCTGGAGGACGGGCAGATCGACGGCTTCTGGGCCAATGCCATGGGCGCGCAAAACGCCATCCGCAGCGGCGTCGGCAAGGTGGTGCTCGACGTGCGCCGCGGCGTCGGGCCGAAGGCGGCGTTTCACTACACCTTTCCTGCGCTGGTCACGAGCGACAAGACCATTGCCCGCGATCCGGATATGGTCGCGGCCGGAATGCGCGCGGTCGTTGGCGCGCAGCGCGCACTGGCCAAGGATGGCAGCCTCGCTGCAAAGGTCGGGCAGAAACTGTTTCCGCCGCTCGAGGCCGGGCGCATCGCCGATGTGGTCGGGCGCGACCTGCCCTATTACCGACCGGAGATTTCCGATGAATCGCTTGCCGGGCTCATCCGCTTCTCGCAGGCGACCGGACTGCTAAAAGGATCGCCGACGCGCGAGCAGATGGTGGCGACGCAATTCAATCGCTATTTAGCGGGCTAGCGGCCCGACACCGGCGCAGGCCGACAAAAGCTGGCCAACGAAGAGGGAACGAGGAATGGCGCGTCTGGGGCTCGAACGCAGCGTGGTCGACGCCGAGGTGTTGAAGCGGACGGCCGGGCGATTTCGCCAGGCCGGCGTCGTGCTGCCGACCATCGCGCAGTTGAAGGACCCGTCCACGATCCCGACCGCGGTGCAGGAGAAATTGCGCGCCGTCGAGCCGGACGCGCCCCACCCGCTCAATCTGTTCCGCGTGCATTGGTTCAACGACGCCAGCCGCAAGGGCCTCGCTGACGTGCCGGCATTTGTCGAACTGCCGGAGCAACTGACTGGCGTCAAGGCGCGTATCGTGCTGCTGCTCGGCAACCGCTTTCCCATGATCCGCGCGCACAAGGTGCTCGCCGCCTATGGCTGCCTCATTCCGCGTATCGCCAGCGGCGAATTCGATCCGACCCGCCACCGCGCCGTCTGGCCTTCGACCGGGAATTACTGCCGCGGCGGCGTGGCCATTTCCCGCATTCTCGGCTGCCGCGGAGTCGCGGTGCTGCCGGAAAACATGAGCAGCGAACGCTTCGAGTGGCTCGGCAAATGGGTCGCCGATCCGGCCGACATCATCCGCACGCCGGGCTCGGAGAGCAACGTCAAGGAAATCTACGACGCCTGCGCCGTGCTCAACCGCGATCCAGCTAATATCATCTTCAATCAGTTCTGCGAATTCGGGAATTACCTTATCCACCGCACCTGCACCGGCGTGGCAATGGAACGCGTGTTTAGCCATCTCGCCAAAGGCCGCGCCAATGCCCGGCTTGCCGCCTATGTCTCGGCCTCAGGCTCAGCCGGAACACTTGCCGCCGGCGATCACCTCAAGCAGAAATTCGGCGCCAAGATCATCGCGGTCGAGGCGCTGGAGTGCCCGACGCTGCTTTACAACGGTTTCGGCGAGCACAATATTCAGGGCATCGGCGACAAGCACGTGCCCTATATCCACAATGTCATGAACACCGACCTAGTCGCCGACGTGAGCGACCGCGCCACCGACACGCTATTCGTGCTGTTCAACACCGCCGAGGGGCGCAAATATCTGGTCGAACGCTGCGGCCTCGATGCCGATCTGGTAGAGAAATTCGGCAATTTCGGCCTGTCCAGCCTGTGCAACATGCTGGCGGCGATCAAGACCGCGAAATATTACGATCTCGGGCCGGACGACGTCGTGATGTCGGTCGCCACCGACGGTGCCGAGCTCTATGCCAGCGAGATCGGCAAGGCCACGGCCCGCTATTTCGGCAACCGGCTGGACGCGGTATCGGCGGGCGAGACCTGGGGCCGCTCGATGGTCGCCACCACCACCGACCATATGCTCGAGCTCAATCAATTCGACCGCAGGCGCATCTTCAATCTCGGCTACTTCACCTGGGTCGAGCAGCAGGGCGTTTCGCTCGACGAGTTCAATACCCGTGCTCGACCAGTCCTACTGGGATGGCCTGTTGGAGTTGGTTCCGGCCTGGGACGCGATGATCGCCGACGTCAATGCGCAAAGCGGCGCGGCATCCGCGCTGAACGCATGAGCGGCCCGATCTTCGTCTGTCATGGCTGCGCCGCGACGGTCGACAGCGCGCGCGAGCTGCCATTCGCCTGCCCGAATGCCGGCCGCGACAATGACGACACCGATCACGTGCTCGTCGCGGCGGACGGCGGCGGCGCCATTGCCGAAGCGCAAACGCGACCCTTTCCTGCGCTATCGCGCGATGCTGTCGCCCTATCACCTCTGCCGTTTGGTGGGCTTGTCGGACGACGCCTGGGCCGAGATCGTCGGAGCGCTTGAAGACAGACTGATCGCCGTCGACGGGCGCGCTTTTCGGGTCACGCCGATGGCGCCGCAACCGGCGCTGGCCAAGGCGCTGGGCATGAGCGGCAACCTGTGGGTCAAGGACGAGACCGGGAACGTCGCCGGGTCGCACAAGGGGCGTCACCTGATGAGCGTGATGCTCTACTTGCGTATTCTCGAAGCCGGCAAGCTGCCCGCCGCGTCTGGCTTGCGCGCGCGCCGGCTGGCGATAGCTTCGTGCGGCAATGCCGCGCTGGCCGCGGCCGTCATCGCGCACGCCGCCGAATGGCCGCTCGATGTGTACATTCCGCGCGACGCCAATCCAATGCGGTCGTCAAGCGGCTCAAAGAGCTGGGCGCGGCCATTACGGTCTGCGAGCGCCGGCCAGGCGAGACCGCCGATCCTTGCGTGCGCAGTTTTCGGCAGGCGGTGCGCGGTGGCGCGATTCCCTTCAGCGTGCAGGGTCCGGACAACGGCTTGGCGATCGAAGGCGCGCGCACTCTGGCGTTCGAAATGGCGGAAGCGCTTTGTCGCCGGTGTGGGGACGCCGGACACCTTGTTCGTCCAGGTCGGCGGCGGAGCGCTTGCCAGCGCCCTTGCCCAAGGCCTCGCAATCGCTAGTAGATTTCTTCCGTTGCCGCGGCTTGCCACGGTTGATGCTGGTGCAGGCCGCAGGCTGTGCGCCGTTTGCGCGCGCTTGGCAGCGTCTCTCGGGCGTCGAGTTAGGCGATGCTGTGCGCTACCGCTCGCGCTTCATGTGGCCCTGGGCCAGCACGCCGGCGAGCGCGGCGAGCGGCATCCTAGACGACGAAACCTATGACTGGTGGGAAGCGGCCAAGGGAGTGCGCGAGACCGGCGGCGATGCTTTGGTCGTCGACGAGGCGGCAATCGCCCGCGCCTACGAATTGGCGAAAACAGGCACAGCGATCCGTGCCTCCACCACCGGCACGGCAGGCCTCGCGGGATTGCTGGCAGCGCCAAGCCAATCGGCGGCGGTCGTTTTCTCTGGCAGCGATCTTTAACGTTAGGGATCGAGCGCCCCGCCCTCGCGCAAACGCCGTGCGACGGTCGAAAATATCTTCCGTGCGAATTATGTCAGGGTCGGTTTCTCGACGACAAAGGATCGCCGCAAACCGCCTGATCTGCGAGGCGCGGGCGAAGATCCTCCTGGACTCCTCCGATCGATCGCGCCCTGCTCAGCGAGCTCTGTTACAACTTCGATCGTTTTCCGCAATGACGACATCCAGCCAGGCCCGATTGCAATCACCTACCACAACAACAGATCGAGTGATAAATCGCGAACTGGTGAAGAAATGCTGAAACGCATATCAAGTCCGAACTGGTGAAAAAATTCGGCTTTCTTCACGAGTGCAATTCCAGAATAAAGCTCGCTGATCGATGGAAATAAGGCTCTGCACTTCCCCATGGGTCTGCAATTCCTTTAGTGCGTGGCGAAAATTCGGTGGCGCGCACCAACATTTCCTCGTCGCACGCCTGGCCGGACTTTTAAAAAGCATAAAGCAATGGAATGTGCACTCATTCATGCACAGGCGCCTTCGCCGCGAGTTCAGGTCTCGCTGCAAAAAAATCCACAACAGCGCTGTGCGGGATGCGCAGGTGCCGTCCACTGCCGACGCAGCGTAGCTTTCCAGCGCGGATGTAGCGGAGAACTGTATCCTCATGGAGCCGCATCACCGCGCCACATTCTTTGGCGGTGAAATAGGTTTCGCTCCGAGCGATCCGTGCGAAGGCGCGCGTAACTGCGCTGTCGATTGCTTTTTGGATGTCGGGTGTCAGTTGCATGGCGTCCTCACATGTACGCGAGCCCATTGGGCCCTAACGTCGCGCAAGGACGCCAAACCGTTAGACCAAGATTTTAGGTGGCACACCGCTGCGGTGCGCGATCCGGTCTTATAAGACTTGGCAATACCCGACCCGCAATTCTAAGGCTTGCGGCGGGGAACAATGCATTCGCTTCTGAAAGAGTGCGTGTAAACGCGCCAGCGATCAAAAGCCCGACTAGTGGAAGTAATTTACAGGACCTAGTCCAAAACCTCAAGGCGATGGCCAACGAGCGTCGCCGTGCGTGTAAACGCTCGCCGTCAACCGATGTTCGGTGGGTTTCCAAGCGATTTCACGATGAAAGTAGAAATGTCTGACTGCGCAGCGGCGAGCATTTTGCCCAGGTGACTATCGCGAATGTAGCGGCTCGTGACTGATCTGCCGCCGTGATTCAACAATCGGCCAACAGTCGGCTCATCAACTCCGGCCAGGATTGCAGCGGTCGCGTAGGCTCGCCGCAAGGCGTGGTTTGCATGCACGCCGTACTTGATTAATGACGAACCGGTGAGGTGGCCGCGCTCGCCAGGAAATACCCATTCGCGCGCGCTCTCACGAAACAATCGACGACCAGCGTGCCGCGCTCGCCATAGGCAACGGATCATTGGGCCGCTGAGGATCAAATCGAAAGCACGCTCGTGGCCACCCTTCGCAACAGCGATGTGGATGCAGCGCCTGCGCACATCAAGGTCAGACCAACGCAAGCTTTCAAACGACTGGCGGCGTAATCCGCTCAGCAGCGTGAATAATAGCGCCTCCTGAGCAATCGGATTTTTGAGTTTCTTAACTTGCGCCCACCACGCTGGCATCTCATCGACGCCGAGCACTGCCAAATCGTCTCTTTTGGGCACGGTGGTCTGACAGGCAGACACAGGGTCGCCGCCCAAGCTTGGGTCACGGCGTCGCGCAAAGCTAAACAACGTGGATACAAAGACGGCTGTTTGCGCCGCGGCGCTAACTCCTTTGCGCTTGCGGTTGGCCAGGGCTTTTTTGATGTGCTCGACTTCTGCCTCCATCAGCCTTGGGTCGGCTGACAGGTCGCTAAGCGGCCGGACCTTTATCCCATCGCTGAGCCGGTCGAATGCGTGGGTATAGGCCGCGATGGTCGCGGGCGACCTACCCTCATTGATCAGCCGCTCTTTGAAAATTGGCCAGGTGCTCGCAATAGTGTCCTGACGCAGGGTCGGGGCGTCCACCGGCTTGCCCGCGTTGTATCGCTCCCACATGGCCTTGGTGGAAGCCGTGGCCTGCTCAACGCCAACTTTGGGCCACTCCCCTAACTGACGCTGTAGATAACCGTGCTTACCTTCGAAGCGAACCTGCCAGGATCGCTTGCGTGCACCGCACCGAAGCATTAAGCCCGGCTGACCAAATTTGCTGTAGGCGCGGCCGGGAACCGCCTTCTCGCGGATGTCGGCGTCGGTCCAGGAACGCGTTGCACGTGCCAATTTGGCCTCTTAGTTCTGCTTAGTGTGCTGTAGATGCCGTACGAGTTGTACGGAAAACTGCCCAAAAGGGACAAGAGAATTAAGTGGCCATGGTATATAGCGGGCCGCAGAGGTTAACTAAGGCCAGGAAAATCAAGGCGTTTACACGGTGGGATGTGAAAACTGTCAACCAGGATCGGCGTACGAAAACGACCGTTCCACATTACGCA
>CAVYER010000006.1:0-727460 GCA_963767515.1 uncultured Alphaproteobacteria bacterium
AGCAGACATGTGCAGCGCACAAGCTGATGTCCGCTAAGTGCCAAAAGCGGACACAGCAGCAGGCGCAATCCGCGCCTGGGGTGAGACGCTGTTCTATTGCCGCACAATGCGGACGCGGCGATCACCGCAGGCGGCGGCGGTAACCCCGATCTGGGCGTGACCATAATCGGAATCACACCAGCGCCCGCCTTCGAAGAGGCCGTGCGAAGCGGCGATCCGACCCACGACGACGCGACCCGGCAGCTTGCAGCGTGGATCGACCACGCCGCGTCGGAGCTGACACACATCTAAGGCTTTTCCGCACGGGTGTTCGCTAGAAATCGAACATCGGCCGGGCCGGATGCCGCCCATAAACAACACGCGCGCGCCGTAGTTGTTTTCCAAGTCATCGATATAGGCCTGGAAGCGCGCTGCATAAGCAACGCCAACGCGAGCATGCGCACCTGTCTTGGCAGATACGACGATACCGGCTGCGTTACCGTTGGCATCAAGTGCGCGCGACTGATGCAGAGCAGTAGCTGTCGTTTTTTTGATTTCTGACCGGCTCTTGCGATAACTCAGCGCCGGTACGGTCGCGTTGAGAGTGGTACAGTGGCCATCGTTATCGCAAGTGGCCATTGGCGAACCATTTTGGCGATGACTTTGCCCAGCATCTCCAGGTAGCATTATGAGCACACTGATGACGGCAACTGCGGCGACCTTCATGCTCACCTCCTAGAGAGGCCGCCGCTGTGAAGCGGCCTTTCTAAATTCTCTGATGAGCGCCCGCGCCGACGCACGGTATTCAGTCGCGTCCACACTCTCAGTGTACTTCTTGTAAATCCATCGGCCGCCGTCCCGCCGACGCAAAACTGTTCCCCACAACAGACGGCCTGTAATTGACCGCCTTGGAATGATGACCGTCCATAGATGCCAGACCTCCTCAAAGGGAGGTCTTTGCTTCGGGGCTAGCATCCGAAGAACGTCGTGCTTGCTTGCGATAATGCGCAGCATTGCGGACCAACTGTTCCGCTGGCACCATAAACGCCGCTAAAGCCCCTTCAATTGGATTTGAAATTTACCATAAGGAAGAAACCTTAATGGCGGAGCGGCGAACGTCCGCTTATGAGCCAAAGCGGACGTTCGGTCGTTTCAGCTATCGCCAACGCGAGACAAATTGAACAAAGTTCCGGGTCGTTCGAGTTTTAAGAATTAAAATTCAAACCGATATTCAAAGCGCTTTTTCATCGGCTCCAGCAAAGCTTCCGAACAAACAAGGCATCGATCCGGAACGGCAGCCGGAGCTGCCAACAATAGTCTGGCCGAAGGGAGGTCCAATATGGACGTTGCACTTAGGATAATTCGCTATTCAACAGTGCTGGCGATGTGCAGTGTCATTGCTCCAAGTGCTGGGTATGCAAAAGAAAAAACGCCTCCATCAATATCGCGAACTAGCGCCAAAACATTGCGCATTAGTAGTGCCGAGGCAAAGGTCTTCGGTCTGGATGGATACAGGCCGGTCTCGCTCAACTCGACAATGATGTGTGCAGAGACCTTACGAGGCACCTTGGATTGCACGCAGTGGTCCGCGCCATGAAACGTCACTTTGATGCAATTGATCTTCTCAACTTCGCCGCCATGGTTACTGTGGGCCTCGTACTCTTTACGTTCGGAACGCTGCCCTAAAGAACGGAGAACTTGCCCACGATGAGCCCAAATGTCCGCTTTGGGTCATTAGCGGACATTGCGACAAGTCAGTGAGACGTCCGCTTTGCCTCCAAAAGCGGACATTCGGCACATCGCAGTACTTACCAGGCTGAGCGACGCGTCTTTAGCCAGCCGTTTCGTGAACTAGCCTTGGCGAGCGGTACGCGAAGCCAGGAGGACTAGTGTTTGCGTCGAGTGCAGGCATCATCGGCGACGCATTCGCATTTGCCAGTTTTATCTTCGTATGGACGGCCGCCTGGCCCACAGATCACAATTGCATCGTCTGAACATGTGTAAGTCTCACCGCAAGGACCGATATACTCCACGCCGACTTCCTTAAGTCGTTCAGAAAGAGTGCTCTTGTTCGGCTGGATACGTTTGGCAGCCACCGAGCCGGTGGCATAACCGGCGGCCAGTACAAGGAATAATGCAGCGGACCAACTTTTCATTTGTCTTCTCCACCGCAATTGGAGCAGCAGCGGACAACATCGATTGTTTGCCGGGACGGTTTGTCCGCCTTTAGCCCAAACAGAACTCCAGCAACCGCAACGCCCGCGTTACGATGTTATGTCGTCTACCACAGCCACGCAGATCAATCGGGTAGATCAATTATTTGATGAACGTTTGTAATCGCGTATGCGACGGGTCTTCCACCAGTGGACTTGAAGTTCACATCGACAATAAACGCTTTTTTATAAACGTTTTCGTCAGCTTCACGGATTTCATGTTTAATTCGTTCTTCGGCCAACTCGGAACCATAAACCAGAGGCAAAGACCGGTCCGATATTTCTTCAATCCTGACCTTTTCCCCGGATGGTTTTCCGACCGTCACGTCGCCAATATCCGATCTTGTAAATCTCATCAGGACCCGCGTGTGATCCGCGTGTTGTGTTTTTTCCAGAAGTGTCTTCCGGCGCTCAACCGTTTTCAATACTTCACGTGCATCCGGGGACTTGAATCTGAATGCCGCACGTATTCTTTTCTTTCCGTTTTCAAATGTTACCGCTTCAATCTTGGCGTTGCCGTTCGCGTCTGTAGCAATGGCTTTTACTGCATCGGCCCAATCGTTAAGTTCTGAACGCGTTTCCGGCGCGTTGCCTTTCCCGCTTAGAAGTGATTCAAATCTCTCTTTCCAAACACGCACAAATTTTTCAATGATCAAGGATTTTTCCATGTCATCGATGAAGGGAGCAACCATCGATAACCATGGAATCAAGTCGACGATGATGCTCCCGGATCGAACTTTGCGTACAAACAAATCCGCCTCGCCCGCAAGGTCGGGCTCGGCCTGTCTAATAAATCGGTCGTATTCGTTTCCCAAAGACGTAAAGACACCGACAAAAGCGCCAAGTTCAATTGGCTCCTTCGTGTCCAACGTCAGAACGATATGAGGCTTACCTACAGCCATGGACCAAGAGACACTACGAGGAATGCCTGCTCCCGAGATGACGTACCTAACGCGGACGGCGCAAATGTAAATTGCATCGCCTGCCAACCGAACAAGGCGAGCAAGGCGAGCAAATATATCATTCGTGCTTTGCCGAACTGATCGCGACCGGATTGTGGCGACTATTATTTCCGGCTCGACGCGCGCGCACCGTCGAAAATTTCCGCTTGCGTAGCGGAATCCTGACGCCGTTCGGCAACTCTACGAACCGCCGAACGAACTCCCCGCAGCTTTCGACAATGTACTTCGTTCCCACAGGCAAGCGCCGTGGTAGATGATACGCGCGATTCACCTGGCTTCCCCAGTCCCCAGACTACTTGAACCATTATTGGAAAGCTCTTTGGCTGCATTTTGGCAGAATTGCAGTTATCCGCAGATTCAACAGTGGCGACCATTTCGGACCACGCTGAATAGCATTTCGTGCAAACCACATTGCAATACCATTGATGGTCAATGGTTACCATTATGTCCAAAGGTCAAAGCGAGCTTGAGCAAAAGCGGACATCACTGTGATTGTCTCCGATAACTCCTGTCATCGGAACCAAACCAAAATCCCACATTGGTCGATCTTTGTGATGTCCGAATTCACTCCTCCACCACCTGCCCGCCGTCATAGCCGCAGGCGATGCGGCCGAGCGCCAGGCGAAAGGCCTCGGTGTCGACGGTGGCGGCGAGCGCGGCGCGACTCGTCCGCATCCTCGATACCGCGCGCGCGCGCCAGCAGCGCAACGATCTGCGCGGGCTCGAGCCAGGGCAGCATGGCCCAGAAGCCGCGCGCGAGATCGCGCGCCAGCGCGTGATCGGGATGGTTTGCATTGTCCGGCGCGCGGCCGATTTCATACATGTGGCGCACCGCGTGCCAGTCGGCGCGTTCGCGCGGCAGGCGTTCGAAGATCGCCGGGTGTTCCTCCGCGACATAGAAACGGTTGAGCGTATCGAACAGCGCGAAACGGTAGCCTTGCGCCAGCAGCTTCGGCTCCCAGTCCTGCCAGGCCGCCTCCCCCGATCCCGGCGCCACTGCTTCGGCCACGATCACCTTGGGACGGAAACGTTTGAAATCTCCGCCGGCCAGCACATCGGCTTCGGCGCCCTCCACGTCGATCTTGAGAAAATCGATCTCGCCCAGGCCGTGCGTTTCGCAAAGCGTGGCGAGCGTCACCGTCGGCAGCCGCAATCTGCGATAGCCGGCGCCGAAGGCTTCGGCTTTGCGGGCGTGTTGCTCGAGCGTGGTGGAAAAGCCGTGCAGGCGCTCGACCAGGAAAAAATCGCTCTCGCCATTGGCGCGCCCGACCAGCGCCTCCACCACAATGTCGCGTGGCCGCAACCGCGCGTAAAGCGCCGCCAGCGCCGGCTGCGGCTCGACCACGACGCCCTGCCAGCCGCGCTCGTAGAACCAGAACGACACGTTGTCGGCCACCGGATGCCCGCCGCCGATATCGATGTAGCGGCCGCTCGCCTGGCCCGCGAAGGCGAGCGCAAGGTGATAGTCCTCGAGATTCTGGGTGTAGGACAGATCCATCATGCTCTCCGCGCGCGCGGCCGGTTTCGCCGGCGGGCAAAAGGCATAGCACATTGCGATTTTTTGGCGATTTTTTGTTGGACCGCGCGCCAATGCGTGCAGTGCGCTATCGCCTCTTCAATAATATCGCGTCGAGCGAGAAACGTCCCGCCGCGCAAATGAACAGGAACAGCGCGCCACCGATGATGGCGAGGTTCTTGAAGAATTGCCCCTGTTGAAGACGCCGCGCCGGCTCGGCGAATTCCCAGTAGCGGTGCGAAATCGCCGTCGCAATAATGACGAAGATGACGATGAGCGCCGCCGCATAACGCGTTCCGAGGCCGAGAATGATCAAGGCGCCGCCGGCGAATTCGCTGATCGCGCCGACCGGCCCCCAGAAATCGGGAAACGGCACGCCGCGATTGCCCAGGCTGCCGATAAACGGGCCCAGCCCCGTGAGCTTGGCAAAGCCGCTCTGGAAGAAAATGATGCCCATCGCCAGCCGGCCGATGAGCAGCACGGTATCGCTCGCGCGCGCGGCCAGTGAATCCGCGTAGTCGAGCGCGGTGGCCACTACGCCGCGGCTGGCTTTCGTATCGATCGCGGTCATTGCGTGTCCCACCCGGATTGTGATGCCGTCAGGCAGCATATTGCGGCAAACACGAGCAACAAGTCTTGATTTGCCTCAATCGTGCCGGCCCCGGACAAAAGGCCGTGACCGGCTGGGTCGGCGCGGCTTGCCGCCGCGGAACTTTGCTCGCCCGTTTCTTATCCACTGTTGCGCTTCGGCCATAGGGCCGGCGCCGGCGACGCCCTACGCTGTCCTTTCAATCGGACGACGGGGGTTGGGCGGCATGCACGTTACAGGTTGTTGGATTGCGGACGCATCGCACGCGATGAAGGCGCTTGCTCTGCTGACGGCCGTTTCCGCGTTTACTGGTCTGTGCTCGATCGCGGCCGCCGAAACATCGGAAGAGCGCCAGTCCTGCATCGGCGACGCATTCAGGGTGTGCTGGGCGGCGATTCCCAATCGCGACGACGTGTTTCACTGTTTGCTCGACAACAGGAGCCGGCTTAACCCGGATTGCCGCGCCATCATGGATCAGTACCGGCATCCGCACCGCGTGAGACGAACGGCGCGCCACCACGCGAATTCCGTCGATTGATGGCCAAAGAAAGTGCCGGCGACGGAAGCGCCGCGCCTGGCTCTCATCGTTGGCTCTCATCAAAAGAAAAGCCCCGGGACATCGCCCGGGGCTTCAACACACCATTGCCAACTCTAGAAATGATAGTTCACGCCAAGCCGGGCGATATTCTCGCTGATATTATGATGATCGAACGCGATCGTCCCGTTCGGGACTGTCGGAACAGCAACGCCGACCGTGCTAAAGGAGCCGAGAGCGACATAGAGGTATTCTGCCTTGACGGACCACCGCGGCGCGAACATCCACTCCACGCCACCACCGGCAGTCCATCCCGTGCGTGTTTCCGAACTGGACCCGGCGACGATGACGCCGTTGCCCCCGACGACAGAATCCGTTGAGTCAACGTCGGCGACCGCCAGTCCACCGGTACCGTACACGAGCACGCTCGGGTTGATCAGCCATCCCAATCGTCCGCGAAACGTCGCGAGCCACCGGCTGCGAAAATCTTCATGAAAATTGAGTGAGGTCGTTCCGCCCGCCGGCGGCACGAATACGTCGCGGCTCGCGTCCACGCCAGTATATTGTACGTCGGCCTCGGCCCCAAGCACGAATGCGTTCGTCTGCCAGTTACATCCAACCTGGCCGCCGCCTGTAAACCCCGCTCCATCAATTGTGCCGGTCCCATTGGCTTGCAGGACGGGCCCTGAAACGGAAAAGCCGGTCGGATCCGGCGTCCAGTCGTCATGCATGCGGCCCCACACGCCGCCTGCATTCAATCCGCCGTAACAACCCGTCCAGGTGGAAACCGGCGGTGGCGGCTGCGGCGGCGCCTTCACAGGCAGATCGGCAGCCTTCGCAAATTGTGTGACCGCAACTGCGGATATTGCAATGAGTGTCCCTGCAAGAATTCGTCGCATCGTGCGGCCCCCAAGACCATCTGAAGACCATAGATTACCAACGATCGTGCCGGAGCGCATGACGCGCTGGGCTCTGCCCACGAATATCGGACCGCGTGGCAATCCGGTGACACCCGCCGTAAAGCATTGGTTTTCGCGCGGAAAACAGATGGCCTCATCCGGGGTAGCGTGGGCCACACGCCGACCGCCTCGGCCGTGCGCGATGGCGAGGACCCATACGCCGAGCCTTATCGATCGACTGCGGAGTACGGATCCCAACTCGCGCTCGTTCACGTTCGCTTGGCCGGGACGACAAAACTAGCGGATATCACGCCGGTTCAGCTTTTGCTGATCACCTTTTCGATCCGGCGGTCGGGAACAAGCCAGATCACCGCGACCAGAACGTAGAGCGCAACTGACACCCACGGGCTGACGAAAGCCAGCGCGATCCCTGCAATGTAAAGGACCGGAGATAGTTTCCCCTTCATGTCCTGGCCGAGCGCTGCGGCGAGAACCGAGTGCGCTCCCTGCTTTCGCAGGATGGCTTTCTGCAACAGGTAATAGGCAATCGCCGGCATCAACAGGATGGCGCCATAGACCGCGGTCGGCACCGGCGCCAGAAAATTTTCGCCCATCCAGGCTGTGGCCGCGGGAATGAGCGAAAGCCAGAACAGCAAATGGCAATTGGCCCACAGGATCAGCCCGTCGACGCGCGTAACTGTGTAAAGCAGGTGATGATGGTTGTTCCAGTAGATGGCGAGATAAATGAAGCTGAGCACGTAGCTCACGAAATTCGGCGCCACGCCAGCCAGCACCGCCCAGTCGGCGCCATGCGGCACCTTGAGCTCGAGCACCATGATCGTGATGATGATGGCGATGACCCCGTCGCTGAAGGCCGCCAGCCGGTCTTTGCCCATGGTCGCCCCTTTCAATCCACCCATGATGCAGAGTTTTCCCGGGCCGGGGCAACCGCCTGCTGCTTCTCACCGAAATCAGGTCCTGCCAGCGGACATTCCGGCGCCACTGGCGGCGTGACGCACATTATTCCATCAACTCATCGCAAAAGGCACAAATCAATGTGATTGCCCGGTCGTATAGAGTACGCGACAGCTCGGATATTTTTGCGCAACATAATGCGGCGAACACAAGCGAGAGGTGCCACATGATATCGCGCAACATCACATTTGTTTCAGCAATCGTTGGCGCCGCGGCCCTGTTTGTCACGCCGGCATTTGCCGCCAAAGCATCGAAGAAGAAAGGTGCGGCGCCCAAAGCGCACGTTTCCCACACCCAACGTTCGCCGGACTCGGTGCGCGCCTGGGATGGCAGATACCTCGGATCGGATCCGGATCCGAACATTCGCTTTCAGTTGATGCGAGACCAGAACCAGCCGCCCGATTGAGGGACAGCGTTACGCGGCGGCGACGCCGGGCGCCGGGTCGGGCACTGCCTGGCACGCAGGCAAGATGTAGGTCCGGGTCTGGTTGCACGCGCGGCACACGAACATGCTTCGCACCATGGTGGGGGCGAGCGGATGCGGCAGATCGGTCACGTGCGCCATGTCCGAGCGACACTTCTGGCATCGCGCTGATCGGCTGGCTGCGTCTTGGTCTTGCATTTTTTTTGCCTCGCCCGGTCTTTTCTCTTCTCGCGGATCCGAAATCAGGCCGCTTGCATTGCTTCGAAGAACTCGACGCCCGTTTCAGTCGGGCTGCGCCACCTCAGCCGGCACGGCCGGAATGTGTGACCGCCATCGAACGTCACGTCCACCGCATCAGGCAGGCCGGCCGCATCCCGAATTTCAATGCGGGCGCCGGTGGACGACAGATCACGCACCACGCAATCGAGCACCGAATATGTGCCGATAACGATTTTCGCGTCTTTCTGGACGCGGATTCGCGGATAGCGGCGGCGTTCGGACATCTCAGGCTCCATCACGTTGGGTCCGGTATAAAAGACAAATATCGTCACCGGCTTAAGCCGGATTGTTGCAATTGAAGCAATTCCGAAAGCACTTTTTTAATCAGATCAGCCGGCCGACCCGCTGAGCCATGCGATGCGCGCTTTACCGCCGAAAGCAGACATTCTTGGCGTCAAGCTGCATGTCCGCTAAGTGCCAATAGCGGACATTAAAAAGTTTGACTTGCCAAAAAAGAAAAACCCCGGGCATTGCCCGGGGCTTTTTATTAATTCGAGCTTGTTTTTGAAACTAGGGGCCGAACTTGTAGCTGACACGTCCAAGAACTGTTTGAATACGAGGTTTCACGTCGAAGGCGTAGCTGCCCAAGCCGCCACCCACTTCGTAGGTCGCCGTTCCCAAATCGATGTAGTTGTACTCGGCGCCAATGATCCAATTCGGCGTGAGCCCGTATTCCAGACCGCCGCCGATCGTCCAGCCACTTTGCCAATCCGACTGGCTTCCGGCTCCCATGGGGGAGGAGCCATCGACGCAACACGTGTCAGATACGGAAAACTGGACACGGGCACCTGCGTAGCCTCCCTTGGCATAAAGCAGCACGTTGTTCCAAGCGTAGCCAATGCGGCCGGTGACTGTCGCGAGGCTACTAATCTTTGTCGTAAAAATGTCGTCGTTCAGGATGGCCAGATCACTGGCATCACCCTTGATGCTGCTGCCGTCAAACGATCCTTCGATCCCGAACACCCACTGGTTGACCTGATAGTTGCAGCCAACTTGGCCGCCGCCGACAAAGCCATCGTAGCTGTATGCGAACCCTTCGCCAGGGTGGAGGTGACCGAAATCCGTGGTGTTGGCGGTGTTGACAAATTCCGTCCGGGCCCAGCCTCCGCCTGCATTCAAACCGATGTAGCAGCCACTCCAATTGTAAGTTGTGGCCATTGGAGCCCTGTAGACCGGTGCCTTGGTTGGCATATCAGCGGCCGATGCAACAAACGAAAAGCCCGCAACAGCAACAGTCGCGAGCGCTGCAATACGAAAATAATGCATGATCATCCCCCAAAACCGCACGAAATTACCGCTGCTTTTTAGCACGTACCCGCAGATGGCTTGAGACGCGTTTGCCACATCTGCACAAGTTGGTTTTTGGTGTGACTTTTATACAACAAGACCAACATGACCTTGCGATAGCACCCCAGATGTCCGCTTTGGGTCATGAGCGGACATGGCGGCATATCTGCATCATGTCCGCTTTACCCTCAAAAGCGTGCCTCAGGCGGCAGACCGGCGACGTTCTTCCATTGCCGCCCGGCGCGCGTGCGGGCGTGTGACAGCTTCGCCGTTGAGGTCGCCTGCTTCACAGCCTGCACGCGCGCGCCCGCCAGCAGCGGGAACGTGACAATGGAAATTTCCCAGAGGTCCACCGCGAGCAGGCGACGGATGCGGGTCTTGGGATCGATGCGCGCCTTCGAGGTGCGAAAGCCGATCGAAAGCCCGTCGACCGCCCCTGCCCGCAGCAGCGACAGCAGCTCGCGTCCGCGCGCCACCTCAGGGATGAGCCGGCCGCGCGCGAACAGGCCACGGTGATCCTCGCGCAGCTCGAGCCATACGCCGACCGGCTCGGACGGATCGTGCTGGAACAGCATCGGGATACGGCGGATGCTGCGCGTGGCCAGCGTGGCGGCGAAGGCGCCGCGCATGACCATGTCACGCGCCTGGTCGATCTCGCCGAAAAGGCTGGCGTAGCCTTCCACCGTGCCGTCGGCATCGATGGTGGTGCGCGGCGCAAAGACCGACGCGATGGTGGGTTCGGGAAAAGAGAGAGCATGAATTTTCCTTCACCTCTCCCCGCTCGCGGGGAGAGGTCGACGTCCGAGTGGCACGAGGACGTCGGGTGAGGGGCGCTTGATCGATTACGGACAGGCCCCCTCACCCGGCTCGCAGCAAACGCTGCTCGCCACCCTCTGCCACAAGGGGAGAGGGAGAAGGAGCCGGTGGCGCTAAGGCTTGCCGGCGCTGCGCCGGCCGTTCGCCTTCGGCGGTTTCTCGGAGCCGCGGCGCGCGGCGCGGCCCAAGTGGCCCAAGTGGCCCAAGTGGTCTAGAAATTCGCGGAACACCTCGCGCGGATCGCGCCGCACTTCGCTCTCGCGCTGCACGGAATGCAGCGCGCTATCGACGGTTGTCATCGATGACCTCCAAAATGTTCGTTGAAACGCGCAAGCTCGCGCACGAAATCGTCAAAGCGGCGGCTGGCGGCCGCCAGTTCGCGCAACGCGAACCAGGCAACCGCGCTCGCCGACATCGCCCACAGCAGCAAAGCCAGGTGAGCGAGATCGCCGCGTTCGGTAAAAATCTCGACGAGTTCTCTCATTACCTCCGCCCCTGACCTCGGCCCAAGATCTGCGCCTTGCCCGCCGCCGTTAAAGGTTCGTTCAATGCTCGGGCGTGATCATCGGCACATGAACCCGGACGCTTTCGCTTTGCTCATGCTTGGCGTCATTGCCGTGTCGCTCGGTTTTTCCGGCTATTATTTTCTGGCGGCTTTCGAGCAGGCGCGGCCGATTTTGCCGGCGTCCTTGCAGGATGAGTTCGCCGCGCGCTTCGCGCTCGACCGCTTCATCTGGTCCGGCAAGGCCGCTGCGGCCGCGCGCCGCAGTTACCTGCGCTCGCACGCCGCCGCCTGTATCGCCTTTTTCGGAATGACCGCGCTCGCCGCCGGCAATGACAGCGCACCTGTCACGGTGTGGACCTTTGGCGGCATCAGCGCGGCCGCACTTGTTTTTACGTTGCGCGCCTGCCGCCGTTGTCGCGACTGCTAGGGCACAATAAGACGCCCGCCGCGGGGGACCGCCGGCGGGCGCCACGACTTCCACCCGGTCCGCGCAAGCCTGGACGGGCAGAAGACCCTCACTACCATCGGACCGGCGCGCCAACACCGCGCCGGATTGACGCACTTAACGAGACGACTGCTTCTCGGTCGTCAGCCGCTGCGCGGCCTGGAGATGTTTGCGCAGCGTCGGCAGCGTTTCCTTGGCCAGCTGGCCGGCCGCGTCGTTCTTGCTGGCTTCCTTCCGGAATTCCTTGATGTCGTCCTGGTGGTCCGCAACCATGGACTTCGCGAAGGAGCGGTCGAAGCTTTCGCCCGAGAGCAGCTTCAATTTGGCGTAAGTCGCCTTTTCGCCGAAGCTCGAGCCGGTCGGCGGCGTCACGCCGAGCTGGCTTGCCACCTCTTCGGCCTTGGCCTTGTGCTCGCCGTGGTCCTTCACCAGCATCGCGCCGTATTGCTTGACGGCTTCGCTCTGGCCTTTTTCCTGCGCGAGCTTGCCGACATCGATCTCGGCAATGTCGCCTTCGATCGCGGCCTTGATGAATTTCTGGCTGGCTTTGTCGGCCGTTTTGGCAGCCATCTTGTCCTGGGTCTTGGCTTGCGACTTGGCTTGCATCTTGGCTTGCGCCGGTGAATTCGCAGGTGAACTGGTTTGCGCCATCGCCGTACCGGCGGCGAGCGCGCCAGCCAGACCGATGGCAAGCACGGCATATGTCTTTTTCATCTTTGCACCTTTGGGTTCCTTGGGGTTCCACTGACTGATCGCCTCGCCACCGATCTCGGGTTCACCCGAGATCGGCAAACAAGCGAGGCTTCATCGAGAGAACGACAGGTGCCGCGTGTTTGTTCCTACTGCGGCGGCTGGAACACGTCGCCGCCATCGACCGGACCGTAGCCGGTCGCCAAACGTTTCTCGTTCACGCTCAGGAACTGCGCCGTATTGACGCGGTTCCACAATGCGGCGCGATCGGCGCTCAGCGCTTCGATCCTGTCGGTATCCACCGAGAGCATGAGACCATCGCCGAACACCGGCGCGAGCCAATGCGTGAGCGCGCAACCGATGCGGCCGGCAAGCGGCAACACGCTCTGGCGCCAGAACACGCGATTGGCCTCCTGAAAATTCGAATAGGTATTGTCGCCGGGGATTGCCAGCAGCATCGGCGGAACTCCGAAAGCGAGCGCGATCTCGCGCGCGGCGGCATCCTTCGCGTCGAGGAAATCCATGTCGCGCGGCGTGAGCGACATCGCCTTCCAGTCGAGTCCGCCTTCGAGGATCAGCGGGCGGCCGGAATTGCCGGCGCCCTGATACTGCTCGGCGAAATCGGCCTTCAGCCGCTCCATCTGCGTTGCCGTCATCCCCATGCCATCGGCGCCGTCATAGACCAGCGCACCGCAGGGCCGCGCGGCATTGTCGAGCAGCGCCTTGTTCCACACCGCCGCGGCATTGTGGGTGTCGACCGCGATCGCCGCCGCCTCGAGCGGGCTCAGCCCATAGTGATCGTCGAGCGGATTGAAAAAACTCAAATGCAAAATCGGCGGCAGCGCGGTGTTCTGCGCAAAGCGCACGCTGGACCCCGCCACCGTGTAATCGTAGGCCTGCGGCCAGCCATCCGGACCTGGCACCAGTTTCATGCGATCGGGCCGCAGCGCGTAAAGCTCGCGCACTTGTAAATGACCTTGCACGTTGTCGGGCGTGCCACCCTCGCCGCCGAAGCCCACCGCCTCGACATAGGCATTGCCGGCGAGCAGAAGATGCGAGGCGACGCTTTCGAGAAACGACGCGCCATCCTGGCGCGGATTGGGCCGTCTGATGAGATCGAGCAGCGGATGGCGGTCGCGCTCGGCCGCGCCTTCATACAGAACGAAGCAGAGCGAGCCGACGCTTTCGGCGATCAGCCGCACCGCGCGATAGACAATCGCATTGCGCATATAGCCTTCGCGCGCAAGCGCCGCGTAATCGCGCGGCGTCCAGCGGGCGCGGCCGCCGCTTTCGAGCGCGATGAGCCGCGCGGTGCGCGAGGCCTTCTGCTCCGGCGGGCGGAGCAGCGATTTGAGACGGTTGAGCATTTTCTGCCTGAACTATGATCTTGCGCGCGCCCGAAAACGGGCGCAGTTTTTTCGCCCCCAGTATGGAGAGGGCAACATGACGGCGTTCAATATCGTGCGTTTCAGGGTCCAGCCGGGCCAGCAGGAGCATTTCATCGAAGCCCACCGCCGCGCCCGGCCGAACTTCAAGGGCTTTCGCGGCGGCGTCCTGGTCAAAACCGGCGAGCAGACCTTTTGCATCGTCGGCGAATGGGCCAGCTTCAAGGCCATGGCCGAAGCCCGCCCGCAGATGATCGGCCTGCTCGATACCTTCCGCGCCAGCCTTGAAGACCTCGGCAACGGGCTCGGCGTGACCGACCCGGTCTCCGGCGAAGTTGTTCTCAAGCTGGCGGCAGCGAAGCCGGCGAAAAAGAAAAAGAGCGGCAAGAAAAAGAAAAGCGCGAAGCGGAAGAAACGGATTTAGCGCGCGGTCAGCGCGTCGCTAAATAAACGACGGCAAAGAGTACGATCACCGCCAGCGTAGCGAATAGCAGCACATAACGCACATTGTGGCCGGTGACGGCCGCGCGCGCCTCCGTGCTGCTTTCAACGATACGGTCGTTCTCAACGCCTGGCATCCGACGTCCTCCGCCGGCGGCAAAAGCGCCGCCATGGAAAGACAACGCAATCCAGCGCAGGGGTGTTCCGGCTTTTTGGCGCGGTCCGACTGCAAGCGCAATTTTGGAGCGTGCGGAAACACTACCGGAGCAGCGTCACGCTGTCAAGGAGTTTTTTCCTAGGTCGGATTTGGCGCGGTGGAAAACATCGACGCGTGGAGTGCACGCGCATATTCAAATAGCCTCGGCGGCCGGACAAACGGGCCAACACATGTCCAAAAATCCAATGCTGATGCTGGTGATTTTTTCCGCCGTCGCGGCCTGGCAGATCTACGACATTGCGAGCGCGACGGAAGCGCCGAGCCGCGCGGTCATGATCCTGCAATATGTGTTGCTCGCGGGACTGCTGCTCGGCATTGCCGGCACGGCCTACAACGCGCTGCGCGCGCGCCAAGATTAGCGCCAGGACTAGCGGGCCGCCGTTTCGTCGTCGTCGATCCTGTCGTCAGTCTTGCCGACCTTCAGCAGCTTGCGCTGGCGGGCGGCGGCCAGCTGTTCCCAGGTCGCAGCCATCTGTTCCAGCTGCTGCCGATGCGCGGGCGGCGCGGTGCGCGCCATTTCCCGGCATTCAGCGGCATGCTCACGGTACTCGTGCAGTTTTCTCACGCAAAAGACCCTCCCCCGCCTTGCCGACATTTGCCGACATATAATGTCGGCAAGCCCGTTCCGTTCCAAGGCCGGGGGCCGAAAACAGGATCAATCGGGGTCAGCGCGGCGCGTCGGAATGGCAGGTGCCGGGGCCCTGGTCGTTCCACAGCCAGCCGCATTTGGTGCAGCCGCCGAGGCTCAAGCCCAGCACCGCAAGGCAGAGCAGCGCGGCAAATCTGGCCGTCATAAGCCTGGTCATCCCAAAGCTGGTCATCATGTGTCGAGTCGCCATTCGAGTCACCTTGTCGCGAGCTTAGCCGATCGCGGGAGACCCGGCGAGCGTCGACGGCATTTCCTTGATCCGGCGCAAGAAACCGGCGCCGCGGACATATATCCTCACCCGCATGACCCACGATCCGCCGCTCGAACTGCCGGCCGCCTTGAGGCGAAGTCTTGGCCTGCCGCTGCTGGTGCTCTACGGCGTCGGCATCACCATCGGCGCCGGCATCTATGTGCTGATCGGCGCCGTGGCAGGCCATGCCGGCCGTTACGCGCCGTGGTCGTTCCTGCTGGCGGCGCTCGCGATGGCCCTCACCGTCGGCTCCTATGCCGAGCTCGCCACGCGATTTCCGGTGAGCGCCGGCGAAGCAGCCTATGTGCGGGCCGCTTTCCGCTCGCGCTTCTTCTCCACCGTGACCGGCCTTATCACCATCGTCGTTGGCGTAGTCGCGTCGGCCACCGTTTCGCTCGGCGCCGCCGGCTATATCGGGCAATTCGTCGACTGGCCGCGCGGCGCGATCGTCGCGCTCGTGCTGGTGGCGCTCGGCCTGGTCGCGGCCTGGGGCATTCTTGAATCGGTGCTGCTCGCCAGCCTGTTCACACTGATCGAGGCCGGCGGCCTTGTGATCATCATCGTGACCGGCCTTGCAGCCGGCGTTCCGGCAGCATCGGCGTTCACTTTGCCGCCGCTTGATGCAGGCGTGCTTTCGGGAATCGCCTACGCGGCCCTGCTCGCCTTCTTCGCCTTCATCGGCTTCGAAGATCTCGCCAATGTGGTGGAAGAAGCAAAAGTGCCGCATCGCGATATCCCGCGCGCGATGGTGCTCACGCTTTTAATCTCGACCACGCTCTATCTCGCGGTCGCGGCCGTCGCGGTGGCCGCGGTGCCACCCGCCGAGCTTGCCGCCTCGCCGGCTCCGCTCAGCCTCGTGTTCCGCGCCGTTGCCGGCGTGAGCCCCGCGACCATCAGCGCGATTGCCATTGTCGCCACGCTCAACACGATCCTCGCGCAGATGACAATGGCCGCGCGCGTGATCTACGGCATGGCGCGCCAGGGCGACCTGCCGCGCTTCGCCGGCCATGTGCATCCGAAAACCGCGACGCCGCTGGTCGCCACAGGATTGATCGTGGCGGCGACGCTGATGCTCGCGCTGCTGGTGCCGTTCGAGCGGCTGGCGGAAGGAACGTCGCTCGCGACGCTCATCGTGTTCGCGCTGGTCAATTTATCGTTGTTGCGTTTGCGTCACCGCAAGGTGACAAGCCCGGGCCCGCATGTGCGCGTGCCGGTCTGGATCCCGGCAGCGGGACTCATCGTCTGCCTCGCGATGATAACGACAGCGATTTTCGGCTAGCGCATGCAGGCTGCGTTCGTCTGCGCAATCTGCGCACCAGTCCAAGAGCGTGTCGTTTAAAACCACAACGCAGCGGTCCTTCTCTATTCGAATGACTGGTATGCATCACCTCTATGGAGGATGGACGGTGTCGCAGCAGCCCTTTATTTCGTCAACCAAAGCCCTATATGAATGCCGTACATGAATGGCAATCTGGTTGCGCATTACGCGCCTCACGCGACGCTAAATGCGTGAGTCAATGTCGGCCCTTGGTCGGCCCTCGCCGCTCCGTTTGCGCTTCCAGCCGCCCCACATATCGCCATTGATCGAAAGACGAACCCGAAAGACGAACCGATGTCCATCCGCCCCGTCAAAAGTATCGTTCAATCGAAGCCGACCATCGAGGGCGCCGGCGTCAAGTTGCGCCGCGCATTCGGCTTTGGCGAAACCGCCGAGACCGATCCGTTTCTGCTGCTCGACGATTTCCGCAACGACCGGCCGGCCGATTACCTCGCCGGTTTTCCGTGGCATCCGCACCGCGGCATCGAAACCATCACATATGTCCTCAATGGCACCGTCGAACACGGCGACAGTCTCGGCAACCGCGGCAAGCTCGGCTCGGGCGACGTGCAATGGATGACCGCAGGCCGCGGCATCATGCATCAGGAAATGCCGCAAGGTGATGCGCAAGGCCGCATGCACGGCTTCCAGCTGTGGGCCAATTTGCCGTCGTCGCTCAAGATGACGGCGCCGCGCTACCAGGACGTCAAGGGCGCCGAAATTCCGGAAGTCGTCGACGACGACGGCACGCGCGTGCGCGTCGTGTGCGGCGAGTTCTGGGGCAAGAAGGGACCGATCGACGGCGTCGCCGCCGATCCGCGTTACCTCGACGTGTTCGTCCCGGCCGGCAAACGCAAGACACTCAAGGTCGAGGTCGAGCGTCACGCCTTCGCCTACGTGTTCGAAGGCGACGGCAAGTTCGCGTCGTCATCGAAGCCGTTCGGCGTGCTCACAGAGAAGCAGGTCGACGGCGAAGAAATCCTGTTCCGCGAACCGGTCGGCGATCGCTCGCTGGTGGTCTTCGATGCCGGCGATGAAATCACCGTGCAGGCGGGCGAGCACGGCATCCGTTTCCTGCTGGTGTCGGGCAAGCCGATCCAGGAACCGGTCGCCTGGTACGGCCCGATCGTCATGAACACCCAGGCCGAATTGCAGCAGGCCGTCTCCGAACTGCGCAACGGCACTTTCATCAAGAAATAAGCCGCCACACGCAGGCGGGGACTTTTCAGTTGTCATGGCCGGGCATAGCCGTCCGAAGGACGGCGTGCTTTCGCACGCCTATGTCCCGGCCATCTCGCTTAGTGAGGCACTGCACCCCTAAGCGAGATCACCGGGACAAGTTTACAGCCGGGTCGCGCTTCGCGCGGACCCGGATATGCCCGGCCATGACGAGAAGAGGGTACCCCACGCGGTCCGCCCATATTGTGGGCTTCCGCCCGTGGCGGAGGTAATGATACCGTTTGGTCTCCGGGAATATGTGCACCTGCCATCCGCTTCTTCACGCCAAATAGGCCAAGAGAAGGAAGAGCGGAGCGGCTGAACGGGAGGCTCAACAATGACATTGTCGAAGACTGTCGCCCCGCTGCTGCTTTTGCTCGGGGCAAATTTTGCGATGCCGGCGCAGGCTGAGGAGTTACGGATTGGTTTTATTGCGCCGATGACCGGCCTGTTCGCCCAGGTCGGCAAGGACATGAACGACGGCTTCCAGCTCTATCTCGACGAGCATGGCAACAAGCTCGGCGGCATGGACGTCAAATTCATCCTCGAGGACGATCAGGCCAAGCCTGACCTTGGCGTCACCAAGGCCAAGAAGCTGATCCTGCAGGACAAGGTTCACATGTTCATCGGCGGCGTGCTGGCCTCGACCGGCTATGCGCTGGCGCCGGTGAGCACCGCCGAAAAAACGATTTATATCCCGTCGATCCCGGCATCCGACGATCTCACGCAGCGCGAGGCCGGCAAATATCCGTACTTGATCCGCACCGGCTGGTCGTCGTCGCAGCCGCATCACGCGCTCGGAGCCTGGGCTTGCGAGCAGGGTTACAAGAAAATTGTCACGGTCGGCGCCGACTATGCCTTCGGTTACGAGTCGGTCGGCGGTTTCCAGAAGGCCTTCGAGGATTGCGGCGGCAAGGTCATCCAGAAAATCTGGCCGCCGCTCGGCAACAAGGATTTCGGGCCCTTCATCCCGACCATCAAGGCCGACGCCGACGCCATCTTCTCGCTGATGGTGGGGCCGATGGCGGCGCAATTCCCCAAGCAGCTGCGCGCGGCCGGCTACAAGAAACCGATCCTCGGCGGCGGCACCAGCTATGATGAATTCGCGTTGCCCTTCATGGGCGACGAAGTCATCGGTGACGTTTCCGCGCTGCAATACAGCGCCGCGCTCAAGACACCGAAGAACGAAGCCTTCGTGAAGGCCTACCGCGCCAAATACGGCAAGGTGCCGTCCTACTTCTCGGAGAGCAACTACACCACCGCGCAGATGATCGACGAAGCCATCAAGAAAGCCGGCGGCAAGTGGCCGGGCACCGACCAGTTCATCAAGTTGATGTCGGGACTAAAGGTCGACGCGGTGCGCGGTCCCGTGAGCCTCGATGACATGCGCAACCCGGTGCAGAACATCTACATCAAGAAGGTCGAGAAAATTCAGATGTTCGGCTACGACAAGCCGGAACTCTGGAACACGGTGATCAAGACTTATCCGAACGTCAGCCAGTTCTGGACCTACGGCAAGGAGAAGTTCCTGGCGCAACCGGTCTACAGCCGCGATTTCCCGCCCTGCAAATTCTGCGAGTAGTCCTAGCCGTCATCACCGGGCCGGCGCGCAGCGCCGTGTCCCGGTGACCTCGCTTAGGAAGGCACTGCCTCTCTAAGCGAGATGGCCGGGACAAGTTTACAGCCGGGCCGGCCAGCGGCCGGACCCGGTTGCCCGGCCATGACAGGCTGCGTAATGCCCGGTCATGGCAGGCTGCAGCGACTCACAGCCGCGCGTTTTGAATGAAGTCGCTCAGCGCCGCGCGGATGCGCGCGATCACCCCGCCCCACGCGCGCCCTTCATCCTGCCGAAAGAGCCGCGCGGTCGGATACCAGGGACTGTCCTCGCGCGCGAGCAGCCAGCGCCACTCCGGCACGTAGGTCAACGCCACCCAAAAAGGCTTGCCCAGCGCGCCCGCCAGATGCGCGACGCTGGTGTCGACCGAAATGACCAGGTCGAGCGCGCCGATCAGCGCCGCGGTATCCGTAAAGTCCTTGAGCGCGTCGCCGAAATGCAGAATGTCCGGACGCGCGGACAGCACCGCCGCATCATCGGGACGGACTTCCTGATGCAGGCTGACGAAGGTCGCGTCGAGATCAAGCAGCGGCACATAATCGGCAAGCCGCATCGAGCGGTCGCGGTCGCGTTCATGCGTCGCATTGCCCGACCAGCAGAGCCCGATGCGCGGCCGTGTTTTCGCACCCAGCCGCGCGCGCCATTCGGCCGACAAATCCGGACGCACGCTGAGATACGGCACCTGCGAAGGGATCGTCTCAAGCCGCGTGCCCATGGCCAACGGCAAACTGAGCAAGGGGCAGTGCAAATCAAATTCCGGCAGCGGATCGCCCTTCGCGATGACGGCCGCGGGCCCCGCCAGACTTTTCATCAGCGATACCACCGCCGGCCGCATTTCGAGGATCACCCGCGCGCCGCGCGCGGCCAACAACGGGGCATAACGGCAGAACTGGATGGCGTCGCCGAAGCCCTGCTCGGCGTGCAGTAAAATCGTCTTGCCCGCGATGTCCGCGGCGCCAGGGTCTTTCGCCCCAAGCCACAGCGGCTGCGGAAATTCGCGCTTGGCCGGCGCCATGTCGGCCTTCTTCCAGCGCCATTCGTATTCGGCAAAGCCGCGCGGCAGATCGCCGATCAGCAACCGCATCGAGGCTTCGTTGCAATGCGCCACGATATTGTCCGGCAGGGCCGCGAGCGCACGCGCCGAACACGCCAGCGCCTCGTCATAGCGGTTAAGCTCCTTGAGAACCTTGCCGCGATTGTTGAGCGCATTGCCGTCGTCCGGCCGCGACAGCAGCACGCGGTCGTAGCAGGCCAGCGCCTCGCCGTATCGCCCCAGCTCGTGCAGGGAATTGCCGCGGTTATAGATCGCGTCGGTATAGTCCGGCGACAAGGACAAGGCCCGCTCGTAGTTCGCCAGCGCTTCGGCGTGGCGCTTCATCTCGGCCAGGATAACGCCGCGGTTGTTATAGCCTTCCGCATAGTCCGGAAGCAGCGTCAGCTGACGCTCGAATGCCGCCAGCAATTCGTCGTATCGCTTCAGTTGCGCGAGCAGGATCGCGCGATTGGCGTGGGCTTCGGCCAGGTTCGGCATCAACGCGATCGCCCGCTCGTAGCTCGCCAGCGCTTCCTCGTAGCGCCGCAGCGTCCGCAACGTATTGCCGCGATTGCAGAGCGCGGCGAGCGAACCAGGCTGCAGCGCGAGCGCACGGTCGTAGCTCGCCAGCGCCTCGTCGAACCGCCCCAGCGCGTGCATCGTAATCCCGCGATTGGTGAGCGCGTCGGGATAATTCGGCTGCAGCGCGAGCGCGCGCTCGAGGCTCGCCAGCGCTTCGTCATGCCGCTGCAATATTTGCAGGACCACCGCGCGGTTGTTGAGCGCGCCGGTATGGTCGGGCTTGAGCGCGAGCGCGCGGTCGTAGCTCGCAATGGCCTCGTCGAAACGCTGCAATTCCTTGAGCGTGTTGCCGCGGTTGCTCAGCGCGTCGGGGTGATCGGGCTGAACGGCGAGCGCGCGGTTATAGCTCGTCAGCGCCAGATCGTGTTTGCCCTGCGAGCCGAGGACGACGGCGAGCACATATTGCGCGTCGAAGAAATTGGATTTGGTCGCGACGATCTTCTGGCAGATCTTTTCGGCTTCGCCGAATTGCCCGGCCTGGAAGGACTCAATGGCCTTGTTCAATTTCAGCGCAAGCTTCGACGGTTGGCCCGACATTGTCTGATGATGCGCTGGCTGCTTCGACCCCGAATCGCGCGATTCTCGGTGATTCGCCGGATCAAATCTACAGTGATCAGGTTCCCGCATTTTGCGGCTGTTTCGTAGGGCTTTGGCGCAATGCACATTAAAATTCGGTCATTGTTCCGGTGAAACCGCAACCACACGCGCCTTGAAACGTTTTCGTCGCAGGGGACGGACATTCACGACATCAGTCGATCCGTTGGCGGCACGTTGCCGGCGGATCGGTTGACGGAAAGGAGACAGGCTATGTTGAAAAAGATCATGATCGGTGCGGGTCTTGCGACGATCGTCGCCACCTCGGCGATGGCGCAGTCGTATCAGCCGGAGGTCGGCAGCGGCAACATCGTGCCCAACAAGCAAGAGTACAGCAGCACGGTGAGGTCGGGCGATAGCGCGTTCGCGTTTCAGCGAAGTGCTCCGCACCACCACATGCATCACAGCCACAATCTGGATCGTGACTAATAATCCGGTCTGACGAAGAAAGTCCCGGCCATAGTGCCGGGGCTTTTTTCATGCGCGCATTTCTTGCGTGCGTTCGATCGGCGGAGCGTCAAGGCAATGACGAGCAAAAAATGCAGACCGTCATGCCCGGCCTTGTGCCGGGCATCCACGACTTAGCAGTGGTTCAAAGACGTGGATGGCCGGGACATAGGCGTGCGAGAGCACGCCGTCCTTCGGACGGCTATGCCCGGCCATGACGATGTCTATTTGTCGTTTTAAGCAAAATGCTTTGCGCTTTAAGCCATAACGAAATTGTGGAAGACGTCCGGCATTTTCGCATGATGGCTCTGCGTTCAGCATGAATCCTCGTTGAATCATTCGATCGGAGGATGCCGCTTCACAAAGAAAACTGCCATGAGCGACGCCCCATAATACTGGAGCGTATGCAAGATGAATGGAGTGGCGACCGTTTCTCGACTGACCACAATACTCTTAACAACAGCGGCGTTCACATGTGCGGCCGATATTGCAACAGCCCGCGATACCACCGGCGGCCTGTCGGTCGCCATCGTTTCGAACGGCGTGGCGACCTACAAGATTCCCAGCGGGCCTGACGGGCTGGAGCTGTCATCCAACGGGCCGGGCACGATCACCGTCACCAGCGGCTCGAATTCGGTGACGGTCCGCGGCCCTTCCCTCACGCTCTCAAGCGGCGCCGTGCTGGCACCCTTCTCGACACCGGGCGTGAGCGTCACGCCCAATAGTGAGGGCGGCTACACGGTCGAGCTCGACACGATGCTGGGCGTCCTTCCCGATCCGGAGATGCCTGACTCAATAGAGGCCACAAGCAGGCTGGCGAAAGACCTGGCCCAAAGCCTGGCCCAAGACCTGGCCCAAAAACTGGCCGACGCCGATTTTGGCGACCGCACTGTGACCGACGGACGCTGCGTCGCACCCTTGTCAGGCAATTCCGCATCGCCCTGACAATCGTCGGCCACGCGACGGGGCGGCAACCGGAGTGTCTCTCCAGACTTGAGGTTGCTGCTCCTGAAAGGCCGCCACATCAGCATGCAAATGCGCAAGTCGGTTAAAGTCGGTTAAAGTCGGCTAAAGCCGGCTTGCGTGGCGGCCTTTCTCATTAACGCACGACTGATCACCAGCCGCGCGCAACGAAAACCCCGGCCGCAAAATAAAGACGAGCAAGGAAGGCCTTACTCGTTGATGTGGCTGTGGCGTGCGCTCAAAGTTACGTTCAAGGCCGCGGCGGTTTCTGCGCCGCCAGGGCCTTGATGGTGGGGTAGTTGACGTGAAGATCGTAGATCGACATCGCGTTCCGGACCGAGGCTTTTGCCGCCTCGGTGTCGGCGGTGGTTGTAGGCGCGGCGATGACCTTGACCACAAGGACCAGGGCGCCGATGGCGGCAAGAGTTGCAGCAGAGAAGTTCGTGGCAAGAGTTCGTAGCAAGAGTGGTGATGGCTCTGCGCAGCATGGGCGTGCCTCCACGCGTGGGACGCCCCCCGGCGGCGGACTGTCGGCCGTCACGCGCAAAGATTTCGTGAGCCCGCGCGCGTGGCTTTGACTAAAAAGACGCGGGGGAATTCGATAAAAGCAAACTCAGTTGCTTTGGATCCCCGCTGGAGCCTGTACTCTGGTCGCTCGCCACGCGCTCAGTGTCATGCGCGGGCTTGACCCGCGCATCCATGATGCGGCGCTGCAATCGCAAGCCTTACTGTCTTCCGTTGCGGAGATTCACCATGGATTGCCGGGTCAAGCCCGGCAATGACAGTGGAAAGGCAATGCGCCTCACTCATTCCCACCGAACCCCTACTCCGCCGGGATCGGCGTTGCCGGCGCGGTCGGCGCGATCGCAGCTTGCGAGGGTGCTGTGGGGCCTGATGACGGCCCCTTGAGCTGGCGTTCTTCCATTGAAATGAGGAACGCCATGCCGAACGACAGCACCAGCGCGCAGGCGAGGAACACGAACCGGAACGCATAAGCAAGCTCCGGCGCCGACGCCGTGCGCGCCAGCATCTCCACGGACATTCCCGCAACGCCACCCAACCCGCCGAGCACGATGGCGCCGAGCACAGCCACAACGAGCGCCGAGAACAGCGCGCGGAAGAAATTGGCGGAGCCGGTGGCAACGCCCATTTGCGTGCGCGACACGGCATTCTGCATGCACACGGTGGAAACAGGGAACACGGTGCCGAGGCCCGCACCGATGATCAGCAGCAGCAACAGCACCAGCGACGTCGGCATCGAGCCCGGCCAGATCGCCAGCGGCACCAGCGACACGATTGCGATCGCCAGCCCCGCGAGCGATATGCGCTTGTAGTGCGCGACATGCATCATCAGGCGTCCGGTGATGGTGGAGAGCGTCACCGTTGCGGCCATCAGCGGGATCAGCGCCATGCCGGATTGGCTGGCGGAGAGATGCAGCACCACCTCGAAATACAGCGGCACGAAAATTGTCATGCCGACCAGCGTGCCCATGTTGCAGGCGCCGGCGAGCGTCGCGCAGCGCACCACCGGATTGCCCAGCACCGTCAGCGGCAAAAACGGCTCCTTCGTCGACACCAGCCGCCAGGCAAACAGGCCCCATAAAATCGCCGAGGTGAGCAGCAGCGCGCCGATCTCGCCGAGATCCATTCATAGCGCCGCCCGCCCCAGGACAGCGCGAGCAGCAGCGCGATCGCCGCCGACATCATCAGCAGCGCGCCGATGACATCGAGGCGATGCTTGCGCGGATGAAACGGCACGCGGCGCAGCACGCTCGAGGTCATGCCGAGCGCCACCAGGCCGAGCGGCAAATTGATCCAGAATATCAGCGACCAGTCGATGTGCTCGGTGAGGAAGCCGCCGAGCACCGGCCCGCCCACCGAGGAGGTCGCGAACACCGCGCCGATATAGCCCTGGTAGCGGCCGCGCTCGCGCGGGGAAACAATGTCGGCGATGATGGTTTGCGCGAGCGCCATCAGCCCGCCGCCGCCGAGGCCCTGGAAGCCGCGCGCCAGCACCAGCGCGGTCATGCTTGGCGCCAGCGCGCAGGCCACCGAGCCGACGACAAAGATGCCGATCGCCGCGAGCATCAGCACGCGCCGGCCGTGGATATCCGCGAGCTTGCCGTAGAGCGGCGTCACCGCCGTGCCGGTGAGCAGATAGGCGGTCACCACCCAGGACAGGTCGCTGATATTGCCGAAATGCCGGCCGATGGTGGGCAAGGCCGTGGCGACGATGGTCTGATCGAGCGCGCCGAGGAACATCGCCAGCATGATGCCGAGCACGATGGCGCGGATTTCCGGATGCGTGAGCGCCGGCAGTTCCGGCGGCGCGGCGCCTGCAGCGTGCGGTTTGCCACGCTGCTCCGCCTTGGCGGGAATAGGCTTTGCTTTCGGTTTTCCGGAGGTCATCAGGGATAGTTGAGGTGAAACTCGAACTTGAAGTTGCGGTTTAAGCTTGAAAATGCAGTTTAAATGCAAGTTCTCAATGGTCGGTAACCCGCTGAATGCCTTGCCGGTTCCGCCGATGCAAGACGCGATTGCGCGGGGGTGCTATGTGCGGGCGTTATTAAGCCGTCATTCCGGGACGCGTCCATAAGCGCGTTTACGCGCGTCTTCGACGCGTTATGTGGGCATCACCGATAGATCTCCCGTCGATGGCCGATTGTCACAACCAATACGACGAAACGGTCATCCTCGATCGACGCAACGATCCGATAGTCCCGACGCGATAGCGCCAGAGACCTCTGTGGTCTCCGGTCAGCGCGCGTCCGAAGCGGCGCGGGTCGTCCGACGCGGCGATGCGTTCACGTAAATATCGCAATATCAGGCGCTCGGCTTCCGAGCCGAGCTTGCGCAGGTCGCGCACGGCGGCACGGTCAAACTCGACTCGCCAGAATCGCGCCACCATGACCGCGCCGTCATGATCTAGCGCGTTGAGCGCTTCTTTCGCGGCCGCTCAAGGCTCTCGAGCGTAACCCGTGGACCACCGCGCGCCAGCCGGCGGCGCGCGAGATAATAGTCCTCGATATCTTCGATCTGCCTTAGGATTGCCTCGCGGGCGTAGAAGCTTTTTGTTCGGCCGGTCTTTCTGGCAAGCGCACCAAGGCGCTTTTCGATGGCCGGCGGCAAACGAAGGGCAAGCATCGGGTGAACTCCTGTTTGCTATACATGTATAGCAAAAAACGGTTGCAAACAGGGACAATGGCACAGACATGAAGCATCCGCTGCAATACGTCCTCGCGCGGGGGTGGTATGTGCGGGCGTTAAAGCACTGTCATTCCGGGGCGCGCATGCAATGCGCGAACCCGGAATCCAGAAACATCGACAAACCGTGTATCTGGATTCCGGGTCCGGCCCTTTCGGGCCGTCCCGGAATGACGAGGAATCTGGCGCGATGCGGAGCCAAAACGTGACACGTCCTTTATACTACGCTCTTCTCCTCCCCCTCCTCCTCGCCGCGCCCTCTTACGCCCGCGACATGCTGCCGCCCGGCTTTGTCTATCTGCGCGACGTCGACTCCAGCATCGCGCAGGACATGCGCTATGCGACCTCCGACAATTTCACCGGCCGCCCTCTCCCCGGCTACGGCGCGGCCGAATGCATCCTGCGCCGCGAGGCGGCCGACGCGCTCAAGCTGGTGCAGATCGATCTCATAAAGGAAAACCTGAGTCTCAAAGTCTACGACTGCTACCGCCCGACCCGCGCGGTGCGTGCAATGCAGGCCTGGGCCCAAAATGGCAAACCTGTTGGCGATGCCAGCGCAAACACCAAGCGCTTTTATCCCGAGCTGCAAAAGCGCAATTTGTTCAGGCTCGGCTACATCGCCGCGCAGTCGAAACATTCAACCGGCACCACCGTCGATCTCACCTTGATCAGGCGGCCGGCGGCGGCCGCAGCAGCCTTCGATCCGGCGGCGCGCTACGGCCCCTGCACCGGCCCGGCGGCGAAACGCGCGCCCGACAACAGCATCGACATGGGCACCGCCTTCGATTGCTTCGATTTGCGGAGTTACAGCGGGAATAAGGAGATTTCGCCCGAGCAGAAACGCTGGCGGACCACGCTCAACGCCGCCATGCGCCGGCACGGATTTGCGAATTACTTCCGCGAATGGTGGCACTTTTCATTCACCGGCGCGCCCGAACCGCGGGCTTATGATTTCGCGATCGGGCCGCGGGGGAGATGAACGGGCTGCAGGGACGGCCTCTCATCCGTCATCACCGGGCAACCGGGTCCGGCCTTCGGCCGGCCCGGCTGTAAACTTGTCCCGGTGATCTCGCTTAGGATGGCAATGCGGTGCCCCATGAATCGGGATGGCCGGGACAAGCCCGGCCATGACAAATGAGAGACCGTCACCCGTCATCACCGGGCTTGTCCCGGCCATGACAATCTCGCCAGCTGAGACGGCACGGCGTCAGTATCGGCCTGAATCGCGATTCATTGACACTAAAAATCAGGGCGACCATAGTTTCCAAAAGGCCAATTCCAACAATCAATTTCGGGAGGCCGTGCACATGACCAAAACAATTCGAGCGCACAGAAACCGCCGCGCAGGTAGCGCCGGCTCCAAGCGGCGCGTCTTTGATCAACGCCGCGCCTTCTCCAAACACAGCGCCCTGGTCCTGCTCGGCCTGACAGCCGCACTGATGACCACCCCCGCTTCCGCCCAGCAGGAAGTCAATTACGGTGTGCAGCCTGACACCGATCCATCTTTCATCGCGAAGGCACTCGGTTATTTCGAGCCGATCGAGAAAAAGCACAACGTCAAGATCGTCTTCAAGGAATTTGCCTACGGCGCGCCGGAAAACCAGGCGATGGCCGCGGGCGCCTTGCAGTTCGCGTCGGCCGGCATGGGGCCGGCCACCATCGCGGTCTCGCGCCTGCCGGCCAAGCTCGTCGGCATCAATATCCTCGAGCAGACCGCCATCCTCGTGCCGACGGACTCAACCTTGAAGTCAGCTTGCGAGCTCAAGGGCAAGGCCGTCGCCTACCCCGGCGAGGGATCGCAGCAATATCCCCTGCTGCTCAAGGCCCTTTCAAAGTGCGGCCTCACCGCGCAGGACATCAAGCTGTTCAAATCCAACGGACCTGACATTCCCACGCTGGTTTCGAACAAATCGGTCGATGCCGGCATCACCTGGGATCCGTCGATTTCGGTCGGCCTCGCCTCCGGCAAGGTGCGGATACTCGCCAAGGCCGAGGAGATCATGCCGATCATGGGCGGCCACTATGTCGGCAACGGGCTCTATGCGCGCAATGAGTTCCTGCAGGATCACGCGGACGTCGTGCAGGAACTGGTGACGGCCAACGTCAAGGCGATCAATTATATCCTCTGTCATCCGAAGGAGGCGGCGAAGCTCTGGAGCCAGCAGATCCGCATCAATGAGGATGCCATCCAGCTTTCGCTCGATCGCGGCATCTCCGTCTACAGCCTCAACGTCATCCCGACGGAAGAGACGATGAAGGCCTATACGGCGTTTCTCAAGGACGCAAAGATTTTGCAGCCCGACGATAGCCCAAGATCGATGCGTCATTCGCCACCAAGGCCCTGCAGGACGTCAAGAGCAGCGAAAAAACCTGCATGGAGACGGGCCCAAGTAAATAACCAAGTAAATAAGCAAGTAAGTAATGCCGTTGATTAACGCCGGTGAGCATTGCTTTCCGCCAAAGATAGTACGTCGCAAACGACATCGCCTGTGCAAAGTCCATTACCTGTAAAGGACGGCGCGCATCGCTTTTTGGCCGGCGCGGCAAAGGCCTTGCCGTTTTTCTACGCCGGCATCGTCATCGTGCTGGCCTGGCAGTTTCTTGTCACCGCCACAAAGCCGGAGCCCGCGATCCTGCCCCCGCCGCTCGATGTGGCGCGGACTTTCATCCATCTCGCGAGCGACGGCGAGCTCGCCATCCACACCGCCTACAGCCTTGCGCGTGTCTTTGCCGCCTGGCTGCTGTCGGCTGTGATCGCCATTCCGCTCGGCCTTCTGATGGGAAGCTCGCGCCGGCTCGATCACATCATCAGCCCCTTCATCGAGCTGTTCCGGCCGATCTCGCCGCTGGCGTGGATTCCGATGGCGATCCTCTGGTTCGGCATCGGTGAAGCGGGAAAGATCTTCGTGGTCTTCATCGGCACTTTTTTTCCGATTTTGCTGAACACGATCGTCGGCGCCAAGGGCGTGGATCCGGTGTTGCTGCATGCCGGCCAGATCTTCGGCTGCACCAGCCGCACGGCGCTGTTTCAGCGCGTGGTGGTGCCCGCGGCACTCCCCAGCATCGTCGTTGGATTGCGCGTGGCCTTCGGCACCGGATGGGCGGCGATCATTGCGGCCGAACTGGTGGCCGCTCACAGCGGCCTCGGCTACCTGATTGCCAACGGCATGGACATCCTGCGCGCCGACCAGGTTCTCGTCGGGATGATCACGATCGGGCTGCTGGGCTTTCTCTTCGACACGTTGTTCCGATATTTGCAGGCGCGCTTCGGACGCTCCGCCCAATGACGACGGGAACCACCACCGGAAAACCACCAACCGGTCGCAAGACCGGCAAACCAATAAGTATCCGTGACCTGACCAAGGTCTACGAAACGCGCTCGGGCGAGCGGGTCGAAGCCATGGCGCGGCTTTCGTTCGATGTTGCGGCCGGCGAATTTCTGGTCGTTGTCGGCCCGAGCGGCTGCGGAAAGAGCACGCTCCTGCAGATGCTGGCGGGCATTCTTGAACCCACCGATGGCTCGATCTCGGTCGATGGAGAGCCCATCACCGGCCCGAGCCTTGACCGCAGCATGATCTTCCAGAGCTACGCCCTTTTTCCCTGGCTTTCCGTTCTGGAGAATGTCGAGTTCGGGCTGAAGCGTAAGTCGATTCCGCGCGAGGAACAGCGCTCCATCGCGCTTCATTATCTCCAGCTGGTGGGCCTGAGCGATTTTGCCCGCAAGAGCATCGATGAGCTTTCGGGCGGCATGAAGCAGCGCGTCGCCATCGCCCGCGCGTTCGCCGTCAATCCTTCGATTCTGCTGATGGACGAACCGTTCGGCGCCCTGGATGCCCTGACGCGCCGCGTTCTCCAGCGCGAACTGTTGCGGATCTGGCAGGAACAGCAACGCACCGTGGTTTTTATCACCCACTCGGTGAGCGAGGCCATTTATCTGGCGGATCGCATTCTGGTGATGTCTGCCCGGCCCGGCCGGATCAAGGCGGAATGGCGCCTCGACAGCCCGCGCCCGCGCGACGTGACCTCCGTTCAACACCGTCAGCTTGAAACCGAAATCTACGCGCTCCTCGATGAGGAGGTCACCAGGACATTTGCGTGAAGGGAAAGCACTGGCGAAGCAGCGCGGCCATGCGCCGGCACGGCTTCGCGAATTACTTCCGCAAATGGTGGCACTTTTCATTCACCGGCGCGCCCGAGCCAAGAGCTTATGATTTCGCGATCGGGCCGAGGGGGAGATAAGAGGGAGATAAGAGGAGATAAGTGGAATTATGCCGTCTCGCCTGCACAAGCGGCGGGGAGCGGCGGTCTCTAATAAGGTAAATCTTATTATCCCATTGATTATTGATAAGATATACGTTATTGTAATCTTCATAGATTATAGGATATACCTTATCATATGAAAGACGCCATCCGCCACCTCGACAAACGTTTCAACGCCTTGCGCCCCTTGGCCAGGTGCCCCCGCCCGCCCAAGGGCTGGCTGCGAGCCATCCGGGACGCGCTCGGCATGACCACCGCCCAGTTCGGGCGCCGCCTTGGCGTGTCTCAGCCCCGCATCATAGAGCTTGAACAATCGGAAGTGAGCGGCGGCGTTACGCTGAACACTTTGCAACGCGCCGCCGAAGCACTCGGTTGTCGTTTCGTCTACGCGCTGGTGCCGGACCAGCCCCTGGAGGATACGGTGCGCGCGCGCGCGAAGCTCATTGCTGCGCGCCAGTTGGGTGCCGTTGAACAGACCATGCGTCTCGAAAACCAGGCGGTAACAAGCAAGAAGGTCAGCAACGAACTCCTGCAGCGGCGGATCGAGGATTTGATGCTTCGTCCGGCCCGTCTTTGGGATGAGAAATGACGGACTCGTTCCACGCCGACGATCACGCAACGCCGATCACACCCGCAGAGCGTGACGGACTCATCCCGACACACGTCACCTTGCGCGGCGAGTTGAATGAACTCGAACAGAAGAATATTGCGGAAGCTGATGGCTGGGCTTTTGCTCGCAAGCGCGGCGTCCTCGGCGAACCTTTCCTGCTCGGCCTGCATCGCCGGATGTTCAGGCACGTCTGGCGCTGGGCGGGTGAGTATCGCAACAGCGAACGCAATCTTGGTGTGAAGCGCCACCTCATTCAGCCCAGCCTGCGAGAAGCTATCGGCAATGCGCAATACTGGGTCGATCATAAATCTTATGAACCAGACGAATTGGCGGTGCGCTTTCATCACCGGCTGGTTGCCATCCATCCATTTCCAAATGGCAACGGCCGTTGGTCGCGATTAGCGGCGGACTTGCTGGTTGTCCGGCTCGGCGGCAGCCGCTTCACATGGGGTCGCACCAATCTTCAAACCAAAGGCGATGTGCGGGAAGCCTACATCAAGGCTTTGCAGGCGGCCGACAATCACGATTTCACCCCGCTCATTGCATTCGCAAGGTCATAAGCGGTTCGGGAAGCACAACAGTTTTGTGGAATCTGCGGTACCCAAATTGGGTACACGCTAGGGCGGGACGCCACCAATCGTCGTGTTGTAAAGAGCGTCAGTTTTGTTCCCCCACGCTCCGCCGACGTGCCCGCCAGCATACAGGCCCTCCCACGTGGAGGTCGGAGCAAAGCGCCAGCTCAAGCCCACGGTGAACACCTGGAAATGCGCGTGGTCGTTGGCGATCTGGCTTATCGTCAGGAAACCCCCGGGCGCGGTGGCCGAGCCGGCCACGCTTACTGTTCCAAGGTCGACATACTGGTAGCCAAGATTGAGAAGCAGGTTCGGCCGCAACATATAGTCAATGCCGCCGCCGGCGACCCAGCCTGCCCTGACCGATGATCGCTGCAGGTTCGAAACAGGGTCACTGCCGGGATCGGGATCATTGAAGTTACTGCTCAGGTTGACCTTGCCGTAGGCCAGTCCTCCCGTGCCGTAGAAAAGAAATTGACCTGAAGTCACACCGACACGGCCTCGGGCCGTTCCATACCAATCCACGGTGCCGGTTGTGTTGGCAGTCGCGTCAGGCTCACAAAAGGCAGGGATCCCGACGAGGCCTCCGCTCATATCGCTTTTGAGCCTGGTACCCGAAATGTCCGTTTCAAATCCGAAGACCCAGGGTCCCTGCTGCCAGTTGTAACCGGCCTGAGCGCCGGCGACCCAGCTGCTCGCCGATGCGGAATTCGATCCGGACAGCTGACAGAAAATTGCCTGTGCCGAATTCACGGAAAACGCCAACGCTCCGGCGACGGCGGCGACTGCAATGGCTGTTTGCCTTGCGGTGCCGACGCCTCGACCGGCCCGCTGCCATACCCAACCGTTTGTCATCGAAAACGCCCCAATACCCCGACTAACGAGCGGCAAATTCAGCACGTCCATGACCGTAAGACAAGGCGGTCAGGCCGGTGTGAACAGAAGCGGAAACGCGGCGATGCGCCGGGAGATGGTCGCGTGCATCGTCGTTTCCCAGGTTTATGGGTTTGATTTCACTGTCAGACACGCGTGAGTTCGTCGGCGGCATGATGGAATTGCGGAAAGCCCTCGGGTTTCTGCGCAGCGACTGCCGCAAAATCAGCTCCGAGACTTTTGCGGCATGCGTCAGCGGGCCCATGTGGCCGGCGCCCGCCACGACCTTCAACCGGCTGCGGGGAAGCAGTTCCAGCAATCGCTCGGAAATCACGCGGGTCGGCAGCGGCGCGCGCTCGCCGCGCAGGATGAGCACCGGAAAGCCGAGGGCGCGGTAGGCTTCCGCGGGTGTCGTGTCCTGGATGAGCGCATGAAAATCCAGCGGTCCCTTCGGGGCCCAGCGCATCAGGGCCTGTTGCGCCGCCGGGCGCATGGCGCTCCAGCTGCCGGGTTCGCTCCAGTAATCGACGAATTCGGCAACGCCCGCGCGGTAATCGCCGGTGATGAGGCATTGACCAACGCGTCTTGCGACCGCGCTGATTTCCGCAAACGCCCTGGCGCCGGGCTCGCCCATTTGCCGCAGCAGATGGAATGCCGTCGGCTCATAAAGCGTCATGGATGCGATTCTGCCGGGGCGGCTGAGGGCAACATTGAGCGCAACGCCGCCGCCATAGGAGTGGCCGACGAGATGCACCTTCTCCCTGCTTTCGTCGATGAGCGCGATTGACCGTTCGGCGTCGTCGGCAAGCGTAAATGCGTGCTCGCCTGTCCACGGTCCGGTGCTTTCACAGCCGTAGTGTTCGGGCGCCAGCAGCTCGTAGCCTTGGCCGAGCGTCTCGCCGAGAGAACGCCACTGACCTGCGCCGGCCCCTGAACAATGCAAGGCGATGACGCGCTCGCGGCGTGCGAAGGCTTGCGGGAAAACCTGGACGTTCATGGCAGTTTGTCTTCGTCCTTGCACATCGTTCGATAATCGCCGGCTACCGGGAGGCCTGATGACGGTGACCAAGCCAGCTGCCCATTCCCCAGCTGCCCATTCCCATGAGTTCATTGCTGAGCGCCCGCTCGGTCGAGTCGCACCAGCGAAACGCGGCGTAGTGCTCAATGATCGGACATCGCGACTGGAGAAAGCAAAGCACCCGTTCAAACAGGCCTTTGAACGCCCCGGCGATCATTGCGACAAAATGAATGTACATGTGTGGACTCCGAGCCGCCGTCAGGCGGGCGCAGCGCACCCGGAATGCAGGCGCCCCAAGAGACTTCCGTTGTCTTTCTCATAGGGGCCGGCCCCACCGGAGTCCTGAAGAGACTCTTGATTTTTCCTTGAGAACCGCTCGATATTCCTTGATGGCACTATTCATTCACCGGCGCATCCGAGCCGCGGGCCTATGATTTTGCGATTGGGCCAAGGGGAAGGTGACGATAACCGCTTTCAATCAACCTTCGAACGCGCCGCCATTTGCCCTGCGCAAAGCCATCGGAATTGCGCCACGCGCCGTATTCCTCACCAAATGCAACCTCCTCCGCACGTTCGCCATAGCGCTCGACCATTAAGATTGCCAATCGCTCCACTTCCCCGCGCGGGATCAGATACGGCCGGACGACACCTTGCCACAGCACCCATAACCCTACACCCCATATCGGCGCTGTCGTCGCGCCAACCGCGAGCCAGACCAAAATTTCCAGATACGAAGCCATTGGTCCGGTTTAATACCAACTTTCTGAGTACCTGAAAAGCTGGTTTATTGATTCGCCTCCCTTTGCGGGAGGCCCTATGGTTCGCACGCTGGATTCGCCTCGCCACGAAGCGTTGCGCGCTTTCCTGATCGAACGCCGCACTAAGGCGGGCTTGCGCCAAGTTGACCTGGCGAAACGGCTACGTCGCTCACAGTCGTACGTCACTTATGTTGAAACCGGGCAGAAGCTCGTTGATGTTGTCGAGCTAATGGAGTGGGCCGACGCGATCGGATTTGATGCGCGCGACGCTATCAAAAGGCTTTATACGACAGCCAAAAAATAAAAGTGCGCTGTCTGTTCGAACTACATCCGTGATTCGGCGGAGATTTGAGGGATGACAAAAAATAACACTTCCGTGTCCTACATCTCATGGAAGACAACAGTCGATCGCATGTTGTCGCACACTTACGTAATATCGATTGAGGACGCAGGTATCGATGACGACCAATTGATGGCTCATTGGAGTTCTGAAAGAAAGCCCTAAAGAATTCGTAGAGTGGTTTGGCGCCAAATACGATCTCCAGTCCGTTGCCATTTGAATACGAAATCTCGTTGAAGTTTGAAATACAGCTGATTTTGTTCCGAGAAAATTCATCACTCAATGTTGCCTGATTTTTGCAAATTATGTTTCATGCATAATAATCTTACATTTTTTGCGGAGATACTTGTTCCGCCTTTTGAAAACGGAAGATCGTGATCAAAGTGTAAGTTTTTCGTCTCGCCGCAAATCACACACCGACCAGAATCCCTCTTCCAGACTTCCTTTTTTACTTCCGACGGAATTAGACGTGTGTGAGCTTGAGATATTGTGTCTGGTCTTGCGGTTGCGTCATCGGCTCAATTCGACAAGCGCAAAATATACCGGAAGACATTTCGATCACCGTCATGAACGATTTTGTAGTCAACTAAATCGAAATAACCTTTTAACGACCACACACCGCGAAGAATCTTTTCGTACACCTTTATAAGCTCTGCCGGCGATGTACCCTTTTTATAAGTCTCTACAGCGCGGACAAACAAACCATTCTGTGTGAGTTTGCCGCTGGGTAGCTTGTTAGGCTGGTCTTCTTTTTTTGGGTTATGATCATGCGAACGCTTCGGAACATCGTGACCTTCGTACTCTATTGTAACGCCGTCATCATAAACACGATCGCGGTACGGCGCGTTGCTCCGCTGGGACATCAGAATTACGGAATATGCGGGATTTATCCGGAAATTCATTCCCCGCTGAAGGGTCTGAACGTCTTCGGCATTACACATTTCACGGTAGCTTAGTATATCGTCTCGAATCGTATCTTGTGGCATCTTCACGACACCACCCAGACAGCCGCTATGATCGGTGAAGGTTTTGAGGACCGAACTGGTCCAAAGATAGTCAGCTCACCGCTCGCATTGCGACGGCCGAGTTGTTAGAGAGACTCTATTGGCCGCTGGCGATACGAAAATTTATTCTTCATGGACATTCCCCCACTTTGTCGCCCACAAGCAGAATATGTACCGTAGTAATAAGATGTCTAGCGTAATACGTGACGATTACTTCGTTGACTTTCTTCGCCTCGCGCCCTTCGGCCATTTCCCCGGCCAGCTCACCCGCCTTCGCTCTTCGAGCTTCGGCGGGGTCGCAGCGCCGTCACCGCGGCTTGCGCTTTGCCCCTTTTGGCCATCGTCCCGGCCACGCGACAATATATTCCTCGAGCTTCTCGTCCGGCACGTCCTTCTCGCTCGCCGCCACGCGGCCGCGCACCGAGATGCCGGCCGTGTGCACCGTATTGGGATCACCCGACACCAGCGGGTGCCACCAGGCGAGGTCGTTGCCTTCGGCTACCAGGCGATAGGCACAAGTCGGCGGCAGCCATTTCAGCCGCCGCACATTGCGCGGGGTGAGCCGCACGCAATCCTTCACCTTGGCCTGCCGGTGCGCATAGTCGCTGCACTTGCAGCTTTGGCAGTCGAGCAGCTTGCAGCTGACGTCGGTATACACCGTCGCGTTGGTGTCCTCGTCGATCAGCTTGTTGAGGCAGCAGCGGCCGCAGCCGTCGCACAGGCTCTCCCATTCGGCGCGCGTCATTTCCGACATCGCCTTGCGGCGCCAGAAGGGGAGTTGTGGATCGGGCATTGGTGGGAATCCTCGGAGGGTGTTGTAGCGGTTGGCCTCTCCGCCGTCATGGCCGGGGGCTCACTCTCCCCGAATACCGGCTCGTCATTCCGGGGCGCGAGCGTCAGCGAGCGAACCCGGAATCCAGCCGCAGCTCTGGATTCCGGGTTCGCGGCCATTGCGGCCGCGCCCCGGAATGACAGTGACGGCTGCGTGTGGACGGTTCCACACCCGCGGAATTCCGCCCCTTTTTCCCCCAATTTCCATTCACCTTGCCTGAATCGGGCCGGAACCGCGGCATTGGCCGCGGGTTGCCCGATCGGCTAGAACATTCCTGTCCGGCGGCCCGCCGGGCGGCACCTCACGAGCGGCTTAGAACCTTGCGCAACCCACTCCCCGAACACTGGAAAGCCAGGATCCAGCGGTTCCTGCTCGCGCTCGATGCGTGGGTGGATTTCAGCATTTTCCGCAGCTTCTCGGGCGCTGCGCGAAACCTATGAGCGCTTCTCCACCTTCATGGACCGCTTCCACGTCTCCGGCTGGCGGCGCGGGCTGACGGAGCTGATGTCGGAAAGCGCCACGCTCGGCACCGTCGGCGTGGTGGTGTTGCTGGCGCTGGCGATCCCTGCGTTTCGCGAAACATCGGACGATGACTGGCTGAAGAAATCCGAGCTGGCGGTGACCTTCCTCGATCGCTACGGCAACGAGGTCGGCTCGCGCGGCATCAGACATAATGACTCGATCCCGCTCGACCAGTTTCCCGATCACCTGATCAAGGCGGTGCTCTCCACCGAAGACCGGCGCTTCTACGAGCATTTCGGCGTCGATCTCGCCGGCACCGCGCGCGCGCTGGTCGCCAATACGCGCGCCGGCGGCGTCGTGCAGGGCGGCTCCACCATCACCCAGCAGCTCGCCAAGAACCTGTTCCTTTCCAACGAGCGCACGATCGAGCGCAAGGTCAAGGAAGCCTTCCTGGCGATGTGGCTGGAAGCGCGCCTGACCAAGAACGAAATCCTCAAGCTCTATCTCGACCGCGCCTATATGGGCGGCGGCGCCTTCGGCGTCGATGCGGCCGCGCAATATTACTTCAACAAGTCGGCGCGCGACGTGAACCTGTCGGAAGCCGCGATGCTCGCCGGCCTGTTCAAGGCGCCGACCAAGTTCGCGCCGCACGTCAACCTGCCGGCCGCGCGCGCGCGCGCCAACGTCGTGCTCGATAACCTGGTCGAAGCCAACATGATGACCGAAGGCCAGGTGTTCGGCGCCCGCCGCCATCCGGCCACGCCGGTCGATCGCCGCGACGACCGCGCCGCCAATTATTATCTCGACTGGGCCTTCGACGAGATGAAGAAACTCGTCGACACCTTCCCGAAATCGATGAACGAGCGCGTGTTCGTGGTGCGCACCGCGCTCGACACCGGCCTGCAGAACAATGCCGACGCCGCGGTGGAAAGCTCGCTGCGGCAATACGGCCAGGAATATCACGCCAAGCAGGCCGCCGCCGTGCTGATGGATGTCGACGGCTCGGTGCGCGCGATGGTCGGCGGCCGCGATTACGGCGCCAGCCAGTTCAACCGCGCGACCGACGCGACGCGCCAGCCCGGCTCCTCGTTCAAGCCTTATGTCTACGCCACCGCGCTGGAAAACGGATTCAAGCCGAACACGATCGTGGTGGACGGGCCGGTGTGCATCGGCAACTGGTGCCCGCATAACTACGGCAACGGCTATGCCGGCGCGATGCCGCTGATCCAGGCGCTCACGCATTCGGTCAACACCATCGCGGTGAAGCTGTCGATCGCGATCGGCAAAGGCAATGCCAAGATCGGCCGCGCCATGATCGTCAAGACCGCGCATGACATGGGCATCCGCACGCCGCTGCCGGATACGCCGTCGCTGCCGATCGGCGCCGACGAAGTCACCGTGCTCGATCACACCGGCGCCTATGCCACCTTCCCCAATCTCGGCATGAAGGTGATGCCGCACGCGATCCTGGAAGTGCGCACCGGCGCGGGCGAGCTGGTCTGGCGCTATGACCGCGACGGGCCGAAGCCGAAGCGGGTGCTGCCAACGGGCGTTGCCGCCGACATGATCAAGATGATGAACAGCGTGGTCGAAAACGGCACCGGTAAACGCGCGCGCCTCGACGGCGTCGCATCCGCCGGCAAGACCGGCACCACCAATGCTTATCGCGATGCCTGGTTCATGGGCTACACGGGCAATTTCGTGTGCGGCGTGTGGTTCGGCAATGACGACTACCAGTCGACCAACCGCATGACGGGCGGCTCGCTGCCGGCAATGACCTGGCACAACATCATGGCCTATGCGCATGAAGGCATCGAATTGAAGCAGCTGCCCGGCGTGGCCGTGCCGCAGGTGCGCCAGCCGCAGGCGATGGCCGAAGTGAAGCCGAAGAAGAGCGACGCGCCGGCGATCCCGCCGCGCCCGGCTTTGCTCACCAGGCGCGGCGCCGATGCGCTGGTGCGGGTCGAACGGCTGATGGATGACGCCAATCGCGCGCTGGGTCCCACCAGCAGCAGCACGACTGGCCCGGTGGTCAACCCCAGCCGCCCCAAGGACAAGCAGGTCGAAACAACCCGCCCAAGGGATGGCAAAGTTGATGCCAAGGGTGACGCATTGGCCGTATCGCTGGAAGGCCACTCTTTCGGCAGCCGGAACTGATTGGCCGGAGGTCATGGCCGGGCTTAGCCAAAAAGCCGTCATTCCGGGACGGCGCGCCCGATCTCGGGTTTGCCCGAGATCGGATTCCAAATCCCAAGTCGGCTACAGCCGACTTGGGTGGCCGGACCCGGAATCCAGATGCACGCACGGCCTATCCGTGTTTCTGGATTCCGGGTTCGCGCTTTCAGCGCGCCCCGGAATGACAATTGAGAAACTGCGGCCGCCCCACCCTGGGCGCGTCATGGCCATGACAGTGTTGGCTGAAAGCCCGCAGCCAGCGCGCGCGCGAACCGAATCTTTTGCCTCGTCATTCCGGGGCGCGCTGAAAGCGCGAACCCGGAATCCAGAAATACGGAATAGCCGTGCACGCGTCTGGATTCCGGGTCCTGCCCCATAAGCGCGTTTGCGCGCGTCTTCGACGCGCTATGGGGCAGTCCCGGAATGACGGACGAGAAGGACAGGCCCCCGATCATCACTTCCCCTTCTCCCCGCAGCCAGCGTAAACTTCCCACCCGGATTTATTTTCCCCTTCTTTTGTCGGATCATTCGTGCGGCTGCTTATCGGAACGCTGTTTGCTTTCGCCGTCGCCGCCTTCGTCGGCCTCGGCCTGACTTATTATGCCCTGAGCCGCGGCGCTGCCTTCGGCGGGCTGTCCATCGACAGCTGGGACGCCTTCCCCAAGACCGGAACGCTGGACGCCGACCCTTACGCGCGCGCGTCGATCGCGCGCAGCGGGCGGCTGCCGATTGCGTTGGGTGATGGCGTGTCGTTCTCGGTGCGTGAGGACGACGACGGCAAGATGCTCGACGGGCGCTGCGATGTCGTGCTCACCGGCATCACGCCGACGGCGCGCTACTGGACATTGACGCTGTATAATGTGGACGGCGGTCTGGTCGCCAATTCGGTCGGCCGCTACGGCTTCACCAGCGAGGAAGTCGCGCGCCATGCCGACGGCACCTTCGAGGTGGTGGTGGCGCCGCGCGCCAATCCGGGCAACTGGCTGCCGACCGGCGGCGTCGAACGCTACGAGCTGGTTTTACGGCTCTATGACACCGCGGTGGGCGTCGCGACCAAAGCCGGCCGCGAAGTGCCGATGCCGGCGGTGATGACCAAAAGTTGTCCGGGGAAAGGCCAGTGATGGAGCGGATGGTCAGTCAGCCTAGGCCAATGCACGCACGTCCGGCGTTTTCACTCACGGCGGTTTCTTGCTGTAGCCCCTCCGCGTCATGCGCGGGCTTGACCCGCGCATCCACGTCTTGCTTCACGGTATACGCAGCAAAGAAAAAAGACGTGGATGCCCGCGACAAGCGCGGGCATGACGGAGAAAGCACGCCGTCCTTCGGACGGCTATACCCGGCCATGACAGAGAAAGCAGAGGCTAAATGATCCGCTGGCTTCTTCTCATTCTCGGCGGAGCGCTGCTCGGCGGCATCGTGCACCTTGCAACGGTGATCATCCTGCCGCGCACGGCAACGCAGGATGCCTATGCGCGCCTCACGCCGATCGTGCCGGTGAACACGGTGGTCGCGCTGCCGCTGCCCACGCCCGAAAAGGCCGTGATGCCCTTCATGGATCCGGCCTTCGCGACCGCGGTCTGCCGTTACGATCTCTCGCAGGGCCCGCTCAAGCTCACGGTGCCGGTGAGCCCGGCCTATACGTCGGTGTCGTTCTACACGCGCCTGGATGTTGCCTATTACGCCATCAACGACCGCGCCGCCGGCCGGCGCGTGATCGAACTCGACTTGATGACGCAGGCGCAGCACGACCTGATCCCGGAAGACGAGGAAATCACCGCGGCCGACCGGCTGATCGTGGATTCGCCGACCATGACGGGGCTGATCGCGATCCGCGCCATGGCGCCGGAGCCGGGCCTGATGCCGGTGGCGCAAAGCGCCGTCGCCGCCGCGCGGTGCACGCAAGAAACCGCGGCGCCGGCGCCGGCGCCAGTGCCTGCGCCACCGACCGCGCCCGCGCGGCCGCCCGCGAGAGTGCGGTGATGCGGACACCCTCCCCCGTCATGCCCGCGCTTGTCGCGGGCATCCACGTCTTTCTTCGTTGCGTATACCGTGAAAAAGACGTGGATGGCCGGGACATAGGCGTGCGAAAGCACGCCGTCCTTCGGACGGCTATGCCCGGCCATGACAGAGAAAGCACGCCGTCCTTCGGACGGCTATGCGCGGGCATGACAAAGAGGACGCCTATGTCCCGGCCATCCACGTCTTAAACCAACGTATCAAACAAATCCCGCCACTCAGGATTCTGCGCGTGAATGAGACGCACCTTCCACGCCCGCGGCCAATGCTTGATCGTCTTCTCGCGCTGAATTGCAGCGCGGATATCGTCGTACTGCTCAAAATAAACGAGCTGCTTCAATCCATGACGTTTCGTGAAGCCGGGAAGCAAGCCGGTGCGATGTTCGTAGCAACGCCGGACCAGGTCGCTGGTGACGCCGACGTAAAGCGTGCCATTGCGACGGTTGCTCATGATGTAAATAAAGCCGCCATTCATCATTCCGGACTGACTCTCGCCCGTCATGCCCGCGCTTGTCGCGGGCATCCACGACTTTCTTTTGGCCAGTGAAGACGTGGATGGCCGGGACAAGCCCGGCCATGACAGAGAAAGCACGCCGTCCTTCGGACGGCTATGCCCGGCCATGACAGAGAAAGCACGCCGTCCTTCGGACGGCTATGCCCGGCCATGACAGAGAGAGCAGATGCGATGACTGCAGAAACCTAGTTCGAGCTCGCCAAACTCGGCTCACGCCGCCAAGTCGGCGGCAGCGCCTGGTAGCGCGCGATTCCGCTCTTGAGCTGGTTGAGCAGGCGCTCGACCTCGACCGCCTGCGTCATCGGCGTCGTGATGACCAGCCGCTCGAGCACATATTGGTAGGCGAGCACGCGATCCTCCAGGCTCCAGCGCACGATCTCCACGACATGCGCGTTCTCGCGCACGCGGCGCAAGGCATTGGCCTGGTCGTGCCTGCTGAGCTCCGAGACATAGCCGAGGCTTTTCTCGCGCTTCTGGTCGATATCGATCACGCGCCCGGCGGTTTCGAAAAACTGCGACAGCCGCGTGGTGTCGTTGCGGATATCGTCAATCAGCCGCGCGTACAGCGCCGCCGATGAGCGGTGGCATTCTTCGAACAGCCGCTCGAAATATTTGTGACGATCCGTCAACGTGGCGCGCTTGACCCCGTACTCGCCGGCCACCTGGTTCCATTGCTGGCGGTCGTAAGGCGGCTCGATCAGCGGATAGGCATTGTCGCGCAGCGCGCGCTCATCGTCGGTATATTCGAAGGTCGATGGTGGAACCGGATGCGACTTCAATGAATCGCGCCCGAGCCAGTCGTGGATTCCGTCGGTCACCAGCGTCTGGTTGAGCTCGCCGAAATCGCTGTTGGCGCAACCGGCGAGCAGAACCAGGACGCCGAATGCGCAGAGCGGCCGCCAAGTCTTCGATCGTCTTGCGTGCAATCGAAGCGGCGGCGGCAGAATTTTCATCGTTGGTCTTCGGCAGGTCTTTGGCGGATCTTTGCGCAGTTCTGTTTGTCTGTTCGATCAGCGCGCGAGCCGACGGCGGCGGCGGCGCCCCGGATTGTTGCCAGTGTCAGGTTCGAGGCCGTTCGTGTCGTCGGGCCCACGGTCGATGCGGATCACCGGAAGGATGATCACGGTCGCAGGCTCGGTACTCGCGTCGACATATTTGCCGCCGCGTGGGCTCACCTCGTCGGGAAACCGGATGACTTCACCCATTGCAAACCCCCTGCCGGTTCCGGTGCTCGACCTCCTCGAGGCCGCCGGATCGGCGCCTTCCCCAATTAAAGGACTTGCAAGGTTAACGGTTCGCTAACGCGCGCCGACTAATGTGGCGCAATCCCGTCGTAGTGGTGCGTTTGTGTCATGGTGAAGCCTTCCGCGTCGGCTCCCAAGTTGCCTTTGGAGCCATTGGACAGCCTGGTTGATCTGGCGTGCCGGGATGGCGTTGAAATCCGCCCCACTTTGCTGCGCGTCATCACCGATCTTTACGTCCAGAAGCCCAGCCACACCCCCGAAGAAGAAGATCAATATGTCGAGCTGGCGCTGGGGTTGATCGACGCGGTCGATCCGCTCACCCGCGGCACCGTCACCGCCACGCTGTCGGCCTATGCGGGCGCCCCGGAGATGGTGCTGCGCAAACTGGCGAGCCTTCCTTTGGCGAGCCCGCGCCGCGGCGACGAGAGCGACGACCTGATCGAATTGTTTTTCGACGCCAATACCGATGAGCGCCGGCTGATCCTCACCAATCTCGACGTCACGGCCGATGCAGCCACTTTGCGCCCGATGCCGGCCGCGAGCGAACTCGTCCGCCGGCTGGAAAAGGCCGCGCTCCAGCGCAACAGCGGGGAATTTGCCCGCGTGCTCGAACGGGCGCTGGGCGTGAGCCGGGAGCTCGCAACGCGCATCACGCGCGACCCGTTCGGCGAGCCGCTGGTGGTGGCCGGCAAGGCGCTCGGCATGAGCGCCGACATGCTCCAGCGCATTCTGCTCTGCCTCAACCCGGTGATCGGGCAATCGGTCGAGCGGGTGTTTGAACTCGCAGGCCTGTTCGAGGACCTCAATGCGGCGGCCGTGCACCGCATGCTGACGATCTGGCGGGCAACCGCGGCGCAGCGGCATGTGGTGACAAGGGGTGCGCAAGCTGCCTCCGTTACTGGAACGGTCACCTCAACATCCGTTCGTCCCCGCGGAAGCGGGGACCCAGTGTCCCACGACACCCGTCTACTGGAACGACGAGCACCGGAGTGCACGTGAGACCGCCACGCGGACACCGCCGCGTGCGGAGCCCGCCGCACGGCCTGCACGATTCAAGAGCAACGATCGGTAGACCTGCTTCGAAGTGGAAGGCGTAGGGTGGGCTAAGGCATAATGTATCGGCGTCATTCCGGGGCGCGCACCATCAGCGCGTTTACGCGCTGTGGTGCGCGAACCCGGAATCCAGCCACACGGGCAGACTTTATTTCTGGATTCCGGGTCCGGCCCTATCGGGCCGTCCCGGAATGACGTGATTTTGGCATGTGGGCGGCGGGTTGCCGCCCTAAGCGGGATGCCCGCGACATAGGGGTGCAAATGCACGCCGTCCTTCGGACGGCTATGCGCGCGCATGACGCTGAGCATGGGGCACGCGCATGCCCGCTCTCCGTTCGTCCCGGGCGAGTGTGCAGCACGAAGGCGCGGACGAACGGGTATTGGGGCTGCCTGCTTACGACACGCGCGTCACTTCACCACACCATCAATAAAATTCCGCCCCTCCCGATCCTCGACCTCGACAATCCACACGTCCGGATCGAAACGGATTTCCTTCACCAGCCGCGCTTCGATATCGGCATCCGGTGCGGGCGTCTGCCCGCCAACGACAGCGGAAAAAATGCGATCGGTCGGCTGCGCATCATCGAAAGCGGATTGCGGCGCCGGAGCAAAAAGAGTGCCGGTGCCGTCGAGCCGGTTGATCTTGATGAAGATGGCGCCGGCTTCTTCGGCGCCGTGCCGGCGTACCGCTGCAAAGAGACCCTCGACGTTGCAACGGCGCACGTAGGCCGCCACCCAGATACCGGACTTCAATCGCATGGGGTGTTGGTAGCAGTATTATTTGCTGTCGTCGCGGGCGGGGAAACGAAGGGCCACGCCAAACTTTCAGCGTCATGCGCGGGCTTGACCCGCGCATCCATGATGAGCGGCAACACGGAAGGACTTACGTACGGCTAATGCTTGCCGATGGGCCTCATGGATTGCCGGGTCAAGCCCGGCAATGACCGCGCATGGGGCACGGGATAAGCAGAAAAGCGAGTACCCCCGCCCCTACTCCAACGGTCTTCCCGTCATGGCGGCGAGGTCGCGCACCACATTCTCTTCGTCATCACCGGGCATAGCCGTCCGAAGGACGGCGTGCTTTCGCACGCCTATGTCCCGGTGATCCCGCTTAGGGACGCAGTGCCTTCCTAAGCGAGATCCCCGCATTCGCGGGGATGACCGGAGCGGTCACTCCAACGGCCGGCCCGTCATGGCGGCGAGGTCGCGCACGAGCCGGTCGGAGATCTGCCCGTCGATGGGCAGCTTGCGGTCGCGTTCGAACTTCTCGATCGCCGCCTTGGTTTGAGGATCGAATTGCCCGGTCGGCTTGATCTGTCCATAGCCGAAATCGGTCAGCGCGCGCTGGATCGCCGTCACGCGCCTGGAGGGCGCGATCAACCTGGCGATCGGGTCCGCCGGCGCCGGATCGGCCGCCGCGTTCGTCACTTGCGCCCGCGCGTTCGACGTGGTGATCGCGCGCAGCAGGCTGTCGCTGGCTTCCGGGTTGATCTTCACGCCGGCGGCCTGCGCGAAATCGCGCACCGCGATGTCGGTCTTCGAGCCCCAGATACCGTCGGCCGGACCGTCGTAAAAGCCCTTGCGGGCAAGTTCGCGCTGAATGCTGGCGATCATCTGGGTGCGCGCCAAAGCCGAGGTCTCGATGGCGGCGTTGGGCTGCACGCCCTGGATGCGCGGCGGGATTGCGGCTTCCTCGCGATGGAGCATCGGCCGCGCCGCAAAGATCGGCGCCGGATGCGGCCCCTTCTGCAGGAACAACGCGTTGACGAAAATCGCAAAGGTGGCGACCGTCGCCATCACGATGGCAACGAATTCGCGCGGATGCTCGCCGATCACAGCGGCAAAGCGGCCGGCGGTTTCGAATGTGGCTTCCAATGTTGTTTCTTTGCGTGAGGATCGTCTACGCACTTTTCTTCACCTGATAATTTGCAACGACTGGAATTTCGCGCAACTCTTTGGCATTGCGTTCGGCCACCAGCTTGATCGGTTTGGCGGCGCGCGGACGATCGCCTTCGATCGGCAGGCGCACGGTGACGCGCGTTCCTTCGCCGAGACGGCTGCGGATGTCGACATCGCCGCCGTGCAGGCCGACCAGGCCCTTGACGATCGACAGGCCCAAACCTGACCCGTCCTGGCGGCGGTCATAGGATGCATCGGCCTGGAAGAAGGCTTCGCCCAGGCGCGGCAGATCGGCCTCGCCGATACCGACGCCGTTGTCCTCGACCGTGACCGCAAAGTTCGGGCCGTCGCACAGCGCGCTCACGGTGACGTGGCCGCCGCGCGGGGTGAACTTGATGGCATTGGAAATGAGATTGATCAGGATCTGGTTGAAAGCCCGGCGATCGGCCGCAACGTCGGGCAGCGCGTGCGCAAGGCGCATCCTGAGCTCGATGCCGGAGTCGTGCGCCTTGAGCGCCAGCAGGTCCGTGCAGCTTTCGATGGCGGAAGCCGGCGCGAAGGGCTCGCGCGTGATCTCGAAATGACCGTTTTCCATCTTCGACACGTCGAGGATGCCGTTCACCACCGCCAGCAGATGGCGGCCGGACTTGTTGACCAGCCGCGCATACTCGAGCCTGCGCGCGGCATCGAGCTCGAGCGTCTCATTGGTCAGCATGTCGGAGAAACCGATGATGGCGTTGAGCGGCGTGCGCAGCTCGTGGCTCATGGTCGCGATGAAACGGCTCTTGGCGGCGCTGGCGCGCTCTGTGTCCGCGCGCGCGGCATCGATGGTCAGCTCCTGCGCCTTGCGGTCGCTGACATCGCGCAGCACCGCGACCATTCGACTTCGCGGTCGGCGGGCTTGTCTTCGCCAGCGGCATAATGCAGCGGCCGGCAGCGCATGTCCGCCCAGATGAAGCGGCCGGCATGCTTCGCATCGGGCTCGCGCCGGATGCGGAATTCGAGCGCGCGCTCCTCGTTCAGCGTGGCGGCATCCGCCAGCGCGTTGAGATAAGCGGGACGGTCGGCCACATGCACGCGGTCGAACAGGCCATTGCGCAACAGCTCGGTGACCGGAACGCCGAGCAGCGCCTCGGCCGCCGGCGACACAAACAGCACCGCGCCGCTGCGCCCATGGCGCACGATGACATCCGTCATGTTGCGGGCGAGAAGACGGTAACGGTCTTCTTCGGCGTGCAGCATCCAGAAACTGGTACGCGTGAGCTGCTCAGCGCCCAGCGCAAGGCCGGTGGCATAAAGCGCCGCCGAGATAATGCCGAGCGCGGCCAGCACATGCGTTTCGCCTGACGCTAATGGCGCGGGCAGCCAGCCGGCAAAACCAAGCGCGAGCAAAATAGAGGCTGCGGTCAGCGTGAAGATCGAAGCCAGCACGATCACGCGGCGCGAGGCGGACAAAGCCGCTTCCAGCGGCACGACCACCAGCCAGATCGCGGCGAACGAGCCGATGCCGCCGGTGAACAGCGCCAGCGCGCCGGCGAGGACCGTGAGCGACAGCGAGGAGAGAATGTGGGCGCTTTCGTAGCGGCCGGTGCGGGAGAGATAAGTGACGATCAGGATCGGCGCCACCAGCCAGGCGAAGACGCCGACCTCAAGCGCGCCCGGCACCCCGCGAATGACAACATAGATGGGGAAGCTCGCGAGCGCGACGAAACTGCCGAGCAGGCGCGGCGCGATGAAGGCGCGATGGCGCGCGGCCGTCAACGCATCCCGCCGGGCGGTCGGGTGGACCAGGGCGTCGACATAATTCCAGATTGGCGTGAGAAAACTCACGGTCCCTGTCTCACGTCCTGACAAAACAGACGCGCCCCTATTGCGTCGTGGACCTTATGGCAAAGCCGCTTAAGCGAAAGCTAAGGCTCGCGCCCTCGCAAAGCCCGAACGGCCTTTGCGGTGGCGCTCCGCGCCAGATCGGGCCGCCATTTGAAGGTCATGGTGAAATTTCAGTTGCCATTGATGCATGGGTGGGCGCGCGGGACGGCGCGCGCCTGGCCAATGGCCGGCACGCCGCGGGCTTTGTTACCGATGTGGTAACCATGAGGGTGTGGATGACCGCGACCGTACGATGCGTCATGGCCGGGCTTGTCCCGGCCATCCACGTCTTGCTTCACTGGATGCGCGGCAAAGAAAGACATGGATGCCCCGCGACAAGCGCGGGCATGACGTTGAGTGTGTGGGTGGATCCAATTCATTAAACTTTTCATCAAATTCAAATCGATTTTGTCCAAAAACCTCCCGGCATTGCGAACAACAGCTTCAGGCCTGTCTGCTACGGTTTGCCTCAAAGGCGGCGAAAAAGCCGCGGGGATTGTTGCGGGTGAGGGTCATGTTCTTCCTTCTGCGTATGGCGTTCTGGCTGGGCGTTGTCTGCGTGCTGTTTTCGAGCGGCGGCAAGTCGACGTCGCCGGAAGCCCAGATCGATGCCTCACAAGCGGTCACGATGGCGAGCGCCGCCGTCACCGACGTGCGCGGGTTCTGCGAACGCCAGCCCGATGCCTGCGAGGCCGGCGGAAAGGTCGCCGTTGCCATCGGCCACAAGGCCGAAGCCGGCGCGCGCACACTTTACGAGTTCATCAGCAAGCTGCGCGAGAAATCGGCTGCCGCCGGGAAGGCCGACGGCAAAGGCGACAGCAAGACCTTGCCGGCATCGCTGGCCGGGAAAGGTAACAACCCGGGCACCACCGGCAGCTTGGGAAATACGGGCACCTTGACCCCGACCGATATGGCGCCCGCCTGGCACGCCCCGGTGCCGCTGCCGCCGCGCCGCGACGCGCGCGCCAATCCGGCGGCGTAAATAAAGCCTCATACTTCCGTTCGTTCAGGCGACCAGTTTCTTGGCCGTCACCCTGAGGTGGCTTCGCGCAGCGAAGCCCTCGAAGGGCGACGGCCGTCATCCTTCGAGGCTCGCGCGCATTCGCGCGCTCGCACCTCAGGATGACGGATCGAGCGCGCAGGGTGGGCTAAGCGCGCACCTACCCCCCCGAATTTGTGACACAGCCCCAACGCGCCTATATATAACCGCATGACGACCATCGACGAGATCGTTGAGAACTTCGCGCTGCTCGAGGAGTGGGATGACCGCTACCGCTATGTCATCGAACTCGGGCGCACGCTCGCGCCATTGCCGGAGAGCGCCCACATCGACGCCAACAAGGTGCAGGGCTGCGCCAGCCAGGTCTGGCTGGTCACGCACGTCAAGCCGCAAGAAAAATCCAATGGCTCCGCCGGCCCCATCCTGACCTTCGACGGCGACAGCGACGCGCATATCGTGCGCGGGCTGATTGCCATCCTGTTTGCGCTTTATTCCGGCAAAAGCGCGCGCGACATTATCGCCACCGACGCGCTCGCCTTGTTCGACCGCATCGGCCTGCGCGAGAACCTCACGCCGCAACGCTCGAACGGCCTGCGCGCCATGGTGGAGCGCATCCGCGCCGAAGCCAATGCGGCGCAGGCGGCGGTGGCGTAAATCTTATTCCGTTCATCCTTGCGCACGCTCCCTTAGCCTAGCCTTCAATCCGTCATCCTGAGGTGCGAGCGCGCGAATGCGCGCGAGCCTCGAAGGATGACGGCCGCCGCCCTTCGAGGGCTTCGCTGCGCGAAGCCACCTCAGGGTGACGGCCTAGTCACAAACACTCCACGCCAAATTCCGCATCCTCCGCAAGCCAGGTGCGCACATGCGCGCGCTTCGGGCCGCGCGTCTGCGCAGCATAGCCGTAGTGACGGGCGAGGCGGTCGAGCGCGAGCTGCAGCACGACCTTGCCCGAACGCGCCGGCCAGACCCGCTCGCGCTCGATATCCGTGAGACCCTTCAGGAAACAACAAATGTCGAGCAACAGGCCGGCGAATTCCGGCCCGACCGAATCGAGCGCGCGATGCACGCGCTGGCGCGCGGCCACCATCGTGTCGGTCGCGGCCGCAACACGTTCGCCGCCACGGCGGCCGGATGAGATCGGGCTCGACCAGCTGGCGGTCGTGCGCGGCATCAAATGCGCCTGCGTGAAGTCCATGCGCAGACGCTCACCGGCCTGCAACTGATGCACCTCGATCAAGGCGCGGCCATCGCGCCCGCGCCGCCGGGCGAGCCAGACCAACGGGCTTTCACCGTCATCGACGGTGACGCTGGTTTTTCCAAATTCGGAAACGATGTGGCGTTCCGCCAAAGCCAGATGACGCGCGCGGAATGATCCGATCTCGGCCCGCGGCGGCTCCGGCACGGCACGCACCGGTCTTCGTCCGGGTACGCTCATGAGCGAACCCATTTTCTTTTGCGCTGTACGATCAATGTCATTGTCCATTCCATGTAGGAACATATACCTACACGGACTCCGCACGGCGCGCAAGATGTTTTAGGAATGTTTTCCGGAATTATTTTTGTGGAGAGGGTGCGCCGCGCCCACACGTCTGGACCACGTCATTCCGGGACGGCCCGCCAGCGCGGCCTCATGCTGAGGAGCGGCCGAAGGCCGCGTCTCGAAGCATGGCAGCCTCATGGTTCGAGACGCGCGCGGAGCCTGTCATCGGGCCGCGCTTTGCGCGGACCGTTGGCGCGCTCTTCACCATGAGGCTGAGTTTTTGGCATGCCGGGAGCAACTTGCTCCGCCCATTCGCGCATTTCTTCCGCCTCATCCTGAGGAGGCCGCGCAGCGCCACACACTCAGCGTCATGCGCGGGCTTGACCCGCGCATCCATGATGAAGTGCCCGAGTTAAAGGCCTTACTGAAAATCCGAATTCGTTGCGCGGCCTCATGGATTGCCGGGTCAAGCCCGGCAATGACAATCGAGAGGCTGCGCCGCTATTTCGCCCGGCGCCGGCGTTGCTGGCCCAATCCCATCTGCTTGGCCAATTGCGAGCGCGCGGCCGCGTAATTCGGCGCAACCATGGGATAGTCGCTGCTCAGGCCCCATTTCTCGCGGTACTGCTCGGGCGTCATATTGTACTGCGTGCGCAGATGCCGCTTGAGCGATTTGAACTTCTTCCCATCCTCCAAACAGACGATAAACTCCGGCGTGATTGATTTCTTCACGGAGATCGCCGGCTTCAGCGGTTCGGAAGAACCGTCCGCCGGCTTGCCCGACACGCGGCTGAGCGCGGCATGCACCTGATTGATCAGGCTGGAGATCTCTCCGGCCGGGACCGTGTTGTTGCTGACATAAGCGGACACGATTTCCGCGGTCAGTTCGATGTAATTTCCATTCGCTGTTGTGTCGCTCATTGACGCTGTCCCGTTGCGCTGCCGTACACTTGCGCGGTTTTTTGCGCTGTTTCTTGTGCTGTTACTTGTTGCTGTTACTTGTGCTGTTACTTCAACAGTTTCTTGCGGACTGCCGACCAGACCTTGCGAGAAGGTCATCTCAAAAGGACACGACAATCCGCGATGCAATGCGCCGAATAACAGTTCGGTTCCTATATTTAAAACTACTATCGGGCTTCAGTGGCTGCAAGAAAAAGATCGCAGTCTATAGCGACAATTATTGGTTAAATGCGACTTATGCGACGTTTGATCAGCAAAGCTCAAGAAAGTCCAAGATAAACCGGAGGAAAGGCGCGCGATGATCTGCCGCGCGTTTTATGAATTCTTTTCGAGGTGGCTGCGCAACTCATTGATCGAGGCGAAACGCAGGGTGCCTTGCGGCAACTCGGCCTCGATCGAACCGTCGACATAAAGCGTATAGCCCATCCCGTCGACGACCCCTGATTTGAGGATCGCGACCGTGCGCGGCTTTGGCATTTCCGGTTCCGCGCGTTTGGCGGGGAAAGCCTCGCGCGCGATCGCATCGGCCTTCGGCTCCGGACTTAGTGCTTCCCTTGGTGCGCCCCTTGGTGCGCCGGCGGGCGCGCCCGATGGCGGGGCTTTGGCGACCTTGCCTTCGACCTTTCCGTCGGCCGGCCACATGGCGTCGAAATTGGCCGGTTGCGGGCGCAGCGGCGGCGGCGCGCCTGGCGCAGCCGGCGGCGACCGCCAGTCAAATGAATCCGAGGTCCTGTCGAGCGGCCCGGGCGGCATCGCGGCAGGCGCCGGTGCGGCCCGCGGATGCCGGGGCGACAGCGAAATATCATCATCGAGCGGCAACGACGCCTCATCCGGGTTGCGCAGCGACGGCGCGAAGGATTGATCCGGCCGTTCGCCCATCGGCGCTGGCTCCGGCTCAAGCGCAAAGGGGTCGGACGCCGGCCTTTCCATGGGCCTTTCCATGGGCCTTTCCTTGGGCCTTGGCGGATAGCCGCCGCGCTGGACCGGCGCCCCGGCCGGCGCCGAGGCGGCCACCAATACGGCTCCGATGCCGGTGCCTTTGCGTGGACCCACGGCAGGTTCAAGCTCGTCGTCCGCGGGCAACGCAAGCCGGGCAAGTCCAGTAGCCTGCGCTGGATTGGCCAGCATCCCGGCAATCCGCCGCAGCTGCCCGACGGCGATACCGATCGCGATAATGATGAGGCCGCCAACCGAGGCGGTGGTGCCGGCGTTAATGAGGGTATTTCCAAAGCTGAACTCGTTGATCGGAATACCAAATCCAATCATCACGAGGCCCGCGACAACGGCGAAAACACCAATCCCAAACAACAAAACCGGCATAACTCTTCCAATCCTCCGCAAGACCAGCAACTTTTGGACCAGCAACTTTCGCCGTGTTTTGCCGGCTAAATTCTTCTGGCAATGGCGAATTCTCTCTTTTTCGAAAGCGGGCGGCAACTGCTAAAGTGACACCATTCTGACAAGAACGATGTCGGTCCGGAGATCCGGCCGGCGGACCGCTATCGCAAGCCACCACAGCCCCGCCCTAGCCGCTACAAAAGACGACCCAGCTTGCCGTTGCCCCCGGCCGCGCCACCGCCTAATTAGCTTGGTTGAGGAACTCGCCCGGGGACAAACCGGTTTCATCCCGAGGCCGGATTATTCGGCACTTATCCTTTAGTGGTCCGAGGAGGACATAATGACGTTCAAACTGCCCGACCTGCCATATTCCCACGATGCGCTCGCCCCCTACATGTCGCGCGAGACGCTCGAATATCACCACGACAAGCATCACAAGGCCTATGTCGACAACGGCAACAAGCTCCTGGAAGGCAGCGGGCTGGAAGGCAAGTCGCTCGAGGAGGTCGTGAAGGGTTCGTTCGGCAAGAATGCCGGGCTCTTCAACAATGCCGGCCAGCACTACAACCACACACATTTCTGGCAGTGGATGAAACCGAATGGCGGCGGCGACAAGATTCCCGGCAAGCTGAAGGCCAAGATCGACAGCGATCTCGGCGGCGTCGCCAAGATGAAGGAAGATTTCACGCAGGCCGGCGTCACGCAATTCGGTTCCGGCTGGGCCTGGATCGCGGTCAAGGACGGCAAGTTGATCATCAGCAAGACACCGAACGGCGAAAATCCGCTGGTGCACGGCGCCACGCCGATCCTCGGCTGCGACGTCTGGGAACATTCGTATTACATCGACTACCGCAACCGCCGGCCTGATTATCTCAAGGCGTTCCTCGATCATCTGGTGAACTGGGAGCACGTCGAGGCCATGTTCGTCGCGGCGAGCAAGTAAACATCGCCAAAAAAATCACCAAGACGTCAACCGCATCCGCACGTCGGTCGGCAGTGACCCCTGCCGACCGATTTGCTGTCGACGGACTTGCTGTTTTTGTTCTCGCTATCGTCGCGATCATTGCGGCGATGACTTTCCGCGATTACGGCCTCGGCTGGGACGACTACACCCATTCGCAATACGGCGAACTGCTGCTCAAGCTTTACGGCTCCGGCTTTACCGACGATCGCGCGCTGTCATTCGTCAATCTCTACAAATATGGCGGCGGCTTCGACATGGCGGCTGCGCTTGCCGCCAAGGTGCTGCCGTTCGACCTGTTCGAAACGCGCCGGCTGGTCGGCGCCGCCATCGGCATCATCGGCCTGATCGCGACCTGGCGCATCGGCCGCCGCATCGGCGGGCCGGTGGCCGGACTGGTGGCGCTGGTGCTGCTCGCGACCTGCCCGCTTTATTACGGCCACATGTTCATGAATGCGAAGGACGCGCCCTTCGCCGCCGCCATGGCGGTGCTGCTGCTCGGCCTGATGCGCGCATTCGATGAGTATCCGCAACCCGGCGCGCGCACGGTCGCGCTCGCTGGCATCGGCCTTGGCCTTGCCTTCGGTTCGCGCATTCTGGCCGGGATCGCGGCGCCCACCGCGCTCGCCGCGCTGCTGGTCATCGTGATCGGCGAAGCGCGCGTCTCCGGATTGCGGAAAGCCGCGACGCGGCTCGGCGAATTTATCTGGTGCCTGCTGCCGGCGCTGGCGCTCGGCTACCTGATCATGGGACTCTTGTGGCCATGGTCGATCGTGTCGCCGCTCAATCCGCTGCACGCCGCCGAATATTTCGACACGTTCTTCGAGAAACCATGGCGCGAACTATTCGCCGGCCAACTGATCCCCGTCACCGACATGCCGGTGCGCTATCTGCCGCAGCTGTTCGTGCTCAAGCTGCCGGAAATCATGACCGCGCTTGGCCTTGCCGGCGCCATCGGCGCGCTGGTGGCCATCACGCGGCCAAGCCTGGCGCTGACCCGCCGCGCCAATCTTCTGTTCGTGGTGCTGGCGGCATTTTTCCCGGTGGGGCTGGCGATGCTGGCGCACCCTGCCCTCTACAATGGCCTGCGCCATTTCGTGTTCGTGGTGCCGCCCTTCGCGGTACTCGGCGGCCTGGCCGGCGGCTGGCTGTTCGAGCAATCCCGCCCGATCACGGCGCGCGCCGCACTGGCGGCCGCGCTCATCGGCGGCGTCGCGCTGCCGGTGAGCGACATGGTGCGGCTGCATCCTTATCAATACACAGCCTTCAATTGGGCTTCCGGTGGCGTGCGCATGGCGCACGACAACTACATGCTTGATTACTGGGGGCTGGCCTTCAAACAGGCCGGCGAGGCCTTGCGCGTGAAACTCGACGCCATGCATCTCAAGCCGCCGCGCGGCCGCCGCTGGACGGTGGAGATCTGCGGGCCGCAGCCGCCGGCGGAAGTGGCGCTCGGGCCCGATTTCGAAACCACGTGGGACCGCAAGCGCGCGGATTTCGCGATGATGCTCGGCACGTTTTATTGCCGCGACCTGAAGGCGCCGGTGCTGGTGGAGATCAAGCGCGAGGACGTCGATTATGCCCGCGTCTACGACATCCGCGGCCGCCCGGTGCCGAATTTGCTGACCGAGCCGCCGCCTTAGCGATCGGAGACATTCCGCGACACACCCCCAGGCGTCATGCGCGGGCTTGACCCGCGTTACGTTTCGTGTGGCACGGCCTCTCAACCGTCATGCCCGGGCTTGACCCGGGCATCCATAAGACACTTCCACATGCACAGTCGTACGTACGGCCCTTCCACATTGCCACTCATCATGGATGCGCGGATCAAGTCCGCGCATGACGCTGAATGTGTGGCACGGACACCGCCCATCATTTCGTTTCGTCAATCACCGCCCCGCCTCGCGCAGCACCTCGGTCGCGATCGTGTGCGCCTCGTTGGCGGCCGGAATGCCGCAATACAACGTGAGCAGCAGCAGCACTTCCTGAATCTGCTCCGGCGTGCAGCCGTTCTTCAGCGCACCCTTGAGATGCACGCGCAACTCGTTGGGATGACCGGCCGCCGCCATCATTGCCACCATCGCCAGCGATTTCGTCGCCGGCGGCAAAGCCGAGCGCTGCCACACATCGCCGTAAGCATAGGCATTGATGATGTGCTGGAGCGGCTTGCCGAAATCGCCGAACGCATTCATGCGTTTCTCGACCGCTTCGCGGCCGAACATGTCGACGCGCAGCTTCAAGCCGCGTTCGTGAAGTTCTCTCTCGTCCATCGTCGTTTCCTTTCCCGATTGCCGTTCGCGTCCGCGCCCGTCTAGAATGAACTATGACATATTTTTCTCAGCCGCCTGACCATCCGCCCAAGATCAAACCATGATCAATGCCGCCGTGATCGGCCTCGGACGCTGGGGCAAGAACATCGTCGAATCCGTGCAGGGCAAGAGCAAGCGCCTGCATTTCATCCGCGGGGTGAGCAAAGAGCCCGGGCTGGTCGCCGATTTTGCCAAGGCGAAAGGTTTCGAACTCTCCACCGATTTCGAGGAGACGATCGCCGATCCGCGCGTGCAGGCGGTGTTCCTGGCAACGCCGCATTCCCTGCATGTGCAGCAGATTTCCGCGGTGGCGGCCGCCGGCAAGCCGGTCTGGTCCGAAAAGCCGCTGGCGCTCACGCGCGCCGAGGCCACGTGCGCCGTCGCCGCGACGCAAAAGGCCGGCGTCCCCTTCGCGCTCGGCAACAACAAGCGCTGCTTTTCCTCGATGCGCGAGCTCAAGCGCGTGGTGGCCGACGGCACCATCGGCGAGGTGATGCATATCGAAGGCAATTTCACCAACGAGCATTCCACGCGCGTGAAAGGCGGCTGGCGCGACGACCCGCGCGAATCCCCGGGCGGCGGCATGACCGGTGCCGGCCTGCATGTGATCGACGCGTTTGTGAATCTGGCCGGGCCGATCGCGGCCGCCGGCGGCCGGCTGTTTGCGCCGAAGGCGCCGCCGGACCCGCGCGACGCGGCCGCCGCGCTGTTTAAATTCGAAAGTGGCGCCACCGGCACCATGGCGACCGTGCGCGCCGCGCCGATGTACTGGCGCATCATGGTGTTCGGCACCAAAGGCTGGGCGGAGGCGCGCGAGGAGACGACGCTGACCGTCGCCAAAGTCGGCGAGCAACCGGTAACGCAAGTATATCCGGCGGTCAACTCGCTGGGCGTGCTGCTGGAGGCCTTCGGCGAGACGATTGAAACCGGCAAGCCGTTTCCGGTCACGACCGACGACATGCTCGACGTTGCCGGCGCCTTCGAGGCGGTCATCCGCTCGATCGCGGAAGGCCGGCCGATCCCGGTAACGCGCGGCTAGAAGCTACTGCTTGTCGATGCCGGCGGCTTCGCGCACCGCATCCCATCGCTTGTATTCGCTCGTCATGAAATCGCCGAAGGCCTGCGGCGTCGACGCCTTGACGATGACGCCGGCCGTTTCCAGGCGCTTGCGCACCGTGTCATCGGCGAGGCTCTCGTTGAGCACCTTGTTCAGCTTGGCAATCACCGGCGCGGGCGTGCCGCGCGGCGCGAACAGGCCGTACCAGGTGGTCACGTCGTAACCCGGCAGCACGCCGGATTCACTCGCCGCCGGAATATTCGGCACTGCCGGAAAGCGGTCCTTGCCGGTAACAGCAAGCGCCTTGAGCTGGCCCGACTGCACCTGCCCGATCAGCGCCGACACCGTGTCGAACAGCACGTCGGCATGTTTGCCGAGCACGGCGTTGATGGCTTCCGGCGAGGTCTTGAACGGCACATGCAGCAAATTCACCTTGGCGGTCTGCTTGAACATCTCGCCGGCGAAATGCTGGGTGGCGGCAAAGCCGGGGCTCGCGAACACGATCTTGCCGGGATCGGCCTTGGCGGCCTCGACCAGCTCCTTCACGCTGTTCGCGGGGAAATCGGGACGCGTCACGATCAACAGGCTGGCGGTGGCAATCTGGCCGACCGGCGCAAAGGCCGTCAGCGTGTTGTAGCGCATGGTCTTGCGCGTGACGGCGGCGATGATCTGGCCGGCAGTCATGATGCCGAGCGTGTAGCCATCGGCCGCAGCGCTTGCGACCACTTCATTGCCGATGATGCCGCCGGCGCCGGGCTTGTTTTCAACCACCACCGGCTTGCCGAGCTTGCTCTGCATCGAATCCGCCAGGATGCGGCCGATGATGTCGGCGCCGCCGCCGGGCCCGAACGACACGATGATGCGGATCGGCTGCTGCGGCCAATCCTGCGCCGCCGCCGGCTGCGCAAGTCCTGCGGCGATTGCCGCGACTGCCGCGATGAATATTCTCATGAGCACCCTCCCCTTCACGCCTTTTTACCTCGGCGGCGCACTTCCTGGATGATCGCGCTGTTGTCGAGATCGGCTTCACCGGCGCGCACGCACGCCTCCAGCACGTCGACATGCACTTCCAGCGTCGACAGTTTCTGTCCGACGGCGGCGGCCTGATCGAGCATCAGGTGCGCGTCTTTCAGCGTCTGCTTGACGCGGCCCTCCGGCGAAAAATCACCGCGCACCATTTTCGGCCCCTTGGTGTCCATCACCTGCGAATAAGACGCAGATCCCCGCGCCACCTCGAGAAAGGCGGCGGGATTGAGCCCGAGCCGCTCGGCAAAGACCAGGCCTTCAGCCAAAGCGAGACGATTGAGACCGAGGATCAGATTGACCGCGAGCTTGGTGCGGCCGCCGTCGCCCACTTTGCCGACGTGAAAGCGGCGGACAAACAGCGCGTCCAGCACATCCGTGACGTTGTTGACGATGGTGACGTCGCCGCCGATCAGCGCCACGCCGTCGCCGCGCCGCACCTGGTCGCTGGTGCCCGACACCGGCACATCGAGATAGCGGATGCCGCGCGGAATAACGCGGGCGGCAAGCGCCGCAACGCGGTCGGGATCAACCGTGCTCATGCACAGCACGATCTTGTTGGAGCCCTCGCCCAGCGCCGGCAGCAGATGGTTCTCGACGACGTCCTCGACCTGCTCGGTATTGAACACGGCAATGATGATGCAGCGCGCAAGCTTGGCAAGCGCGCCAATCGACTCCGCCGGCTTGCCGCCGATCAAAGCAAGCCGCGAGCGCCGCGCGGCATCGATATCGAAGCCAATGACCGGAATTTTCGCGTCGAGCAGACGCTTGGCGTAAACCTCGCCCATCAGCCCAAGACCGATAATGGCGACGGGACCTTGGTCACCTTGGCGCTCAGCCATGCGCATAGTCCCAATAGAGCTCGCGCGCCTTGCGATAAAGCGGGCCCGGCTGCAACGAACGCTCGTCGATGCGGTTGACCGGCATCACCTTGGAATAATTGCCGGACGAAAAAATCTCGTCGGCATTCTGCACGTCGCGGAAGCTCAACGTGGTTTCGACCACGCTCACGCCGGCCTCGCGCAGCAACCGGATCACGCGCTGGCGGGTGATGCCGTTGAGAAACGTGCCGTTGACCGCCGGCGTATAGACCACGCCGTCCTTGCCGATGAACAGATTGGCGGTAGCGAGCTCCGCAACATTGCCAATGAGATCGAGCATCACGCAATTGCCGAAGCCGCGCGAATTGGCCTCGATCAACGCGCGTGCATTGTTCGGATAAAGACAGCCGGCCTTGGCGTCGACCGGCATGCATTCCAGACTCGGCTTGCGATAGGGCGACAGCGTGATCGAAAAACCTTCCGGCTTGCGCATCGGCGCCTCGTAAAGGCTGAGGCACCATTTGGTCGATTCCGGATCGGGCGCCACCAGCAGCGCGCCGCTGTGTTCGGCCCAGTACATCGGACGAACGTAGAGCGCGGCATCCTTGGCGAAGCGCTTGATGCCGTCCTGCGTCAGTCCCAGCCATTTGTCGGCCGATACAACAGGCTTGAGATGCATGGTTTCCGCCGAGGCATTCACGCGCGCGCAATGCAGATCGAGATCGGGCGACACGCCCTCGAACGTGCGGGCGCCGTCAAACACCGACGAGCACAGCCAGACGGCGTGATCGCGCACGCCCATAATTGGCACATTACCCTCGTGCCAATCGCCTTCGTAGAAGGTCCAGGTCTTCGACCAGTTCGGTCCCGGCATTAAGATTCTCCACTACCTGTCATGCGCGGGCTTGACCCGCGCATCCATGATGCGCTTCCACTTGCGGGAAGACTTCATGGATTGCCGGGTCAAGCCCGGCAATGACGCGTTTGTGGCGCGATCTTATGTCACCACCCATGTAAAAGACCATGGAATCCTTGTTGGGAGGAATTGATGTCCGTCTTCGTTTTCGATGCCTATGGCACGCTGTTCGATGTGCACGCGGCGATTGCGCGCCACCGCGCCGAGGCCGGCCCCGATGCCGACCGCATGTCGGAGATCTGGCGCAGCAAGCAGCTCGAATATAGCTGGACGCTGACGCTGGCCGGCCGCTACCGCGATTTCTGGACGCTCACCCAGCGCGCGCTCGACTTCGCGCTGGCGCGCGTGCCGTCGGTGCCGAAATCGCTCAGGCCGAAGCTGCTCGACGCCTATTTCAAGCTCGATGCCTTCCCGGACGCGCGCGCCATTCTGCGCACACTCAAGAGCCGGGGGCACAAGACCGGCATTCTCTCCAACGGCTCGCCCGACATGCTCAAGAGCGCGGTGGACGGCGCCGCGATCGGCGGCGATCTCGATGGCGTGCTGTCGGTGGATGTACTGAAAATGTTCAAGCCGCGGCCGGAGGTCTACGCCCTCGTCACCGAGCACTTCAAATGCAAGCCCGGCGAGGTGACGTTCGTGTCATCCAACCGCTGGGACGTGATGGCCGGGACCTCGGTCGGTTTCCGCACGTGCTGGATCAACCGCGCGAAGATGCCGGACGAATATGCCGACTTCCCGCCGGCACAGACGCTGAGCGACCTGAGCGGGCTGGTGCACAGCGTCTAACACTTTCGTCGCATCGTCCGGACTGGCGCTGCCGGGTTCCACGGACTATATGGCGGCTGCGTCCAGCCACCATTGCCTCCTCATGCAGCCCATCATCTCCGTCAAAAATCTGTCGAAAAGCTACGCGTCCGGCTTCCGGGCGCTCAAGGACATCAATCTCGACATCCGCCGCGGGGAGATTTTCGCGCTGCTCGGGCCGAATGGCGCCGGCAAGACCACGCTCATCGGCATCATTTGCGGCATCGTCAATCCGAGCGAAGGCACGGTCACGGTCGACGGTCACGACATCATCACCGACTACCGCGCGGCGCGCGCGCAGATCGGGCTGGTGCCGCAGGAAATCATGATGGCGCCGTTCGAAACCGTCTGGGCGGGGATCACGATGTCGCGCGGGCTTTTCAACAAGCCGAAGAACCCGGCCTATCTCGAAAAAGTGCTCAAAGACCTGTCGCTGTGGGATAAGCGCCACGCCAAGATCGTGGAACTATCCGGCGGCATGAAGCGGCGCGTTCTGATCGCCAAGGCGCTTTCCCACGAGCCGACGATCCTGTTCCTCGACGAGCCGACGGCGGGCGTCGACGTCGAACTGCGCAAGGACATGTGGGACGCGGTGCGGACATTGCGCGCCGCGGGCGTCACCATCATCCTGACCACTCACTACATCGAGGAAGCTGAAGAGATGGCTGACCGCGTCGGCGTCATCAACAAGGGCGAGATGATTCTGGTCGAGAAGAAGGCCGAGCTGATGCGCAAGCTCGGCAAGAAGCGCCTCGTGCTCCAGGTCGTCGACAAGCTCGCCGCGGTCCCAACCGGCCTTTCCGCCGTCAACCTTACGATCGGCGGCGACGGCCACGAACTGATCTACGACTACGACACGAGGGCCGAGCAAAACGGCGTCGCCACGCTGCTTGGCGAGCTGAGCAAGGCCGGCGTGCGCATTCGCGACCTGCACACCGACCAGTCCTCGCTCGAGGAGATATTCGTCGGCCTCGTCACCGAACCGCGGAGCGCGCCATGAACCTTCGCGCCGTCGCCGCGATCTACAAGACGGAAATGATGCGGACCGGCCGCACGCTGGCGCAGAGCATCGTGTCTCCTGTCATCTCGACCGCGCTTTATTTCGTCGTGTTCGGCGCGGCGATCGGCTCGCGCATCTCGCAGATCGAAGGCGTGAACTACGGCTCGTTCATCGTGCCGGGGCTGATCATGCTGACGCTACTGACGCAGAGCGTGATGAACGCCTCATTCGGCATCTACTTCCCGCGGTTCATCGGCACCATCTATGAGCTGTTGTCGGCGCCGGTCTCCTTTTTTGAAATCACGCTCGGCTTCGTCGGCGCGGCGGCGACGAAGTCCATCATCCTGGGCGTCGTCATCCTGGCGACCTCCTTTCTGTTCGTCCCGCTGCACATCGCGCATCCCTTCTGGATGATCACCTTCATGGTGCTGACCTCGGTCACATTCAGCCTGCTCGGCTTCATCATCGGCATCTGGGCGGACGGATTCGAGAAGCTGCAGATCGTGCCGCTGCTGATCATCACGCCGCTGACCTTCCTCGGCGGCACCTTCTATTCGACCAGCGTGCTGCCGCCGCTGTGGCAGACCGTCACCTTGTTCAATCCGGTCGTCTACCTCGTCAGCGGCTTCCGCTGGAGCTTCTTCGAAATCGCCGACGTTCACATCGTGACCAGCGTGGTGATGACTTTGGTCTTCCTCGGGCTCTGCCTCGGCGTGATCTGGTGGATCTTCCGGACCGGCTACAAGCTCAAAAAGTAGCCTCAAATTTCCGTGCCCCGGTAACGTTCCCTTGCAATAAGCGGCCAATCTCGGGGTATGTTCATGCGGGCTGTCGGCCCAAAAAACATCCCAGGGAGGCTTTCGCATGTCGTCGATTTGGAAATCCGTTGCAGGCTTGGCGCTCACCGCGGCGCTGTCGGCACCCGCCAGCGCGCAGGGCGTCGTCACGCAAAAGAATGTTTCGCTCGCGCTCGCGCAGGCAATCGCCCAAGGGGCGCTCGACAAGTGCGTCAGCATGGGATTCAAAGTGTCGGTCTCGGTGCTTGACCGCGACGGCCTGCAAGTCGTCATGCTCCGCGGCGATGGCGCCGGATTACACACGCCGGAAGGCAGCGACCGGAAAGCCTACACCGCGCGCGCCTATAGCGCGCCATCGGCCAATTTCGCCAAGCGCGTGACCACCGAAGCCAATTACGCACCGGCAATTCAGTACAATCGCATGCTGGCGCTGGCCGGTGGCCTGCCGATCAAGGTCGGCAACGAAGTCATCGGCGCCGTCGGCGTGTCCGGTTCGCCCGGCAAAGACGACGACTGCTCGCAGGCCGGCATCGACAAGGTCGCCGATCGGTTAAAGTGATCTCCGCTCATTCCCGTGCGAGCAAGGAACCCAGCGTTCTTTGCGCTGGGTCCACGCTTCCGCGGGGACGAGCGGGTAAAGCTTAACCCGCCAGTTCCTCGCGCAGGATTTCGAGCTCCAGCCACTGCTCCTCGGCCGCCGCCAGCTTGCGCTGCGTCTCGCCGAGGTCAGTAGTGACCTTCTCGAAGCCGGCGCGATCGCGCGTGTAGAAATCCGGGTCGTCGAGCCTGGCCTGCAGGTCGCTGGCTTTGGCGTTGAGCGCGGCAATTGTCTTGGGCAGCGTCTCAAGCGCGTGCTTTTCCTTGAATTTCATTTTGCGTTTCACCGCCTGCGGCTCGGCGGCGGATGTCGACGCCTTGGCGGGCTTCTCCGCCTCGACTTTTGGCGTCACGCGCGTGAGGTCCGCGCCGCGCTGCGTGAGCATGTCGCTGTAGCCGCCGGCATATTCGATCCAGCGTCCGTCGCCCTCCGGCGCAATCACGCCGCTCACCAGCCGGTCGAGGAAATCGCGGTCGTGGCTGATCAACAGCACCGTGCCGGGATAATCGCCGAGCATGTCCTCGAGCACGTCCAGCGTTTCCATATCGAGATCGTTGGTCGGCTCGTCGAGCACGAGCAAATTCGACGGTTTGGCCAATACCTGCGCCAGCATCAGGCGGCCGCGCTCGCCGCCCGACAGCTTGCCGAGCGGGGTGCGGGCCTGTTCAGCTGAAAACAGAAAGTCCTTCATGTAGCTGACGACGTGTTTGCCGACCCCGTTGACCGAGACGGTATCGCCCTCGCCGCCGGTGAGCGCCTGCTGGACGGTGACATTGGCGTCCAGGCTGTCGCGATGCTGATCGAGTGTGGCAATGGCAAGCGTCGAGCCGAGGCGTACGCTTCCGGTATCCGGCGGCAGCGCTCCGGTCAGCATGCTGATGAGCGTCGTTTTGCCACTGCCATTCGGCCCGACAATGCCGATGCGGTCGCCGCGCTGGATACGGATTGAGAAGTCGCTGACGATCGCGCGCCCGCCATAGCTCTTGCCGATGCCTTTCGCTTCGATCACCAGCGCGCCGGACGGCGCCGCTGATGCAGCGGTAATGTTGGCATCGCCGGCCGCGGCGCGATAACTGCGGCGCGCTTCGCGCAGTGCCTGCAACTGCCCGACCCGGCGCATGTTGCGCTTGCGCCGCCCGCTGACGCCATAACGCATCCAGTGCTCTTCGGCGACGATCTTGCGGTCGAGCTTGTGCTGTTCGCGCTCCTCCTCGGCGAGCAGCATATCGCGCCATTCCTCGAAATGGGCAAAGCCACGTTCAATTCGGCGCGTACAGCCGCGGTCGAGCCAGACCGTCGAGCGTGACAGCGTCGAGAGGAAGCGCCGGTCGTGGCTGATGATCACCAGCGCGGTGCGGCGGGCGTCGAGGTCGCGCTCCAGCCACTCGATGGTCGTGAGATCGAGATGATTGGTCGGTTCGTCCAGCATCAGGATGTCGGGCGACGGTGCCAGGACCCGTGCCAGCGAGGCGCGGCGCGCTTCGCCGCCGGACAAGTGCGCCGGGTCTTCCTGGCCGGTGAGGCCGAGCTGTTCCAGGAAATAGCGTGCGGCATGGACGTCGTCGCCCGGCCGCAGGCCAGCCTCGACGTAGGCCAGCGTCGACGCAAAGCCGGAAAAGTCCGGCTCCTGCGGCAGATAGCGAACCAGCGCACCGGGCTGAATGAAGACCGTGCCGTGATCCGGCTCGACCGCGCGCGCGGCGATTTTCAACAGGGTCGACTTGCCGGAGCCGTTGCGCCCGACCAGCGACACGCGTTCGCCGGTCGACACCGACAGCTCCGCCCCGGTCAGAAGCGGCGTGCCGCCGAAGGTCAGTGCGATGTCTTTGAGCTGAAGAAGCGGAGGAGCCATTACGCCTTATGGTGCCGCCAGCGCCGATAGAATGCGCGCCCAAGAGCGGATGCCTTTGTGATAGCACGTCAGGTCGAACTTTTCGTTCGGCGAATGCACGCGGTCATCATCGAGCGCGAAGCCGACCAGCAGGGAATCCATGCCGAGCACGCTCTTGAAATCGGCGACAATCGGGATCGAGCCGCCGGCGCCGACCGCCACCGCCTTCTTGCCCCACTCCTCGCCCAGTACGTCGCGCGCCTTGTTGAGCGCCGGATTGTCGAACGACAATTGCAGCGGGGGTGCCAGGCCGAAATTGCCGAATTCGACCTTGCAGTCGGCCGGCAGCCGCGCCCGCACAAAGGCGCGGAAGGCGTCGCGGATCTTTTCGGGATTCTGCGTGCCGACCAGGCGGAACGAGACCTTGGCACTGGCCTCCCCCGGGATGACGGTTTTGGCGCCTTCGCCGGTATAGCCGCCGATGATCCCGTTGATCTCGGCGGTCGGCCGCGTCGTGATCTGCTCGATCAGCATGCGGTCTTGCTCGCCGGCCGGCTTTTTGAGCCCGATGGGGCCGAGAAACTTCTCCGGCGTCAGGTCGAGCCCTTTGAGGTCGGCCTTGATGTCGGGCGGCAGGTCCTTCACGCCATCATAAAAGCCGGGGATCGTGACACGGCCCTTGTCGTCCCACATGGCGCCGAGAATCTCCGCGAGCAGCCGCAGCGGGTTTTGTGCCGCGCCCCCGAACACACCGGAATGCAGGTCACGGTCGGCGCAGGTGATCTTGACGTCCTCGTAGACCAGACCGCGCAGCGAGGTAGTGATGGCGGGGGTCTTCTGGTCCCACATGGCGGTGTCGCAGACCAGAGCGAGGTCGAGCTTGAACTCGGCCGCATTGTCGCGCACGAAATCGAAGAGGTTCTTGGAGCCGCACTCTTCTTCGCCCTCGATCATCATGGTGATCGGCAGCGGCAGCTTGCCGGTGACCGCCTTGAAGGCACGGCAGGCCTCGATGAAGGTCATCGCCTGGCCTTTGTCGTCGCAGGCGCCGCGCGCCACGATGATCTTGCGTCCATCCGGCAGGGTCTCGATGCGCGGTTCGAAGGGCGGCGTCTTCCACTGGTTCAGCGGGTCGACCGGCTGCACATCGTAGTGGCCGTAAAACAGCACGCGTGGACCCGCGACGCCGTTCGATTTGCCGACGACGACTGGATGTCCCGCGGTCGGACGCACGGTGGCGTCGAAGCCGATGGTCTTGAGATCGGCAGCCACATGCTCGGCGGCCGCGCGGCACTGGTCCTTGAAGGCCGGGTCGGTGGACACCGAGGCGATGCGCAACAGGGCGAACAGTCGCTCGACGCTGTGGTCGATATCCTGATCAATGCGGCTCAAGACCGCGTCGAGGGTCGTCATGCGGGGCTCCTTGCAGGCAGGGGCCCCACGCTAGCAACGCGGCCCGGCGCTGGAAAGAACCGTCAATGCATGGTCGGCTTGGCAAAATTGGCCAATTTGACCGGGGCCATCATCACAATGCGACCGGATGCCGGCGGTCGCCGCCGGCGGCGGCCTTGCAACGCGGCGCCGATGCGGCGGTAGAGCATCCGGGGCGCAATTCTGGCGGGCAACACCGCCACATAGCCGCAGAGCCGCACCGTCTTGCACAAATAAGGCGTGACCACCGGCGCCACAATCAGCGTCGGGATCCCGAAGGATTGCCCGGGCGCATCCGCAAGTGCCTCAGGCACGGCGTCGGGAGCCGCATCGCCGATTACCACGAGGCAGGCATCGACGCCGCCGGCGCAGCAAAGGTGCCTTGCCTGCTCGATTCGGGTGACCGTGGTGACCCGGCCGATCGCCATGCGCCGCAGGCGTGCCGCCAGTCGCTCGCCGTCATGGCTGGACGGATCATCATGAACAACAATGATGTGCGAACGCCTCAACGACTTCATACCCGCAACCCTACCCAACACCCGAAACTCTACTCATCCCAATGTTCCGCACGCCGGCGTGGCAGTCCGATGCCGAATAGCCGATATATCCTTATTCTTTCAGGATTTTTTCAAACATACACGGCCTGTAACGGTCACCTAATTACGAGACTACTGATAGTAGGATTACGGATTGATCCGCGACCGATTTTGCCACCGCGCAGCATTGGCCCCGCACCTGGCGGAGAGCGTCCGGTCGATGCATTTGGAACGCTGAGCACGTGCAACGATGCGATCCGACCTTTGTACGAAAGATGACTCATTTCACTTGACACGCGACCCCGGCAGTGACTGCACGCGAGGCCTGTCAATGACCGATGCCGTTGCATCCTGCTTGTCATTGCGTTGAACGGCGTTCAATATAAACGCAATTTCGCCACAGTGCCGGGGGCGTGAGGGTTCCATGGATGAGTTGATCGGACGTCTCGTCGCCAAGGCAGGCGTCGAACGCGGTGTCGCGGAAAAGTCGCTTGCCATTATCCTCGACTTCCTGCGCAAGGAAGGGCCAGCCGATAAAGTGCAGGCGCTCCTTGATCGGCTTCCCGGTGCAGAGGCCCTGTTAGCGCAGCAGCCGGATACCGGCGGGGGCATGTTCAGCATGGGCGGCATCATGGGTGCCGGCACAAAGATGATGGCAGCGGGGCTGAGCATGGGCCAGGTGCAGAGTGTTACGCGCGAGACGATCGCTTATGCGCGCGAAAAGATTGGCGACGACGCGGTCGGGGAAATCGTCGGCGCCATTCCCGGATTGAGTCAGTTCGTTTGAACCGTTTACGTCGCAAATAAACAAAACATAAGAAAAGCCGGAGGAAGCGCGGATGTCCTATCCCATCACCGATATAGAGGGGATCGACGGCAATGTCGCCGCGGTGCTCAAATCGGCAGGGATTAGATCAACTGATCGCCTGCTCGAAGCAGCGCGCACAGTAAAGGGACGCAAGACGCTCGCCACCAAGACCGGCTTCGATGAGAAGCAACTGCTATGCTGGGCCAATGTCGCCGACCGCATGCGCATCAAAGGCATCAGTAAGGAATATGCCGAACTGTTGCAGGCTGCCGGCGTCGATACTGTAAAGGAACTCAAGTATCGGAACCCCCTCAATTTGGCCAAGGCGATGGCCGACGCGAACAAAAGGCGCAAAGTCGTCCGCCTATTGCCGTCGGAGAAGGTGGTCAAACGCTGGATCGAAAACGCTAGATTATTGCCGCTCAAGATCACCTATTGACGCCTTGACGCCTGCTTGACAGCCCCCCACCGACCGCGCAAAGCGACCGATATGGGAAGCGTCCGTACCCTCAATATACCCGTCGGAACTGCGCCAAAATCAGCGCGAAACGCTCTTTCCGCATTGTTTTCTCTGGGCCGCCCGTTGGTCATGGGTATCCTCAATGTCACCCCCGACTCTTTCTCGGACGGCGGCCAATTCCTGGATCCCGCGCTGGCCATTGGCCATGCCGCGGACATGGCGAATGCCGGCGCTGATATCCTCGATATCGGCGCGGAGTTGACCCGACCTTATGGCGGGCCCGTCCCCGTCTCCGCCCATGAGGAAAAGGCGCGACTTGAGCCAATATTTCCAGCGGTCATCAAACTCGGTTTGCCGCTATCGATCGACACGATCAAAGCCTCAATCGCCGCCTGGGCACTCGACCAGGGCGCGACTATCGTTAACGACGTGTGGGGACTGCAGCGCGACCCCGACATGGCGTCTCTCGTCGCCAAACGCGGCGTGCCGGTGATCGTCATGCACAATCGCGATAGCGCAGATGAAGCTATCGATATCATCGCCGACGTGATTGCTTTCTTTTCGCGATCGCTTGAGATCGCTGCTCGCGTTGGCATCGCGCACGAAAATATCGTGCTCGATCCCGGTATTGGCTTCGGCAAGACTCCCGAGCAGAGCATTACCTGCATCGCCCGGCTTGCGGAATTCAAGCGCTTCGGCTTGCCGCTCTTGGTCGGCGCTTCGCGCAAACGCTTCATCAACACGGTAGCTCCGTCGGCCCCTGACGATCGTATCGGCGGTTCGATCTCCGCCCATCTACTCGCAGTCGAAAGGGGCGCGTCCATTGTTCGCGTGCATGACGTCAAGGAAACCGTTCAGGCCTTGCGTGTGGCCGCTGCGATAGAGGCTGCCCGATGAGCGATCGCATCTTTATTCGCGGGCTCGCGCTGCATGCCTATCACGGCGTGATGCCGCACGAGGCCAAGGTCGGACAGACTTTCATCATCGACCTCGAGCTCGAGATCGATCTATCGACCGCGGCTCGATCGGACAAAGTCGTGGATACTGTTTCCTATGACAAGGTTGTCGATTGCGCGAGCGCGGCCTTCAGCGGACAACGCTTCCGCTTGATCGAAGCTGCCGCCGGCCGGGTGGCCAGCGCCGTGCTCGCGGCATTTCCCCCGGTGCATTCGATACGTGTAACGATCCACAAGCCACACGCTCCAATTGCCGCGACATTCGATGACGTCGGCGTGACCCTGGTGCGGAGCCGTCATGGTTGAGGCGTTGCTCGCGCTCGGCGGCAATGTCGGAAACAGCCGGGCCATTCTTGACCGCGCCATCAATCTGCTTTGCGACGGGAAAGACGTAAGGCTAAAAGCGCGGTCTTCCGACTACCGGACGCCGCCCTGGGGTTTCAAATATCAGCCGCATTTCATCAACCTCGCCATCGCCGTCGAAACGACACTCGGCCCGCGCGAATTGCTGGCGCGCGCGCAGGAAATCGAATTGCGGCTCGGCCGCGACCGCGCCCACGAAAAGCGCAACGGGCCAAGAACCGCGGATATTGACATCCTCGCCTATGACGACCTGATGCTGAATGAGCCGAATTTGACGTTGCCACATCCGCGTCTGTTCGAGCGCGCTTTCGTCCTGTTGCCGCTGGCTGAAATCGCCGGGGATCATGTAATCAACGGCCGACGCATCGACGAAGCCGCCGAAATCGTCGATGCCGGCGGTATCTATCGCCTGCCCTGACCGTTCGGGGGCATGCAATTTGCTTTATCTCAATGGCCTGACGGTGCTGACTGTGCCAATTTTCACGAATGTCTGACAATCTTACCCTCGCCGCAGAATTTCCGCCGACAAGCGAAGCGGATTGGCGCAGGCTCGTCGACGCAGCGCTCAAAGGCGCTGCATTCGACAAGCGGCTGGTGAGCCAGACTTATGATGGCCTGCGGGTAGAACCGCTTTACGCCCGCGCTATGGGAGCCAAGCCGGTCGTCGGACGGACCCCTGGCGTTGCATGGACCTTGATGCAACGCGTCGACCATCCCGATCCGGCCGCAGCGAATGCGCAAGCGTTGGAAGATCTGGAGAACGGTGCAAACGGGTTGACGCTGGTGTTCGCCGGCTCGCTCAATGCCAACGGCTACGGCATGGATGCAACGCCTGCGACACTGGCCCGTGCGCTCGACGGCGTCGCGCTGGAGGCCGGCATTACGATCGATTTCAACCTCAGCCCGCCGACACGCAATGCTGTGCAGCTTTTCGCAGCGCTTGTGAAAAGCCGAAAAATCTCACCGGCCTCAATTGATCTGCACGCCAGCATAAATCCAATCGGTGGCCTCGCCGCCTCCGGTGCCAGCCCGAAGCCGTGGCGTGAGTTGTCGAAAACATTTTCGGGAGCCATCCGCGATCTCGCCGATCAGGGTTTCCGCGGGCCATTCGCGGTCGCTGATGGGCGCATCATCCACAATGCCGGCGGCTCGGAAGCTCAAGAATTGGCCTTTGCGATCGCCGCCGGCGTGGACTGTTTGCGCGCGCTCGAGGCAAGTGGCGTACCGCTCGATAGCGCGCGCGCCATGATTTATTTTCGCATGGCGGCAGACGCTGATGAGTTTCTCACGATCGCTAAATTCCGTGCCGTGCGAAAATTATGGGCGCGTATCGAGCAGGCCTGCGGTCTGCCACCGAAGCCAGCTTACGTAGCCGCCGAAACAGCTTGGAGAATGATGACCAAGCGCGATCCTTACGTAAATATGCTGCGCAACACGATTGCAGTCACCGCCGCCGGTCTCGGCGGCGCAAATAGTATCGTTGCGCTGCCACACACCGCCGCGCTCGGTTTGCCCGACGCGTTCGCCCGCCGCGTCGCCCGCAACACCCAGCTCATACTGCTCGAAGAATCCAATCTCCATCGCGTGGAAGATCCGGCCGCCGGCTCTGGCGCCATCGAGGATCTCACCAACAAGCTTTGCGCTTCCGCCTGGAAGCAATTTCAGGAAATTGAGGCCGTGGGCGGCGCCTGGGCTGCACTCGAATGCGGACTTATACAGAAAAAAGTCGCGGCGGTGCGCGCCGAACGCCAAAAGGCCGTCGCGCGCCGCAAGGATGCGGTGACTGGCACGAGCGATTTTCCAAACCTGTATGAGAAGGCGGCGGTCGTGCTCGACGTCGCGCCACGCGTAGCGCCGAAGGAACCAGGCGCTATCGCGACGGCCGAGCCGCTGCCGAGTATTCGGCTGGCCGAACCATTCGAAGCGTTACGTGATGCGTCTGATCGCATGCTCAAAAAGAGGGGCGCGCGGCCAAAAGTATTCCTGGCCAATCTCGGCAAAGTATCAGAGTTCACCGCACGCGCGATGTTCGCGAAGAATTTCTACGAAGCTGGCGGCATCGAGGCGGCGGGCAATGACGGTTTCAAGGATCAGGCGGCCATGATTGCCGCTTACAAATCCTCCGGCGCAAAGCTCGCCTGCCTATGTTCGTCAGACAAGGTCTATAAAAAAGAGGCCGCCGATGCCGCGAAGGCCCTGGCCGATGCGGGCGCAATTGTCCACCTCGCGGGGCGGCCTGGAGAAAACGAGACTAACTGGCGGGGAGCCGGGGTGAAATCATTCATTTTTATGGGCTGCGACACGCTTTCGACGTTGCAAGCCGCACATGATATTCTCGCCAAATGAGTCAGGTCCCCAATTTCGCAAAGGTCGAATTCGTCGACCCGGCTACGCCGGTCGGCAAGAGCTCGGTTGCACCTTGGGCGACGCCCGAAGGCATCGCGGTAAAACCGATCTATACCGAGCAAGACCTCGCCGGGCTCGATTTCCTTGAAACTTATCCCGGCAAGGCGCCCTATCTGCGCGGCCCCTACCCCGCGATGTACGCGGCCCAGCCCTGGACTATCCGGCAATATGCCGGCTTCTCCACCGCTGAGGATTCCAACGCCTTCTACCGGCGCAATCTCGCGGCCGGACAGAAGGGCCTTTCCATCGCCTTCGATCTCGCAACTCACCGCGGCTACGACAGCGACCATCCACGCGTGTCGGGCGATGTCGGCATGGCGGGCGTTGCGATCGACTCTATCTACGACATGCGCACGCTGTTCTCCGGCATTCCGCTCGACCAGATGAGCGTGTCGATGACCATGAACGGCGCGGTGTTGCCGGTGCTGGCACTCTACATCGTCGCCGCCGAGGAACAGGGCGTGCCGCACGAGAAGCTTTCCGGCACGATCCAGAACGACATCCTCAAAGAATTCATGGTGCGCAATACCTACATCTATCCGCCTGGACCTTCTCTGCGCATCATCTCCGACATCTTCGCCTATACGTCCGCAGAGATGCCGAAGTTCAATTCGATTTCGGTGTCCGGCTATCACATGCAGGAAGCGGGCGCGACGCAGGATCTCGAACTTGCCTATACACTCGCCGACGGCGTCGAATATGTGCGCGCCGGTATCAAGGCGGGCCTGACCATCGATCAGTTCGCACCGCGCGTGTCGTTCTTCTGGGCGATCGGCATGAATTACTTCATGGAAATCGCCAAGCTACGCGCCGCCCGTATGCTGTGGGCGAAGCTGATGAAGCCTTTCAAACCCGAGGACGCGCGCTCGCTTTCGCTGCGCACGCATTGCCAGACCTCGGGCTGGTCATTGGCGGCACAGGATGTGTTCAACAACGTCTCGCGCACCATGATTGAAGCCATGGCGGCCACCCAAGGCCAGACGCAGTCGCTGCACACCAATGCTCTCGATGAGGCACTCGCATTGCCGACGGATTTCTCGGCCCGCATTGCGCGCAACACCCAGATCGTGTTGCAGCAGGAGGCTGGCGCCACCCGCATCGTTGATCCCTGGGGCGGCTCTTACTACGTGGAACGGCTCACCTACGAGCTGGCACGAAAGGCCTGGGGCCATATCGAGGAAGTCGAAGGCCTCGGCGGAATGGCGAAAGCCATCGAAGCCGGCATCCCGAAGCTGCGCATCGAGGAAGCCGCCGCCAAAACGCAGGCCCGCATCGATGCCGGCGCGCAATCGGTCATTGGCGTCAATAAATATCAGCCGACCGACGAGGCGCCGATCGAGGTGCTCAAGATCGACAATTCGGCGGTGCGGCAGATGCAGCTCGACAAACTTGCGCGCCTGAAGGCCGAACGCGATCCAGCCGCGTTGCAGGAGGCGCTCGACGCCCTCACCCGCGCCGCTGACCGCGGCAACGGCAATCTCCTGGCGCTCGCCATTGAGGCCGCCCGCGCAAAGGCGACCGTCGGCGAGATTTCCTCGGCGCTGGAGAAAGTGTTTGGCCGCCATCGCGCTGAAATCAAAGCCATCACCGGAGTTTACAAGCGGGAGGTCGGCATGACCGGCGCCGTCGAACGCGTTCGTACAGCCGTTGAGGCCTTCGAAGCCGCAGAGGGCCGTCGACCCCGTCTGCTGGTCGCCAAGATCGGCCAGGACGGCCATGACCGTGGTCAGAAGGTCATCGCGTCCGCCTTTGCCGACCTCGGCTTCGACGTCGACATCGGTCCACTCTTTGCGACACCGGCGGAAGCCGCCCGCCAGGCCGTCGAAAACGACGTCCACATCCTTGGCGTCTCATCGCTCGCCGCGGCACACCTCACTCTCGTGCCGGAACTCAAGGCCGAACTCACCAAACAAGGACGTGGCGATATCATGATCGTCGTCGGTGGCGTCGTGCCTCCGCAGGATTACGATGCGCTGATGAAGGCCGGCGCCGAGGCGATTTTCCCGCCGGGCACCGTGATCGCTGAAGCCGCCGAGAAGCTTCTCAAGACGCTCAACAAACGTCTGGGGCACGGCAAAGAGGCCGCGGAGTGAGGCCTTTCATTGCCCGCGCCGCTATCGCGGCGGCTTGCGCTTTATCACTGTCAGGCTGCATCGACTCCGCAAGTCCGATCCTGTCGGACTCGCAGCCCGTGTTTGGCGAGCGTGCACGATTTCAGCTGTACGGCCTGCGCAAGGGCTTCGCCGTTGAGCCCGAACAGGTGACGTTCGTCTGGAATGGCGCACGTTATAAGCGCATTCGCGGCGGCCTGCGTGACGTCAGTACGTTCTCGGTCCATCCGTTCGAAAACGACGCTTTCGTCATTCAGAGCACCTCGACGAAACGTCCCCAAATGACGGAATACGCCGTCATGCGCAAATTGACCGAGGGCGTCTACCAGGTGACCGTCATCGACGAGACCGATGCCGACGAGCAGACCCGCGCTGCACACTGTGGAAAAGGCGAAAAAAACGACCGTTCGTGCCGCATTACGACGCGGGAACAGCTGTTTGCCTTTGCGCGGGCGACCGCGGCGCGGCAAAAGAATGACGGCGGACTGGCGGTCCGCTTGCAGGACGACGAACAAAAGCCGCCGCGCCGGCACTAACGCCGCACCGCCACCGGCTGGGGAAATCGATGGCTTCGCGAAATCCGCCGCCTTCCGATCTCGCCCGCGGTATCCGCTCCGGCGACCGCGCCACGCTGGCGCGTGCGATCACGCTGATCGAGAGCAAGCGTGCAGATCACCGCAAGACCGCGCATCACCTGGTGCAGGAGCTGCTTTCATTCACCGGCAAGGCCGTTCGGTTGGGAATCACCGGCGCCCCCGGCGTCGGTAAATCGACCACCATTGACGTCCTCGGAACTTATCTCACGGGCAAAGGCCATAAGGTCGCGGTGCTGGCCGTCGACCCTTCCTCGACTCGCACGGGTGGCTCAATCCTCGGTGACAAGACGCGAATGGCGCAGCTAGCGAGCGACGTGAACGCTTTCGTGCGCCCCTCGCCGTCCTCCGGCACACTCGGCGGCGTCGCTGCCAAGACGCGCGAGACGATGCTGGTTTGCGAGGCAGCGGGCTACGACGTCGTAATCGTCGAAACGGTCGGGATCGGCCAGTCCGAGACCACCGTCGCCGACATGACCGATTTTTTCCTCGTGCTGATGCTGCCGGGCGCGGGCGATGAATTGCAGGGCCTGAAGAAAGGCATCGTCGAACTCGCCGATATGATCGCCGTCAACAAGGCCGATGGAGACAATATCGAGCGCGCCAAGGTCGCGGCGGCAGAATACCGCGCCGCGTTGAATATCCTGACGCCGCATTCCGCAACCTGGTCACCACCGGTGATGACCTACTCGGCCCTGACCGGTAACGGCATTGCCGATTTGTGGACGCAGGTGCTCACGCATAAAGACAAAATGACCGCATCAGGCGATCTGCTGGCGCGACGACGCGACCAGCAAGTCAAATGGATGTGGACGATGCTGGAGGAACGCCTCACCGCGCGTCTGCGCAGTGATCCGGCTGTGCGCGGTAAACTCAAGACGGCGGAGACGCAGGTCGCCGCCGGTAAACTGGCGCCAACCCTCGCCGTGGAAGAAATCGCAAAACTGCTAGGCGTCTAGATGGCGGTTACCATCCTCGTTACCGGCTTTGGTCCATTTCCTGGCGCGCCATTCAATCCAACGGGACCATTGGTCGAACGGCTTGCGCGGCTGCGGCGGCCAGCGCTGGCCGACATTAAAATCATCTCTTACATCTTTCCGACCAGTTATGCCGCTGTTGACCGCGAATTACCGAAGCTTATCGCCCGTCACAAACCGCACGCACTATTAATGTTTGGGCTGGCTGCGCGAACGAAATCACTGCGCATCGAGACGCGCGCGCGCAACGCGTTGGCGCTTCTGTCCGATGTTTCAGGTCAATCGCTGGACCGAAATTCCATCCTCTACGGCGGCCCATCAACCGTGGCGCTACCGACCCAAACGCGTCCCTTGCTCACGGTCGCTCACAATGCTTGCGTGCCCGTCACGCTATCGCGCGATGCGGGACGATATTTGTGCAACTATTTGTGTTGGCGCGCGGCGGAGGCATCCCGAAAAGACGGCGGCCCACGACTGGCCGCTTTTGTCCACGTGCCAGCCATTCAGCGCACGGTGAGGCCAAAGACGAAGCGACGCCGGCTGACTCTCGACGATCTGACCCGCGCGGGAAGCAACGTTCTGTTGGCATTGGCTGCAGCAGCACGGCGTTAACTTCCCGGGAGCATCATGCGCGTCATGATCCACGCATTACCGATCGATCGCCGTCAACTTCTGATGGGCACTCTCACAACCGCCGCCGCGTTCGCTGCGCCACTCTCGGCCTATGGCCTTGACGCGGCGCAATTCGGCGTGCACGCGGGAGCGGTCGACGACCAGAGCCGCACACTCCAGCGCGCACTCGACCAGGCTGCCCGTACGCGCGCGCCGCTCATCCTTGCGCCGGGTGTCTACCGCGCAGGCAACCTTAACCTGCCTGCCGGTGCGCAGCTTTTCGGCGTGCGCGGCGCCACGCGCCTGATCCTGACGCACGGACCGTCGCTACTGTCCACCGAGGGCGGCGACAGTGTCACGCTGTCCGGACTCACGCTCGAGGGCGGCGGCCAGGTTCTGCCGCAACATCGGGGCCTGGTGCATTTCACAGCGGCGAAAGGCGTCCGAATCGTCGATTGCACAATTGTCGGCGCCGGCGGCAATGGCGTTGCGCTTGAGCGTTGTGACGGCAGCGTCACCGCCTGCGCCATCACCGGCGCCGAGGACAACGCATTGTTCTGCGTCGACGGCACTGGCCTCATCATTAGCGCCAACACTATCCGCAATTCCGGCAATGGCGGCATTCGTGTATGGCAAAGCGTCAAGCGTCACGATGGCAGCATCGTTGCGGACAACACGATCGAAGATACCGCGGCACGCGCTGGTGGCACCGGCGAGAATGGCAATGCCATCAACGTTTTTCGTGCCGCCGATGTTATCGTTCGCAACAACATGATCCGCCGTGCCGCGTTCTCCGCTATCCGCGGCAATGCCGCTTCTAGCATTCAAATCGTCGGCAACAACTGCGCTGAGCTCAAAGAGACCGCGATGTATGCCGAGTTCGATTTCGAAGGAGCGATTGTTGCAGATAATGTGATCGACACGGCCGAAAATGGAATTGCTATCACGAATTTTAACAATGGCGGACGCCTTGCGATCGTGCACGGCAATCTTTTGCGCAATGTCGGCGTGCGCAGGCCGGACAACCCGCCGGAAGGCGCCGGCATCGGAATCGGCGTCGAAGCAGAAACCGCTGTGACCGGCAATGTGATCGAAAACGCACCCCATGCGGGCATCCGGCTCGGCTTCGGCCCCTACCTGCGCAACGTGACGGCCAATGGCAACGTCATACGCGACGCCGGCATTGGTATCGCCGCGTCTGTTGTGCAGGGCGCCGGCAGCGCCACAATTACAGGCAATATCATCCAAGGCGCCAAACGCGGCGCGATCGTCGGCATGGAATGGCACAAGCCTGTGACCGGCGACCTTGCCCAAGATGGCGCCGACCGCTACCCGCATCTCAAGCTCAGCGGAAACCAGACCAGATAAGCGCCGCGATCCGGCACATTGCGGTCTTTTAATGATAGATACGCCGGGTTGCCTCGCTTAGGCCGCGAACCCATTTATAGTTCTGATGTCATGCCAACCATCCGCCGCACCCGCAAACGCAAGGCCCTCATGCTCGCTATCTTCGCTTTATTTCTCGGCCCCATTATCGCGCGCGCCGCTCTCTACGCGGTCGGCAATGAGCCGCGCTCGTGGCGTGACGCCGATTGGTCGAGCACCGGTCTGCTGCCAAAGGCGAGCGCCGATCCACAAGCACGCGTGACCATATTTACCGGCACCGCTGGCGCCTGGAAGGGCATTTTCGCCGTGCATAGCTGGATCGTTCTCAAGCACGCGAACGCCACCAATTGGACCCGCTACGACGTCGTTGGTTGGGGTGAGCCGGTGCGCACCAACAATTGGCCGGCCGACGGACGCTGGTTCGGAAACCCGCCTGTGGCGATTGCCGATATTTCCGGCGCTGACGCCGAAAAGCTGATTCCGCGGATCGAGACCGCAATCGCCAATTATCGTTTCGCACGCGCCGGCGATTACCGCATCTGGCCAGGCCCGAACAGCAACAGCTTCGTCGCTTCAATCCTGCGCTCGGTCCCCGAACTCGGCATTAGCCTCCCGCCCAATGCGGTCGGCCGCGATTTTCGCGGCGGCGTTTATGCCGGCCTGACCGACAGCCGCACCGGAATTGAGTTCAATTTGAACGGTCTTGCGGCCATCAAGCTTGGCTGGGTTGAAGGTATTGAGTTGAATTTGCTTGGCCTGGTCGCGGGGGTCGATTTGCGGCATCCCGGTTTGAAGCTGCCGGGGTTTGGCCGCTTAGGCCTTGAGTCACCGGTGGCAACCGCATTGGCACGCTGAATTTCATAGCTTGCATGCTGATTTGTCGTGCCGCCAAATCGGCGGGGTGACGCAGGCGCGTGCTTCATGGCAAGTTGTCGACGCAATCGAGGCTTCCGATGCGCAACACATTGCCGCTGCTCGACAAGATTTGATTTCCGGCCATCCGGCGCGGCAAGCTGGAAACGCTGCAAATCAACGTCGGCTATCGCTGCAACCAGTCCTGTGTCCATTGTCACGTCAATGCCGGTCCTAACCGAACCGAAGAAATGACGGGTGCGGTTGCCGATTTGGTCCTCGACTTTCTCCGGCGTCAAAAGATACCGACGCTCGACATCACCGGCGGAGCGCCCGAGCTCAATCCGCATTTCCGGCGATTGGTGCGCGCGGCGCGCAAACTCGACATCAAAGTGATGGATCGCTGCAACCTCACGATCCTGGAGCAGCCTGGCCAGGAGGATCTTGCCGAATTTCTGGCGAGCGAACGTGTCGAAGTGGTCGCGTCGATGCCATGCTATTTGCGGGATAATGTCGAACATCAGCGTGGCAAAGGCGTTTTTGACGGTTCGATCCGCGGGCTCAAGCGGCTCAACGCGATCGGTTATGGCCGCGACCCCACACTGCCGCTTCATCTGGTTTACAACCCACAGGGCCCGTCGCTGCCTCCATCACAAGGCACGCTCGAGGCTGATTACAAGCGGGTGCTCGTCGAGCAATTTGGCATTGTCTTCAACAAACTGTACGTGCTCGCCAACATGCCGATCCAGCGCTTCGGATCCATGCTGATCACGCGCGGCGAGTTCGAAAGCTACCTGGGTCTGCTGCAAGACGCCCATCTCGACGCCAATCTCGGAGGCGTGATGTGTCGCAGCCTGCTCTCGGTGGATTGGCGAGGCTATGTTTACGATTGTGACTTCAATCAGATGCTCGACCTGCCAATGGCGCGCGGTCAAAACAGACGCGTCCATTTGACCGATCTGCTCGACGACACGATCGACGGCAATCCGATCCGCGTTGCAGGACATTGTTACGGCTGCACGGCGGGACAAGGATCGAGCTGCGGTGGCGCATTGAAAGAGGCAGCGGAATGACCCTGTCGATCATCATGCCGGTGCTGGATGAAGCCGCCGGCATCGAGGCCACATTGGCGGCACTTGCGCCCTATCGGACGCGCGGCTGCGAGTTGATCGTGGTTGACGGCGGAAGTCGTGACGGGACGCTTGCTTTGGCGAGCGATCTCGCCGACCGCGTGCTCGCCGCTCCGCGCGGTCGCGCCGCCCAAATGAACGCGGGCGCCTCTGTCGCGCGCGGAGACGTACTTCTCTTCTTGCACGCCGACACAAAGCTGCCCGCAAACGCAGATGCCCTTATACGCGACGGCCTTGCACAATCTGGCCGCGTCTGGGGCCGTTTCGACGTCCGCTTCGATCAGGACGGGATCATGCCGTTGATCGCTATCATGATGAACCTGCGCTCGCGCCTGACCGGCATCGCCACCGGCGACCAGGCGATCTTTGTCACCCGTGCGGCGTTCGACGCAATTGGCGGCTTCCCAGCCCAGCCGCTGATGGAGGATATCGCACTATCGTCGCGCATTAGGCGCATCAGCCGCCCGGCATATATCCGCGCGCGCGTTATGACGTCAGCGCGCCGCTGGCGAAAGCAAGGTATCCTGCGTACGGTATTTCTGATGTGGCGACTGCGCTTGGCTTATTTCCTCGGCGCCGATCCGGCACACCTCGCGCGCCAATACGGCTATGCCGACCGATAATCCGGTCTCGATCGCAATTCTGGCGAAAGCTCCGATTCCCGGGGCCGTCAAGACGCGTCTTATTCCGACGATCGGAGCCCATGCCGCGGCTGTGCTCCAGGAGCGGCTGACCGAACGCGCAATTGCGACCTCGCTTGCCGCCGATGTTGGCCCGGTGACGTTGTGGTGCTCACCCGATGCCACCCACAGCACGTTCCTCAAATTGGTTATGCAGCAGCGCATTATCCTCAAGCGGCAACCCGAGGGCGACCTCGGCGCACGCATGTTGGCCGCAACGGCGGCAAGCAGCAGCCCTGTCCTCGTGATCGGTACCGATTGCCCGGCGTTGACCGAATTGCACCTGCGCGGGGCCGCGAATGCGCTGCTAGAGGGCAATGACGTCATCATTATCCCGGCCGAAGATGGTGGTTATGTTCTCATCGGCACACGCGCGCCGCAGCCCGCGATATTTGCCGGCATTGCATGGGGCACAAGCACAGTGCTCACGGATACCCATGCGCGCATCATCGAGCAACGTCTCGTATTGACTGAACAGCCTCCGCTCTGGGACGTCGATACCGAAGCCGATCTTGCCAGGCTCGAGCGCGAGTTTCCTGAACTTAAATTGTAATGGCTATTGCAGACGTATCAGGATCAATCCGCAGACAATCAGGCACGCGGCAATGATACGAACGGCGCGCAGCGGCTCCTTCAACACGACGACGGCAATGACGGCGCCGAAAAGTACACTCGTTTCGCGTAGTGTGGCGACCACTGCGATGGGTGCCGCTGTCATCGCCCAAATTGCTATGCCGTAGGAAAGAAATTGCAGCGCGCCCCCGGCAAGGCCGCGCTGCCAGTACTGCTGCATCGCTGGGACCACGTCGCGCCCGTCGCGAAAAAGTGCATAAGGCAGCATGACAATCGCGATGCCGACAAACAACCATACTGAATAAGCGTTCGGATTGACGGAGAGCCGTGCACCGACGCCATCAACCACCGAATAGGCACAGACGGTCAGCGCCGTGAAAAAAGCAAAGCCTATCGCGCGACGGTCAATGCGGGCCAACTCACGGCCGCCCCGCGCCGACAGCAACAGGACGCCCGCGACGAGTGCAAATATTCCGATCCAGCCGACAACGCTCAGCTTCTCACCGATAAAAAATGTGGTCGCGGTCGCCGTCATCAGCGGCGCCGCACCCCGCGCGATCGGATAGACCTGCCCAAGATCACCAGTACGGTAGGTTTCAATCAGCGAGGCAAAATAGACGAGATGAATTGCGACCGACGCGACCAACCACGGCCACGCGGCCCACGCCGGCACACCCACAAGCGGGATAAACACCACCGCAACAACCCCTGAGCCGATCGAGATAAGTGTCGTCGTGGAGAGCGGATCCAGCCCAACTTTGATCAGTGCGTTCCAGCCGGCGTGGCAGGCAGCGGCGAACAAAACGGCGAGGAAAACGATGTTTTCCATTGCCGTATCCGGATCACGCTTTGGCCGCTGCCGGCGCCCATAATTTCGGGCCCGCGCGCTGATATTGCGGCGGACGCACCACTTCAGCGCCCAGGGACTTCGCTGCGTGCCAACCCCAATGCGGATCGTCGAGGAAACAGCGCGCCATCGACACCAAATCGGCCTGACCTTTGGCCACGATGTCCTCAGCATGCTCGGGTTTCACGATCAGACCCACAGTTCGTGTCGTAATTCCGGCTTCTTTTTTCACGCGTGCGGCGATGGGCACATTGTAGCCGGGCTCTGTGGGATTGCGGATATCGCCGGCGACACCACCGGATGAGATACAGATAAAATCAAACCCTTCGCTCTTCAGCGCCTTGGCGATTGCCACCGCATCGTCCGCCGTAAGGCCGCCCTCGCGCCAGTCGCTCCCCGTAATGCGGGCGCCCAATGGCACGGTCTTCGGCACGACGGCGCGCACCGCGCGTGCGATCGACAATGGAAAGCGCAACCTGTTCTCGAGTGAACCGCCATATTGATCGCTACGCTTGTTGGAGATCGGCGACATGAACCCGTGGATTAGATAGCCGTGAGCCATGTGCAATTCGATTTCATCAAATCCGATTCGGAGCGCGCGCTGTACCGAGGCGACAAAAGCCAACCGCACGCGTTCCATGTCGGCTTCGGTGACTTCGCGCGGAATGTGCCAGCCCTCACCGAACGGGATCGGCGAGGCTGCAATTGTCGGCCACGGATCGGCCTCCGGCTTGAGCGGACCGGCGCCTTCCCATGGACGTTGAGCCGAGCCCTTGCGGCCGGAATGAGCGATCTGGATACCGAATTTTGCGCTGCCCATGCGCCGCGCCTGCCTAACCACGCGGGCCAAAGCTGCTTCGTTGTCGTCGGAATACAGGCCCAGGCAGCCGTGTGTAATTCGGCCGTGGCGCTCGACGTGGGTGGCCTCCACGACCACCAATGCGGCGCCTGAGTGGGCCATCATGCCGAGGTGCATGAGGTGCCAGTCATTGGCACAGCCATCGTCGGCCGAATATTGGCACATCGGCGAGACCACGATGCGGTTGGCAAGCTCAAGGCCCGCCATCCGAAAAGGCGTAAACAGGGTACTGGACATGAGTTTGTTTCGGCTCTGGCTGGGGTGCGTCGGAGTTTAGCGCTGCTGGATGGATTTCAGATACGCAATGATGGCACCGACATCGCGCGCGTCAAACGAGAATTCAGGCATGTCAGGATGGCCTGACATGATGCCCTCGCCCAGCGCCTCTTCCAGCGACTCGATCGGGTAACGCTGGCCGAGCGTGCGGAAAGGCGGAGCAACTTTATCCGGGCTCTCGCCGCTGCGGCCGACTGCGTGACACGGTGCACAGCTGCGCGTGAGCAATTCTTCGCCGCGCTTGAGGCTTTGGGCAGTTGCACCTTGTGATGGGATCGTGACCAAGGCCGCCACGGCGACGGCCATCCCGGCCAGGAGCTTTAAGCGGCCGGCTGAAGAGCGCTTTTGCCGTTCCCCGAGCGTCGACCAGCTAGCTTGGCCCAGAGTGCGGCCGCACGTTCGGCCTCGCGCCGCTGCAACTTGAACTGTTCCTCGGCGTAGTACCATTTCCATCGACCGCTGCGATCAAGCTCGCCGAGATAGGCGAGCCGACGTTGCGCCAAGGCATGCCATTTCTCAGCGATCTTGTCGAAGCGAACTCCGCTTTGCACAGCCGCCATTGAGTGCCCCCCGGCACGCGCGAATCCGGCGATCGAACGACGCCACGCGCATCGACGACAACCAAAAATTGCACGAAAACAACGGCATACAGCTTGTGGAAACCACAGCCATGTAAGCCGATTCGCGGCGGTTTCAAAGAGTCTGGATGTGCTTTAGAGGCGGATGCGCAGTTTGTTCGCGAGCTCGCCGATGATGCCGCGCCGGAACAAGAGCACGCAGGCCACGAAAATTACGCCCTGGATGACCAATACCCACTCTCCGATCGGAGCGAGTTTGAACTGCATCAACAGAATCACGAAGGCGCCGACCACCGGCCCAAAGATCGTCCCGAGGCCGCCTACGAGCGTCATCAGCACGACTTCACCAGACATCGGCCAATTCACGTCGGTGAGCGAAGCCAATTGCAGCACGATCGCCTTGGTAGAGCCGGCAAGACCGGCAAGCGTCGTTGACAAGACAAAGGCAACAAGTTTGTAACGATCGGTCTTGTAGCCAAGCGAGATTGCGCGCGTCTCATTCTCGCGAATCGCCTTGAGCACCTCGCCAAAGGGCGAATGGATAATGCGGTAGATGAAAAAGCACCCCCCGAGGAAGATCACCAGGACCACCGCATACATCGCCATCTCATTCCTGAGGTCGATGAGGCCGAACAAATGGCCGCGCGGTACACCCTGAATGCCATCTTCCCCACCGGTGAACTTCACCTGCAGGGCGACGAAATACATCATCTGCGCCAGCGCCAGCGTCACCATGGCGAAATAGATCCCTTGCCTGCGGATTGCCAGCGAGCCCGCGATGAGCCCAATGACAGCCGCGGTCGCCGTTCCCGTCAGAATGGCTAGCTCAGGCGACAGGCCCCAGACTTTGGCGGCGTGCGCGGACAGATAACTTGCCCAACCGAAGTAGAGTGCGTGGCCGAACGACAGCAGTCCGACATATCCGATCAGCAGGTTGAAGGCGCAGGCAAACAACGCAAAACACATTGCCTGCATCAGGAACAGCGGATAGGTCACGAACGGCGCAAAAACCAGTGCGGCGATCATAACCACGAAGCCGATGGTCTCGCTCTGGGCACGTAAAGCAGACGGCTTCTTGGTGAGTGGATCGACGACACGCTCCATCACGCTCTCCGTCCGAACAAGCCTGCCGGCCGCACCAGCAGCACAATGGCCATTATGACGAAAATGACCGTGTTCGACGCCTCGGGGAAGAACACCTTGGTCAATCCCTCGATCACGCCAAGTCCGAAGCCGGTGACAATGGCGCCCAGGATCGAGCCCATGCCGCCGATCACCACCACCGCAAACACCACAATGATGAGCTCGGAGCCCATCTGCGGCGACACGTTATAGATCGGCGCCGCCATCACGCCGGCGAAGGCAGCAAGCGCGACACCGAAGCCGTAGGTGAGCGTAATCATGCGCGGCACATTGATGCCAAAGGCACGCACCAGCGTCGGGTTTTCCGTTGCTGCGCGCAGGTAAGCGCCGAGCCGCGTTCGCTCAATGACGAACCATGTACCGAAACAGATCGCGAGCGAGGCGACGATCACCCAGGCGCGATAGTTCGGCAGGAACATGAATCCGAGGTTGCGGCCACCTTGCAGCGATTCCGGCACGGTGTAAGGCAAGCCGGCGGAACCGAAATAGTTACGCGCGACGCCTTCGAAGATCAGCGCCAACCCAAAGGTCAGCAACAGCCCATACAGGTGGTCGAGTTTATACAGCCATTGCAGAAATACTCGTTCAACGATGATGCCGGTAATGCCAACGATAATGGGTGCAATGATCAACGCAGGCCAGTAGCCAAGGCCGGAATATTGCAGGATGAGATAGGCGGCGAAGGCGCCCATCATGTACTGCGCGCCGTGGCTGAAATTGATTATGTTCAGCATGCCGAAGATAACGGCCAGCCCCAGGCTCAACAGCGCATAGAACGAGCCGTTGATCAGGCCGATCAACAATTGCCCGAACAAGGCCTGCGAAGGGATACCGAAAATCTCGAACACTTAAAGAAGCTCCGTCAGAAAAAAGGGGCGGGTCGAAGTCCCGCCCCTCATTCTTTTCCAGACGATCAGCTGCCAACCAGCGGGCAGCCGCTATCTTTCGGATCGCGGAACGCATCTTTCGCCGGGATCGTCGCTTTCAACGTGTAGAAGTCGCCCGGGTGCTTGGATTCCGACGGCTTCTTCACCTCAAACAGATAGGCATCGTGGCGCTTGCGGCCGGTGGCGTCGATTGTGCCTTTGCCGAACAGCGGATCATCGGTTGGCATTGACTTCATTTTGGCGACGACGGACTTGCCATCGTGCTCGCCCGCACCCATGGCCAGACGCGCCTTGAGGTAGTGCATGATGCCGGCATAGACCCCCGCATGGATCATGGTCGGGAACTTGCCGGCTGCCGCGCCGGCTTCATGCCACCGCTTGGTCCAGGCGCGGTTGGTATCGTTCGCATCCCAGTACCAGGTTTCCGTCAATGTCAGGCCCTGCGCGGTTGGCAGACCCAGTGCATTCACGTCGCTGGCGAACACCAACAGACCGGCCAGTTTCTGCCCGCCCTTGACGATCCCGAACTCGGCCGCCTGCTTGATCGAGTTGATGGTGTCGCCGCCGGCATTGGCAAGACCAACAACCTTGGCTTTCGACGCCTGCGCCTGAAGCAGGAACGACGAGAAATCGTTCGTGTTCAAAGGATGGCGGACCTTACCGAGAATTTTCCCTCCTGCCTTCTCAACAGCAGCCGATGTGTCACGCTCGAGCGCATGACCAAATGCGTAGTCCGACGTCAAGAAGAACCAGGTGTCTCCACCCGTCTTCACCATTGCCGTTCCGGTGCCATTTGCCAGCATCCAGGTGTCGTAGGTCCAATGAACGGTATTGGCATTGCACTTAGGCCCGGTCAGGTCCGAAGCGGCCGCGCCGGAAACGATGAATACTTTGTCCTTATTCTTCGCAACCTGGCTGACCGCCAGCGCGACGCCCGAGTTCGGCACGTCGATGATCATGTCGACCTTATCGACGTCGTACCATTGGTTGGCGATCTGGGTGCCGATGTCCGGCTTATTCTGGTGATCGCCACTGATCATCTCGACTTTCACATTGGGATGATCCTTGGTGAAGTCAGCAATCGCCATCTTCGCAGCGGCAACCGAGCCCGGGCCGCCGATGTCGGCGTAGAGGCTCGACATGTCGCTCAGCACGCCGATCTTCACGTTAATCTGCTGGGCGTTTGCCGCTCCGCAGAAGAGAACCGCGGCAAGTGCCGCCAGTCCGAATGTCTTTCTCATAAGTGTATCCTCCTTGTTGTTTTGGTTCGATTAGGTTCGATTGGTCTCAGCCGCTCACCAGCGGGCAATTCCCCTCGTTTAACGGGCGGAAAGCCTCATTCGCAGGAATGGTGGCGCGCAGCTTGTAGAAATCGCCGGGATATTTTGACTCTTCCGGCTTCTTGACTTCAAAGAGATAGGCCGGATGCAACGTGCGGCCATCCACGCGAACGCTGCCTTTGCCGAACAACGGATCATCGGTCGGCAACTCTTTCATCTTGGCAACGACCGCCTTGCCGTCGGCAGCGCTCTTCAGCGCGGTGACAGCCTTGAGGTAGTGCAGCGTACCCGCATAGACGCCGGCCTGATTCATCGCCGGGTATTTGCCGGATGCATTGCGCTCGGCATGCCAACGCTTGGTCCAGGCGCGGGTCTGGTCATTCAGATCCCAATAGAAGGTTTCGGTCAGAACCAGGCCCTGGGCAATCGGAAGACCAAGTGCGGCGACGTCGGTCGCGAACACTAGCAGGCCGGCAAATTTCTGGCCGCCCTTGGCAATGCCGAATTCGGCGCCCTGCTTGATCGAGTTGATGGTGTCGCCGCCCGCATTGGCGAGTCCAATGACCTTCGCTTTCGACGCCTGCGCTTGCAACAGGAAGGACGAGAAGTCGTTCGTGTTAAGCGGGTGACGTACCTTGCCAAGCACCTTGCCGCCGTTCTTCTCGACCACTGCCATGGTGTCGCGCTCGAGCGCATGACCGAAGGCATAGTCGGATGTCAGGAAGAACCAGGTATCGCCGCCGGTCTTGACGACCGCCTTACCGGTGCCATTCGCCAGCATCCAGGTGTCGTAGGTCCAATGCACCGTGTTGGGGCTGCATTTCGGTCCAGTGAGGTCGGATGTGGCCGGGCCCGACGCAACGAACACTTTGTTCTTGTCGCGGGTAATTTGGCTGATGGCGAGTGCCACACCTGAATTCGGCACATCCGCGATCATGTCAACATGGTCGACGTCATACCATTGGTTGGCAATCTGGGAACCAATGTCCGGCTTGTTTTGGTGGTCGCCGCTGACCACCTCGACCTTCACGTTCGGATGGTCTTTCATGAAATCGGCCGCCGCCAATTTGGCTGCGATCACGGAACCGACGCCAGTGGCATCGGCGTAAAGGCTCGACATATCAGTCAGCACGCCGATTTTGACGTTGATCTGCTGGGCACCTGCAGAGCCGCACGCCAGCATGATGGCGAGGACTGCCAAACTCATTGTTTTCTTCATTCGTCGTTCCTCCCTTTTCTCCTGGTTTTACGGCTAGTTTTCACACTCCGAGATAATCGTGCAGCTTCTCAACGTTGGCGTCCAGTTCGGCATTGGCGAATTGGTCAATGATACGGCCATGTTCCATGACGTAGTAGCGGTCCGCAACGGTCGAAGCGAAACGGAAATTCTGCTCCACCAGCAGGATGGTAAAGCCTTGCTCCTTCAGGGCCCGAATGGTCTTGCCGATCTGCTGGATGATGACGGGTGCAAGGCCTTCGGTCGGCTCGTCGAGCAGCAGGAGCCGCGCGCCGGTACGCAGGATGCGGCCGATTGCCAACATTTGTTGCTCGCCGCCGGAGAGTTTCGTGCCTTGGCTCGATCCCAACCGCTCCTTGAGATTGGGAAACAGATTGAAGACCTGTTCAATCGTAAGGCCGCCCGGTTTGACCACGGGCGGGAGCAACAGATTTTCCTCGACACTCAGGCTGGCGAATACGCCGCGTTCCTCAGGGCAGAATGCAACGCCGGAGCGCGCAATCTGATCAGACGAGCGGGCGATCAGTTCGTCGCCGTGGAAAAGTATCGAACCGGTGCGGTGACCGACGATACCCATGATTGATTTCAGTGTTGTGGTCTTTCCGGCGCCGTTACGTCCGAGCAACGTCACGACCTCACCCTCGTGTACATCGAAGGCCACACCGTGAAGGATGTGCGACTCGCCATACCAGGCCTGCAGGTCCTTGATCGCGAGCATGGGTGCGCGCACGTCAAGCATGCCCGACCCCCATATAGGCCTCGCGAACCTCGGGATTGGCCGACACGGTCTCGTAGTCACCTTCCGCCAGCACGCGCCCACGCGTGAGAACGGTGATGTGGTCGGAAAGATCGGCGACAACCGATAAATTGTGCTCGACCATGAGAACTGTACGATCGGCCGACACACGTTTGATCAATTGCGAAACGCGGTCGATATCCTCATGCCCCATGCCCGCCGTCGGTTCGTCGAGCAATAGCATCTCCGGATCAAGTGCGAGCGTCGTGGCAATTTCTAGAGCGCGCTTGCGGCCGTAGGGCAGCTCGACGGCCGTCCAGTCTGCTACGGACGACAGACCAACGTCGGCGATAAGCTCCATGGCGCGCTCGTTCAAATCGTTGAGCACCGACGTCGAACGCCAGAAGTCGAATGAACCGCCGCGCGCGCGCTGCAACGCGATGCGTACGTTTTCCAGAACAGTCATGTGCGGAAACACAGCGGAAATTTGGAACGAACGCACGAGGCCAAGGCGCGCGACCTCCGCCGGTTGCGTCGCGGTGATGTCCTGTCCTTTGAACAGGATGCGCCCGCGCGTCGGGCTCAGGAATTTGGTGAGCAAATTGAAGCAGGTGGTCTTGCCGGCCCCGTTCGGTCCGATCAAAGCGTGAATGGTCCCACGCTTGACGCGCAGGCTCACGCCGTTGACGGCAATAAAGCCGGCAAACTCCTTCGTAAGATCCTCGGTCTCGAGGATCATCTCTTCACTCATACGCAGCGACCCCTCGTCAGTCATTTCTGACAGGTTTTAGCTGCACGCGGCAAGGCCTACTAAAGGTCCGTTCGTGCGGCTAAGTGGCTGATAAGATTGAATGTGTTTAGTTCGACCCGCGTTAGCCGCCCTTGAATTTCTTGGCAAGTGCGTCCGCGTTGCGTGCCAGCAGACCGATATCGGCGCCCACCGCGACAAACAGATAACCCCACTCGATATAGCGGCGGGCTTCCTCTTCATTTCCGGTCAGGATGCCGGCCGGCTTGCCCAGCGCTTTGAGGCGCTTCACCGCATCCTCCATCGCTTTTTGCACCTCGGCATGCTGCGGATTGCCAAGGTGACCGAGCGAGGCCGCAAGATCGGACGGTCCAATGAAGACGCCATCGATGCCATCCACTTTTGCAATAGCCTCGAGTTCCTTAAGCGCGATGCGCGTCTCGACCTGGACCAGAACGCAAATCTCGTCGTTTGCCCTGGTCAGATAGCCGGGCACGCGCCCGTAACGACTTGCGCGAGCTGCAACAGACACGCCGCGAATCCCTTGCGGCGGATAGCGCGTGGACGCAACCGCGCGCTTCGCTTCCTCCGCGTTCTGCACGTAAGGAAACAGCAAAGTCTGCGCGCCGATATCGAGAGCGCGCTTCGCCAGTACAGCATCATTCCAGGCCGGACGGATGATCGGCGTCGCAGTGCCGGCCTGCACGGCTTGAAGCTGCGTGAGCAGATCCGGGATTTCGTTCGGCGAATGCTCGGTGTCGAGCAAAATCCAGTCGAACCCACTGTCGGAAATCACCTCGGCAGCGATGTTGCTGCAAAGGCTCGACCAGAGACCGATCTGCAATTTACCCGCGGCGAGTGCGTGCTTGAAGGCGTTACGTTGCATATCCGGCATGATGGTGCTCTTTCTTAGTGGCGCATGACGTTGCGCTACACAAATTGAATGGCGATGCCGCCGAGCGGCCCGAAATCGGCATGCAGCGTATCGCCTTTTTGCGCAAACACGACACGCGTGAACGAACCGGCGAGCACGATGTGTCCCGGCTCAAGCGCGTGACCATGCGGGCCGATCTTGTTGGCAAGCCAGGCAACGCCCAGCGCGGGATGACCAAGCACACCGGCGGCGAGGCCCGTCTCCTCGATTTCGGAATTGCGGTACATGATGCCGCCGACCCAGCGCAGATCAACATCGAGTGGGCCGACCGGACGCCCGCCCATGGCAATGCCTGCCGCAGCGCCATTGTCCGCGACGGTATCGACGATCTTGCGCGGGTCTTGCAACCGCGCATCGACGATTTCCATCGCCGGCACCACATATTCGGTAGCGCGCAGAACCTCGGCCAGGCCGACGCCCGGACCCTGCAGCTTTTTACCCATGATGAAGGCAAGTTCGACTTCAACGCGTGGCTTGCAGTAGTCCGCGTGTTTTACTTTTGCGCCGTCGGCGATCAACTGGTCATCGAGGATATAGCCGTAATCCGGCTCGTCGATCATCGAGGAACGCTGCATCGCCTTCGAGGTGAGCCCGACTTTATGGCCGATCAGCTTGGCCCCGGCCTTGATCTTGCGCTGCGCCACCTCGGTCGAGATCGCGTAGGAATCATCAATGGTGATGTCCGGGAAGGTGATGTGCAGCTGGGTCGCCTGCTTACGCTCCTTTTGCGCGGCCATCAGGATATCGGCGGCCTTCTTGCGGTCGGCGTCAGAGAGCATTTTTCCCCCTCAATTCATGTGGGGACGATCCTGTACCGGCTCTCCAGAGAAAATCAAATGTTCATAATCCTCTAGTCTCACGAGGCGCAGCCCGCGCGTAGCTCGACCTTTTGATTGATGAAAGCCAAAGTCGGGCGAAAGGACCGCACAGGCACGGTAAATCCGGCTGCCGGCCCATGTGCGTCCAAAACGCGCGCATCTCGCGATCACATCTTCGACAAGTCGGGATTGAATCCATTGTCACTGGTTTAGCCAACTGGCATACGCCGCGCGGCGGCAAGAAACGCAAATGGATTTCAAAGGACGACGCGAAAATGTTCAATCAGTTGACCAGGCAAGTGGCTATAGCGGCAGCCGTTTCTATTGTGATCGCAGGAATTGACCTCATCGCAGTTGCTGCACCCGCTCCGACGACCCACGCATATACGGTTCACAAGTATGTGGACATCGAGGGGATAAAGATCTTTTACCGCGAAGCCGGACCGCCATCCGCTCCAACAGTTCTGCTGCTGCACGGGCTTCCGTCATCGTCGCGCGAGTTCGATACACTTCTTCCGCTGCTCGCGGACCGATATCATTTGGTGGCTCCGGATTATCCCGGGTTCGGCCATTCAGATGCGCCTCCGCCGGATAAATTCAGGTACACCTTCGAGAACATTACAAACGTCATCGACAAGTTCACGCAAACTCTCGGGCTGAAAAAGTATGCGCTCTATGTCAACGATTACGGCGGCCCGATCGGCTTTCGCCTCGCGCTTGCTCATCCCGAACGCGTGACCGCGATCGTCGTTCAAAATGCAGTCGCCCATAACGACGGCCTTGATGAAAAGCGCTGGGCTGCGCCGCGCGCATTCTGGGCCGACCGCGCAAAATACGAAGATCAGTTCCGGCAGCGCCTGACTTCCCTTCAAGGAGCGAAGGCGCGGCACATCGGAAACTCACCGTACCCCGAGCGCTACAGCCCTGATCTTTGGGACGACGAGTTTGCGTATCTGAGCAAGCCAGGAATAGCCCAAATCCAGGTCGAATTGTTTTATGACTATCAAAGCAATGTTGCGGCGTATCCGCTTTGGCAAGACTATTTCCGCAAGCACCAGCCGCCAATGTTGGTGCTTTGGGGCAAATACGATCCGGGCTTTGCTTTACCCGAGGCTGAGGCTTACAAACGTGAAATTCCCTCAGCCGAGGTGCACGTCCTCGAGGCTGGCCACTTTGCGATGGATGAAGCCTTGGATCAGGCTGCCGGTTTCATGCGACCTTTTCTGGCAAAATCGCTGAGCAGACACTCGCAACACCCGCTCCGTGCCGAGCCTGCCGGCAAGTATCCCGCCAGCAAGCAGCCTGGATAATCACGCCGAATTCTCAGTGCTTGAGCTTGGGATCGACCTTGAAGCTGGCCTGAGTTTTCTTCGTGATCTCGTCGACCGTTACGCCGGGCGCGAGCTCGGTGAGCGTCATGCCGCCTTTCTTGCGGTCGATGGTGAAGACGCCGAGATCCGTGATCACCATGTCGACGACGCCGGCGCCGGTAAGCGGCAAATTGCACTTGTGCAGCAGCTTCGGCTCGTCCTTGGCGGTGTGCTCCATGATCACCACCACCTTCTTGACGCCGGCCACGAGATCCATGGCGCCGCCCATGCCTTTCACCATCTTGCCGGGGATCATCCAGTTGGCGAGATCGCCGTTTTCAGCGACCTGCATGGCGCCGAGCAGCGCGATGTCGATGTGGCCGCCGCGGATCATCGCAAACGAATCTGCCGATGAGAAAAAACTGGTGGTCGGCAGTTCGGTCACAGTCTGCTTGCCGGCATTGATCAGGTCGGGATCTTCCTCGCCATCATAGGGGAACGGCCCGAAGCCAAGCATGCCGTTTTCGCTTTGCAATTGCACGGTCATGCCGTCGGGAATGTAATTCGACACCAAAGTTGGAATGCCGATGCCGAGATTGACGTAAAAGCCATCGCGCAATTCCTTGGCGGCGCGTTCGGCCATTTGATCGCGGGTCCAGGGCATACTATTAAACCTCTTCTCCGGTTGCGGCGGCAGCCACGCGCTTGCGCACGGTACGCTGCTCGATGTGCTTGACCGCATTGGGGACGTGAATAATGCGCTTGACGTAAACGCCCGGCGTAATGATGTGGTCGGGATTCAATTCGCCCGGGTGCACTAGGTGCTCCACTTCGGCAACCGTCACTTTGCCCGCCGTCGCCATCATTGGGTTAAAGTTGCGCGCCGTCTTCCGGTAGACGAGGTTGCCTTCGTGGTCGCCCATCCATGCGTGCACGACAGACAAGTCTGCGACGATGCCACGCTCCATGATGTAACGATCACCGTCGAATTCACGCTCTTCCTTGCCTTTGGCGATATCAGTGCCGGCGCCGGTGCGGGTGAAGAATGCGGGGATGCCCGCGCCACCGGCGCGAATGCGTTCGGCCAGCGTGCCTTGCGGGTTGAATTCGATCTCGAGTTCATTCGCCAAAAACTGCTGCGCGAACAATTTGTTTTCGCCCACGTAGGACGAGATCATTTTCTTGACCTGCCGGGTCTCGAGCAGCAGGCCGAGGCCGGCGCCGTCGACGCCCGCATTGTTCGACACAATCGTGAGATTTTTTACGCCGCTGTCGCGGATGGCGAGGATCAGCGTCTCTGGTATGCCGCAGAGGCCGAAGCCTCCGGCACAGATCAGCATGCCGTCCTTGAGCACGCCAGCCAGCGCAGATTTCGCGTCGGAATAGACCTTCTTCATACAACTCCACCACTCTCCCGGACCAACAGATTTCTATAGGGACTATGGCACAGGCCAAACGTCAATTGCCCGTAAGCCCCGCTCAACCCTAGCGCAGACCCGCATTGCGGGTCACCCCATTGCGGATATTTGCCACGCGGCCATTTGGCATTATGACAGACGGCGCGCGATCTCCCCCGATAAACGGTTCCCCCTTTTCCGGATCGCGCGCTATACCTGCGAGCCCCATGCCAAACGTTCTCATTCTCACGGAAGTCCAGGAAGCCATGCGCGCCCGTTACAAGGCGATGCTGATGGAGCGATTTCCGCAACTCACGATCAACGTGGTCGGTCATCACACCCTGGTCGACCCCCACATTGCCGACATCGACATTCTGCTGTGTTTTGGGCCGCCAATGGCCGACCACGTGGTGCGCGATGCGCCCAAGCTGAAATGGATCCAGTCGCTCGGTACCGGCGTCGACAACATTGTCGATCTGCCTTCGCTCGGCAAAGAGGTGCTGGTCACCAATGTGCGCGGCATCCACGGTGCGCCGGTTTCGGAAGCCACCATTGCCTTCATGCTGTCGCTCGCGCGCGACATGCCGCGCTCCGTCCGCGCGCAGGAAAACAGCAAGTGGGAACGCTGGCCGTCGGCGCTGCTCGCCGGCAAGACTGTTGGCATTCTTGGCGTTGGCCTTATCGCCGAATATCTGGCCCCCATCTGCAAGACGTTTCATATGACGGTGATCGGCATCAGCGGCGGCCCGCGCGAAAGCAAGGGCTTCGACCGCATGGTTCACCGAAACGATCTCCTGAAGATCGCACCCGAGCTCGACTTTCTTGTCGCGCTGGCCCCGCTCACGCCGGAAACGCGCGGCATCGTCGGCGAAAAATTGTTGAGCGTCATGAAGCCGACGGCCTATCTGGTCAACGTCGCACGCGGTGGCGTGGTCGACGAACCGGCCTTGATCGCCGCGCTTGAAACAGGAAAAATTGCCGGTGCCGGGCTTGACGTTTTTTCGCAAGAACCGTTGCCGCCCGACAATCCGCTCTGGAAGACCAAGAACGTGACGATCTTCTCGCATCTCGGCGGCTATTCGCAGGGCTACGAGGATCGCGCCATGCCGACGATCGCCGGCAACATGGCCAAGTTTCTCGCCAGCGATCTCAAATCCATGATCAATATCGTGCGCAAACCCGCGTCCTGGGGAGTTTGAACGATGGCTTTGTCGGAACGTCTGAACACGCCGATCTCCAATGCCGAGCTCGATCGCCGCTGGCGCGCGGTGCGCGCCGCCATGGAGCGTGAAAAGATCGATGTGCTGCTGATGCAGAACAACAACGATCACATGGGTGGCTATGTCCGTTACTTCACCGACATGCCGGCGACCAACGGCTATCCCAACACTGTGGTGTTCCCGCGCGACGATGAGATGACTGTCGTCTGTCAGGGTCCGTTCGGCGGCAGTGAACCCACCGCGCAGGCCGATGTGACCGGCGGTTCCATTACCCCGCAGAAGGCGGGCGATACATCGTTCGATCTGAAGGGACGCCTGACGCAATGGCGCGGCGTCAAGCACATCCTCACCACGCCGAGCTATGCCTCCGCGCATTACACAAAAGGATACGATCCTGAACTCGCTGCGTCGGCGCTCAAGCCCTTCGCCAAAAGCACCATCGGCTATGTCGGCACCTATCAAATGTCCTATGCGTTGCTCGACTATGTGAAGCGCGCTTTTCCGCAGGCGCGCTTTGTCGATGCATCCGACATGGTCGACAGGATCAAGGTCATCAAGAGCCCGGAAGAAATGGAATTGGTAAAACGCGCGGCCTTGATGCAGGACGGCGCGATGCGTGCCGCGTTCGCCGCGGTGAAGCCAGGCATGCGCGACACCGAGGTGGCCGCTGTCGCGCAATGGTACAGCCAGTGCCACGGAAGCGAGAATGGCATTTATCTTTGCGCCTCGATGCCGCTCGGCCAGCCGTCGAAATTCGGCAATCGGCATGTGCAAAACCGCATCATCCAGAAGGGCGACCAGATCGCGCTTCTGGTCGAGGACAACGGACCAGGCGGCATGTACACGGAGCTCGGGCGGTCCTGCGTGGTCGGCGCCAAAGTGCCGCAGGCGATGAAAGATGAACTCGCGTTCTGCCAGGCATCGCGCAAGTTCACCCTCGACCTGCTCAAGCCCGGCACGCCCTGCAAGGACATCTGGAACGCCTTCAACGATTTCATGCGCAAGAATGGCCGTCCGACCGAGGCGCGCCTTTATTGCCATGGGCAGGGCTACGATCTGGTCGAGCGCCCGTTGATCCGTCACGACGAGCCAATGACCATCGAAAAGGACATGAATATTGTCGTCCATCCGACCTATATCCATGCCGGCTATCTGAATTGGCTGTGCGACAATTACCTGATTGGGGGTAATGGGCCGGGCGACCGGCTGCACCAGTTCCCCGAGGAGGTCATTGAGGTCGGTTAGCCAAACCGCCCGGCCCCGCTTGACCGGCAGGCGCGCGCGGCGCAAATCTCCGCCTCTCAGGTGGAGATGACAACAATGAAAAAGGTTCTGTTTGCTGCGGCCGTTGCCGCGCTGGCGTTGGCCGGACCAGCTGCCGCCGATGACTTTCCTACGCGCCCGGTCACAATGGTCATTCCGTTCGCCGCGGGCGGGCCGCAGGACACGATCGGCCGCATCATCGCTCAGCGCATGGGCGAATTGCTCGGCCAGTCGGTGATCGTCGAGAACGTCGGTGGCGCCGGTGGCATGACCGGCTCCAAGCGTGTCGCCGATGCCAAGCCCGATGGCTACACCATGATCCTCGGCAGCGTCGGAACCCACGCTCAGAACCAGACGCTCTACAAACGTCCCCTCTACAATGTGGTGACCGATTTCACGCCGGTCGCATATCTTGCGGTGACACCGATTGCGATTATCGCGCGGCCCGATTTGCCGGTGAGCAACTTCAAGGAATTCATTGCGTACGCCAAAGCCAACCAAGACAAGATGCAATATGGCTCGGCCGGCGCCGGCTCGGCCACGCATCTTGCTTGCGTGGTGCTCGACAGCGCGATGGGCACCAAGATCACGCACGTACCGTACAAAGGCACCGGCCCGGCCATGCAGGACCTGGTCGGCGGCCGCATCGACTACCTGTGCGACATCATCGCTACCGCCAAGCCGCAGATCGACGGCGGCAAGGTGAAGGGCATCGCCATCATGACCAAGGAGCGCTCGCCGGTTCTGCCGAATCTCGCAACCACCGGCGAACAGGGTCTCGACGTGCAGGCTTATACCTGGAGCGCACTGTTCCTGCCGAAAAACGCTCCGGCTGACGTCGTGAAGATCCTCAACAAAGCCGCGGTCGACGCCATCACGACGACGTCGGTGCAGGAGCGCCTGGCGAAGCTTGGCGCGACGGTTGCCGCGCCGAACGAGCGCAGCCCGCAGTGGCTCGGCGATTTCGTCAAGAGCGAAGTCAAGAAGTGGGAAGCGCCGATCAAGGCGAGCGGCGTGCAGGTCGAATAAAGCAAACGCGGCCTTGCCGGTGCGCGTTAGGATAAGGAGTCGACGATGGCCGACATCAAGATTCTCAATCCCGACGCGCTCGGCAAGCCGCTCGGGCAATATTCGCAACTCACTCGCGTGAAGGCGTCGGAATTCATTTTCATTGCGGGACAAGTGGGTGTCGACCGTGACGGCAAGGTTGCCGATGACTTCGATGCCCAATGCGTGCAGACCTTCGCCAACATCGAAACAGCACTGAAATCGGTCGGCGCCGGCTGGGGCAATATTGTGCAGTTCACGACTTATCTGGTGCACTCGCAGGATATTCCGAAGTTCATGAAATATCGCCTGCGCGAATTTCCGAAAATGTTTTCGAATGGTGCCTACCCACCCAATACGCTGCTGATGATCGACCGGCTGGTGCAGGAACCGCTGCTGGTCGAGGTACAGGCGGTCGCGGCGCTGTAACGCACCGTTCATTCCCGCGCATAGCCGTCCGAAGGACGGCGTGCTTCGCACACCTATGCGAGAATCCAGAGCGGCAATTCGCTGACCATGATTTTTGAGGCTGGGTCCCCATCGCACGAAATAACGCCAACATCGGGTAGACCCGATGTTGGCCCGCGGGGACGAGCGGAGAACGATTCACTTCGGCGGGTCCATCAGGCTGACGTGGGCGGCGACCACGCGCCAGCCTTCCGGAAATTTCACCCAGCTCTGCATCTGGCGGCCGATCTTGCCGGGCGCCGACGGCCGTTCGTACAGCGTCGAGGCCACCGCAAACTCCTTGCCATAGGTTGTAATCACTGTGCGCGACAGCTTGCGCCCCAGCGCGACCGGCGACCGTGCTCCGCGAAATGATTTGATCTCCGCAGCGCCATACAGGATTTCGTTCACGCCATATCGGATGGTGCGCGAGTCATCGCGAAACAATTCGTCAAGGGTTGGCACGTCGTTGCTCACGAGAGCCTTTTCATAGCGTTCGAACGCCGTTGTGACCTCGGCGACAACGTCAGGCAAATCAATTTCCATTTCGGGCTCCTTCCCCTCCGCTTTCTCATTGTCGGGCATAGCCGTTCGAAGAACGGCATCGCTTTGCTCGCCTATGACCCCGTTCGCGCCACAAATCACCCGCCTTACTGATCCACTTTTCAAACAGTCAGGCAACTCTCTCGCCTCATGGTGAGGAGCGCCGCGCAGCGGCAAGTCTCGAAGGATGAGGTCTGAGCTGGCCAACGCCGCGCGTGCCGGCTTTAGCCGGTTCGCGTCAAGGCAAGCGTCATCGCCCGGATTTTTGGACAGGCGCCAGGAGCCGCCTGCATTTCAGCTTGCGCGTCGCCCGGAAAAGAACCGAGGGCGCGCGGGACGCCAAAGGTCACAATGGACCCACGGGCCTCGACGCCTCGCGACATCGAGGCTTGTCGAAGTCCTTTGTAGTGCCCGCCTTCCCCCCGATCAGGTCGGGGGTTCAGCAAGGCACGCCGCAAGTCCGCCAAAACCCAAGGCGTCCCGCGCGCGGTGTTTTTAAGGTTTGCTCCGCGCCGTCCCCGGTGGTCGTCCGTTCGTCACGCGTTCCCTAGAAACCGTCCGTGACACTCCACCGTTGAGGCCCTGGCACCTCAGCCAGCGATGCTTCTGACCGCCCGCCGGCTTACCAGCCGTCAGCGGGGCCTTCGGCGTGCGGCAGGCACGCCGGGATGCAAGGCGCGGCTTGGACCGCCGGGTGGGAAACATGCGCCGCATCTCCGACGCCCCAATCCCGGCCACCGCTCCCCGCCCCGCGTCTGGAGAAGCTGATCAGACACCCCTCGGTAACGGGGCGGGATAAATATAGGAAAACATACCTTAGGAATAAAGTCAAGAGACAGTGGACATCCCGGCTGGCGCCCGCGCGCGGCGATGACGTAAGGTGGGCAATAGAGTGGGCCATCAAGCCTGCCATGACGACAACACGCCGTACGACGTTTTGAATTCGGGAGGATTGCCGTGAAAGCCTTGAGATCGCTGCTGATTGGACTGGCGCTGCTGTGCCCGACTTTGGGCCTGGCGCAGGATTTCCCGACCAGGACCATCCGGCTGGTCGTGCCATTTCCGCCCGGCGGGCCGAACGACATCATCGCGCGCGTCGTCGGCCAGCGCATGTCGGAAATCCTCAAGCAGACGATCGTCATCGACAACCGCTCCGGACAGGGCGGCGTGGTTGGCACCGACGTGGTCGCGAAGGCCGCGCCGGATGGCTACACAATCGCGATCGCCAGCGCCGGCGCCCTCGCCATCAGTCCGAGCATGGAGAAGGTCGCCTACGACACGCTCAAGGATCTGCAGCCGATCACGCTCGTCGCCAAAGTGCCCGAGATGCTTGTGGTCGCGACCAACGTTCCCGCCAGCAACATGAAAGAGTTGATAGCGCTCGCGAAGTCGCAGCCCGGCAAGCTCAATTTTGCGTCTTCCGGCCCCGGCAGCATGCCGCACCTGGCCGGCGAACTGCTCAAGCTCACCGCCGGCATCAATATCGTGCACGTGCCCTATCGCGGCGCGGCTCCGGCGGTGAACGACCTGCTCGCCCAGCAGGTGCAAATGGTCTTCCTCGATCTGCCTGTGTTGTTGCCGCAGATCAAGGCCGGCAAGCTCAAGCCGATCGCGGTCGGCACCACGCAACGCGTGCCAAGCGCGCCTGATGTACCGACAACTGTCGAAGCGGGCATGCCCGATCTGCAAACCGAGAATTGGTACGGCATGGTCGCGCCGGCAAAGACGCCGCCGCAGATCGTCGCCGCGCTCAACAAGGCGGCGGTCGAAGCCATGAAAGATCCGGCCGTCGTCGAAAAACTTGCCAGTCAGGGCGCGATCCTGGTCGGCGATTTACCTGAACATTTCCGCGACTACATCGCCAGCGAGACCAAGAAATGGGCAAAAGTGATCGCGGACGCCGGCGTACAGACCGAGAAATAAATCAACCGGCGATTTTGCAATGGTGTCGGCCGAAAACTTCGTATTGCGTTCGACGGTCACTTCGCCATTCGGGCGCAAGGCGCGCATGGCAATTGACGCGCTCGGTTTGACCGGGCGCGTGACGGTCAAGCCGGCCGATCCGCTCGACGAGAATGACACGCTGCGCCAGCAGAACCCGCTCGGCAAGATGCCGTGCCTGGTGCTGGCCGACGGCAGCACGATCTATGACAGCGGCATCATCATCGAATTCCTGCAAGAGGCCGCGGGCACCAATCGCCTGTTGCCGCTGCGCGGGCCTGCGCGCTTCAAGGCCTTGACGCTGGCGCGGCTCGCCGACGGCATCATGGATGCATCCATCCTGATCGTTTACGACAACCGCTTCCGTCCCGGCCTGCCGCCCTCGCCGCGCTGGCTTGATCACCAGCGCGGGAAGATCATGCGCGGCCTCGCCGCATTCGAAGCCTCCCCGCCGGATCCGGAAAAAACCGACGTCGTCTCGATCGGCCTTTCCTGCGCGCTCGGCTATCTTGATTGGCGCAAGCAGGTTGACTGGCGCCCGGCGTTTCCAGGCCTCGTCACTTGGCTCGACCGGTTTTCCGCGCATGAGCCGGCCTTCGAACGTACGCGCGCCAAGGACTCATGATGCTGCACGGCGCCGATACACCCGCGGACCCGCCTTATTGGATGGCTGCGCCCAGCAAGCCGAAACTGAAGCTCCCTCCCGGGGCATGCGATGCGCATGTCCATGTATTCGGGCCGCGCGCGCGCTTTCCTTTTGCCGAAGGCCGCCGCTACACGCCATCCGACGCCACCAAGGAGATGTTGTTCGCGCTGCATGCGCGCCTTGGCATCGACCATTGTGTGATCGTGCAGCCCAACTGCCACGGCACCGACAATTCGGTAACCGAGGACACCGTCGCCGCGACCGGCGGCGCCTATAAAGGCGTGGCGCTGGTTTCAACCTCGATAGCGGACACGGAGTTGAAACGGCTCGCCGCTGCCGGCCTTACCGGGGCGCGTTTTCACTACATGGAGCATCTCGGCGCCGGGGCGACGATCGATGAAGCCGTTGCATTCGGCAAACGCCTTGCCGATGTCGGCTGGCATTTGCAGATTCACATGGACGGCGATCGCATTGCCGAACTCGCGCCCGCGCTCAGGCGTTCGCCGGTGCCGGTGATGATCGACCATATCGGCCGCATCGATGCGTCACGGGGGCTGGAACAGCCTGCCTTCCGCGCACTACTCACATTGATGCAAGACAAGAATGTGTGGATCAAGGTGAGCGGAACCGACCGGGCGACACGGCAAGGCCCGCCTTATGCCGACGCGGTGCCGTTCGCCCGCAAGCTGGTGGCGGAATTCGGCGATCGCGTCGTCTGGGGCACCGACTGGCCGCACCCCAACCATGCGCCGCCGGTGGTCGACGACGGATTGCTGGTGGATATTCTTGCCGAGATCGCGCCCGGCGCATCCGCGCTCCAGGCGTTGCTGGTGGATAATCCGCAGCGCTTCTATCGCTTCGCGCCGCCGCGCCGTTTGACCGGAACAGCAACATGAGCGGACGCCTGCAAGACCGCATCGCGATCGTCACCGGCGCGGGCTGCGTTGGACCGGGCTGGGGCAACGGGCGCGCCACCGCGGTGCGCTTTGCCGAGGAAGGAGCCAAAATATTCGCCGTCGACCGCGATCTCGACAGCGTCACGGAAACCGTCGAGCGCGTGAATAAGGCAGGCGGCGAGATCGTCACACATCAGTGCGATGTGACCGGCGCTGCGTCGGTCGAGGTCATGGTGAAAACCTGCCTCGATCGTTTCGGCCGCATCGATGTGCTGGTCAACAATGTCGGCGGCTCGGCTCATGGCGGCCCCGTCGAAATGAGCGAAGATGTTTGGGATGCGCAGGTCAACTCCAACCTGAAAAGTATCTTTCTCACTTTGAAGCACGTGCTGCCGGTCATGGAACGCCAGAAAAGCGGCGCCATCGTCAATATTGCATCGACATCCGGCCTGCGCTGGACCGGCTCGGCCCAAGTCGGTTATGCCGCGACCAAGGCCGGTGTCATCCAGCTATCGCGGGTGGTCGCCGTACAATATGCCGCGAAGGGGATTCGCGTGAATTCCGTGGTGCCGGGGCAACTGCACACGCCGATGGTGGAGGTGCGTCTTGCCAAGCAACGCGCGGGCGGCGATGTCGAAGCGCTATTGAAATCGCGACTCGAGCGAATTCCGATCGGTTTCATGGGCGATGGGCAGGACACTGCCAATGCCGCGCTGTTCCTCGCGTCCGACGAGGCGCGCTTCATCACCGGCACGGAAATTGTCGTGGACGGCGGCATGGTCGCGCGCTGCGATTAGGACGTGTTTCCGCTACCGCAGAACGTCGACCATTGTAGCCACCAACACGAATGACCCCATGCCTGCGAACGTGATGATCGCCGACACCCTGCCGACAACAACACAGCAATAGTTGAATGCGGATCTGAACTGCATGACGCAATGATAGGCCACCCACGCATTGGCTTTGCGTGACCCCGCTCACACTCATGAAAAAATGAATGTTGCCCGCTGCCCGGTCCGTCAATAACGGTAACCGGCTCTACCGATTGAGCCACCGCCGCGCGAAGCCAAGCAGCCCCTGCGGCAGAAATATAACCATCGCAATGAAGATAAACCCGAGCGGAACCAGATAAGGGAACTGGTCGCCGAAGATGCGCGCCATAAGTTCGCGCAAAAGCTGGAAAAACCCCGCGCCGACGATCGGACCGACCAGCGTGCCGATGCCGCCCAGGACGTTGAAGATCACCGTGTCGCCGGAGGTGATGAAATAGACGAAATCCGGCGCGGCGAATTCGTTCTGGATCGCGTAAAGCACACCGGCCAGCCCCGCGAACAACCCCGATAGCATGACCGATACGATCTTGTAGCGCTCGACCGGATATCCAATCGCGCGCGTGCGGGCTTCGTTCTCACGGATCGATTGCAATACCATACCGAACGGCGATTGCGTCACCCGTCGCAAAACCAGATACGACCCCGTCACCACCGCCAGCACGAACCAATGCATCGTCGATGATGTAAAGCGCACATCAAGAAGGAACGGGATTGTGAAATGGGGCCGCGTGAAGATCAGCCCGTTTTCGCCGCCGGTGACCGTCGTCCAGGTAAAGATAATGACGTAGAAGATCTGGCTGAAGATCAGCGTGGTGATGGCGAAATAGATATCGCGCAGGCGGGTGGAAAAATAGGCCACAAACAGGGCAACGACGGCGGCGCCGATCAGTCCGAACACTATCGCCAGCCAGAGATTGGGCGGGCTAAAGAGTAAGAGCGCAGCCGCCGCGCCATACATGCCGAGCCCGAAAAACGCCGAGTGGCCGAAGGAAATCATGCCGGTGTATCCGATCAGCAGGTCGGACGACATCGCCAGCAGCCCCCAGATCAGGACCTCGGTCAGGAAACGGCGCCAGAATTCCGGTAACACCAGCGGTGCGACGATCAGCACCGCCATCACGGCGCAAAAGCTGATCCAGTAAACGGTGGTGTGGCTCAATCCGGCTTTTTTGAGCGGCATCGCTTTATCGAGGGGCGCGGTCGTCATTTCGGTGTCGCAACGAAAAGACCGGTGGGACGGAACAGAAGCGTGAGGATCAGCACGACGAACGAGACAATGACCGCCTGCGACGGGTTCACCCAGATCGAGGCGTAGGATTCAAGCAGACTGATGAAGATCGCAGCGGCAATCGAGCCGCCAAGATTGCCCATCCCGCCGACCACCACCACGATGAAGGCTTTGAGCACCCAATCAAGGCCCATGGTGTGGCTGACGCCGGCGAGCGGAGCGAACAAGACGCCGCTCGCCGCGGCGAGGCCCGCACCGATCGCAAACACGCCGGTGTAGACCCACGGCACGGGAATCCCCATGGCCTGCGCCATCACGCGGTCCTGGGTAGTCGCCCTGATCCAGATTCCGTATTTGCCATGTTTGAGGAATAGCCAGAAGCCGCCGATGATGAGCGCAGAGAGAGCTGCGATCAAAATCCGGTACCAGGGATATTCGAGATAAAACAAATTGAAATGAGCGGTGATCGGCTCGCTGATTTTGCGCGACACCGGCCCGAACTGCCAAAGCACATAGTTCTGCAGGATCAGCGAAATGCCGAAGGTGGCAAGGATCGTGGTCAGGGGATCGCGGCCGATCAGTGGCCGTAGGGTGACGATCTGCATGGCGGCGCCGAGGATCGCGACCACCAGCGCGGCGAGCACGAGCGCGAGCCAGAAACTTCCGGTCGCCGTCAGCACGATGACGCCGATATAGGCGCCGAGCATGAACAATTCGCCGTGCGCAAAATTCACCACGTCCATGATGCCGAAAATCAGCGTCAGGCCCGAAGCAACCAGCGCCAGGATCATGCCGGTGACGATGCCATTCATCGTCTGGATCACCAGCTGATCGTAGGGAAAGGATTGAAAGAAATGAACAACCGCGTCCATCGCTTTAGGCCCTGTTCCGAAATGATGATTTACCCGCTCGTCCCCGCGAAAGCGGGGATCCAGGAGAAAAACATGCAGAGGCTGCGATCGCGGTCCTGGATTCCCGCTTGCGCGGGAATGAGCGGTGTTTGGATCGACACAGAAAGAGCATCCCCTACACCCCCAAATATTGCTTGATGACAGGGTCGTGCACATCAATTTCAGACGCGGCGCAGTGGTGGCGCACCTGGCCCTTTTCCATGATGTAGACGCGCTGGCTCGCCGCGAGCGTCAGCGGCACGTTTTGTTCGACCAGCAGGATGGCGACGTCTTCCTTGTGCAAGATTTCGATGATGTTCTGGATCTGGGAGACCATGCGCGGCATCAAGCCTTCGGTCGGCTCGTCGAGCAGGATGATTTTGGGCTCCAGCATCATGGCGCGCGCGATCGCCAGCATTTGCTGCTCACCGCCGGAGAGCGTGCCGCCGGCCTGGTTGCGCCGCTCGGCCAGCACCGGAAAATAAGTGAAGACCTTGTCGAGCAGCGCGCGCTTTTTCTCATCCGTCACGCCATTGCGATCAAGGCCGGTACGCAGATTTTCCATCACGGTGAGCAGGCGAAAAATGCGCCGGTCTTCCGGCACATAGCCAATGCCAAGCCGCGCAAGCTTGTGCGACGGCATGTCGGTGATCGGATTGCCTTCGAGCATCACTTTGCCCTGGCTCGGGTGCACCAGGCCCATGATGGTCTTCAGGGTCGTCGATTTGCCGACGCCGTTGCGGCCGAGCAAGCCCACCACTTCGCCGGGCCCCACCGTAAGCGAGACGCCGTGCAGAATATGACTCTTGCCGTAATAGGTGTGGACGTCCTCGACCAGGACGAGTGGCGCACCGCTCGATGCCATCGCACTCATGTCTTGAGATAAACCTCCAGCACTTTCGGGTTTTGCTGGATTTCCTCGGGCGTGCCTTCCGCCAGGATCGAGCCATAGTGCAGCACGGTGATGCGGTCGGCGAGCTCCATGACCACGTCCATGTCATGTTCGACGATCAGAATCGTGTGTTGTTTTGCGATCCGCTGCACCAAATGCATGGTTTCAGCGGTTTCGGCGGCACTCATGCCGGCGGTCGGCTCGTCGAGACACAGCAGCGCCGGTTCGGTGGCGAGTGCGATGCCGATCTCGAGATTGCGTTGCTCGCCGTGGGATAGATTGGCGGCCAATTCCTCGGCTTTGGACAGAAGCCCGACGGAATCGAGTGCTGCTTCCGCCTTCTCTCTGATGTCCCCGAAATCGCTGTGGTGCCGGACCATGTTCCATGCATGCCGGCGCGATTGCGCGGCGATGCGGGCATTTTCCAGCACCGTCGCGTTCGGCATGATGTTGGTGATCTGGTAGGAACGCGCGATGCCCTTCTGCGAGATCATATTGGGAGGAAGCCCGGTAATCTCCTCGCCATTGAATACGATCTGTCCCGAGGTCGGGCGCAACACTCCGGTAAGACAATTGAAAAATGTGCTCTTGCCGGCGCCGTTCGGCCCGATGATGGCGCGGACTTCGTCGCGCTGAACCTCGAAATTGACCTGGGACAGCGCGGCCAGCCCGCCGAAACGGACGGTCAACAGTTCGGTCTTCAGGATCGGATCCGACGCGGCTCCCCGGCTGCTCGCCGGGGAGCCTCGATCGGTGACAGTTTGCACGCTCACTTACGTGGTAGCGAACTTACAGGCCGGCGGCACGACTGTCTTCTCGCCGGGAACGGTCTCGACGAGGTGATGCTTGCCGCCTTTGATCTCGAAGATGAACTGACGGATGAACGCCTGGTGGTCTTCCTTTCGGATGACGCCGCCACCTTGCGGGAAGTCATCGCCCTCCTTCATCACCAGACCTTCCAGAGCCTCGATCAGTTTCATCGTATCCTGGCGGCCCTCGAACTTGGACTTCTCCATGCCGAGCTTGAGTGCGTTGACCGCTTCGTAGTTCGACTGCACGTAACGATCAGGCAGCGGGCCTGACGGATCGACCTTGGCAAGGCGCGTCTTGGCTTCGTCGAAGAACCTGTGGAGCGCCGGAGTATCGAGCGCGCCCTCGAACACCGGAATATAGCGGTTGATGCCGACAAAGCCTTCGATCTTGTTGCCGAGCGCCGGCAGGTTGGTTGACTCAGCGATCGCGCCATCGCCCGCCCACTTGTACTTCTTGGTGAGGCCGAGATCGTAGGCCTGGTTGCCGATGGTGATGCCGTCTTTGCCGAAGAAAATGCCGAACAATCCGTCGAACTCACCCTGGATCTTCGACAGGAACGGCGTCATGTCGGCAGTGCCCAGCGGAATGCCGGTGGTGCCCACGACTTCGCCGCCGAGCTTCTTGATCTCGGCCGCATAGGCATCGCGCGTTGATTGACCCCAGGAGTAGTCGGCAAAGGCGATGTGCCACTTCTTGCCCATCTTGTTAACGAGATAGGGCGCGATCGCCACGGCCTGCGCTGGGGCGAACTCGTAGGTGCGGAAGCTGTAGCGGTTGCATTTCGTGGTGGTCAGCGTGGTGTCGAGACACACACTGATCATGTTGACGACTTTGTTTTCCTCGAATTGCGGCATGCAGGCGAGGCAGATGTTGGACAGGAAACCGCCGACGTGCACATCGACCTTGTCCTCGACCAGCAGTTTTTCAGTCTTGCGGCGCCCGACATCGGGTTTCGATTCATCGTCCGCGATCACGACTTCAAGCGGCCGGCCATTGACGCCGCCTGCCTTGTTGATGCGGTCGATCGCCATTTGCAGGCCGACCACCGCTGTCTTGCCGCCCAGCGCGGCCGCGCCCGAGAGCGGTTGCAAGGAGCCGATCTTATATGGCGTCGCTGCGCCGAAGGCCGCGCGCCATGGCGCCGGCACCAGCATGAGCGTGCCGATCGCGCCGCCGCCCCACCCGACGACGCCGCGACGCGTCACCTTGCCGCTGTACCAAATGTCCTGCGCCCACTCCTCGTCTTTCCACTTCTCAGTCATCGCGTGTCCTCCCTATGGATCTCATATCGTCCCCTCAGCACCCGCGCAGATCCGCAGGCGCCGATGCAAAATGAAAGTCATTGGTCCGGAAACAAACCTTGCCGCGCACAACCCGCAATGAGCGCGGCCGCATGAGCGGTCACTGCACGCTTCTGCCTGGCGGCGCGACGCGGCATTCCCATGTCCTCCCCTAGCGGCCTTTGGCAGGCTCTTTCTTACCGGGTAGCAAACGCGATCCGGCCCCAAGTTTCAACCGCAATCTGCATATGGATGCATGCCCACTTACATCGTCGTATGCTGCCCGGGAAATAAGCACGCACGCTCGAATGCCGAGGCATCCGATGCTAGGCTTGCCGCGACAAAAGGTGGACCATACCAATGGCCGTAACACCCCTGCGCCGAGACGAAAAACCCGCAGCCGGCAGCGGGCTGGCCGCCAGGCTTGCCATTCGCGCCGGACATCGTGCGCCGACGGCCGGACTCGCGCCCGGCTATGTGCAGGGCAATCTGGCCATTCTGCCAAAAGCGCTTGCCGCTGATTTTTTGCGCTTCTGCCAACTCAATCCCAAACCATGCCCGGTGATCGGCACGTCAGAGCCGGGTGACTGGCGGGTGCCGGATCTCGGTGAAGATCTCGACATCCGCTCCGATCTGCCGCGCTATCGCGTCTGGAAAAATGGCGAGCTGATTGCCGAGCCGTACGATGTGCGCGAATTCTGGCGCGACGATCTGGTGAGTTTTGTGATCGGCTGTTCGTTTTCGTTCGAGGAAGCGCTGACGTCGGAAGGTATCGAGCTGCGACACATCGTGCGTGGCTGTAACGTTCCGATGTACCGCACCTCGATCGCCACGCACGCGGCCGGCCCGTTCCACGGTCCGATGGTAGTGTCGATGCGACCAATGACGCCGAAAGACGCGATCCGCGCCGTTCAGATCACGACGCGCTTTCCGGCGGTGCATGGCGCGCCGGTGCATATCGGCAAACCGGAACTGATTGGCATCAAGGATATCATGAAGCCCGACTACGGCGACGCGGTCGAAGTGCGCGACGACGAGATGCCGGTGTTCTGGGCTTGCGGTGTCACGCCACAATCGGTGATCGCGACGGTGAAGCCGGAGTTCTGCATCACGCACTATCCCGGCAGCATGCTGGTGACGGATCGCAAGAATACCGAATTTGCGATTATGTAGTTATGCGGCTACTCACAAATCGAAATTGGGGACCGGCATTCGGCCATTTAATCAATGTCCGCTTTGCCCCCGAAAGCGGACATCCGTGACCGCGAGGCCAATGTCCGTTAAGTGCCATTAACGTCCGATTTGCGTCCCGACGCACCGCAGCAAAGTTCGCTTCGCTATTCGATGAGGCCGGCGGCGGCGTACGCGATATGACAGAGATAGACCAAACCGGTGAGCATGCTTAATTGTCGCGGTGCTGGCCCGTGGGCGCAAATCCACTGAATGACGACTAGCTACGAGATAAGTGCAGCTGACAATTCGCTCCGGGTCAGCAAAGGAAGAGATGCGACGCGAACGAGCCCAGCCGCTCGATTAATAGCCGCGTAGTGAGCTAGACTATGGTCGATGCTGAACGAGCCGGCTCTAACCTTCAATGCGTACCACTTAGGCGGGCCAGGACAGGGCTCACGAGAGGAACTCGATGAACACAGTCAAAGACGCTCTGGCCCATAAGAGTGGCGCCCTGATCCATGTTCGTTCCGGCGACATGGTCGTCGAAGCCTTGCGCCAGATGCGCGACAACCGGGTCCGGTCGGTGCTGGTCATCGACGACGACGTACTGGTCGGTATCGTGACCCAGGGTGACTGCGCCATAAAAGTGCTGCTGCCCGGGCTCGATGCGAAGCAGACTCCGGTGGGCCAAGTGATGACGGGCGACCCGGTGACGGTCAAGCCGGACGACCAACTGGAAGGCTGCATGGCAATGATGGCTGCGCGCGGCTTTCGCCATCTACCAGTGCTGGACGCGGGCAAGGTCGTGGGCGTGATCTCGATCGGAGACGTCGTCAAGGACATCATCCGAAATTTGGAGCACAACGTGGGCGACCTGATGGGCTACATCATGACGGACGGCCCCGGGGGCTGACAGACGAACCGCGGTGCTGTCGCCGGCGTCCGGGAGGGAAAACGGAGGGGCACCGTTAACGGGCCACCCTCGAGCTGCCGAGGAGACTGCATCGTACCGGCTCAAGCAAATGTTTTGATAGAGCTGAGACTCGCTTAGCGCTGCAACATAAAACGCCGGACAATGTCCGCTTTGGGTCATAAGCGGACATGGCGGTAAGTTGGCGCGATGTCCGCTTTACCCCCGATAACGGACGTTCTTGTGCACCGACGCCCTAGGCGGCGTCGCGCGCCTTGCTGTCGAGCAAGCCCGCCTCGATCAATGCCTGACGGATGCGCGCAATTTCCGCGCGCTCGATCTTGACCAGCGGCGGACGCACCACCGCGCGCGGCAGCTTGCCGAGCAGCACCAGCGCTTCCTTCATGCGGTTGTGCATGTCCACGAAGGGATCGGCATAGAACACGCGCGCCATCGGCTCGATGCGCTCGTTGAGCCGCCTGGCTTCGGCGAGATCATTGGTCTGAACAGCGCGGAACAGCCTCGCCTGCAAATCGGCGATCACGCTGCCCGACCCCGACAGCAGGCCATTGGGACCGAGCACCAGCGAAGCAAACAGCCACGAACTATGCGTGGTGAGCACGTTCACCGGCCGCGGCAGATTTTGCAGCGTGCGGATATGCCATTCGTGATGCGGCACATTGCCGATCCAATCCTTGATGGCGCGGATTGACGGAACCTCTTCGCACATCTTGAGCAGCGTATCCTTCGGATAACCCTGACCGGTCGCGAGCGGATACTGGAATACGATCAGCGGCAGGTCGGTGGCGTCGGCGATGCGTTTGACATGCGCGAGCGCCATGGCGGGCGACTGGCCGAGCGTGAACGGGGCCGGCGGAAAAACGAGCAACGCCGAAGCCCCGCCCTGCTCCGCCATGCGCGCGATACGCGCGGCCTCAATGCTGCCGTCGGCCCAGATGCCGTTGACCAATGGCAGGCGGGCGCCGATCTCGTCCTGCGCGATGTCGAGAACGCGTCGCTGCTCATCGAAGGTGCAGGAGGCAACCTCGGTCGAATGGGCATTGATCGTGATGGCCGAGAGCCCTTCGGTCGCGCCCACATCGCGCAGATGCTTGCGAAAGTTCTGCTCGTCGATCGCGAGATCGTTGTCGAACGGCAAAAGCACCGCCGGAATGACGCCGTGCGGACTATAGGTTTTGTGCCGTGCCATCGCCCCTCTCCTGCTTCAGATCGCCGCTTTCAGGTTCTAACCGGTCGCGCGCGCCGGCCGGCGCCGTTCGCGGAACCAGGGGCGATACTTCGTCATCTTTGCGCGCTGCGCCCCCGATGCAAGATGCTTGCAGGTTGATGCTTCGTCGGTCTTTTCCGATGCGCCCCATCGCAACTCGACGCAATCGTTCAAATTATATGCCATCTCCAGAGCCCCCGCGCGGTCGAGCACGTCCTTGAGTGCAAGCGTCCAGGGAGACCCATCGGTGCGCGTATATGAGAACTTGCGGGCCGAAAGCTCCGACGCAAGAACGCTCTGCAATTCGGCCTTCACATCCGAGACGCTTTTGTCCTTCGGCATCGCATACCGATCAGGCCGTCGCGCGACACGATCAGGGAATCCACGCACCACATCGATCGCGATCAGCAGACGTAAATCACGCGCCGGCGTCGCGAAATCCTCCCAGGCGCCGGTCGTCTCGAAGATCGCCGCGCCGTCCGGCATGCTCGCCTCGCCGCGCGCGCTGCTCAGGAATTTTCGGCCGTTTTCGACCGACGTGACGCGCGCCTTCACTTGCTCATCGAGCGCAGCAACCGCTTCCTTCATCGCACGCAAAGGATCGAGCGGCTCCGGCGACATCACGTCATCCATGCGGTCATAGAAATCTTCGACCCCAAGCTTGGCCTGCTCGAGCGAAAAATCGCCGTACTGCGGATTCTTCGCGATCTCGGCATTGGTCAGCCGACGCAGGCCGCCGTTTTGGTCCCGCACAATCGGCCGGAAGCGTTTGAATCCGGGGCCCCCGAGCGCAGGATCCTGCGCGAACAGGAAATTGCCGCGCCAGAAACGCTTGCGCGCGACCGTGCCGTCGGGCTGCGCATCGACCGCGAAAATGACGCCTGCCGCGTCGCTGGTTTGTGCAATGCGCTTTGCGATCATCAACACATGCCCATAAGGATCGGCGTAGACGGTGCCCGGTCGCAGCGTCTCCTGCGTCAGCGATACGGGATAATAATCGGTGTTTTCATCGCCCAGCGGCGTGCGTGCCGACCCGGAATGCACCGCGTCGGCGACGGTCGACTGCACAAAATGGCCGAACGACGCCGCGAGGCCCGCCGATTTCGGTGCGGCTCCGGTCGACGCGGTCTTTTGTTCGTTCGATGAAGAGCGCGCCGCTTCGAGATTCTGCGTGCTGAACCACTGGAAGCACTTCGGTGGCTGGCCGCCACCGCCGCGCGAGCACTTCGCGTAGCCGAACGGCAAGCCCATCTTGAATGCGAAATAGGCGCGCAGGAAATACGGCAAGTCGGCGCAGTCAGGGCGAATGACAAGCCCCATCTGATCTTCGTTCAGGCCCAAATGGTTGAACAGGGCATTGCGCGACTGATCACGCAGCACTTCGTGCAACGCCTTCCACGATAGCGTTGCGTCGAGCGGCGCATCAAAGAGTTTTTCGATCCATGCGGAGAACAGATTTTCCGTCGCGCGATTCCACGAATTGTGGATCGGCCAGACGCTTCCCGAAGTTGCTCCGGGCGATGGCGGCCTGTCATCGCGCACCGCAATCTCGCGCGTGATCGTGCCGCATCCGCCTGAAGCACCGGAAAGCGTGACGTGCCAGGCACCGGCGGCGGGCGCGGCAACCTCCGCGAACCAGAAATATGGCGGTCCGCCATGCCGTTCACGCGACCGCACAGCAACGCGGCCGTCGGGCGCAATCAGCGAAAGTTCACCATCGAGGGGCTTCTCCGCCGTGAAGATCACGCGCAGCGGCGCGCCCTTCCACGGCACGACCGGCGAAGGCAGGACCGCAATGCCGGCGGCGTCCGCGCAGGCGCCCGATGCGGTTTGGGCGCGCGCCTCCATGCCGGAAAAAAGCGGGACGAAAAATACGCCCGCAATCAGCAGCGAGGCAGTCACAGCAGCGGGACGTCGGTGCGTTCGAAGCAAGTGAGCCCTCCCCAATGGCCGCCCCCTGGCCGCAATTCCACAATATTGCGAAGGCTTTGGCTGAATCGTGGCGGAATCCACCGCCAAGGCCGGATTTCAGGATACCGCATTAGCTGGATTCAGTCAGCGGGTGCGCGCCGCGACGATGCGAACGGCCGGGCGTCGTCAAAGGATCGCAGGACCGCTAATCCCAGCGGTTATCCGGGGGCCGGATCACCGCCGACACTATTTTCCCCCTGGCGCTGCACATCGGCGGAAGCAGGCAATCAGGAGAATGTCGGGCGCGCCATTATGTATTTTTTTGCTTTACCCGCGTTTCTCGCCGACGCCCTCCGCTTCGATTTTTCCAACAAATTCAATCGTATGGGCCAGATCAGCCGCCGGTACAAAGACACCCCGCCCGCGGAACTTTCTTTTAATTAGCGGATTTAATTGCTGGCGGGCGCTCCAGCATGACTAGCTGGCGCGGGCGGGAGGGTCAGGTCTCTGCCCTACATAAGATGAAGAACGATCATGGCATTGCGGCTGCGGTACCTGCGGTGGCTGGCCATGTCGTTCGAACCTTATCGCCTCGTCGTCTCCGGCGCGTGCAGGCGCGTCGGATGAATGCGCGCTATTCGGGAGGGGTTAATGGAACAAACAACAATCTCACCTAAGAAATCGCCGAACGGCATTGCGCCGAAGAAACGATCGAGCCGCTCCGACGACGACTCCGCGGACTCAACCGCTCCGATCGAACTACAAAATCTGCTGCAGGCCCTTCGCGCGATGCGCGCCGGCGATTTTTCGGTCAGGATGACCGGCGAGCAGGATGGCCTCATCGGAAAAATCGCCGATACCTTCAACGACATCGTCGCCTCCAACGAGCGGATGGCGCAACAACTTGAACGCGTCGGCCAGGTCGTCGGCCGCGAAGGCAAGACCCGCCACCGCGTCAAATTCGGCCACTCCAGCGGCGCCTGGGGCGAGATGGAAACATCGGTCAATTCGCTGATCGATGACCTGCTCTGGCCCACAAAGGAAGTCACCAGAGCCGTCGCCGCGGTTGCGCAAGGCGACTTGCTGAAAACCGTTCGGCTCGAGGTCGATGGACGTCCGCTCAAGGGCGAATTTCTCGAAGCCGCCAGCATCGTGAACACGATGATCAAGCAGCTCAGCGTGTTCACCTCGGAAGTGACGCGCGTGGCGCGCGAAGTCGGAACCGAAGGCAAACTCGGCGGCCAGGCACAAGTGCGCGAGGTGACCGGCGTCTGGAAGGACCTGACCGAAAGTGTGAACTCGATGGCGAGCAACCTGACTGCTCAGGTCCGCAACATCGCCGAAGTCACCATCGCCGTTGCCGACGGCGACCTTTCAAAGAAAATCACCGTCGACGTGCGCGGCGAAATCCTTCAGCTCAAGGAAGCCATCAACACGATGGTGGACCAGCTGCGTTCGTTCGCTTCGGAAGTGACGCGCGTGGCGCGCGAAGTCGGTACCGACGGCAAGCTCGGCGGCCAGGCCATCGTGCCGGGCGTCGCGGGAACCTGGAAAGACCTCACCGATTCCGTTAACGCCATGTGCGGCAACCTGACCGATCAGGTGCGTAACATCGCGCAGGTGACCACCGCCGTCGCCCGTGGCGACCTTTCGCGCAAGATTACGGTCGACGTGCGCGGTGAAATCCTTGAGCTGAAAGACACCATCAACACCATGGTGGACCAGCTCAATGGCTTTGCCTCGGAAGTGACGCGCGTTGCGCGCGAAGTCGGCACCGAAGGCAAGCTCGGCGGCCAGGCTGCGGTGCCCGGAGTCGCCGGCACCTGGAAGGACCTCACCGACAGCGTCAACTTCATGGCCGGAAACCTGACCGCCCAGGTCCGCAACATCGCCGACGTCGCAACCGCGATCGCCGGTGGTGACCTGTCGAAGAAGATCACCGTCAACGTGTCGGGCGAAATCCTTCAGCTGAAGGAAACCATCAACACCATGGTGGACCAGCTCAACGCTTTCGCAGGCGAAGTGACGCGCGTTGCGCGCGAAGTCGGCACCGAAGGCCGGCTGGGCGGCCAGGCCAACGTGCTCGGCGTGGCCGGTACCTGGAAGGATTTGACAGATTCAGTGAACTCGATGGCCGGCAACCTCACCGGCCAGGTCCGTAACATCGCCGAAGTGACGACTGCCGTCGCCAACGGCGATTTGTCGAAGAAGATCACCGTCGATGTGCGCGGCGAAATCCTCGAGCTGAAAGACACCATCAACACAATGGTGGACCAGCTCAACGGTTTCGCCGGCGAAGTGACGCGCGTGGCGCGCGAAGTGGGTACCGAAGGCAAGCTCGGCGGCCAGGCCGTGGTACGCGGCGTCGCCGGCACCTGGAAGGACCTGACCGATTCCGTGAACTCGATGGCCTCCAACCTCACCGGCCAGGTTCGTAACATAGCCGAAGTGGCGACCGCCGTCGCGCAGGGCGACTTGTCGAAGAAGATCACCGTGAACGTGTCGGGCGAAATCCTTCGGCTGAAGGAAACGCTCAACACCATGGTGGACCAGCTCAATTCATTCGCCTCGGAAGTGACGCGCGTTGCGCGCGAAGTGGGCACCGAAGGCAAGCTCGGCGGCCAGGCCGCGGTGCCAGGTGTCGCCGGCACCTGGAAGGATTTGACGGATTCCGTGAACTCGATGGCCGGCAACCTCACCGGCCAGGTCCGTAACATCGCCGAAGTGGCGACCGCCATTGCGGGCGGCGACCTGTCGCGCAAGATCACCGTCGACGTGCGCGGCGAAATCCTTCAGCTGAAGGAAACGCTCAACACCATGGTAGACCAGCTCAACCGGTTCGCCGGCGAAGTGACGCGCGTCGCGCGCGAAGTCGGCACCGAAGGCCGGCTCGGTGGCCAGGCCAACGTGCCCGGCGTCGCCGGCACCTGGAAGGATCTGACCGACTCCGTGAACTCGATGGCGGGCAACCTCACCGCCCAGGTCCGTAACATCGCCGAAGTCACCACAGCCGTCGCGCGCGGCGACCTGTCGCGCAAGATTACCGTCGACGTGAAAGGTGAAATTCTCGAGCTCAAGAACACCATCAACACCATGGTGGACCAGCTCAATTCATTCGCCTCGGAAGTGACGCGCGTGGCGCGCGAAGTCGGCACCGAAGGCAAACTCGGCGGCCAGGCCGAAGTGCCGGAAGTCGCCGGCACCTGGAAGGATCTGACCGACAACGTCAATTTCATGGCGTCGAACCTGACCGCCCAGGTGCGTAACATCGCGGAAGTTGCGACTGCGGTCGCCAACGGCGACCTGTCCAAGAAGATCACCGTCGACGTGCGTGGCGAGCTGCTGCAGCTCAAGGAAACGCTCAACACCACGACCGACCAGCTGCGCTCATTCGCCGGCGAAGTGACGCGCGTGGCCCGCGAGGTCGGCACCGAAGGCCGATTGGGCGGCCAGGCCAACGTGCCCGGCGTCGGCGGCACATGGAAAGACTTGACCGACAACGTCAATTTGCTGGCGGCAAACCTGACCACCCAAGTCCGCAACATCGCCGAAGTGACCACTGCCGTCGCGCGCGGCGACCTGTCGCGCAAGATCACGGTGGACGTGAAGGGTGAAATTCTCGAGCTCAAGAACACCATCAATACGATGGTGGACCAGCTCAACGCCTTCGCATCGGAAGTGACGCGCGTCGCGCGCGAAGTCGGAACCGAAGGCCGATTGGGCGGCCAGGCGGCAGTGCCGGGCGTCGCCGGTACCTGGAAGGACCTGACCGACACCGTCAACGTGATGGCGGCCAACCTTACCGAACAGGTGCGCGGCATCGTGAAGGTGGTGACTGCGGTCGCCAACGGCGACCTCAAACAGAACCTGACGGTGAAGTCCAAGGGCGAGGTCGCGGCGCTCGCCGAGACCATCAACAACATGACCGACACGTTGGCGACCTTCGCCGATCAGGTGACGACTGTTGCCCGCGAGGTCGGCGTCGACGGCCGCCTCGGCGGCCAGGCCAACGTGCCGGGCGCCGCCGGCACCTGGAAGGCCCTCACCGGTAACGTCAACCTGCTGGCCGCAAATTTGACCACGCAAGTGCGCGCGATCGCCGAGGTCGCAACCGCGGTGACCAAAGGCGACCTGACGCGATCCATTCAGGTGGATGCGCGCGGCGAAGTCGCCGAGCTCAAAGACAACATCAATACGATGATCGACAACCTGCGTCTGACCACCGACCGCAACACCGAGCAGGACTGGCTGAAGACCAACCTCGCCAAGTTCACCAACATGTTGCAAGGCCAGCGCGATCTAAGCACCGTCGGCCGGCTGCTGCTGAGCGAGCTCACGCCGCTTGTAAATGCGCAGCTCGGCGTCATCTATCAGGTGGAAAGTGAAGAACTGCAGACCATGCGGCTGCTCTCGGCTTACGCCGACGACGGCTCCAATGGCCACCCGCAGCGGATCCGCATTGGCGAAGGCCTGATCGGCCAATGCGCCTCCGATCGCCGGCGGCTTCTGATCACCGATATGCCGACACATGCGGTGCCGATTGGTTCGGCATTGTTCAAGGTCTCGCCTTCCAACATCATCGTTCTGCCGGTCCTGTTCGAGAACCAGGTCAAGGCGGTGATCGAACTCGCGTCTGTCACCGAATTTACCGCGCTGCAGCGGATGTTCCTCGAGCAGCTGACTGACAGCATCGGCATCGTGCTCAACTCCATAGAAGCAACGATGCAGACCGAAGGCCTGCTCAAGCAGTCGCAGCAACTCGCCGGAGAATTGCAGACGCAGCAGCGCGAATTGCAGCAGACCAACGAGCAGCTCGAACAGAAAGCCCAGCAGCTCGCCGAACGAAACGTCGAAGTCGAAAGGAAGAACCAGGAAATCGAGCAAGCCCGCCGCGCGCTCGAGGAAAAGGCGGCCGAGCTCGCCCTCACCTCAAAATACAAGTCGGAATTCCTGGCCAACATGTCGCACGAGCTGCGCACGCCGCTCAACAGCATCCTCATTCTGGGTCAGCAGCTCGCCGACAATCCGGACGGCAACCTTTCGACGAAACAGACCGAGTTTGCCCGCACCATCCACGGCGCCGGGACCGATCTGCTCAACCTCATCAGCGATATTCTCGATCTCTCCAAGATCGAGTCTGGAACTGTCACAGTAGAGGCGGAAGAACTCTTCTTCTCCAACGTCCTCGATGCGGTTGGGCGCCCCTTCCGTCACGAGGCAGAGACGCGGCAGCTCTCGTTCAACGTCGACCTCGATCCGACACTCGGCCGCAGCCTCATTACCGATTCGAAGCGGCTTCAGCAGGTGCTCAAGAACCTGCTCTCCAACGCATTCAAGTTCACTGCCCGCGGCGGCGTGCAACTGAAGGTGTTCGCTGCACCTGCCGGCTGGACGTCAACCCACCCGGTCCTCAGTCAGGCGCAGGGCGTGGTCGCTTTCGAGGTCGCCGATACCGGCATCGGCATTCCGGCCGAAAAGCAAAAGATCATCTTCGAGGCCTTCCAGCAGGCGGATGCCAGCACGAGCCGCAAATACGGCGGCACCGGACTAGGCCTCGCCATCAGCCGCGAACTGTCGAACCTGTTGGGCGGCGAAATCCAGCTGCGCAGCTCACCCGGCGTCGGCAGCACGTTCACGCTATACCTGCCGATCACCTATGCCGGACCATCATCCGCGGTTCGCGTCGCCAGCAGTTCCCTCCCGCCGCAGGTGCCGGCTGTGGGCGCGCCGATTGTATTGCCGGAGCGGCCGATCGAGCAGATCCCGGACGACCGGCACGAAATTCAGCCGGGCGACTCAATTCTGCTGATCGTTGAGGACGATCCTCATTATTGTCGTGTGCTGGTCGATCTCGCGCGCGGCCGTGGCTTCAAGGTTCTGGTGGCGGCACGCGGAGCCGACGCGCTCGAACTTGCCAAGCAATACCAACCGACCGCCGTATCGCTCGACGTATTCCTTCCCGACATGTTGGGCTGGAGCGTGTTGAGCCAGCTAAAGCAAAACCCGCTAACCCGCCACATCCCCGTCCAGATCATCACGCTCGACGAGGACAAACATCACGGGCTGGCGCGCGGCGCATTTTCCTTCGTGACAAAACCGACAACCACGGAAGGCGTCGAAGCCGCGCTCACCCGGATCAAGGAATATTCGGCACCGCGGCGTAAACGCCTGCTGGTCGTCGAAGACAATCCCGCAGAACAGATGAGCATTTCCGAATTGCTCGGCTATGACGATGTCGAGATCGAAACCGCCGGCACCGGACGCGATGCGCTCAATGCGCTGCGCCGGCAACCCGCCGACTGCGTGGTACTGGATCTGCGCCTGCCCGACATGTCCGGCTTTGAAGTGCTGGAAGCGCTGGGCGCAGACGCGGCGCTCTCCGAAGTCCCGGTGGTCGTGTTCACCGGCCGTGAACTCAGCGCCGAGGAAGATGCCCGCCTCCACACGATGGCACGCAGCATCGTGGTCAAAGGTGTCGAGTTACCCGAACGCCTGCTCGACGAGACGGCGCTTTTCCTGCATCGCGTGGTGACCGATTTGCCGGTCACAAAGCAACGCATGCTGGAGCGATTGACCAGTTCCGATGAGGACCTGATAGACCGTACTGTCCTGCTCGTTGACGATGATGCCCGGAATATCTTCGCACTCAGCAGCGTGCTCGAGAGGCGCGGCATGCGCGTTCTCACGGCGACAACGGGCAACGAAGCCATTCAACTGATCGAATCCAATCCCGACATCGCCATCGTCCTGATGGACATCATGATGCCGGAGATGGATGGCTATCAAACGATGGCGCAGATCCGGAAGAACGATAAATTCCGCCGGCTGCCGATGATCGCCCTGACCGCCAAGGCGATGAAGGGTGACCGCGAGAAATGCCTGGATGCGGGCGCATCCGACTATCTCGCCAAACCTGTGAACACCGAACAGCTGCTCTCTGCTCTCCGCATCTGGTTGCATCGTTAACCGCGAGGACGTCATGCTTGACGACAAGGTCAACATCCTGCTCGTCGACGATCAACCGGCGAAATTGCTGACCTATCGCGCCATTCTCGAGAATATCGGCGAAAATCTGCTGAGCGCCAGCAACGCCACGGAGGCGCTCGAACTCCTTCTTAAAAATGACGTCGCCGTCGTCCTCATCGACGTCTATATGCCGGACATCGACGGCTTTCAGCTCGCGGCGATGATCCGCAATCATCCCCGCTTCGAGAAGACCGCGCTGATTTTCATTTCGGCGATCTTGCTGACCGACGTCGATCGCCTGCGCGGCTACGAAATGGGCGCCGTAGACTACGTGCCGGTGCCGGTCATCCCGGAAGTCCTGCGCGCGAAGGTCAAGGTCTTTGTCGAGCTTTTCCGCAAGACGCGGCAACTCGAACAACTCAACCGCGGGCTTGAAGCCCGCGTCGCCGAACGCACCTCCGAGCTCGCCGCCTCGACCATGCAATTGCGCCAAAGCGAACGCTTGCGCAGCCTGGCATTGGCGGCCGGACAAATGGGGAGCTGGGAATGGAACGTCGCCCGCGGCTCGACGATCTGGGATCAAGGCCAGTGCGAGATCTTCGGCGTCGATCCAGGCACATTCGTGCCGACGCTTGACCATGTGCGTTCGCTCATCAACCCGGGGGACTTTGAGCTGCTGGTGCGGGCATTCCGCAAGGTTTCGAAAGACGCCAATACATTCCAGACCGAATTTCGCGTGCGGCGGCCGAATGGAGAAGTGCGCTGGTGCACCGGCACGGCCGCTGCAAGCTTCGACGAAAGCGGCCGCCTGATCTGGATCAGCGGCGTCACCGCCGACATCACCGAACGCAAACGCGCCGAAGAGCGGCAAATCCTGCTTGCCGAGGAAGTCGACCACCGCGCGCGCAATGTCGTGGCCGTTGTGCAATCCATCATGCGCCTCACCCGCGCCGAAAACATCGACGAATATATCAGCGCGCTTGATGGGCGGATCGGTGCGCTTTCCAACGCGCACCGGCTACTGGCGGGATCGCGCTGGGAGGGCGCCGACCTGACGCGGCTCGTTGAAGAGGAATTCGCACCCTATCGGGCCAGCGGAACCGAAAGGGTCTCGGCGCGCGGTCCGGTCGTTTTATTGCCGCCGGCCACGGCCCAGACCATTGCATTGGCGCTGCATGAATTGGCGACAAATGCAGCAAAGTATGGCGCCCTTTCGTCCGAAGCCGGCCATGTCGACCTCACGTGGAACAACGACTTCGGAAAACTCGAATTGAACTGGATCGAGTCGAAAGGGCCGGCCATCAGCGCGCCAACCCGCCGCGGCTATGGCAGCCGCGCCATCATCGCCGGCATCGAGCGCCAGCTTGGCGGCACCGTGGAGTTCGACTGGCAAAAAAGCGGGCTGCGCTGCAAATTGTGCGTACCGCACGACGACAAGAAGGATTCGGCCAAGCGATTGCCGTTCAGACCACGCCAGCTCGACGGCGCGCCGGATCAGGCCATCGCGGTGGACCCGGCTGATAAGCTTGTCCTGCTTGTCGAAGATGAGCCGCTGGTATCGATGATGCTGGCGGACATGTTGTCCGCCTTCGGTCACAAGGTCGACGGGCCCTACAACCGGTTCAACGACGCTATTCTCGCCGCCAAAACCAACAATCTTCGGGCCGGCATTCTCGACGTGAACCTGGGCGGCGAAAAAACCTACGCTGTCGCCGACATCCTGACCGGCCGAAAAATTCCATTCGCCTTCGTCACAGGTTACGGGCCTGATACCATCGTCTCAGAATTTGCCCACGCCCCCGTCCTCCAGAAACCGATCGAAGCCGCCAAACTGCACGCACTGCTCCAGCAGATCGTGCGCTAGATCGCTGTCCGCGCAGGACTCAACGCAGCTTTCAAGTCGACGAATGTCGCTTATAGTAAGCGGTGGCGGGGCCGGGTTGCCCCGTCATTGTCGTCGGGAACGCTTCGGCAATTAAGGTATAGCCGTCCGGCCCAATCGGGGCTTAAAGTCTGAAAGATCAATATTTATTGGGGCCCGGATCGGATGTCTGAGACAAGTCTTGCGCCATCAGACAGAGACCCGGAACCATCCCGCGCAATCAAGCCGCGAAATCTTGCACTCGGAATTGAGCGCATCGGCTTTTATTCACTGTCGCACCGCACACTGTGCGCGCTTGCCTTCATCGTGCTGAGCCTCTTTGCCGCCGTCGGCTTTGCACGGGTCAAGGTCGACAATTCGCTAAGCCAATTATTCCGGTCCAATACCGAAGAATTCCGGACATACGAAGAAGTCACGCAACGATTTCCTTCGAATGAATTTGACGTCCTCATCGTGATCGAAGGCGATCGGTTATTGGAACGGAACTCGCTGCAGAAACTGCGCGACCTTGCCATCGACGTTCAGCTGCTCGACGGCACACGGGGCCTGATCTCAATATTTTCCGCGCGCGAGCCGCCCGAGAACGGACAAATCCCCCCGCCGCTTTTTCCCGACCCGTTGCCACAAGGCGACGAGTACCAGACACTCGTCAAACGCGTGATGTCGAATGAAATTATTCGCGACAAAATGTTGTCGCCCGACGGCAAATTGACCTTGATGGTGCTCGCCCTGGAGCCGGAGCTGACGAGGGCCGACAAGCTAGCACCAATTATTGAAGGCGTTCGTGATACGCTGAAATCGGATCTGGCGGGTACCGGCCTTAGGGCCGAGCTCTCCGGCGTTCCGGTCATGCAGCTCGAAATCCGCAATGCAATCGAGCGAGACCGGTTGATCTACAACGCGCTGGGATTCGCAGTCGGCTGCCTTATCGCGATCCTGTTTTTCCGCCGGATATCGTTCATGATCATCGCGGCCGGCCCACCCCTGATGGCCATTCTTCTTGCGCTTGGCTCGCTTGGCTGGCTCGGTTTCAGTCTGAACATTTTTCTGAACGTGATGACCCCGCTCATCATGGTCATCAGTTTTTCCGACAGTATGCAGATCACCTTTGCCGCGCGCGACCGGCTGCTCGCCGGCGATGACAAAGTCACTGCATTTCGCAACGCGTTGCTCATTGTGGGGCCCGCCTGCGTGCTGACGCATGCGACCGCCGGCGTGTCATTTATCGCCTTGCAATTTTCGCCATCCGATCTCATCCGGACCTTCGGTGAAGCCGGACTGATCGCGACGGCCGTGGCCTTGGTAGCCGTTTTAATGGGCGTTCCGCTGCTTGGCGTGCTGCTCATTCGGAACGAGGCCGAATTCGTCGCAGCGGTCAGAAACATGGACAATGCGCTGGATGTTTTGCGCAGGCTCTGCGGATGGATCGCAATCCGCATGGTCACACGGCCCGGCCTATATTCATTGATCGGTCTGCTGGTCGTTGGCGGATTGTCGCTTGGCTATACGCAGCTTCAGGCGCGTTATCGGCTCGCCGACCAGGTGCCGGACCGAGAACAAGCCGTCCTGGCCAGCCATCGCCTTGACATCAAACTAACCGGCGCGAATCCATTCGACGTCTACATCCAGTTCCCGAAGGGATCGTCACTCTATTCGCCCGAGACTTTGGCGGTCATTTCCGAAGTGCATTCTCTCCTGGAACATCAACCTGGCGTCGGCAACGTTTGGTCGCTGGACACGCTGCGCCGGTGGCTGGCAGAAAAATTGAACAAGACGGATGTCGAGACGCTCAAGCAATATGTCGACATGCTTCCACCTTATCTCACACGCCGGTTCGTTTCGGCTGAGCAAGATGCGGTGATCGTCAGCGGCCGCGTTCCGGATTCAGACGCCAGTCAGTTGCTTCCGATCGTCGACCGGATGGATCAACAATTGAACGGCGTGCGGGCGAAATATCCCGGTTACAAAATTGGCGTGACCGGACTGTCGGTGATTTCCGCGCGCAACAGCGCGCTTATGATCGATAAATTAAGCCGAGGGCTGACTATCGAAATCGTTTTCGTTGCAGCATTTATCGGCATCGCCTTCTGGTCGCCCATCGTTATGCTGATAAGTGTCTTGCCGGGACTATTTCCGATCGTGTTCGCGGGAAGTTTGCTGCTGCTTCTGGGCCAGGGGCTGCAATTCGCAAGCGTTATCGCCTTGACCGTCTCGTTCGGCCTCGGGTTGAGCGCAACCATTCACTTCCTGAACAGATTGCAGATCGAAGATGTCGATCCTGACCCGGCGGTAGGGGTCGAGCGGGCGACCATTCTGGTAGGACCGCCGCTGATTTTGACGTCGGCGGTGCTCGCCTGCGGGTTGGCAATGACGGTCCTGTCCAGCCTGCCATCATTGCGTCTTTTCGGCTGGCTGAGTGCGGTTGCCATGATTGCGGCGCTGTTTGCCGATCTGTTCATGTTGCGGCCGATCGCGATGTTCCTGAGCAAGATCGTTCGGAGGATGTTGCAGCGATCGCTTGTGCAATCGAGAAAATAGAGCTTCAGGACACCAACCGCGTTGAGTATCTAGAGACCATGGAACGTGGAGTGGCTGTCGCGGTTGTCATCAAACCAAAGCAGGATCGGACATAAACAATGTTTGCAAGACTTTGCGCTGTCCTTGGATTGATTCAAGTTTTGGGGGGTCCGGCACTCGCCGCCAACGAAAAGCAGCCGGCGCAGGCGCCCGGGCTGTTTGAAGGGACCCCCGAGGAGCAGGCCGCCTGCGCGCCGGATTCAACCAGATTTTGTCAGGATGCCATTCCCGAGACGTTTCGAGTGCTTGCGTGTCTTCAAGACCATCGTGAAAAACTGAGAAAAGTCTGCCGCAAGGTCCTGGAGGACCACGGTCAATAGCCTTTGCAAATGCCTTCCATCCGGCGTCAGGCCGAATGATTTTTATGGAGGGCAAACAGGTGGCGCAGGAAGCTGCGACTGTCGGGAATTGCGTCGAGATATTCGGGGCCGCTCGAGGTGGCCGGCCCGCCCAGATATCCGCGGTTCTTGATGACCGCCCAGTAAACCGGATTCCAGGCCTGCCAGACTTTTTCGGCCTCCTGCAGCAACAGTCCCACAATCACCTCTGGCACCGGCCCGAACACCTCCGGCAGAGCATGCGAAAGCTCCGTATCCCGCAGCACGTTCCATTTTGACAGGCCGCCCATGATCGGCGAACTGATGGAAAATACGACGCGACCGATACTGGTTTCCCTGACTGCGAACGAGCACATCGCGCACGGCTCGACGATTGAATAGAGCGTACACCCGCTCAAATCAGCGCGGCCCAAAATTTTTTGCGCCTCCGAAATGGCAGCCAACTCTGCGTGGTGGATAATATCGGCGCTCTCTACGACGCGATTGGTGCTTTCAACGATAAGATCTCCGTCCTTGCAAATCAGTGCGGCAAAAGGCAATTCGCCGATCTGTGCGCTGGTGGCAGACAGATGTATGCACCGCCGCATCATCGCGATGTCGTCGTCAGAATGAATCGGGTCGTTCCCGTCGATTTCGGCAGCCATTATCAATGAACCAAATCGAGACGTGCAGATCAGCGTCTTCGAACAATCATGGGCAAGCCGCCCTTTGGCCGCAACGTTACCTTTAACACCGGCCAGGGCGCAGATCCGGGGGCCATTTCAAGCGTGAAATGGCGCATGATCATGCCGACGACGATCGAAGCTTCCTGGATCGCGAAAGCTGCGCCAATGCAAATGCGTGGTCCGACACCAAATGGAAGATATGCAAAGCGGTCAATGGAATTCCGCGCCGGACCGAGAAACCGGTTCGGATCGAAACTGGTGGGCGCCCGCCACAGGGCGCGATGACGGTGAAGGACATAGGACGCGATGACGATCATCGTTCCCGCCTTGATCGGAACGCCGGCAAGTTCATCCGGTCCGAGCGCAACACGACTAATGGCGGCTATAGGCGGATAGAGCCTGTTGGCTTCATCGATCACAGCGCGTGTTTCAACGAGGCGATCGGCCAAACCCTCCAGTTCCCCATTGAACTCGCGGTCGGCTTCGGCCTGGACCCGTTCCCGCCATTGCTGTGACTGCGACAACAGGAACAGCGACCAGGCAATGCAGTTCGCGGTGGTTTCATGACCGGCAGCAATGAACGTGAGGATATTCGCGCGGATTTCAGCTTCCGACAGCGGTTCACCGGTCTCCGGATCCTTCGCCTCGAGCAGAAGCGAAAGAATATCGCGCGGCGCGCTTCCAGGATTTTGGGCTGTGCGCTCGCGGCGCGTTGAAATGATTGAGTCAATCGCAAACTCAAACAGGCGAAGCATTGGACGGACCTTCCAGCGCCCGGGGCGCGGAACCACATCCGGCACACCCAACATGTCGAATGGATCGATCCGCCCAATCGTTTCAAAATACTTCTTCATGGCAACGCGAATATCTTCGGCATCGCGGCCAAGACCGTCCGAAAAAATAGTGCGCTCGAGGACTTCCAATGTGACGCGCGTCGCTTCCACCGCCAGATCCATCACCTGGCCTTCACGTTGCGCCAGGCGTTCGATCAGGCGGCCGGCGGCATCAATCATCGCCGCCGAAAAATTCATGACGGTCTTGCGCGCAAAAAGTGGTGCTATGGCCCGCCGTTGCACGCGCCAATTTTGAGATTCGGCTGTCAGCAACCCGCCGGTTAAGCCAGCCGATAAAACACGGCGCTGTAACCAGTCTTTCTGATAATTGTCGCAGTTTTCCAGCAGAACGCGGCGGATCGCCGCGGGATCGCTCACGACTGCGACCCGGCCCATGGACAGGCCGCTCATCACGATCGGCTGCTCGAAATGGGCCGCCGTCCACGCTTCAATCGGATTGTCGGCAAGCACGCGGAGCAACGCGATCGGACCCAGGGCCTGCGCCCGCGGGACCGGCGCCGGCGGGCTAAGCTCCGCGGGAAAATCGAGCACGTCGCCTCCGTTCAATACCTGGGCCGATTGCAATCGGCTAAATCTAGACTGCACACAGAACGGCCACTACGTTACCGGAGTTCCATTTCGATGCAATTAGTCAGTAAAAGTAGCGGAACAAGGCACGATTTCGGCCATTTCAGATGCTAAGGATTGATCGACCCTTTCAATATTCCGGGTGTCCGCACACGTGCCAACCAAGACGACCGAAAGGAACGGCATGAAAAAGCCGCTGTACGCAGCATTGGCTGTCTGGCTTATGGCTGCCGGCGCCGCGACGGCCCAGCCTGCCCGCATTTCAGCACCTGACCCCACTGGTGAGTGGCTGGTGGCCAAGCAAGTTGCACGGATCAGAATTGTGGATTGCGACGGCCGCCTATGGGGTGTCGTCGCATGGGAAGCAACACCCGGCGTTGACCGTAAAAATCCAGACCCAAATCTGCGAACTCGGCCGACGTTGGGGATGCCGATCCTGCTTGGCATGACGCCAAGCCAAGACAACAAATGGGAAGGCGCGATTTACAATTCGGAAGACGGCCACACGTATTCCGCCAATATCAGCCTGGCCGATCCCAACACGCTGCGGGTGCAAGGTTGCTTTCTCGGCTTCCTTTGCGGAGGCGAGAACTGGAGCCGTGCGGACACAACGGAGGCGCCGACGGGCACCTCGTCGCAGAAACCACCGACGAAACCGCCGAATACCCGCAAAACGACCGGGACTGGTACCCGGCCCGCTTCGGCCGACAAGACCGCAGGCACACCTGAATCAAACGACGACGTGTGTCTAAGAGTCCTTGGCCCGGCGGGGCTTACCCATGAGCGCGGGCTGAAATAACACCGCTGCCGCCAAGGTGCACACGAGCGACAGCGCAAGCAGCTTGCCCATGCTCGACGTGCCCGGGTGCTGCGACAGCCATAGGCTTCCGAAGGCCGTTGCTGTCGTCAAAGCGCTCCAGATGACTGCCCGAGTCAAACTCGACTGCAGAAGATTGGTGCGGCCCGAGCGCCACGCCATGATGTAATAAATCTTGAAAGCGACGCCGACACCCAGCAGCAATGGCAACGCAATGATGTTGGCAAAATTCAGCGGCATGCCGATCAATACACAAATCTCCAGCGTCACGACCCCCGCGAGCAGCAGCGGGACCAGCGTCAGCAAGACATCACCGAACCGCCGCAGAACGACCCAAAGCAGGATTGCAATCGATATCAGCGCGTAAAATCCAGCCTCCAGAAATGCCCTGACGATCGTCCGACTGGATTCAAGGATGGAAATCGGCCCGCCGGTTGCATTCGGATATACGGCGAGCACTGCACGCGCGAATGACCGTAACACCTCGGTATTGTTTGTATCGCCTTTGGGCGAGGCTTCGACGCGTGCGCGTCCATCCGGCGCCACCCATTGGCGTTTGAGCACCTCCGGCAAATTATCTTTTGTGACCCGTTGTGCGCCCATGAAGCCGCGTAATTGTGCAAGTGCGGTTTCGAGCGGGACAACGAACGCCGTTTGCGTGCGCGCCCGTGCAGCCTCGTCGGTCTGCGCCAATTTCACCGCATCGGCGGCCAGGCGCTTCGCTGCCGAGGCGCCGGGACCTGGCGCATTGCCTGCGATCTTGTTGAGCTGATCGGCCAGACCGTTAAGCGCCGCGACGTTTTCAGCATCGCTCGGCGGCTTGTTCGATGCTGGCTGTTGAAGCACCTGGCCCAAACGCCGGCTTAAATCCTGGATCGAGGCGAGCTTTTTGTCCTGATCCTGCGGCACAAAACTGAGCAACGTCGTCGCCTGCAAGACCTGCGGAAGTTTTCTAATCTGATCCGCCGCTGCTGAGGCGGCGTCGAGGGACGGTGTAACTACGTTAACAGAATTGATGCCCACGCGCGGGTCGTTGCCGAGGTCGAGCAGCGTCGAAATCGAACTCGGTCTCGGTGCTGCGCAGGTGAATCGGGTCGAAGTCGAACGTGAGGAAGTAAAGCAATGGCGCGCCCAGAACGGCGACCGCCAATGTGGTCACGATCACGGGGACGCGATACGTCTGGAGAAAGTTGTCGACCGGAGCAAGCGCATGATAGCCGACGGCTTCCGGCTCGCCCGCAGGATTGAAGACGGTGATCAACGCCGGCAGCAGCGTGATGCTGGTGACATAGGCAACGAGCATGCCGACGCCTGCGATCTGTCCCAACTCGGAAACGCCGCGATAATCGGTCGGTAAAAACGACAAAAAGCCAGCCGCAACCGCCGCCGCCGCCAGCGTCAGGGGGACACCGATTTTTTGTGCCGCCCGCTCCAACGCAGGACGAAGCTTGGGGATGTCGTGACGTTCGGCGCGGTAGCGCACAGAAAACTGAATAGCAAAGTCGACGCCGAGCCCGACAAAGAGCACGGCGAACGCAACGGATATCATGTTCAATGCGCCCACCATCTTCAGGCCGAGCGCAGCGGTGATCGCCAGTCCTACAAACAGATTGATGAAAACGGCGACAATGATACGCGTGGATTTCAACGCCAGCCAAAGGATCGTCAACACAATGATGATGGTGCCGATGGCATTGACCAAGGCGCCCTGCTGAACCGTTGCAAACTCCTCGTCAGCCATCGGCACGGATCCGGTCAGCCGCACGCGTGCCTGGTATTTTTGGGCAAGCTGCAAGTCGGATGCAGTCTTGCGAACCGCCGTGCTTGAGGCCAGGCCGGGCTGCAGCGCGGAAAAATCGAGCACCGGACGAGTCTGGATGAGACGCCGCACGTCGCTTGGGGTGGGCTGATGTCCGCTCAACAGGGCTTGCCACGAAAACGAGGCCGGGCGCCCCGCCAATGCGTCCTCGATAGTCGCGGACGCCATCGTCAGTGGTCGAGCCATGCCGTCGAGCGTGATCATCCTGTTTTGCACACCGATGAGACCCAACGAGAGCGTGCGCGTAAGCCCGCGAAGGCTGGGGTCTCCGACCAGCGTGCCGATCAGCGGAGCGGCCTGCCCTAACCCCTTCGCAGATTGCTCGACGCTTTCAGTCGACTGAAACAGCAATCCGTTGCGCGCAAAGAACTCGCTCCCTCCGAGATCGATGACCGAACGGAAAACCTGAGGTTGTGCCGAAAGGCGCGCAGACAGTTCAGCACCGGCGCGCGCGGCGTATTCGGCGATCGGCGCATCGACGACCACCAGGGCGGAGCCAAAATGACCAGGAAAGGCCTTTTCAAATTCCGCCTCACGCTTGCGCCAGTCGAGATCGGGGGAAATTAGCTTGTTAACGTCGGTATTTATGGCGAAGTGTTGCGCCGAATAGACACCGGAAACCACAGCGCAAATAAGGGCTAAGGCAATGATCGGCCAAGGGAATCGAGTGCAAAAGCGCACGATTTTTGTGATAATGGACGCTAGCATGGGTCGTGAAGCCTTTCGAACCTACCAAAGTCGTCCCCAACTGTGGCCGCAAGCAGGAAAATCAATGCTTCCCGTGCGGAACTTTTGCTAGCCTAATAAATTGACGCAGACTGAGAACATTCAGGACTGAGCCGGCCGGGCCGGCTTTGGGCGACAGACAATATTCCGTGGGGTTCTGCCAAAGGCACGACCGCTCCGCGTTTGTTGGAGAAGGGTAACTTGACCATGACGGCGCCCAATGAAGACCTTCAAACAAAATCAGCCATTCCGCTCCTGGACTCGATCAAGAGCCCTGCCGACCTGCGACGCGTCAATGCGCATGACCTGCAGCGGGTTGCGGACGAATTGCGCGCCGAAACCATTAATGCCGTCGCTGTTACGGGAGGACACCTGGGAGCAAGTCTTGGCGTAATCGAACTGACCGTCGCTCTTCACTACATCTTCGACACCCCAAATGACAAACTGATCTGGGACGTGGGTCATCAGGCCTATCCACATAAAATCCTGACCGGGCGAAGGGACCGCATAAGAACGCTGCGGACCGGTGGCGGCCTCTCCGGTTTTACCAAGCGATCGGAAAGTGAATACGATTGCTTCGGCGCGGCGCACTCCTCAACATCGATATCAGCCGGACTCGGCATGGCGGTCGCCCGCGATCTTGCGGGACAGAAACATAACGTGATCTGCGTTATTGGCGATGGTGCAATTTCTGCCGGCATGGCCTATGAGGCCTTGAACAACGCCGGCGCGATGAACCGGCGCCTGGTTGTGATCCTCAACGACAACGAGATGTCGATCGCGCCGCCGGTCGGCGCGATGTCGAATTATCTCACGCGCCTGTTGTCGAGCCCGACGTATATGTCGTTGCGAGATATCGGCAAACAGGTCGCAGATCGCCTGCCTAAATTCTTCAAGGAGAAGGCGCATCTCGCCGAAGAACTGGCGCGCGGTTTCGTTACCGGTGGCACGTTGTTCGAAGAACTCGGCTTCTACTACGTCGGCATTGTCGACGGCCACGACCTCAATCAGCTGCTACCCGTGCTCGAAAATATCCGCAACGCGGACAATGGTCCGTTTCTTGTGCACGTGCGTACGCAGAAAGGCAAAGGTTACGCGCCCGCCGAGGCCTCGCAGGATAAATATCACGGCGTCGTCAAATTCGACGTCGCGACCGGCAAACAACACAAGGGCGCTTCGAATGCGCCATCATATACGAAGGTCGTTGGCGAAAGCCTGGTGAAAGAAGCAAAGAAGGACGACAAGATCGTCGCTATTACGGCCGCGATGCCCGGCGGCACCGGTGTCGATATTTTCACGAAGGCCTTCCCGGATCGTGCTTTTGACGTCGGAATTGCGGAGCAACACGCAGTGACCTTCGCGGCGGGCCTGGCGACCCAAGGCTACAAGCCATTTGTCGCGATCTATTCGACGTTTCTCCAACGCGCCTATGACCAGGTCGTCCATGACGTCGCGATCCAGAGCCTGCCCGTCCGATTCATGATGGATCGCGCGGGTCTGGTTGGTGCCGACGGGCCGACCCATGCCGGATCGTTTGACCTCGCTTACCTGGGCTGCCTGCCTAACTTTGTTCTGATGGCGGCAGCAGATGAGGCTGAACTCGTCCATATGGTCGCGACGGCTGCTGCGATAGACGACCGGCCCTGCGCGGTTCGCTATCCCCGCGGTGATGGCGTTGGCGTCACCATGCCGGAGGCCGGCGTGCCGCTCGAAATCGGCAAAGGCCGCATCATCAAGCAAGGCAATACGGTGGCTTTGCTCTCACTGGGCACGCGGCTTGCCGAATGCATCAAGGCTGCGGAAATGCTCGCGGCTCACGGAATTTCAGCGACAGTCGCCGATGCACGCTTTGCCAAGCCGCTCGATCGCGAGCTCATTCTCCGGCTGGCGCGTGAACATGAGTTGCTCATCACGGTCGAGGAAGGTGCCGTCGGCGGATTTGGCGCGCAGGTCATGCAAATGCTCAGCGACGCCGGCGCGCTCGATCGCTCGGGCTTCAAGATCCGCAGCATGGTATTACCGGACGTCTTCATCGACCACGACAGCCCGCCGGCGATGTATGCCAAGGCGGGGCTCGACGCGAATGGCATCGTCAAGAAAGTATTCGACGTTTTCGGATCGCGTCAGGCGCCGGAATTGCAGCCCGCCGACATTGCGTTTCTTGCCGAGCGCGCTGAACGTCGCCGGCAGGCGAAGACGATGAACGGACGCGCCAAGGGGGCGGCGGAATGAAGGTTATTCTTGCGAAACCGCGCGGGTTTTGCGCGGGAGTCGTGCGCGCGATCGAAATCGTTGAACGCGCGCTCGATAAATATGGACCGCCGGTCTACGTGCGACACGAAATCGTGCACAACAAGTGGGTCGTCGACGCACTCAAGGCGCGCGGCGCCCGCTTTGTCGAAGAGCTATCCGAAGTGCCGCCGGACGCGATCACGATTTTCAGTGCGCATGGCGTGGCAAGAAAAGTCCAGGACGAAGCTGCAGAGCGCGGCTTGCGTGTGCTCAATGCCACCTGCCCTCTGGTCTCGAAAGTTCACGCGCAAGGCCGCCACTATCTGCGCAACGGGCGCACGGTGATTTTAGTGGGCCACGCGGGCCATCCGGAAGTGGAAGGCACGCTCGGTCAGATTCCCGGGCCCGTGATCCTCGTGCAGACTGAAGCAGATGTGAACGAGCTCGATCTGCCCGTCGACACGCCGATCGCGTACGTCACGCAGACCACGCTGAGCGTGGATGACACGCGCGGAATCATTGCCGCGCTATTTCGTCGCTTCAACGACGTGGTCGGACCTGGAACACAGGATATCTGCTACGCGACACAGAATCGGCAAACTGCCCTGCTTGAGTTGACCAAGCTGGTCGACGTGATTTTCGTGGTCGGCGCCAAAAACAGCTCTAATTCGAACCGCTTGCGTGAAATCGGCATCGAAGCCGGCGTTCCCACGCATTTGATCGCCAATGGCAGTGAAATTGAGCCGGGATGGTTGCAAAACGTGGAGGTTGTTGGCATTACGGCGGGTGCCTCGGCACCGGAGGTCATGGTCCGCGACGTGATCAACACGTTGCGTACGGTCGAGCCGGTGGAGGTCTTCACCCTGCCGGGACAGGATGAACACATCGAATTCCGGGTGCCGGTCGAGTTGCTCGACGTGACCAGTTCTCAGCAAATCAGTAAGGATAGCAATCTTGGGCATTCCCCTTCTTCAGAAACTGTATGTCGGTAGCTACGTTGTTCGCCAGCGTCTGACCGGCCGAAAGCGCTACCCGCTTGTGCTGATGCTTGAACCCTTGTTCAGGTGCAACCTGGCTTGCGCCGGCTGCGGGAAAATCGACTATCCCGATCCGATCCTGCACCAGAACATGTCGGTAGAAGACGCCCTGCACGCGGTCGACGAATGTGGTGCGCCGGTGGTTTCGATCGCGGGTGGCGAGCCATTGCTGCACAAGCAGTTGCCGGAAATCGTACGCGGCATTGTTGCGCGGAAAAAGTTCGTCTATCTGTGCACGAACGCGCTTCTGATGGACAAGAAGCTGTCGCAATATGAGCCGAGCACTTTCTTCACCTGGTCGGTCCATCTCGACGGCGACAAGGAGATGCACGATCACTCGGTCTGCCAACCGGGCACCTATGACCGCGCTGTAACGGCGATCAAGCACGCCAAGGAACGCGGCTTCCGCGTGAACATCAATTGCACCTTGTTCAACACTGCGCAGGCCGACCGCGTCGCTGCCTTTTTCGACACCGCGATGGAGTTGGGTGTCGATGGCATCACCGTGTCGCCGGGTTACGCCTACGAGCGCGCGCCCGACCAGCAGCACTTCCTCAATCGCGGCAAGACCAAGCAGCTGTTCCGAGACGTATTCAAGCAAGGCCCAAGCAAGACAAAGTGGTCGTTCAGCCAATCCAGCCTGTTCCTCGACTTCCTCGCGGGCAACCAGACCTACCACTGCACGCCGTGGGGCAACCCAACGCGCACCATATTCGGCTGGCAGAAGCCCTGCTATCTGCTCGGTGAAGGCTATACGAAGACCTTCGACGAGCTGATGAATGGGACCGATTGGGACGCTTACGGCGTCGGCAATTATGAAAAGTGCGCTGACTGCATGGTGCATTCCGGCTTTGAAGCATCCGCGGTCCAGGATGCCGTCGCGCATCCCCTCAAGGCGCTGGGCGTCAGCCTGCGCGGTGTCCGCACCGAAGGCGAAATGAGCCCGGAGATTTCGCTGGCCGGACAACGGCCCGCGGAATTTGTGTTTTCAAAGCATGTCGAGACCAAGCTCGAGGAAATCAAGAATACGAAGCGCGAACCTGCCATGGTTGACGCGGACTGACGACGCGGTTCCGGAGTTAAATTAACGCGGAATGGAACTTACGGACCTCATGGCCCGTTATGTTTCGAACCGGACAATTCCACCGGTATTTGTGGCTACGACCACAGGAATTCGGCAATGCGCTGGCGAACCACCATAGCACTGGGGATGCTCGGCGCAGCTGTCGCCACCCCGGACCTTGCGCAGGCGCAATTTTCCCCGCAGGGCCTCATTGGCGGCATTGCGCGCCCGTTCCGGCAGATGTTGGGCCATTTAGGCCACTACCCCCGCGGCCATCGCCATCGCACGGCAGCCGCTGATTCACAGTCAGCAGCAACGGCGCCCTCAAATGACGTGCCGGCCTCCGCAGGAGGATCGCGGCTTGGCTTGGCCGGCCCGCCGGCCTGGGCGAGCGCCTACGAAGACGTTCTCGGCTTTACATTCTGGCCGGATGACTATGCACCGCGGCTGCGCAGCCGCGGCTTTGACGTGATCGCGGACACCATTAGTGGTCATTTCGATGTGCCACGTCGCAACGACCGCGTCGCAACAACAGGCACTGCCACCGGCAATGACGCAAGCAACGACCGCTCGAAGACGCATTGTGACGATCCGGGCACGCAGGCTGCTTGGCCGGCCTCACGAGTCGAGCAAATGCTGCAGTTAACCGATAGCGAGCATGAGGCCGTTGAAAAGCTTCAGTCCGCTGTCATCCAGTCGATGAAACCCATCAAGTCCGACTGTGGAGCATCGGCGGAGCTGGCACCGCCAGAAAGGCTGGGAGCCCTGGTACAGACGATTTGGGCCGTGCGAGATGCCGGGATATTCGTGCGTGGTCCGCTCAAGACTTTCTACGATACACTGACAACCACGCAGAAAAACAGTTTTGCCAGCCGCCGCCCCCAATCGGAACCTCCTGCCGAAGCTAAAGACGCAAACCCCGGCATGAACAAACAGTATCAGGCTTGCGCTTCGCAAAACGCCGAAAAGGCGGAACGCCTGGTCAAAGAGATTGAAATGAGAGTACGGCCAACCCAGGACCAGGCCGCGAGTTTCGAAAACTTTCACAAAGTTTCGTCCGATATGGCCAAGCTTCTGATCGCTTCGTGTGTGCAGCCCATTCCTGCAGACCCAATGGCGCGACTGGACGACGCCAATGACCAGCTGACGGCCATCAATTATGCGGCAACGACCGTGCAAATCGCTTTCGACGACTTCTATGCGAAATTGGACGGCGCGCAGAAAACGCGTTTCGATTCGCTCAGTCGCTAGACGTTACATGCCAAATGGCACTGCGGCGCTATTTTTCGCCTTCAGATTGCGATAGCGCGCGAGCGCCCACAGCGGAAAGAATTTCCTGTAGCCGTGGTATCGCAAATAGAACACGCGCGGAAATCCGGTGGCCGTGAACCGCTCTTCGTCCCAAAATCCATCAGCGACCTGTGTCTGCGCCAGATAGCGCACGCCGCGTTCCACCGCGGGATGATCGACTTCACCGCTGGCCATGAGCCCAAGAAGCGCCCACGCCGTTTGTGACGCGGTGCTCGCGGCTGGTTCGTGGCCGCGATACTCAAGCTTGTAACTCGAGCCGTCTTCACCCCAGCCGCCATCGGAATTTTGAATGGAAATGAGCCAATCGACCGCTCTGCGGATTTCTCCGGACGCCGGATCAACTCCGCACGCATTAAGCGCACAAAGCGACGACCACGTGCCGTAAATATAATTCAGCCCCCAACGGCCATACCAACTTCCATCGCGGGTTTGCGTCCTGATCAAGTAGTCAACGCCGCGCGACAGCGCCTCACTTCCATCACGGGTTTCGCCGAGTTGGGCCAACATCGAGACGCACCGCGCCGTCACATCCTCTGTGGGCGGATCGATCAATGCCCCATGGTCGGCAAAGGGAATATTGTTGAGATAGTCATTGGTGTTATCGACGTCGAACGCCGCCCAGCCTCCGTTGTGGCTTTGCAGGCCCTTCACCCATTCGACGCCGCGCGCGATCGCCTGGTCGTAGCGGTCTCCGGCCCCGATACGGCGGGCGCGATCCATCGCCATAACGACCACCGCCGTGTCGTCGAGATCAGGATAATGCGGGTTGGCATATTGGAAGGCCCAGCCGCCGGGACGCACCGACGGGCGGCGCGCTGACCAATCGCCAACGATATCAAGCACCTGGAGAGGCAACAGCCAGTCGAGCCCGCGCAAGGCGGCGGCACGTGCGGCGTCATCACCGGCTTCCAATAATGCGTGACAGGTGAGAGCCGTATCCCAAACTGGCGATACGCAAGGCTGGCAGTAGGCTTCGTGGTCGGCGACGACCAGCAGCTTTTCGATTGAGCCGCGCGCGACCGCAGCGTTTGTCTTGTCACCGAGCACATCAAACATCATCGTCGCATTGGCCATCGCCGGAAAAATCGCGCCTAATCCGTCTTCGCCGTTAAGATGTTCGGTGACAAAACTGGCCGCCCGATCGATCGCGCGCCGCCGCAAACTCTTGGGGAAGAGTTTGACCGCCGGCCGCAAGATCGCATCGATGCCGCGAAACAACGCAAACCAGATCCAGCGCTGATGCGGCGCCTTCGCCGCAGGCCCGATCGAGGATGGCGGTTCGATGAATAACTCGTCAATACCGACGCCAAGCGGATTCTGCGCTCGCGGGCGTAATGCCTGTACGACGAGCAACGGAACCAATACCGTACGCGCCCAATAGGACACCTTCGACAGGTGAAATGGAAACCAGCGCGGCAGCAGCGTGATTTCGACAGGCATTTCGGGAACGCTGCGCCAACTGAGAACGCCAAAAAGCGACAGCAATACGCGCGTGAATACATTGCAATGGATGGCGCCGCCGCGCGCCAGGATTGCCTCGCGCGCGCGCCGCATGTGATCGGCATCCGGCTTATCGCCAATCATCTTCAGCGCGAAATAGGCTTTCACGCTGGCGCTCATATCGAAATCGCCAAGGTGATAGAGAGCCCAGCCGTTATGCGCGCCCTGGATACGGCGCAGATAGTTCGCAATCTTCTGCTCCAGACCAGAATCGATCGGCTCGCCGCGATAGTGCCGGAGCAGCACGTATTCGGACGGAATTGTCGCGTCCGCCTCAAGCTCGAAGACCCAATGTCCATTACTTTGCCGGCAGGCCAGCAATGCGCGTGTGGCGGCGGCGGTAGCCCGATCTGCGTCTGCCTGCGGCGGCAGACGGGATTCGCCGGCAAAAGCGAGCGTCATGCGGCGGCTCGCAATCTAAAGTTCACCAGATCCGCGGCCCGATATCCCGAGCGAACGGCACTTTCGAGCGTGGCCGGCAGTCCCGTCGCGGTCCAGTCGCCAGCGAGGAACAAATTGGCCGACGATGTTTCCGCTGCCGGACGCAAGGCATTCTGCTCCGGGGTTGCGGCAAATGTGGCGCGGCGCTCGCGCACGATCTGCCAGGGTGGAACGTCATCCGCTGGCAGGCCAGCAACTTTGGCGATGTCGCGCCATATGGCCGCTGCCAGCTCCGCACGCGGCATATCGAACAATCGTCCTGCATCACTGATCGTTGCCGAAATTTTCCCGGGAAACGCGAATATCCATTGGGACGTTCCGTTGATGATACCCAGCATCGGCGGCACGCGCGCCGGCGGGTCGATGCGGAAGTGGGCATTGACGATTCCGCGGAATTCGGTCGGGGCGCGCAATCCAGGCATGAGAGTCGTCGCCACATTCGGCGGCACCGCCAGAATGACCGCATCATCGCTGCCAAGATCGACGGAATGCCTTGCAAATTTGAGCGCCGACACGCGGCCGTCGGAAAGCTGCAGCCCCGTCAACTCATCCTCAAATGCGACCGATGCGCCGAGCTCACGCAAGTGGGCGATCGCAGGCTCGACGAAGACATTCCCCAGCCCGTCGCGCGCGAGCAATGGCCGGCAGGCCTGGCCGCCGAGCGCGAGCGTTTCGCGGATCAGGGCGCCGGCAAGTTTGGTCGACCCCTCACGCGGGCTGATGTTCAGCGCGGCAAGGAACAGAGGTTCGAGCAGGCGATCATAGAGCGGCCCGGAGCAGTTCATCACCTCGCCAATGGGCTTGTCCGCCGACGTCCAGGCCAGGCGCGCCAGCGGTAGATAATCACTGACCGCCGTTTGCGGGACACGCCGCTCCTTGTCGAACACCCACCAGGGAAAGCGGCTGTCGCCGAACCGCAATGTCCATTGCTGGCCGGTTGCGATGTCTATGAATGGAAATTCCGCGTCTCGCGGACTACTCAATCCCGCTCTTGAGCCAATCGCGTCGGCGTATGACAAAACGGCGTGGTTGCCCGACAGCAGCAAATGAGTGCCGTTGTCGATCAGCATTCCCGTGCCTTGATCGAAATACGAACGGCAGCGCCCGCCGGCCTGCTTTGTCGCCTCATGGATGGCGACAGCCCGCCCCGCCGCGGCAAGCTTTACGCCGGCTGCGAGCCCTGCCAGACCAGCTCCGATAATGTGAACTTTGCCGATGTCAGACGAACGCATGCCGTAACGCAATCCAGATGAGACGCGGTTTGTTGATATGGACGCGGCCCCGTGGCCTCGCCCAGCCCCGCGATATCATGCCTTCGAGCATCTGACGATAGACCCCGCCCATAATTTTGGGCGCGCGCACGACGCGCCTCGGGCAGCGCGACATGATTTCGTTCGCCTTCGCATAGTGTTCGCGCGCCCGCTCAGCGACGATGATGCAGGCCTCTCCGAGCCGAGGGTCTTCCACAACCGAAGCAGGATCCGTCGTTGTAATGTCGGCCAGCCGTAGAGCCTCCTTCGGCAGATAAAGCCGGCCGATGGCGGCGTCCTCATCAATGTCACGCAAGATATTCGTCAGTTGAAGCGCACGACCGAGGTGATAGGCCAACGCAACGCCGTCGGCATCATCCATCCCGAAAATGCGCACGGATAGCCGGCCGACCGCAGAGGCAACGCGATCGCAGTAAAGATCGAGTTCATGGAAGCTTGGTGCCCGAATATCGGCGCGTGCATCCATTTCCACGCCATCGATCACCGCAAGGAAATCATCCTTGCGCAATGCGTAGCGGGCGATAACGCGCGCGAGGTGTCCAAGCTTGGGCGGGATACTTCCCGAATAGAGCGAATCGATATTCTTTCGCCAAGCCAAAAGACCATCCAGACGTTGCGTATGTGGCGCGTTGCTGTCCGCAATATCGTCGACCGCGCGGCAGAACGAATATATTTCAAACATCGCCTCCCGCCGCTCGCGCCCCAGGATACGCATGGCAAGATAGAACGAGCTGCCGCCCGCGCGGTTCGCAGCCGGCGCAGGATTTTCCGTCACATTTGCAACCTGAACGTTCATGGGGTCTGGTAACGGCGCGTCGGCGCGACCGTCCGCAACAATCGGCGCAGCAAAGCCCGTGTTCCGCCGCTAGCGGCTTCAAACGCAGCTTCACCTTTGCTGAGATGAACGCGCTCGCTCAGCGGATCGCGCTCGCGAAGAACGTCCAGCAGACGTGTCGCCAGCGACTGAATAACAGAGATTTCACAGCCTAGACGCGTGTCGATCACATTGGCCTCAAGCCCATGGCTCTGGCGTAACAGAGCGGAGGTGCGCGTCACCAACGCGTCCAGACAACCTCGCAATGCCGGGCTGGCTTTATCATAACCGAGTGCTTCGACACCGATCCCCTGTGCCGTCAGCGCATCGAGCGGGATATAGACCCGGTCGAGCGTCCGATAGTCCATGCCGCAATCCTGCAGGTGATTGATAATCTGCAATGCTGCGCACAAGGCATCCGACGCCGGCCAAGTGTCTCTCGCCTCACCATGGACGTCGAGCACGAAGCGGCCGACCGGCATCGCGGAGCGCGAACAATAATCGATCAGATCGTCCCAATCTTTGTATCGGAGTTTGGTCGCATCCTGCCGGAAGGCGTTCAGCAAGTCCTGGGCATGTCGGGTCGACAGCCCGCGGCTCTGCAATACATCCCGCAGCACCAGCCCTTCCGGTTCATCGTTGCCACTGCCGAGCAGGCTGGCTTCGAGACGATCAAGCCGCACAAGTTTTTCGGTACTCGCAAGCGTCGGGTGATCGGCAATATCGTCGGCAACGCGGACGAATTCGTAGAACGCCAGAATGACCGGCCGATGCCGCCGCTTGATCAGCCAGGATGCAACAGGGAAATTTTCGTCCCGCGCGCCCTTGCCGGACCGAAGTTGAGCGCTGCTGGTCATTGCAAGCTCGGCGCGTCATGAACGCGCCCCTTCCATTGGCCCCCTCGTCGGCGAAGGTATTGATAGGCGGAATTGAGCGTGTAGTACAGGTAAAGCGATGCAATTCCCGGCAAAGCCAAACCCCATAGTGACGAGAGGCGGTAAAATCGCAGCATCGGCACAAATGACAGTGCCATTGCCAGCCATGCGGCCAAACCCAGGTAACGCGGCAGGCCGGTTGCAAAGATGGCAAGCATTGGCGGCGCAATGAACGTCAACAACAGACCAAGCGTGGTCCCCGCCAACAGCAACGGCGAATAGCGAAGTTGCGCATAGGCGGAGCGCGAGATCATCTGGCGGACGTCGGACAAGGTCTCGTAGGGGCGCACGCTTCGTACGCGTTCGGTCAGGCCCAACCAGATTGGTCCTACCGCTTTTAGTTTCGTTGCCAGCGAGCAGTCATCGATCAGCGCATTGCGAATGCCGGCGATACCGCCTGCCCGCTCGAGTGCATCCGTGCGGACGAGGATGCAGCCGCCGGCAGCGGCGGCCACGCCCGAATTGCGGCGATTGACCAACAAGAACGGAAAAAGCATTTGGAAAAAATAGATGAAAGCCGGCACGTGGCTGCGCTCAGCCATGCTGTCGCACCGAAGTTTCGCCATAAGCGACACCAGCACATATTTGCCCGTCACTGCGTGGCTGGCCAGCCACGCGACTGTGTCCGGCTTATGCACGATATCGGCATCAGTCAGTAGCAGGTAGTCCGGACGCGCCGTCCCGGCGACCGCAATGCCCTCCTTGAGCGCCCATAGCTTTCCAGTCCAGCCGCTGGCTGGCCCATTGCTGGTGATCACGGTCACCTGACGCTCAGGCGCCCTCGCGGCTGTGCGCGCAGCGATGGCTGCAGTGTCGTCACTACTGTCATCATCAACGACAAAAATGGTGAGCGGCCCCGGATACTCCTGGCTCAATAGCGACTGGACGCTCGCACCGATAAATTCGGATTCATTGCGGGCTGGAATGATGACGGCCACCGTGGGCCATCGGTCCACGTACCGCGCGGGATGCGTGGTGTCTCTTATATCACTTCGCCAAAACCCGCCGCGGCCACAAATCAGATAAATCCAGACCGCAACGCAAATGAAACCCAGGATTTCGTTCATGTAGAGAAAATCATCCGATCGCATTGACCCTCTACCGCAACACCCGACACACAATTTTGTTCAAGCGATCCGGAAACGTCGATAAAACAGCGGACTTTGCCGGGATTTGGCAAAATAGCGCGTACCGCTTACAGGTCCATCAGTATATGGGCTCAAGCGCACCCTCGCAAATACCGCGGAAAACGGAAATTATGGCGCCTCTCGCCTGCAGATAACGGAATTGCTTCCGTCAACGGGTGAGTTCAGGCCGCAAATCGCAAATTTACTTCTGGTGTGAGTTGGTCGCCCGCTCGCGCAACCGATAAAATTGAATGGCGGCACGCGCGGTTTCAGGCCGCAGTTTTTTAAATCGATCGAGGTACTCTCCAGAAACGCCAACGGGCCGCTGATCGGCGCCCCCTTGTAACGCCAGCAGGGCGTGCGTTGTCTTCCAGGAAAAATCAATCGACTTTGCCAAGATCAGGATTTGATCACCGGTATCGTGCACCAATGCACGCTCGACTGCACCGATCGGCAGATCGGCCAGCAGGCTTATCGCCTCCGCCGTTTCGTCGAATTTGCCATGCGTGGCAAACTCGCAAACGCGCGCCTCCGTCAACTCGCCATTCTTGTGCAACTGCTCGATATTGGCCCGCGCGGCAGGGAAATTGGGAGAATGATCACGCAACTGGGTCTGAATTTGATCCGCCGCCTGCTTGATCATATCGCGAACCAGATCCGCTTTGCTGCGATCCACGGTCTCAAATTTGAGGCGCACCGTTTCCGACGCGGTTTCGAACAACGTCAACAAATACTCACGCGGAATTTCCGGGCGCAACCAGACCAGCATTGCAAGTTCGCTGTCGCTTTCGGAGCGGGAAACCAGCGTCGAATAGCCAAATTGGGAAAACCGGGCTCCTATGTTCGCGGCCGTGCTCATGACAACCTTCTGGTTGCCGCGTTCGACAAGAATATCGGTGACGTTTTCACTGAGACGTTTTCGCTGCGAGATCGCCAGCAGGTGCTCCTGGCCTTTGGTCTTTGCACCGGTGACCAGCGTCTCATCGTCGAGAGATTCTGAACGCTTGAGCACGGGCCCGGCGACGGCGATCGAGTTGTCGAGCGCAAGCGTTCGGCTCGCATTGGGTGGGGCATTGGCGATGGCCGAAAGCCTCTCGCCGAATGCGACGCGAGCCGAATGCTCAATCTCCGTCAACAGACGGCTCATGACATCGTCGAACAATGACATTTGTTCGCCGTCAAAGTGGTCGGAACCCGCCACAAACAGGTCCGTGATCCGCCGCAGAATTTCCGCACGCGTTCCGATATTCTTTTGCTGAATAGCGGCTTCCAGCTCATCCACCAGCGACCGATGGGCCGGCCCAATCTTCTGATTAGCGCCGGAATTTCGGTTCCGCCGATCTGCTGGAAGTCCTGACTGCAATACGGTGTTATGCGGCATAGTCGACATCGGGGATGTTGTAAGCGCTGTAGAAATCAATTTGTGACGATGGGCACGGAGGCTGGAACAGATAGCCTTGCAGCGACGTCACCCCGGCCAGGCGCAACAGCCGATATTGCTCGACCGTTTCCACGCCTTCAGCGGTGGTCGCGATTTCGAGGCTCCGCGCCAAAGTGAGAGTCGCCGCGATGATGGCCGCACATTCGGTACGTTTCGTCAGGTTCTGGATGAAGGATTTATCGACCTTGATCTTGTTAAACGGGAACATCATCAACTGACTCAGCGACGAATATCCCGTGCCGAAATCGTCGAGCGCGACAGCAATGCCGAGGTTCTTGAATTGATGCAGAACCGGCAAACATTCTGTCGCGGATTCGATAAGGGCCGTCTCTGTTATCTCCAGTTCCAGCCGCTCGGGCGACAATCCCGACTGCGCTAATGCACATATCACAACGTCGACCAAATTGTTCTTTCTGAATTGTACTGCTGACAGATTAATGGCCACTTTAATGTCTTTGGGCCAGCCGGCAGCATCCGCGCAAGCCGTTTGCAATAGCCACTCTCCGATTTGCGTAATCATGCCGGTTTCTTCCGCAAGCGGAATAAACTGGTCAGGCAGGATCATGCCCTTTGTCGGATGTCTCCATCGAATGAGCGCCTCGGCGCCGCAAATGACACAGGTCTTGGTGTCGACGATTGGCTGGTAATAAAGCTCAAGTTCGTCCTGCTGAATGGCGCGGCGCAGCTCGCTCTCAAGCTCATGCCGCGCGCTTGCCGCCAGGCTCATTTCCGGATCAAAGAAGCGATATCCGTTGCGGCCAGCGGATTTGGCGCGATAGAGAGCCAGGTCCGCCATTTTCATGAGGCTATCGGAATTGGCCGCATGCTCGGGCGCCAAGGCGATCCCGATGCTCGTGGCAATATTCACCTCATTGCCTTCGATATTAAATGGCCTGGAAATGACTTCGGTAATTCGGTCTGCAAGCGCAGACGCAGCCTCGCGCGGGTTATTCTCCCGGTCCTGAACGATCGCGAATTCGTCGCCGCCAAGACGCGCCAGCACGTCGGTTTCCCGAAGCGACGCCTTGAGACGAGCCGCGGTTTCCCGCAGCAATGCGTCGCCGACTGCATGGCCGAGCGTGTCGTTGACGTGCTTGAAGCGGTCAAGATCCAGCAGTAGCACGGCAAACGGATCGCCACGCCTGCGGTGCCGTGCAACCGCCTCTTCGATCTTTTCCATAATCGCGAGGCGGTTGGCGAGACCCGTCAAAACGTCATGATGCGCCATGAATGCAATGCGCTGTTCGGACCTTTTCCGTTCCGTAACGTCCTCGATCACAACGATCAGGTGCTTTGGTGTACCTTGCGCATCGCGGACGACGATGCGGCTTGTCGCCAAAATGCGCGAGTGGCCAACGGGCATTTCAATTTCGTAGTCACTTGGATAGGCACCGATCACGCCTGCAAGTGCTTCGCTGTCAGTCGCATCGATCCGCTCTGCATCCTTGGTCCGATAGATGTCGAACACGGTTTTCCCGACAACCTCGGCCCTCGTCACCTTGAGCATTGCCTCAAATGCGCGGTTCACAAGCACAAACTTGCGCGTTACCGCATCCTTCACGACCACTGCGACGGGAATATTCTCGATGATTGAATTCAGAAACTGTTTAGCCTCACCCAGTTCCCGTTCGGCATGCAGATGCGCGGTGATGTCCTGATGAACAGCGACGGAGCCGCCATCTGACATGGCCTTGCGGCTCACCGAGAAAGTTCGGCCGTCCCGAAGCTCGTTGATGACGTACCCGGGATCGGGCAGGAATGCTTCCTCGATACGATCCTGGACATATTTCTGCGTGTCCTCTGGGCACGAGCCCGCCGCTATTCGAGCCTGCAAAATTTCCGGCAGCGTCGTTCCAGGTTTCACGTCTTCGGGATTCAGGCCATACATCTTGCTGTAGAGATCGTTGGCAAGCACCAACCTCTGGTCCGCCCCAAACATACAAATCCCTTGCGGCATGTTTTCCAGAGTTGCATTCAAAAGCATATTGGTATGTTCGAGGCGCTGCTTCGCGCGGTCCTTCAAAATGTGGCCTCGAACGCTAAAGACCGTCGCTGCCAGGATGAGCAGCGTCATTATGATCGCGATGAAATAGCCGGATTTTTCTTGCGCATCGAGACGGGAAAAAATCTCGTGCGACGCGAGCCCGACCGTAATGACAAGAGGAAAGCCATTGACCGATCGGTACGCTATCAGTCGCTGAACACTGTCGCTCAAATTGCTGCCAGTATAGTACCATCCGGCTGTCGAAGTTTTCTTGAACAGATCAGCGCCTGAAAAATCCTTTCCGAGCACTGACAATGTGCGTCCGCTGGTCGCACGAACAATTCCATCCCGCCCGATGACCCGGATGTAACCTTCGCGACCAATGTCGACAGAGTTGTAGATGCGCGTGAGATAACTTGGGTCGAGCGACGCAACAACGGCCCCTTTGAGGGATCTGTCGGCCACTCCGACAGGACGCGAAAATTGAATCGACCATTGCCCCGTGGACTGAATGAAGATGGGTTTGCTGATGGTCAGCTTGTCGACCTGCGAATTGACGTCGTCGCGGTACTGCAGGGTTTCGCCGCCATCTCGCTTTATCGCCCCGTCGCTGCTGAGCCTTACATTGCCATTGTTGTCGACAATGCTGACTTTTAAATCCTCATTGTTGAACACGCGGCTCGATTTCAGCCAGCCGGCCAAATCAAATCTATTTTTGTCCCGTTCATAGAGCGTTCGGATAATCACCAAAGTACGGTCGATTTCACTCAACGACCGAAGAAGGTGTTCTTCGAGCGCGCCTGCCAGATTTGTGGAATTTTAAATCGCGGCCCGTTCGGCGCTCTCGTGTTCGTTCCTCAGGAAGAAAAACAGAGTCGCCCACACGAGGCTAATCAGGATGGTCCCGAATAGCGCCGATCGATACTTTAAAAACGGCTGCCATGACTTTTTAAAATTGGTCACGGAGAAAGCCGCGAGGGCATCATTGCCAATCATTTCAATTAATTAGTCGAAAGCCATTGATTTTCCGTTATATGGAACAGCAAGACGTCCGCCAAGTTCGAGCGATAAAAAAACAGGCCGACGTGGGCATTAATAATTTATTTTGCGTTAGAGCAATTTCGTGCAGCAATCGAACGTCGCGACGCACACGACCGCACGACACAAAGTTAATCGCGCAGCATATATGTTTACGGGAAGTTTATCACGGCGGATCGGCCGATCACTGGAACAGACATCGCGGAACGCCGGACCACCGCACGTGAGGACGCTTCCAAATGCCACTGGTGAGGTGGTCAACTTGCCGTGTTGGTCACAAGGTCGCGCAATGCGTCGGGCGCAAAAATGACGACGCCACCGCGTTCAAGCTTGAGCCACTTCCGGCGTTGCCAGTCCTGCAACTGCTTGTTTGCACTCTCGCGCGAAACACCGATCATCTGGCTTATTTCACGCTGAGTGACATGGATCTTGCTGCTGGGCACAGCGGTCGACGATGGCTGGTAGAGGTGCAACAGAACTTTGGCGAGACGGTTCGGCAATCCAAGGAAAACGATATCCTCGACCTGCTCGCTCGTGTGGCGCAGACGCGCGCACAGAATATTGATCAGCCTTAACGCGACTTCTGGATCATCCTGCAGTAGCGGAATGAAATCGCGCCGCTCGATAACCATCAACTCACAGTTATCGATAGCAACGGCATCAGCTGAGCGCTCTCCCCCGTCGAGAAATGCAATTTCCCCAAAAAGTTCGCCAGGCACGACCAGGTTGAAAATTGCGTCTTTCCCCTGTTCGGAAGGCGCACTGATTCTCACTGCGCCGGCACGAACGGCATAAAGTTTCGATCCAATATCGCCTTTATGAAATATGACTGCGCCTTTCTTCACTCTCGTCGTAATGACGCGAGGGGCCAGCCGATCGATTATTGTATTGCCCAAATCCTTGAAAAATGGGTGGGCGCGGAGCAACGCATGCTTGTCGAACGACTGCGTTTGACTATTCCTGCTCGCGCCTGTTGCCATCTTACATTTTGCCCCACCTGAAAAGTTCTCAATACTTAACATACGACAGAATAACCCAGCGGGTAGTCTATCTGGCGAACGGCCAAATCTTACTTTGGCTGTTTAACTCTAACAGTAAAACAATTCTATTAAGTTCGCTAAAATGCATCGGTTTTATGACAGCCGCACAATACAGGGCATTGATTGCAAATAGCCGATTTTCAGGCCCTGCAGGGTCGCCTTGGCATGTGCACTGCCAGAATTCCTCGGTGGCTCGCGCGCTACCGATCACATTCCTTTCGTCAACCGTGCCAAATTGGCCGGTCGGCCACCATTCACACTGCTTGCATGAGACCTTACAGTAGGCCTCATCCAAAGCCTGGAGGGCAGACATGGACGCTCCGAAGAAAGTCGCCATCGGTTGCCAGGGCGGCGGGATGCATGCCGCTTTCGAGGTTGGCGTCCTCACCGAAATCCTCAAAGATATCCGCGACAACAAGCGCATCGAACTTGTGGGCTTGAGCGGGACGTCAGCCGGCGCCTTGTGCGCGCTGATGGTATGGTACGGCCTTGCTCCGAAGCCTGGAAGCCCCGGCTCTGCCGATGAAGCGATCGAAAAGCTCAACGACTTCTGGGACGGCTTCGTTGCGAGCACCGGGGCCGAGACTGCGCTGAACTTTCTGACCTACGGCGCATTCTGGGCGGAAGAGAAAGAGTTACCGGTACTTGGAGTCAACGTACCAATTCTCGGCCTCAATCCGTACGGTGCACTCTACAAGGCGTTCGCCGCCAGCCTGCCGAGTCTTGGCGTCCGCAAACAATATTTCGATTTGGAGACTATGCTTGCCAAAGCTTGTCCGGATTTCGACCGGATCGACTGGCCAGGCCTAACGACGCGCGTGCTGATCGGCGCCTCGGAAGTCGTCAACGGTTTCGAGACCGTGTTTGACTCTGACGTCAATAAGAAAAAGCAACTCGAAAATAAAGGAATGCAACCCGTAATAGTCACCAAGGACAGGTCTCGTTATTGGCGCCAGAAATTACCGCTCACTTTGTCCGGGGTCGCGGCATCAGGAACACTGCCCACTTTGCGCGAGGCCGAAGACATCAAGCCGGGCGGCCACTACTGGGACGGCCTTTACTCGCAGAATCCGCCCGTGCGCGAGTTCTTCGATCCGCCCGTGGACAAGGACCCGCCAGGATCCGACCATGTCCCCCACGAACTGTGGATCATCCGCATCAACCCACAGCAATGGCCGGAGGTGCCTTCATCCAACAAAGACATCCAGGACCGTCAGAACGAACTGATGGGAAACCTGTCGCTGAACAAAGACCTGGACTTCATTATGGCGGTCAACGCGTGGACCGAAGACTACAAGGATCAACAATTTGCGATTGACTACAAGCCTGTGACGGTGCGCACGATCAAGATGGAGAAAAATACCGCAGACAATCTGTCATATTCGTCCAAGTTTGACCGCAGCCGCGCCTTCATGGACGAACTGCGCAAAGAGGGCCGCAAGGTGACTCGGGAGTGGCTCGACCGGTGGCAAAATGGCAAGGCCGGCTGCTACCCGGAGGACGCAGCGTATTGAATAATCCGATGACGTAGCGGGGCCAACGAACCCAAAGGACGATGGTGCTCAGATGCCGAATGAGAAAAAGAGCAGCTCAGACGATATTCGAAATTTAAAAGACAGCATATTCCGGAATTTTTCCTTGCTGGCGCTACCGTGGGTGTCCTTCCAGCGCGATATGCTCGCAATTCTGAAAAAAGGCATTGAAGACACGAGTCATGTCAAACCGGTTCAGAAACTGACATTGCTTGAACTGCACGCTCTGATGATGATCCTGGATCCATCGCGAACGTGGAGAAGCCCGTTTGACGCCGATTTTGAAAAGAGAGTGGAAGATACATACAATGAAACCTTCCCCAAGCTGCTTTCGGGCTCGATACATTTTATCGAAGCCCAGGAGATAATCTTGCAGCGTATCACTGATGCGCTAATCACGCTGAAGGATGGCAACAAAACCAAAAGCCCCAGCAAATAGAAATGCAACGGGACTCATCTGATTAAATCGACGCAGATGAGGTTTCTGCATTTGATCATTTTGCGAGTTGACAATAATTACAAAGTGCTTGCGTCGGTCGAGGTGTCAAGATGAGCGATATACGGCGGAACGTTGACCTCGCAATCATCGGCCTTTCTTGTCGATTTCCCGGAGCGGCTACAGCCGAAGAGTATTGGAAGAACTTGTGCGACGGCATCGAGTCCATCACTTTTTTTTCCGATCAGGATCTTGTTGCAGCTGGGGTCGACCCGGCCTTGGTTGCCAATCCCAAGTACGTCAAGGCTGCGCCGCTGTTGCGCGACGTTGAGATGTTCGACGAATCGTTTTTTGGCTACTCTCCTAAAGACGCGGCAACGATGGATCCGCAGCATCGCCTGTTTCTGGAGGTGTGCTGGGAAACGTTCGAAAACGCAGGTTACGACCCGGTTGGCTATCCGGGAAAAGTCGGCGTGCTCTCGACTGCCGGCGGCGTTGTTACAAGTTATCTTCTGGCAAAACTGCACCACGCAGAATTTCCCGGCCAGACGGCAAGCACTTCGCACATCAATAATGACAAAGATTTCCTAAGCACGCGTGTTTCCTACAAGCTGAATCTCAGAGGTCCCAGCTACACAATTCAGTCGGCGTGCTCGTCATCTTTGTTGGCAGTCCACCAGGCATGTCAGAACCTGAGGTTCGATGAGTGCGATATGATGCTGGTCGGAGGCTCGGTGGTCCGCGTGCCCCAGATTGAGGGGTATTTGGCGGAAAAGCGAAACGTTCATTCTCTCGACGGGCACTGCCGCCCATTCGATTCAGTTGGCCAGGGAACTATTTTTGCCAGCGGTGTCGGGGCCGTGTTGATCAAGCCCCTGCAGCGCGCTGTCGCTGATCGCGACCATATTTATGCAGTGATCAAAGGCACTGCAGCGAATAACGATGGGTCCGCCAAAAGCAGCTACACCGCGCCGAGCCTGGGCCAGCAGTCCCAGGCGGTCGTCGATGCCCTGGATTTGGCCGGAGTCAGCGCCGAAAGCATCGGTTATGTCGAATGCCACGCAACCGGCACGACTGTAGGCGACCCGCTGGAGATCGAAGCCCTGACCATGGCCTTCCGAAAAGAGACCGACCGCAAGCAATACTGTGCCATCGGTTCGGTTAAGGCCAACATCGGGCATCCGGAACAGGCGGCTGGAATAGCCGGCCTTATCAAGACCGCGCTCGTGCTTCATCACAAAAAGATTCCGCCGAGCATCAATTATGAAACGCCAAATCCGGCAATCGACTTCGCATCGTCGCCGTTTTACGTAAACACAAAACTCCAGGATTTTGCCCTTGCGGATGCGCCGCGGCGAGCCGCACTCAATAGCTTGGGAATCGGCGGTACGAATGCTTTCGCCATCCTCGAGGAGGCGCCGCTGGCCGCTGCGATCAGGGAACAGGCGCCCGACCAATTCCCGTGCTTTGCCACCCTTTCAGCCAAAAGCGCCGACGCATTGGTGGCGCGTGTCGAGCAACTTCTGGACTGGCTCAATAACAATCCCGACGCACCGATCGGTGATCTTTGCTACACCACCAACGTCAGCAGAAGCCAGTTTGCCTTCCGCTTCGCCGCCCCCGCCCGATCAGTAGCGGAGCTGAAAAAGCACATCGCATCATGGCTGCGAACAACGGCCGATCCCTCGAAATTAAAGCGCACCAGCAGCGCGCCAATCGCCTTCATGTTTTCCGGCCAGGGATCGCAGCATGCCGGCATGGCCGCACAGTTATATCAAACGCATTCCGTTTTTCGGCACGCGATCGATCGCTGTCATGCACTGGCGCAGCCGTATCTTGAGGAAGGTTTGCTTGATGTAATTTTTGCCCAAGACAGCGATGCCGCGCTGGTCAACCGCACTGATTACACCCAACCCGCGCTGTTTGCAGTTGAGTATGCCCTCGCGGAGCTCATGAAATCCTGGGGTATCGCACCCGACGCAGTGATTGGGCATAGCCTGGGAGAATTTGTCGCTGCGTGCACAGCGGATGTCATTGCACTCGAAGACGCGATGCGATTGGTCACCGCTCGCGGTGCCTTGATGCGCCAACTGCCGAGCGGCGGCATGGCCGCGATATTCGCGTCAGAACCCGTGGTGCGTAAGCTCATAGACAAGAGCGCCCCCGGCTTGGCTGTGGCTGCAATGAATGGACCGTTGAATACGGTCGTGTCCGGCGACCGGGATGAATTGAAAGCGCTTTTGGAAGAGTTAGGCCGGCAAGGCATCAGTTATCGGGAATTGCAGGTTTCCAACGCTTTTCACTCGCCGAGTACAGAACCCATTCTTGACGATCTCGAAAACGTTGCGAGCCAGATCAACTATAACCCGCCCAAAATACCCCTGATATCCAACCTCACCGGCGGGCTGATGTCGGCCGCGCCCGATAAATTCTATTGGCGCCGGCACCTTCGGGAATCGGTGCGGTTCGGAGATGGGATGCTTGCGCTGGCTGAGCTTGGCTGCCGGACATTTCTCGAGGTCGGGCCACACCCTGTGCTGCTGCCGATTGCACAGGTTTGCCTTGGAACTAAAGCCAAGGCCGCCGCATGGGCTGCCACGCTGAACCGTCAGAAACCGGATGCCGACTCAATGACTGAAATGCTGGTCGCGCTGTATCGCGCGGGCCACAACGTAAATTGGGCTGCGGTGCACGCCGACGCCTCATGGCGGCGAATACCGTTGCCCACCTATCCCTTCCAGCGAAAGCGCCACTGGATCGAAGACAATGCGGTCCGTCCCGAACAAGTGCGAACCGTTGCCGAACGACCTCATCCGTTGGTGGGCACGCGCATAAACTCTACGGCTAAAGAGGTCTGTTATGAGGCGCGCTACGGCGTCCACCATGCCGGCTTCCTGTCCGATCATAGAATTGCAGGATCCATCGTTCTCCCAACCACCGTCGAACTGGAGGCGGCCACGGTCGTCGGCCGGATGCATTTCGCGACGTCACAGGTCAGTTTCGATGATGCGATGCATCACCAGGCGATGTCGTTTTTCAATGGCGAAGATCGGACTGTGCGGATGTCGGTCACTCCACTGAAGTCCGACAGGGCAAGTTTCAAACTGGAAAGCGCAGACACTGAGAACCCCAAGGTCTGGCATACCCATATGACGGGCACGCTGCGCAAGTCAGAGGCACCATCCGGCTCGGCCTTTGCGATTAAGCAGATCCGGGCGCGTTGCCCGCAGATACTGCCGGTTGCCGATTTTTATGACCGGCTTGAAAAGCTTGGGCTTGACTATGGACCGAGTTTTCGTGGCGTCCGGGAATTGCATCTCGGTCAACACGAGGCGCTGACCAAAGTGCAGCTTCCGGACGGTTTGGCAGATGCGCAATTCGTGATGCACCCCGCCTTTTTGGATGCGTGCCTGCACGCCTATCCTATTGTCCTTGATGGCGCGGAGAAGGCCAAATGCGATCGCCGCAATGCCTACCTGCCCGTCTCGCTGGAGGGATTCCGCTGCTATCAGGACGGGGGCGACAAGGCGTGGGTGCACACCAGACTGCGGAGAGTCGATAAAGACAATGCGCAGGTGGTCGACATTCGGGTTTACGACGAGGCCGAGCGGCCTATCGCGCATCTGGAGGGCTTGACTGTACGGCTGTTGCCGCTTGCCAAAGTTCAGCCCTCTCGCGCTCGCACGGACAACCTGTTCTATCGGCCGGCCTGGCGAAAGAGCGTCAGAGATGCTGCCAACCGTGAGAAAGTGCGCTCACCGGCGAGCTGGCTAATATTTGCCGATGCAAAAGGCGTCGGTGTAGCGCTGGCGCGCAGCCTGGAAGCCGCAGGCCATCATTGCCACCTCGTCTACAGGGACAATGCATTCGCCCAACGGGGTCAAAGAACGTGGACCGTAAATGAAAGGCAGCCTCAAGATTTTCGCCGATTGCTGGAGCAGTTCACCAACAGCGAGACGCTAAAATGCGATGGCGTGATCTATCTATGGGCGTTGGATGCCCCATCCATAGAAGGTCTGACCCTGGCGACATTGAAGAGCGGCAGTGAGATGATGTGTCGCGGGGCATTGGCGATCTTGCAGGCCCTCGCCGAAATTCGGTCGACGAATCCCACTGGCAGGCGCCTCTGGTTTGTAACAGCAAATACACAAAAGACAGAAGGCCAGAACCAGCACGTTGACCCGGTCCAGGCCCCTCTGTGGGGATTGGGACGAACCATTGCGATCGAGTACCCGGGCATCTGGGGAGGATTGATTGATCTGCAACTGGATGCTGACCGCGCGCCGAATGTAGATTTATTGGCGGCAGAGTTGCTTCACCCAGCCGGCGAGACCCAGATCGCCATCTCAGGCGGCGGTGAGCGCTACATCCAAAGATTCGTCACGCAATCGCTTGACGACCTGCCGGCACGGCCTCTACGGGTGCGCGGCGACGCCACCTATCTCGTGACCGGTGGCCTGGGAATGTTGGGGCGCAGTGTCGTCCAATGGCTCATGAGCAACGGTGCGAGACACCTTGTCTTGACGGGCCGAAATGCGAGCACCGAAGCGGCACAAGAACTCATCAATACGGCGCACAATAACGGCGTATCGATCAAGGTCGTGGCCGCAGACATCAGCCGCGATGACGATGTAAGCCGCCTCATCAGGACGATCAACAAAGAGGGCCCGCCGTTAAGAGGCATCGTTCACTCGGCCGGCGTTTTGGATGATGGAATACTGGCTCAACTTGACTGGGATCGGTTCTCGCGCGTCTTCGGACCCAAAGTTTATGGAAGCTGGCTTCTGCACGATTGCACGAAATCGCTCGAGCTGGACTTCTTTATCTTGCAATCGTCTTTGTTGAGTTTGTTGGGTTCCGCCGGCCAGGGAAATTACAGCGCCGGCAACACATTCCTTGATTCTTTGTCGGCTCACCGCCGTTCCGCGGGTTTGCCGGCAACGGCGATCAACTGGTCTGCCTGGTCAGAGGGCGGGTTGGCCACCCTTTCGGGCGCTCGCGGTGAGGCGATGTGGTCATCGCTGGGCGTAAAATTTATTTCACCCGATCTCGCAATGCAGGGATTCGACAAGCTGATGCACCGCGATGTGGAGCAGATCGCGGTGGCAATTGCTGATTGGCCCACTTACGCCGGCAAGGTCGGCAAGCCCGCGTTCCTCGCGGAGCTTCTGAACGGGAGCGAGGCTTTCGGATCGTCTAAAGCTGCACAGTGCAGGGGCGCCCTGACCGCCCCTCCTGTGAATGGCGAGGCACGCCAACAGCTCTTGAGCAGGCTGCAACAGCGCATCATGGCGGAGCTTGGCTTCGTAGAGCCGATCGATCCAGACCGGCCTTTGAATGAAATTGGTCTGGATTCCTTGAGGTCGGTGACGCTCGCGAACAATCTGGAGGACGAATTCGGGATACTGATTTCGATCTCGGAGCTCATCACCGGACCGACGATCAACCAGCTATCGGATCATCTGTCCGGTCTGTTTGCACAACGCGCAAAGAACGAGGCCGCGGAATTCGATTCGGCGGCGCCCTCGGCGGCGGCTATCAGGGCAAATGCATACGCGCCGGACGAGGCAGCAATAGATCCTGCTGAAAATGAAAGCGATGCGTTGAATTATTATGATATCGGCGCGAATGAAAAGACACCACTCGCCCGCATGTCGGGCAACGGTGCCGCCGCGGTTTTTCGTCCCGCCGGTGAGGTCGCCTCGCGAAGCGCTGGAAAATGGTTGATTGCACCCCGGCCCAATCCGAACGCCAAAGCCCGTTTATTCTGTTTTCCCTACGCGGGCGGCGGCCTTGTGTCTTTTCGGTCTTGGGCACACCTCTTTGATGGCGCCGTAGAGGTGGTGGCGGTCGAGCCGCCGGGACGCGGAACCCGTATTAGTGAAACGGCCGTCGATGACCTGGATACTTTCGTCGAGCGTCTATTGCCGGAAATCGCTCAGTGGCTGGACAGGCCATCTGCTTTTTTTGGCCACTGCCTGGGCGGACTCACGATGTTTGCGACGCTTTGCGCGCTACCCGAAACAAGCTCGCGCTTCATCAAGCATGCGTTCGCCTGCGGCGTCAGACCACCACATCTGTTGAAGCGCAGACGAGAGTTTGAAGACAACCTGGTTTACGACATGATGCTGCGTGGGGAATTTGATATTAGAATTCCACCTTACGCCCAAACTGACGAAATCTTCGCGGACATCATACGGCAATTCGATACTCCGGCTGCCAACAGGATGCTGGAGATACCGAAGCTGAGGAAGGTGTTGTTGCCCACAATCCGTGCCGAGTTTGGCATGGCGTACAAATATGAGTATCAGCCCGTCGAACCCTTCGCATTTCCGATCAGCAGTTTTGTCGGCGATGCGGATCCGTGGGTATCGGAAGAAGACTCAGCCGGTTGGGGCGAGTTCACCTGCGGCGGGTTTACCAATCATGTGCGCAAAGGCTCACATTTCCTGATGGCGGACGACGGAGAATACATTCTGGAAACAATCAACAGAGAGTTCGCAAATTTCATTGTGCAGCAAGATATGTTTTCCAGCGGTCGGAAGCACAATTAGGCGCGATAGAAACTCTTTTCCAGCCTCGCCTTGGCTCTGACCAGATCCGCGCTATCAAAGCCTTCGCTGAAGGATCGGTAAATCTCGCCGAGTTGCAAGCGGCATTTGTCCGCGTCTTTTTGCAGATCGTGTAAATCGCACATGCTCAGGCAAAGTTTAAGCTCAAGGGATTTTGCTTTCTGTTCGTGCGCAATCGTAAGGCCTTTGGAAAAATAATGCTGCGCCTGATCCAGATTCTGGTTCGATCGCAGATATGTTTCGCCGCGCAAACGATATATTTCCGCTGCGTAAAAGCATTCGGCGCTCTCGTCTTCGAGCCTCAATTGCGCCTGCTCCAGAAATTCGAGCGCTTGTCCGTAACGTTCGTTCTTTATGCAAGCATCGACCAGCAAGCCCAGCGTATAGGAATCAAATAACAGCGCACCCATTGCCCGTTCTTTCTCCAGGCCTTCCTGAATTTCGGCGATGCCTTTCTCGAATTCGCCTTGCTGGGCGCGTGCCCAGCCGCGCAAAATCAGGGCCATGGCTCGGTAGTGCACAAACTCATGCTCTTCGCAGAGCGCGATGGCCCCGTCAGCCTGGCTTGCCACGATCGCGGACTCGCCGCGAAGCTGGTGCACGCGCAGACTTATTGTTCGCGCCATTGCATCGCTGAACGGATGCCGCGAGTCATCGGCGTAACGGCGGGCCTCCGCACATAGCCGCAACGCCTGGTCCGGATAACCGAGAAACCAAAGCGCCAGCGCGTCATATGACCTGACATGAACGCGCGGGTCCTGCGCTGACAGGTCGAAATACGCTGTCGCCTTGTCGTCCTCGCATAACCCAAGACCGCGCTCCAGTTCTGTGTGGGCAACTGAAAATTTGCCTTGCGCAAATGAGGTAAACCCGAGGGCTTCGTGGGCCAGCACCCGGCAGACTGAATCGTCTATGCTCTCGGCCGAATTCAGCAGATATTCTGCAAGGGCTTGAGCCTCCGGAAGGGCTGCACGCAGGAAATTCCAGGTCCACATACCAAACACTGCCGGAAAGGTATGTTCATCAAGCCCACTCTCTCTGCACAACTGGAGTGCTCGCGTATACGCGCGCTTTACACTGTCAGAACTCCACCCCTTCGTCGTCCGCAGCGAATTGCCGAGCGACGTTTGAAGCAGCAACTCGAGCTTGTTGCGGAGCATCGGGTCGTCAATGCCGGGAATCAATTTCAATCCCCGTTCCAGATGACCGACGGCAGCGTTCGCCGAGCGGCTCAGCGCGAGATTGCCGGCCTTTAGCCAGTAGTTGATCGCGGGTTCAACGAGCCCCGCTTCAGTGAAGTGGTGAGCCACTATTTCGGGCTGGCTTGCGACAATGTCGGGAAACTTTTCTTCCATTTTGCGTGCAATCTGGCCGTGCAATTGCTGCCGCCGGCTCTTGAGCAGGCTCTCATAGGCCACATCGCGCACCAGCGTGTGCTTGAAGCTATAGACTGCCTCCGGTGGCTCGCCATGGCGGAACACAAGTTCAGCCTCTTCAAGTTGAGCGAGAGCCTGTTTCAATGCCGGCTCGTTGCGCCCGGCCACCTCACGAATCAGCGAATAGGAGAACTCGCGCCCGATGGCCGCTCCGATTTGGCCGATCTCTTTCACCGGCGCCATCCGATCGAGGCGCGCCATCAAGGAGTCCTGGAGTGTCGCTGGAATGGCGAGCGGAAGCAGCGGTCCACCGAGCCGATAGCTGTCGCCTTCCTTGACCAGGATGTCCCCTTCAAGCACCGCTTTCGTGAGTTCCTCGACGAACAACGGATTGCCGTCGGTCTTGACGATAATCTGGTTCATCACTTCAGCCGGCAGCGCATGGCCGTGGGTTACCTGCGTAACAATGCTTTCAACATTGCTACGGTCGAGGCGGCCGAGCTTTATGACACCGACATTAGGAAGCCCAATCCAGGGTGGCTCGAATTCAGGCCGAAGCGTGAAAAGGGCAAGGACCGGCAATCGGCGCATTCGATCGATCGTCAGATCGAGCAGTTCGAGAGATGTGGCATCGGCCCAATGTGCATCCTCGAACAAGAGCAAGATCGGTTTCTGATGCGCGAGCCTTTCGAATTGATCGAGCAGTGCCGCCAGCGTGCGGCGAAGCTGCTGCGCTGGACTGAGCGCCAAGGCCGGATACCGGCCGCTCAACGGGATCGACAGCAGCGCAGCTAACAGCGGGACTGTTTCCCGGCCTAGCGGCCCGGTTTTGGCGAGAAGGGCTTCCAGCTTGTCGAGGCGCTGCTTGGCCGTATCGTCCGCCTTGAACCCGGCCGCCCGCTCCAGTTGGACGATGAACGGATAAAGTGTGCTGTTGATGTGATAAGGTGAACACTGGTAACGCAAGACCGTGTGCGGTTCGTCGGCGATACGCTCTTCGAGCGCCGCCGCGAGGCGGGATTTGCCAATCCCCGGCTCGCCTGAGATCAGCACGACCTGGCCTTCACCTTTCCAGGCGAGGCGTTGGCGCTTCTGCAGGAAATCGATTTCGTCCTCGCGGCCAATGAGATTTGTCAGGCCGGCCGTATGGACCGCCGCAAAGCGGCTCTCGGAGGCCGACACGCCATCAACCGTCCACGCCGCGATCGGCTCTGAAAAACCCTTGAACTTGTGCGGACCAAGGTCGCGCAGAAGGAACTGATCGCCGATCAGTCGGCGAGTGGAGGCGGCGATCACGATGGTCCCAGGTTCGGCCAAGGCCTGAACGCGCGCCGCCAGGCTTGGCGTATCCCCAACCACGATATTCTCGCGCAATGCACCTTCACCACCGACCACCACCACACCACTGGCGATGCCAATGCGGACCGCGATCGGCTCTTGAGCGGGCGTCTTGAGCTGCGCGACCGCGGCAATGATATCGAGCCCCGCGCGTATGGTTCGCTCGGCATCGTCCTCGTGGGCGCGAGGATAGCCAAAATAGGCCAAGATCCCGTCGCCACGGAATTCGGCAAGGAAGCCGTCAGAGGCCAGCGCGATACGGGCACAGGCTGCCTGAAAGGCATCGATCACAGCACCCATGTCTTCCGGATCGAGTCGGGCCGATAGCGCAGTCGAGCCCACGAGATCGCAGATCATCACGGTCAAGTGGCGGCGCTCGCCACCAACCGTCGGGGAGTAGTCGCCCGGCGCATCCTTTCCGACTTCGCTCGTGATGGGCGCACCGGGAGAGCCGCCCGCCATCGCTTTGATGGCCCTGATGAGACGTTTCCTGTCGCCCAGCGGGATCCCGAGCTTTTCGAGATCGCCTTCCGTCAGCTCCGGCAGCACATCAGTGTCGATGGCGTTCTGGACGAATGTCGACTCATACTGTCCGAGTCCCAAAGTTCGCAGCCAGCCGCCAATGTCCATGGTCGCGCCCTAATTACGATCCGGCTTCCCAGAGGCTGTCACTCGGCGGGGGTTTGAAGCCCCCACGAATAGCTAGTCTACTTTAAAAACCGATTGAGCAAAACGAAGCCGGGCGGCCATCCCAATTCTCTCGACCGGCTCTCTGGGCGCTATTGCGGGCCGGATCCGTCGAATTCCACGGATTATTTTAACTTCGGCAACAGTTGATCGAGACGTCCCATTCGCGGCCAGGCTCGGCCGCGTTGCGCGGCCGTTCACCATACACGCGATGCGGGTACCGATCTCGCCTCCGTCGATGAAGGCGTTCCGGCGCGGAGTCGTGGCTGGTCCCAAAATTGTTTCGACGCGAGTGTGAGTTAGCTCACCATCGAAAACGTGGGCGGGTGGTAGCGATCTTCAGTAACGGAGATCGACCATGCGTCACCGCACCCATGCTGACCGACAGAGACCGCCGCAGCAAAGCCGAGAGGGCGATAACCGCACTGACACCGTCGTCGCGACGCTCTGGCTTGTTTTTTACGTGCTGGCAATCGGCGTTGCGATTTCATCGCCGGCGGTAACCGGCGCCATCGATCTGGCTGCCCGATAGTCGCAGACATGCGGGTGAAGACACACCAGATCAGCTACTTTCTCGCGCTCTGCGAGGAGCAAAATTTCACCCGTGCGGCCAGGCGCTGCGGTGTTGCGCAGCCGTCGCTGACGCGCGCCATCCAGGAACTGGAAAGCGAATGTGGCGGCCAGTTATTCGAGCGCAGCAAATCAAACGTTAGCCTGACCAGACTGGGCGCCCACGTGAAAACTGACTTTGTGCGCGTCGACCGCGCTCTCTCCGATGTCGCGCGCAAAGTCACTGACTTCAAAACTCAGCCCGAAGTGAAAATCCGTTCCGAAACAAAGGAGGCGTTCATGCGTGTCGTAGCCGTTACGGTCCTGGCAATTGCGATCATCGCAATAGGCCTGGCACTACGCCCGACACCGTTCGCGACAGCGGCGGTGACTGACCAGACGAGCATTCAGATCGACCCTTACGCATTGCAATCGACAAGCGAGACAAAGGCGCTTCCTGAGCGGACTGCCGGGAGACCTCTTCTGACCCGCTCTTTCTGATTTTACGCTTCGATGGGAGATCGCTTACGAAAGGCAATCTCCCATTTTCGTTAGCGCCACAATGACTGGAAATCGAACGGATGCGCACACAAATGTTTTACCGTTCGACGAGCCATCGCAGCACCCGGCGTGAGCCGCTTCACGCACGCAGCGGGCGGCATGCGCTACGACGCATCACATCAAGCGGGAAACACGGCGATGCTCAGAAGCTCTTCGGATCATTCCTTGTCTGGACTTCCATCGAATATTCAAACGCGCGCTCCCGATGAGGCCGAGCGCGCGCGTGATCCCGCTGCGAAACTCCAGATTTTGATGGAGAGCAAAATGTCGTCGCAAACATTCACCCACACCAATGAACACCGCTCCAGCCTCGCGGACTCGGCACTGGTCAACTTTGCTCGTCATATCAGTGATGGCCTCTCGGCCTTTGGCACACGATTTATGAATGCACTTTACGAATCGCGACGACGCCAGGCCAATCAAGTCCTTCGGCAATACCGGCACTTGATCGATCATTCCAATGATTGAACGGTCAAAGGCTGCTCGGCAGAAATCGATTGTCGCGGCGGTCGTCCAGCCTTTTATTCTTCTTATGCAAGCAGCGACACTTGTCCATTTTTCCAGGCTCGGCACTTTCGCGATCGCGGCGTGGGCAACTTATTGCCGCCGGATAGCAATATCATTGGTGTCCGCAGCACTTTCCGGCCCATTTGCCGCCCGCACAGCTCGAGGCTGGTCCCGGTCATGAATGAATTCTTAAACTTCATTACCTATGATCGGGATACCGCCGAACGGAATGGCCCACGCAGGGCCGCTAAAGGCATCACAAGCCATGTCTTCTAGCGATGTCATCGACACCACTGCGCATTGTCCCCAGTGCCGGACGGTCATGGTGCACGTCGCGGTGACACCCCATCCGGTCGTTCGGACCATGCAACGAAATACTTTCGTCTGTTACACGTGCAAGCGAACGCGGACTTATATGTTGCCTGGCACCGTTCAGGTCGAAACGCGCGCAAGCGAGGTTGCACAGCGCGCATAGGTCATTGCCACTAACGATTATTGCCGACAATGTTTGATCGCAGAAAAGATTCTCGCCCCTCCACGCACCTACGCGGCCTCATCAAATACGGCGCGGCCGGACAGCAAATGGCCTGTTCGGTCGATAATCTGACATCGACCGGTGCCGGTCTTCATGTCGGCACGACGTTCGGATTGCCGCGGGTATTTCAGTTGAGTGTCGACGGCGAGCCACAGGCCCGGCACTGCCGGGTCATCTGGACGGAAGGTAAAAGGCTCGGCGTCTTATTTGAGTAGGCTAAACGCCGGCCGCTACCGCACGCTCATCCCATCATCACTCTGGCCCACGCAACAAATGCGTAGAATTGAGCCGGATAGGCGATGAAATAAAAGATCAACGCCGGTGGTGCCAACAAAAACAGCCATTCACGCATTGGCGGCTCCTGCGAACAGAAGCACATTGTCCGGACAGACGTACTTAGAAGTGCATAAAATGATGTATCGGGTTTTCGCCTAGGGTGATTCAATTTCACGGACAATCTTAGTCAAACGTGACACCGATCTTCGTATCCGTTCGCCAGATCGAGCGGCAGGCGCGGCGAACGCCTTCAATGATGACCTCGAAATTTGAAGGGATTCCATAGGTCGTTGACACTTGCAGGCAGGCCCCGGTGTCCGAGAGATTGCGGACCGCGCAGTCGAGCTTCGGCGCTTTCTCGCTCAGAATGATTTGCGCATTCTTGAGGATACGCTTGCGAAAGATATCGTGTCGTTTTTCCTGCACAGCCTGGTGCCCAGAATCAGTAACGCCCTAGGTGACTAGGCACATTGCTCAAAGTCAACAATCTACCGGCGTTGGAACCCGTTGGGCCGCGCTCGTCGATATTTGTCGCTATATAAAAAGGGGGGGCGGACCGGAGCCAATCGGCTGGTCGTGCCGTTCCGGTGACACATCATATCCTAAAGTCTATCCATCAAGCCGGCTTGTGGCCGAGCGCTGCGAGCGCTTCGTTCTTGCGCACGATCTCTGCTTCCAGACGGCTGATATTCTCAAACAGCCGCTCGCTTGTCAGCCTCAGGAAATAAAATCCGAATTGCGGGTTCTGGAAATAGAGCTCTTTGACCTGCTGATAGCTCGCCGTCAGCACCTCGCCGTCTTCCAGGCATTCGATCGTCTGCGTTCGCCGGTTGCCCGGGGCCAGGAGACCGAGATCGCCGAAGACCTGACCGGTCGGGATATCAATTCCGATTTCGCAAAGGCGGTACCGACCACTAACGCTGTAATACATTGCGTCGGCCAAATCGCCCTTGTGAAAGACAATATCGCCCTTGTGAAAACCACGGCGCGACATAAACGGCTTCAGCCAGTCGATTGACGTTTCGCCGTAAGATGCTGCCGCTTCCACGTCGTGAATCAGTTTCCGCATCTGCTGCAGGCGGACGGTATTCAGGGGCAGAAGAACCAAATTCAGTATCAGTGTCGGATATATTCCGTTAAAAAATCCGTAGATGATGAAGAGCGCATTGCATGTCATGCTCACGACGCGCAGAGGGATCATCGTTTTCATCGCGCACGTGACGATGCTGGATGCGACCGCCGCGTAGCCGAACCACATCGGCCATTCGGTGTGCTTGAAAAATTCCATACTTAATCCCCCACGTCGGCTTCGTTCGTCCTAATCCCCGTCGCCCCCGGCTATCGAGCCGGCACCAAGCCGTCGAAACCTAACACAGGGCTCACCAAAGGAATAAGCACCACCCGCCTCAATCGCATGCAGCCCGAATTGGGGGCCATTCGCCTGAATTCGAGCCTTGAATGATGGGAACGCAATCCGGCGATTTCTCATTTCAACCCGCCGTCAGAAAATACCCGGGGAAACGCATGGCGTCCCTGCCCCGGCGGTTTGTCAGCCAAAACCCGATGCCGCGACAACCGATCCGAACAGCAGCAGGACAGGCAGCGCCTGCGCGTGGATCACTGACTTGGGTCACCGAAATGCAACAGTGCCCGCGCAATACGCATTCGTGCGCGCAAAATCCCGATCATTGTCGTTTATGACAAACGCGCTGGCGCGCCTGCCCAAGCGCTTTTGCCGCGAATCAATCATTTTGGGGATTCTACGAGTCGCTGAAGCGCAGTGTAAATGGCGCGTACCTGCCAGAACAAGTTAACAAATCGGCGGTGCTGTGCCAATGAAAAAACGGCTTGCGAATAAGCTGCTGTGGAAAAAACTGTTTGAAAGTTTTGCGCTCCAACCGCTCGGGGCCGAATGCAAGAGCAAGTCGGTCCTTACTGAAACACCATTCATCGCCGCATCTCCAAAAATCGGATTCGGCACCGGACTAAAAATTTCGGCCCGGGTCGCTGCGGTCATGCTGTGCTCTACTGGTGTTTGGACTGAAGCGCGGGCTGAGCGGTTTTCGATCAATGACGCGATTTCGCAGGCCGTCCTGACAAATCCCGCCGTCGGTGAGGCCTCGGCAAACCGCCGTGCAACGGAGACTGAGCTTCGCCAGACGCAAAGCACATTGTTGCCACAGGTTCGGCTGGAAGCGCGCGTCGGCCCCGAAAAGTTCACGCAGGAGATCACTCCACCACCCCTCGGCAACGGCGCATGGCTCAACGGCAAGTCGGGATCCGTGGTGGTACGGCAGATTTTATTTGATGGCCTTGCGTCAATTCACGACATCTGGCGACAAGCGGCGCGTGTAAACGCCGCGTCATTCCGGGTCCGTGAGCGCTCGGAACTGACTGCGCTCGACGCGGCAGAAGCCTACATCGACGTCGTGCGTTTTCTGCGCCTTGTCGCGCTCGCAAACCAGAATGTGATCGTGCCCGTCGTCGTTTCGCTTGTCGCCGTAGGGTTCGAACCGGTTGGCAGGCCGGCCTCGTCCACCAGCGTGCCCGCGCCCGCATTGCCCACCTGCGGAATATTGAGAACGCCCGGCATCGCGTTATCGACCGTGATCGTCAGCGTCGCATTCGAGTGCGAGCCGTCGCCGTCCTGCATCGTATAGGTGAAGGTATCGATGCCGCTGCTGAAGCGCGTATAGGTGTAGGCACCGTTGGCGTCGATCGTCAGCGTGCCATGATCGCCCCTGATCTGAGTATTGAGTCCGCCAATGATCGGCGTTCCGGGATCGGCTCCCTTCGCAATTCCCACCACCGCGCCACCGAGCTTCGGGCCATCCGCGCCTGGAACGTCATTCGTGACCGTAACGCCGGTGGCCGGGTTATCAGTCCCTGTGAGCTCGATGGCGTCCGGGTGTGCGTTTGGCTTGTCGTCGTTAATCGTGATGACCAGACTTCCGCCCTGGACACGTTCGTGATCCAGGTCGGTGATGGCCACAGGGAAGCTCACCGACGGTGTCGTCTGCGCATCGGTATTGTCGAGCAGCGTGTAAGTGTAGTGGATTGTGTACGCGCCGGGCTGATCGATTGTATAAAAGGCCGTCAGCGTGCCGATCGAATCCGTGAAGGGCACCAGCGCGCCCGGTGCCGTAGTCGTGGCATCGATGACCAGGCCGCCGAGCTCGATCTTCGACACGCCGTCCGGCGAACTAAATGTGATCGCGCCCGTTTGTGTCGTGGTCGGAGCATTCCCGTCGGGGTTGCCAGCGTCGGAGCCGGCTGACTCCGTGACGCCACCGACGGTCCGTGCCGGAAGACCCGCTTCATTCACCGTCGTATCGGCGCCACCGGCCCCCGGAATCACGATATTGCTGGGCACCGAATCGCTGATCTGGATCGTCAGCTGTGCCGACGACGTGTCACCGTCACCGTCCTTGATTGTGTAATTGAAAGTGTCGGTGCCGCCGCCGGTGCGCGTGTATCTGAAGTTACCAAACGCGTCGATCGTCAGCGTGCCGTGGTCGCCGGTGATTGTTGTTATACTCCCCGACGGATCCACCGCCTTCACGGTGTTGCCAAAGGCGATGCTTATAACTGCCGCACCATCCGCACCCTGCTTATCGGCAACTACGCCATCCGCCGTGGCATCGCCCGTGATCACGTTGCCCGTTGCCGCATTGGATTGGCCGGCCGTCAGCGACACGATATCTGAATTTGCCTGCGGCTGGTCATCGACGATATCGATGGTCAGCGTGCCGCCCTGCGTCGTGGTGTTATCGAGGTCGGTCACCGCGACAGTGAAGCTGGCGCTGGTATCGCCAAAATTTTTGGTTTGATCGCCGCTCGTGTTGTCGAGCAGCGTGTATTTGTAGTCGATCTCGCCGAGGCCTGTCTTCGCATCATAGGTCACTGACGTGATATCCAGCCGACCCGTCGTCCCGTCGAGAATCGTTCCCGTCTCGCCGAGGTGGAACATCTGCCCACCGACCGTGACCGAAGCAACGCCGTCTGCCGAGGCAAAGTCGATTGTCCCTGTGGCCGAAGCAAACTGCGGACTCGGGTTTGAACCCGCCGGCTCATTGCCACGCGCTGGGAGCGCCGCCTCGAACACTGTCGTTCGTGCGTCACCTTCGGTCGGAATCTGGAAGCCACCGGGCGCTGAATCGTCAACCGTTATCGTCAACGTCGCGTTCGCCTGCGAGCCGTCGCCGTCCTGGATCGTATAATTGAACGTATCAATGTGGCCAGGACCACCCGCCAAACCGAAGTTGCGCTGATAGTCGTAGTGACCATCGGCGAATAGCGTCAGCGCCCCATACGTACCTTGGATCGCGGTGCCGACGGTACCCGGCGTACCGTTAAACGACACGCCAACCACCGAGCCACCCTGCGCCGCGCCATCCGCGCCCAACACATCCGCGCCGTTTGATGTCGTGCCGCTGCCGTCGCGCACATTGCCGTGCTCCGCCGCAAGCTGGCCGGCCACGACGAGGTCAGTATCCGGATTTGCCGTCGGCTTGTCGTCTTTGATGGTGATGACCAGATTGCTGCTGGCCTGCGTGGTGCTGCCGTCCGCATCGGTCACCGCTACGGTAAATGTGCTGGTGGTGTCGCCGCCATTGGCGTTCGAACCGGATGTATTGTCGAGCAGCGTATAAGTGTAGTCGATCTCACCTTTGCCGTTCGTTGTATCGTAACTCACCGACGTCACATTCAGGTCGCCGGTCGTCCCGTCGTGGATCGTTTTCGTTTCGCCGACGTGGATAGCCTGGCCGCCAATCGTGACGAAGCCAACGCCGTCCACCGAATTAAACGTGATCTTGCCCAGCTGTGTGGTGGTCGGGGCATTGCCGTCGTGATTGCCCGCGTCCGATCCTGCCGACTCACCAGGTCCGCGATCTGGGAGACCCGCCTCGAATACCGTCGTGACAGTACCGTCCGTCGGAATAATGATGTCGCCCGGCGCAGAGTTGCCGACTGCGATCCGCAGAGTCGCGGTCGATTGCGAGCCGTCGGCGTCCTGAACGGTATATGTGAAGGTATCAATGCCGCCGCCCTGCGCGCCGGTGTGGGAGTAACTATAGGCGCCACCAGATTGGAGCGTCAGTGTGCCAAATGCGCCCGTGATGGGCACGCCCGTCGCGTTCACGGCGACCGGACCTCCGGTACCCGTCGCGCTCACGACGGTCAGGCCACCATCCGCGCCCGGCACATCGGCGCCGCTCGAGCCCCTTCCGAGGATCACATTGCCGGTTTCGGGCGTGAGCTGACTCGGCGTAACGGAATCAGTGTCCCCAATCGCGATGGGCGCATCGTCAACAATATTAATGACGAGATTGGCGGCCGCGTTGTGGTCCCCGTCCGGGTCAGTCACAACCACCGCAAAGCTTGCGTTTGGGACGCCAACCGTATTGTCGAGCAACGTGTAGGAGTAATGGATCGCGCCCCTTCCCGTTCCGGCGTCGAACGTGACCCACGCCGCCAGCGATCCCGTCGTTCCGTCGGCAAACGGGTGGGCCTGCGCGTCCGCCTGGGTCGTGGCAGTCACTACATTGTTGCCCAACGCCACTGACTGGAGCCCGTCCGGCGAGGTGAAATTTATCGTGCCGACACGTGTCGTGGTCTGGAATCCGGGGTTTCCCGCCTGCGTGCCGTCCGACTCGCCAGATCCGCGAGAGCCAAGAAGTCCCGCTTCAAACACTTGCGTCCCCGCCCCGCCCGGGGCCGGAATGTTGACGATGCCGGGGGCCGAACCGACGATCGTCGAAGCCGGCGTACTGAAAAGCTGCGCATGCGCGACAGCGCCAAAGTCGGCGCCAAAATCTGCGCCAAGGTGCCCAAGCGACGCCGGCATTTCCTGCGCCAGCAGCGTCAGGGGCGACGAGCTTCCGGGAAAGGCATCAATGGAAACATCATGGAAGTCAGCGCCGCTCGACGGGTCGCTGGCAGGCAAAACGGACTGAACTTCGGCGATCGGAAAAGCCTGCGCGAATTGCTCGCCATTGAGCGCGCGTCCGGCGCTCAATTCGACATTGAGATCGGCGAGAGGCTTGCCGGACAAATCAAAAAACGGCTCGGCGGTGACGGTGGACTGATTGTCGAAAAGGATGACCAGCTTCGTGTCGACATGCACGAGCGTCAGCTTTTCGTTCGCAACGGCTGAGAGATCAAGCTTGGCGCCGTGCGCGTTGTTGAGATCGAGGACGATCGCCTGATCGCTCGGAGGCTTTGTCACTTTGACGATGTGCGATCGGACGTGATTGGCGAGTTGAAAACTGTTTGCTTGCGCAACAACAATACGTTCGTTCATGCAAAGCCCTCCGCCTCGAAATACACAACGCAGTACCCATCGAGGCTTGAGCCAGAACGTATTGGCATATATTCGAATGCAGCGCGTCCGCTGAACAGATGATGCGTCATCCCATCAGCGTGATCGCGTGACGCTATCCTTAACGATGAGTCGGTCGTGCGATAGATTCATTTCTGAATGTTTATTCAGTCGACGCAATCGACCAGATCGATGCGCGAAAATCTGGATTCTGACACCAACGTGAATGGAGATGAAAACCGATGTGCGCGCAAAGGTGCACGGGCGCAGAAGCCAGCCGCAAAGCCGAAAGACGATAATGAGAGACCGGACTCGGTGGCTGGCGTATCAGTGCAGATTGCCCCCTGCTCTGTGCCCGCTTTCCCCGCTAACAGGGAATATGTCAGCGAAATTCACAAAATCGCGATCTTGGGTGCACCAGAGACTGTAAATGAGCGGGTCGTTACGGAGCGTTCTATGCCAATTCCATATTGAACCAAACAGGGAAATGTTTTCGAAGAACAGAGCAGCCGAGGGAGAAAGCGCGGTTGAAGTACTATTATCTATAGCGGAATGTGACGCCTACGAACGACCCACGAACTTTCAGCGTCGAATTTCCCGGCTGCAATCGGACGGCTCTCTGCATCGTTCCCAACTGCGATTTATGATGTCAGAAAAATCGTTTCTCCATACTGGCTTTCGTTCCCGTGCGGCTTCCGTGTTGGCAAAAAAATCGCCGATCAATGGCGGGGGCTGTTCCATGCGACGATCAGCGTTGGCCTGCAGTTCGGCATCCGACGACGGAGTCTTGTGCCGACGCTTCTTCGCGAGCTTTTGACTTCTGCTGGGCCTGAGCAAAGCCGATAGAGGCGTCCGAGATTCGGGCTGCAGCGGCGCAACAGTCACATCGTTCTGCTTTGCGTCCTCTGAGACGACCTGTTTGGGCGCATCGTTGACGACAGAATCTGCCGCGAGTGGCGCCGGACTAAGGTTTGGCACTGTCCCCGTGGATTCGGTAACGGCTCGACGCCACGTCAGTCGCAGAGGTATGTGCACGATTGCCTGATCATTATCATTTCGTAGCTCTACAATTATGGTCATCACGCCAACATACTCCGGGGGAGGAATAACCCGAGTGTTTGGCAAATCATCAATGGCAACGCGCCATTGGCCATCGCCGGCTTCGGTTCCAGAACTCAAAGTCGTGCCCGCGACAAGGCCGCTGAGATTAATCGCGGTTCCTGGCGTGTAGTTCGTAACTTTAATAGCAAGCGGCAATTCGGTATTCACCACTCCAGTTGTCTCCGAAGCAACAAGAGTTGGCGATAACACATGTCGTGATACTTTATGAAGTGCGCCGTTTGCCGCCTGCAACCGCTCGCCAAGAGTATCGTTTGCGAATGCCAGTCCGTTTCGCAAAAAGATGAATTTGTTTGTGTCGAGACGACCGAGAGCGAGCACAACGCATACTGCGGTCCACGCCACGACCGCTATAGAACTTATAATTGCTGTTATGCGCACACCGCGATATTCGATGGCGCCCCAATTCCTGTCGATTTCCGGATGAGAATCAGCCACAAAAACGTTGTCTTGATTGATCGTCCAATCCGCGGAGCTTTGGGAGTGCGGAGCTTTCGTAACACCTAAAGATGGCTGAAGGGCTGGCGCGTCGATCACGATACCACGATATTTTCGTGGGACATATATTTTTCGGTCGTCTGGATTCAATTCATCCTGCGGGATCGGCGCACTCATACACAACTCCCTCACAAAAACTCAAAATGGTTTGCTACCGGCGGATCGTCGCCTCCTCTTCGGGTTTGTGAGCTGTCCCCACCGATATGGAATGATATCGTCTTATTTTGCAGTCTGGAGGTACGGCTGCACTTGCAACTCGCAAGGATGAATCAAAACAAAATCGTACACTCTTTGGTATGTCGTCAGGCATCTCTCTCGGAATGATTGCGTTCTGCTGCATGGGCTGACGATTTTGATATTTTATAAATTGGGGGTCGACGTGAAGACGATCCGACCCTTCCGATACGTTTCATCGATCGAAATTAGAACATCGTGAGTGTGCCGTTGTGATGCATTTCTCACATGCAAGTTGCGCTGTCGTTAAAAATAGATATTGGCCTATGACGCCGGAGGGTGCCGCAGAGCAGCCGAAATCCTTGCCGCGCCCTCTACCGGAGCGATCCCGGACAACCGTTTAACGATGGTTCGGTCTACTGAAGATCAATAGCTTCATAGTGCCCAGTGTCGGTTAACATTGAACCCCACACTTTATGCACGCCTTGATGTTCGGATCGGCCGAAGCTCACCGGTGTCCCGAGACCGATGTCGAAGTTTTGGAAGTTTTCAAGAGTTTGTACCAGCTTTTCGGTATCGAGTTCCGGGCCGTTGCGCTTCAACGCTGCGATCAACACATTTGCGGCGACGTAACCTTCAAGCGACACATAGTCGGGCGGTTCCCCGGGAAAGTATTTCGCAAGCGCAGATTTATAATCGAGCACCAGCGACGAATGGCCGTCAACCGGCGGCACGACCTGTGTAACGATCACCCCGCTTGCATAGCGCTTGCCAAGTAGCATGAGCTCGTTGGCCAACGCCGTGCTGCCCACAAATGAAACGCTCGTGTAGATCATGTCCGGGTAGAGATCGCGTGTCTTCTCGATGAATTTTGCCGCCGCCCGGTAGGTCGGCACCATGATCACCGCCCTAATTGGGATCCGGCTCTTTCGGAGTTGTTCAACTGCGTCGTCCACATCCACCGTGTTGCGCTGGTAATTGAGCCGCAAGATTCCGCTGTCGTTCCCCCCCAGCGAACGGACAGCTTTGGCAACGCCGGCGAAACCGGCGTCGCCGTATGAGTCTTGCTGAGCAAAGACTGCGATCTGAGTCGCTTTGATGTGCCTCACCTTCACCAGATAGTGCACCACGGCGTCGGTTTCTTCAGCATAGCTGGCTCGGTAATTGAAAACGTATCGATCGGGTGGATCGCTTCGGAGTAAGCTCGCGCCGGTGAATGCCCCGAAAAACAGCATCTTGCGGTCAAGGGCGTACGGTAGCGCGACTGTCGCCGTCGGTGTTCCCACGTTACCGATGACTCCAAAGACCTGCTCTTTCTCGTAGAGGCGCTTCATTGTTTCGGCGGTTCGCGTGGGCTCGTAACCGTCGTCTGCCGCAACGAGCCGAAGCCGCCGGCCGTTCACTCCCCCGCTTGCATTTGCCGCATTGAACGCGGCTTCAATTCCCAATTTCATATTCTGGCCGAGTTCTTTAGCCGCCCCACTAAACGGCGCAGACATTCCAAACACGATTTCGGTGTCCGTCACGCCGCGGACGAACGTCCTAATGCTTTTTGTTTCCTGCGCTGGAGACTGCGAGACTGGTGCGAGCGGCGCTTGCTGTGCTTGCCCGATTGTGGCGAGCTCCAAGCTTGGCGCCGATGCAATCTTTGTGGGCGTAGCCGGTTGATTATTCGCAACTCCACTTGGTCCCACATCCGTTGCGGCTGTGGCGAACTGACCACTTCTGACGGTGACCAGTTGATCATTCTTCGTGGTTGCAATCGATTTGTTGTCCGAGGATGCGCTACTCTCTGCAGCTTTGGCAGACCGGTCAGAGACTTGCGCTGTTTCTACTGCCGCGTTCAGCAGCCAAGCTGCGCCTTGTCGATAGAGCGGCTTTGCAAAGATGACTAACAATGCAACGAAAGCCGCGAATGAAACTACGAGCGCAATCCGACCAAACAACGCCGACCCTGGCTCATCTAACCGTACCGGTGGGTCCGGGACGCGCTCGGGCCAAAGCCCAAACTCAGGCTTTGTCCGACGGACATGATCTCTTTTTGTTGACGAGGGCGACGGAGATATTGGCGCGGAACTGACGTAAGGTTGCTCAATATCCGCTAATGTTTGTCGTTCGCGATCGCGAATATTTTTCGGCGCATACTTGCTGATATCGGACGACAGTTCGTCAAATTCAGAATCACTCATAATCGCCCCCCTACGCGCTACTAACTGGCCAATAAAACTACTTACACGTTGACCAGAATGCTGAGACGTTACTCAAAAACAACTAGCACATTCTTTCGGATAATCCCGGTAGAACCGTACCGCGGGAACTGAATGATTATTTGCCACAGCTTCGCCAAACTTTCTCCATGTTTTCATTTCCGAAATTGAGTGATTGCTGCCACGCGGTTGCCATAGAATTTCCTTCGTTGTCTTTGATTAAAAAGCAATGCGCTATCTGTTTTATATCGCTGACGAAGATGTTTCACGAGATGTCGACGCGGCAGAGCTGGCGACTTATGAGGAAATTCTTGAACGAGGAGCCGCTATAGCGGCAAAACTAATGCACCAGGAGCCCTATTCTAAAAATCCAGATATTTGGGAAATAAAAGTGACCGATGATCACGGACGAGAAGTGCTTTCAATTCCGATTTACGAAGCCAAATAAATTGAAGATTTACGGGCACTCGCTGCGCTGAACACCGGCAGATCATTTTTCGAGGTGCGGCTATACCAGCTTAACGTATCAGTCAGACGCGCGGCATTTGCATCACAGAAGAGTCGAAAAACTCCGCGCAGATGCAAAAGCTGTTTTCGCTTAAAGCAGAATCATGTTCTACCTGCTCTGACATCTGGGTCGCAAAAATAAATTGTTGCAGATCGGGGCGTTGCGCATGCTGCTGCAAGAAAAGCGAACGGACGAACCATGCGCCAAAGAAGCAACCTGGCATGGAAGATAAAAGGTGGCCGTGACGTCCGTCGTTCAAACTAGGCAACCGACACGTTTTGTTTGCCGGTCATACATGGCTGTCGTGCTTGCGCCCCTTCCGCCAATTTTTGAGTGGATCGCCGAGATTGACCAGAAAATTAAGGACACGGGGAATTTTATTGTCGGCTCCCCAGTTGTCCTCGACTTGGCCGCCGCGGCGGTGAGCAATTCTGCCATCGCGCATTTGTTGGCCGAATTAAAGCAACGCGGCGTCAACGTCATTGGCATAGAAAATGTCGACCCGGCCCGGATGGGGCCCGATCTGCCGCCTTTGCTGCGCTCGACCCGAGAAGTAAGCGCGGACCTTGGTAAAGCGAATTCATCCGAGCAGGCCCCGCCTCGGGGGCCTGCGACGCTGCTGCTCGACAAACCGATACGCTCGGGCCAATCAATTTTTTTCCCGGATGGCGACGTGACCGTCCTCGGCTCCGTGGGGTCCGGCGCCGAGATCGTGGCCGGCGGGTCGATACACGTATATGGCACGCTGCGCGGCCGCGCGATGGCCGGCTCGAAGGGAAATGCGACGGCACGCATTTTCTGCAGCAAGATCGAAGCCGAACTCCTGGCAATAGACGGTTACTACGTTACTGCCGATTTCATCGACCAGGGCCTACGCGACCGGCCGGCCCAAGCATGGCTCGAAGGCAACGCACTGAAGATTACTGCATTGGACTGAATGTCGATCACCCTGGGAGGGGTAAACAATGGCCAAAGTCGTAGTTGTTACGTCCGGCAAGGGCGGCGTCGGAAAAACCACATCGACCGCCGCCTTGGGAGCAGCACTGGCGCAATTTGGACAGAACGTCGTCGTAGTCGACTTCGACGTTGGATTACGCAATCTAGACTTGGTAATGGGTGCCGAACGGCGGGTGGTCTACGATTTTATCAACGTCACGCAGGGAGTTGCCAAACTGTCGCAGGCGCTGATCCGCGACAAACGGCTCGACAAGCTCGCACTGTTGCCAGCGTCACAAACGCGAGACAAAGACGCCCTGACTGAAGATGGCGTACAGCGCGTCATAGCCGCGCTTCGACAAATGTTCGATTGGGTTATCTGCGACAGTCCGGCCGGTATCGAGCGTGGTGCTACCCTTGCCATGCGTTTTGCGGACGCCGCCATCGTCGTTACAAATCCCGAAGTGTCGTCGGTACGCGATTCCGACCGAATTATCGGGCTCCTTGACGCCAAGACGGCCAGGGCCGAGCGCGGCGAACGCGTCGACAAGCATCTGCTCATTACTCGCTATGATCAGGGACGAGCCGCACGCGGCGAGATGCTTAGTATCGACGACGTGCTGGACATTCTTTCCACGCCACTTTTAGGGATCGTTCCGGAGAGTGAGGAGGTACTACGCGCTTCAAATCTTGGCGCGCCAATAACGCTAAATAATACAAGCAGCGCGGCTGCGCGTGCCTACCTCGACGCCGCCAGGCGGCTCATGGGTGAAAATGTTGAGATGACCATCCCAACTGACAAACAGGGTTTACTTGGCAAACTGTTTGGCCGGAGAGCGGCATGAACTTATTCAACTTGTTCAAGCGGCGCGGTTCCGCCCCCGTGGCGCGCGACCGCCTGCAGATCCTGCTCGCCTATGAACGGTCCGCTCGAGGCTCCTCGGATCTTCTTGCCGTTTTGCGTGAAGAAATCTTTGTCGCTATTGGCCGACACGTTGAAATCGATCAAAGCCGCGTGAAAGTGAAGATGGACCGTGGTGACAAGGTCTCCATCCTTGAAGTCGATGTCGAAATTCCGAATTCCGTTCGACTATTACCCACCGGAAAACGACGAAAGCGGCAAATCCTGCCGGATCATCGGTCAGCCTAGAGAAAGGCCTTTTTCCCCATCCACGTGAGGGCTGTGATGCTCCATTAAGGGCCTTCAGGAGTCATTGTTTTTTTTCGACAACTTGAATTTCTGGGCGCCGTTGTGCTGGCCGCTTGCGGCCCTGAGCATCCGCGCGGCCCTTAAATTGAGTAAAGTCGCAATATGCGAGGTTTAGCCCCTGGATAGAACCGCGAAAGCTATCAGCCGCGGTGCGCTCCAGATAGAAACAGGGTTGAATGACCAAACCGCGCAACGACGCGCAAACTCGCTCGCCATCAACCCGCAAGGTACCAGCCGGCATCGCAACATAACGGTCTGGTCCGGTTCCTTGAAATTGGATCGATCCAACGACAGAGCCATCAGGATAAGTGCGCGCCGTCCCATGCGTACGGTCGAAACACGTGTAGCTAAACAGCTTACCAATGATGGACCTGCGCGCCTCGCTAGCGGTAATCTCGCCTGCCACCGCCGGCAATGCGGTCGCAAGGGCAATTAATACCGCAATCATCACCGGGCCCTGCAAAGAGACTGTCGGTACAATAACGGGCAATCGACCGTCGACCGCAGTATTGACGTCGTCGGCAGCATTCGTAAGCCGCTTTGTGAGCGCATCGAGCTTGGCCTTCAGAAGGACAATTTCCACGTCCTTGGCATCGTGCTCGATTCTCAACCGGTTGATTACATCGGTTTTCCTTCCAAGTTCCGCACGCTGGCTGACTCTCTCGTAGGTGAGTTGCTCGACATTTATCTCGAGGCGGCGCGTCGACATCGCGAACTCCGCGCGCTGGAGATCCTTGTCGGCTTGAATCTCAGCCATCGACCGTGGGATGGCGGCTTCCAACCGCCGCGTCGTCAACCGCACTGCGCGCTGATGCACGGTTGGGGCAATGACCAGCGCCATGAGTGATGCAAATAAAAAGCCGATTCCGAGATACATAATCGGTTCGACCATTTGCAATACTCCCCCCAACTAGTTCGCAGCCGGCGGCACTAAAAGTGATGAACAGTTGTGTCTGAAAAACGGCGTAACGATTTACGCATCGCACGAGTTTGAAGGTAGCGTGGTGCGGCTAACTTAAGTGATTGCTCGAATGATCATCGCACCGATCAAATGTCCTGGACGCGAGGCCAAATCGCCGCGCGATGAAGACTTCGCGCTAGCGTTTGATCAGCGCGGCTACTGAAGGTCGACGAAGCGACCGATTACAGCTGAGGCGTGTGTGCCTTGCCCAGAGTGTCACGCGCTTTTTCGGCAACGGCTCTATCATTCTTAATTCATTATCGCGCTGGATGCGAAGTGCACTAAAGCCGCTAAACACAGCTTGTTTGAACACTTTGTCTGAGTTTGTCATTACAGCACTCCAACTTCGACAATCCATCAAAGCATTTGGTGAAATTCGCAGATGTCGTTTAGTGCAGAGAAGAAAAGGCCGCGCAGTGACGCGCGGCCCCCAGCTCTCTTGGGTTGCCGACTTGCAGGGCAGCAAAACCAAGACCAGCCAGTCCCCCGACGTGCCTGTCGGATACCTCATGGTTTCGATATTGATTGGCCAAATTTAGACATCAATAAGAAAAAATTCAGACAGAAATATTTTTGCAAAAAGGTACGTTAGTAACTGAGTTACGAATAATCCCGCACGTTAGTAAATCTCACAATGCCACTCAGTCGCTGCCGTTCCGCCCTCGTCTTGTCACACCATGCTGGCCTGTTTCGGCACAGCCGGGTCAAAATGTCCGGCTGCTCTTTCAACGTGATTGAAGTTGGTGTGCCAATGGATTCCTTGCAGAGCGCACGAAACGATCAAATTCATAGCCACGATATGGTCGCCCTTGTGCCCGAGCCGATACCCACGAAAGCTCGGCCTGACGAGCCAGAGCGTAATCCGGATGACCAGTCCGTTGCGACGACAATCTCGCCCCAGCTCGTCGACGTTACGGCCGAGGAAACGTGCCCTGCTCCTCCCGTGCAAATGGCCGCACAAGATGAAGCACCGCAATTGGCATCTGCCATTTTGACGGCACAGGCCCCGTCCACAGAGGCTTTTGAGTTGATGAGTCAGCTCGAAGCCCTGGCGAGTGATTTGGCCGTCAAGGGACGCGTTTCATCCGATCAATTCAGCAGAACTTTTCACGAACGATCTGACCTACCTGGTGGATTGCCCGTAGAGGAGCCATCAATCCGGGTATCTCCTCGCCCCACTGGATTTGAAAGCTATCAGTTCGCAACCGACAGACTGTCAACCAAGAGGCGAACGGTCATCGTTTTGGCTTGTTTTTTCATGGTCGTGATCGGTCTTGGAGTCACGTTCGCCTGGCACCCCCTTGGCGTCTGGACGATGAAGCGGTTCAACGACATCGACGTTACAGCGGGGCGACGGGGCTCTGCCCCTGCCGGACAGGTGTCAGTATCAGATGCCGCACTACCGAAGTCGGTGCCTGTCACACAAACGGCGATAGCGCCCACTGCGCCCGCAATATCTCCTGAATTGGCAAAGCAGCTCGAGGCAGTGACGCAAGCCCTGGCCTCGGTTCAGCGCGGCATCGAGGAATTGGCCGCCCAGCAAGGCTACGTTGCCGCCGCTCAACAACAGCTTGAGCAGCTTGCCGCCAAGCAGGAACAGCTTGCTGCCAAGCAAGCGCAAATGGCCCAAAATATTGCAAAACTGCAAGTGCTCACGCAGAACGCCAGGTCTAGACCGTCACCTCCGCTTCAATTCCAAGCAACTCCCGGCCCGCCGCGGATGCCCCTCGAACCGGCAGCACAATTTTCTTCTGCTCCCCGCCCGCCAGCGCATCCCGTACCACCGGCATCCGTGCCTCCCTGATCCTGTGATCATGTTCGTTAGGGCAAACTTGGCTCCTTCCATGCGGATGGAATGACCTTTCGCGCTGCCGAAGTCCGGGTCAGTTGGCCCGACCCAATCTTTGCTGCCAGAGTTTGATTACGCCGGAGGGAAATTCCCGCCTCACGCTGCCCGTGCGTTGGCAAGCTTCCGGCCACATTTCAAGTAAGCAGCGATCTTCGCGGAATAGATCATTCTGCGATACTTCGGCAAAGTTAGAATGTGGCGATTGCTCTGAGGCCATTTTCAAAAGCTCCAAAAGCGCAGCAATATCTTTCTCGTTCTTCATGGCTGCCACCTATTAATCATGATTGCAATATTAGGCCGCCCGACCCGCTCTCGCTGTGTTGGGCGTCACGAAAAATCGCTATTGAGTTATCGAAACGCCAAGCCGCCGGCGATGCTGGTACCTCACTACTCCAACCATATTCCGAATCTCACGTATTATGATTGCGGGGGGCGACGGGGGTGGCTTCATGAAATCGTCAGTCATCAAGCGTTCCATCGTGATTGATGGACACAAGACCAGCGTCAGCCTTGAAGATGTCTTCTGGAGTGACCTGAAGGAAATCGCGCGCGCCCGCCAGGCGACGCTGTCGAAGTTGGTGGCAGATATCGACCAAGCGCGGCAGCAGACCAATCTATCCTCGGCAATCCGCCTGTTCATACTCGCGTATGTTCGCGAGGGCAGGACAAACGAAGGTCAGGCTAGTCAACGGACCGCCGGGTAAGCAACAGCACTTCCGAAATGGGTTGGATCCAATAGAGCCGGCCGCCGGCCGCTTCCGTCTGGCGGCTGGGGATTGCAATCTCTGGAGATCGGACTGGATGGCTGGCGCAGCAGTGCAGAGAGCCCCCTGCGCTGCCCGTTTTCCCTGCTAACAGGGAATTTTACAGGGAATTTTACAAAATCGCGATTTTGGGAGCGCCAGAGACCGCAAATTAACGGCGTAGTTACAGGGCTTGCGGTGAGAATTCCCTACTAAACTGAACAGGGAATCATTTTGGCTGAACAGAGAAATTTGGCGCGAGAACAGGGAATTTTATCGGCCAGAATTCAAATCAACGGGTGATGGGATTTTCAGCGCCTGGGACCTCAAGGTGATGTCCGCTTTACCCCCGAAAGCGGACATGCGCAGCGCACTGTCGCATGTCCGCTAAGTGCCAATAGCGGACATCGTGAGCAGTATCTGCGTCAACAAAAAAACCTCAAGCAATTCGCCGGGGGGGGTCCCGGCCATTATCGATAACTAGCGCGCCGGGGCTGCGGGAGGCGTGATGTCCTTGACCGGGTTGCGCGGTGTAGCCGGCGCGACGGGCGTGACGGGGACGGCTGGAGCAGCCGCACTGGCCGGTGTATCTCCGGCCTTTTGTAGCGTTAGATCTCTCGGCCCCGGAATGCGGTGCGGGTAATACGTCCAAAACACAAACAGCGCCGCAAACACCAAAGCCGACAATACAGCAGCCCCGCCAGAATGTTTGGAGGACAACAGGCTACCTAACAACGTGGATATAAAAGCGAGTACCGCCAGGACGGCTACATATGCCCAGTCCACGGTTGCCAGGTTAAACGGCATTGGACAGCTCCCTCAAAAACTTTGGCTATTACGAGTGCGATCGTTTAGTTGCGGTTCGTCTGCCATTATTCATGTTCGCTTTGGGTCACTCGCGGACATCGTGTGAGGTCCGGGCGACGTCCGCATTACCTCTGACCGCGGACATACAGCGGTGGCTCAGCGAAGTCCGTTAAGTGCCAATAGTGACATTCGGTTGGCATCGGCTCGGTCTAAGTCGCCTTTGATTTCTCTGGCTGTGACCTCGGATTGCTACCGCCAGCTCAGATTGCCCCGACGACACAAAGCCAGAGAAACGCGAGCGACGCCATTGTCAGTTGCATGTCGGCGATGACAATCCGCCTGCCATGCTGTTTGTAAAATCGCCTGATGCCAGCATATCGCGGCGAAAGCGGTGTGAGCGCCGCGAGTGCGAACCCCAAGCCATTGACGCAGAAAATTACAAGGGTGAGGTACAGGGCCGAGGACGAGGAGCGAGCGCCGGGAGCCACAAGTACAACGAAGGCGGCGTATCCCAGCGCCAGAATCGTTCCTACAGCCGCTGAAAGATACGTTTCCCCTAATCGCATGAGACCCAAACCATCGGCGCACATTGCGATGAGCACGGATCCGAAAAGCAGAGATGCGGGCAAAAGAAAGTAGAGGACGTTGGCGAGGCGTCCAAATCCATTGGCCTCGAGCAGCGGCAACAGCGCAAACCAGGACAGAAAAACTGTGCGATATTCGATAGTCGAGGCAAGGCTGAAATGGACCCTCGGGACCAGCTCGCCGCTCGTCTCGTCGTGCGGAATGTAAGAAATTAGGAAAGCGTTGCCGACCCACCAGAGGTAGGCCACCAGGAACATCACAATGACTGTATCGAGCGAACTCGCCACAGTGCCGGGCCGATCACGCGCGAGGGTCACGACAAGCACCACCCCGGTGAAAGCGAAGCCCGCGAGGCCGCCCATGATCCCGACGTGCATATTCGCCGTGGCGTAAAGTTGCCATGGATAGGTCTTACTTCGAGCCAAGCCATGACGGCCCATAGCAAGTACAACCCCCAAGCCGATCGCGACTGCAAGTACGAAACCCAAGACCGCCCACATCTTTGCTAACTCCTCGCAGAGACTCATTGCAGTGGATGGCCAGTCTATCGTCTTGCGCCGGTAGATACCCTCTCAAAAACACCGGCGGCTCAATATGCGGTCGAGCGAAACGCAAGTTTCCGATATACCTTAAGGTAAAGTTGCTCCATGTCCGCTTTGGGTCATTAGCGGACATTTGCAGTGCAAAACAGCATGTCCGCTTTACCCCCGAAAGCGGACATCATTGGCGACATTGAGCATCACCTTTTCATCACGCAGCGGTTTGGGAATAACCGAAGGCCTTCATGGGCGCAGTGAGGAAATCGTTCAAAGGCTCATGACTATTGGCCCTGACGAAAGGCGTAACGAGCTTCAGATTCTGTTGTCAGAGATTAAGGGTAAGTAGTTTCCAAATTTCGTCAGGATTTTTTCACTCGCCAACTCCTTGATAGTGGCAGATAAGACACTCATTGCCGCTTAAGGCTGAGGATATAGTCGATCAAGTTGTTGGAATCTGATTCAGAGATGATCAGGTTAGGCATTCCCTTGTGGTTTGACTGAAGGAACACCTTCAAAGAAATGGCTGTAGTTGACGGTAAGTTGGCGATAGCAAAGAAGCTCGCGATATTCTGACGGGGTAGCGGCTCTCCCTCAACAACCCGATGACAGGAACTGCAAAGTTCTATCGCGACATGGCGGCCCAGAGTATGGCTGTCAACAGACTGGGCGAACGCCTTGGCTGGTACCGCTAATGCGACGATAAAGAGGCTCAAAATTATAGTATAGCGCATGTAGTCCCCGCAGAACTAATGTTAAGTACAATAGCGTTACGGCTTCCACGCGGAATGACCTATATCAATTGGAAGGTAGTGAAAGTGTTTCGGTTGGGGAGATTGCGTGATGGGGCGAGCAATATCCGAGCATTTGAACGACGGTGCCGCAGAGCCCGAAAAACGTAAACGTCGAGCTGCAGCACATAAGATTCGGAAGATGATTAGAAAATGCAAAGCAGATACAAAATCGATTAACAGGCTCGATGACGAGCAAAAAGAGTTTTTAGAAAGACTGCGGAAGCATATTTAGTGTCACTTGATCGAAATCAGAGAGCTGGCGAATGACCGACGACCAGGAAAAAGCTTTCAAAAAAGATCTTATGGAACGCCTCGATAAGGCGAAAGGCCGCTTACAACAGTCGTTTCCTGAAATACAGCAACTTATCAAGACATCCACTGTCGTCGAAGTAGCAAGAAAAATCATTGATCCAGCGCAGTCCATTTTCAAACAATTTGCTGACGACATTCAGCTGAAAGATCTATTGGCAAAAGCAGACGCATTAGTTGCAAAGGCTACGAAAACGGTTTCGAGAGATGCCCGACCAACGGAAACGTTTCTGAACGAAACGCCTGCAAATGAATTGCCGTCAAAGAAAGCGATTTTAAAGAGAACGCCATCGAAGGGGGTACGTTCGAAGAAGTCACTGAAGAAGAAGACAAAGCGGCCGTTAAAAAGAAGAGCGAAAACGCGCTCCTAGCTCATTCGCCACCGAAAATCTGCAAGTTTTTCGCCATCTATTTTGATGGCGGCAGGTTGCCGTCAACTCTAATCAATTCAATTTGAAGTGTCGTCACTTTGTCGCTCTGATCGTGTCGCGCCTCTGTCATGAGCGCAATCTATTCCGATTGATATTCATCGGAAATGGAAATGGCACATGGAAAAATCAGACGAATTATCGCTGCGTGAATTATTGGCGCTGAAACAAATTCGGCTGACGGGTCGAACGACCGACTGCACAACGGCGCTTCAATTGCTCAGCGAGGATATGATTATTATTTCGGAAGACGGGTGTCTGCAACTGACAGCTACAGGCCGACGAATGCTGGTACGGGGTTCGCCATCACTTTGGGATCTGGCATCGTGAGCGCCCCAAAGCACGAATAAAAAAGAAGGCGACGCAAGCTTGGAATGCGTCGCCCCCAGGTCGCAACTAAAAGGCAGCAAAGGGGGAGAAACGAGCTGCTTTACCCCCAAAAGCAGACATGTGCAGCGGCACAAGCCGATGTCCGCTAAGTGCCAATAGCGGACATTCATGAAATGACCTGCGCGAAACAGAGAGACCGCCTCGCGGCGGTCTCTCCGAAATCCGATCAGCTGTTTGATCAGGCGGCTGCGAGAATGAGACCTTCCGCTCCCTGAGGGCCGGAAATCATATCAGCGCAGCACCCTGCGCCGGGATCAAATACTCCACCAGGCTGCCGACGCGCGGGCGGCCAACCATGTTGAATTTTGTTGCGAACAGTCAGCCCGCGTAGGCTGCCCGCCGCTGGACCTCAGATTCAACGGCAGTCTTAGGCTCCGCCGGTAACTGAAGAACCGTAGCTTGCTGGCCCTCACATAGTGATGTCAGGAGCACGATGCAGCCGTCCGGGAATTCCAACGCATCGTGATGGGCAGCCACCTTTTCTTTGTCGATTTGTCGAAAGACCGCCGTCTTGTGATTTATCACTGTGTCACGCCAAGCTAACAAACCAGTCGGCATGCATGTGACCTCGCCGGCAAAGGATAGCTCCGTTCCCGGTCGAACGCAGACCGCCAAACTCGCATCTTCCGATGCCGCGAAGCCCCGCGTCCCCGTGCCAAAGTGGCGCGTGGTAATCTTGTCGCCAATTTTCGCAGGCCGTGATTTGACGTTGAGAAGGCTGTAGTCACACATCTCGGACTCCCTTACTGGGAAAGCCCCTCAGCCAGTTGAATGTTACCCTATTCGCTGCCCTGGCGTCTGCAGAATTAAATCCGCCTTTTCGCCTAAGTCCGTCACTAGCCATGCAAAAAATAGGACAATTGCCCCCCCGAAAGCGGACATTCGCAGCTGCGGTTAGAATGTCCGCTAAGTGCCAAGAGCGGACGTCAGTTCAGAATATGTTGAATCCGATCAATGAGACTGGTTCAATAAAACTTCGAGTCACCGATCTTGGATCGTGACCGGTGACGACTGTACCCAGCCGTCGCAATTGGGCCGCACGGCAGGTTTTTAGAACTTGTAGGCAGCACCGACGCGCGCGATGTCTGAGGTCACCTTGGTCGAGAAATTGAACGTCGCGTTGCTGGTAGAGCCCGTGGTGACCAGGCCGGCAGCATTGATCGTGCCGAGATCAACATGCAGATACTCGACGCTCAGGATTAGGTGTGGGTTGATTGCATAGTCAATGCCGCCACCCGCGGCCCAGCCCGCTTTGGTCTCGCTCGCTGTTGCCGTCTCGAATTCGAAGCCCGAGCCATGCGGTGAAAACCCGCGGTAGGCGTTGGAGTATTTCACGTCGGCGAATGCGACGCCGCCGGTGCCGTAGAAAAGCCAATGATCGAGCGCAAAGCCAGCACGGCCGCGAACTGTCGCGAGCCAGGAAGTCTTGACGTTGGTTGCCATTTGCGCGCTGCCGGCGCCAGGGAACGTGACAAACGGGTTGCCGACGTTCGTGACCGTCTGGTCGAAACGGAACCAGGAAATGTCGCCTTCCAGTCCAAGAACCCACGCGTTCCACTGCTGATTGTATCCGGCTTTCGCGCCGAATACTGCGTTCGTCTGCGACAGGCTCGACGAGCCAAACGCATCCAGGCTGGGAATATCTACCGGGTCATAGAGCGCGGGTGTGCCGTTGATAGTGTTCAGGCTCACGTCGGCAGTTGTCCACGACGCGCCGACTGTGCCGCCGACATAAAATCCGGTCCAGCTAAACACCGGTGGTGGCGCATAGGCAGGTGCCTTGCGTGGCAGATCGGCCGCCGACGCGAGTTGCGCGAATGCGACCGCGGCTATGCCGGCAAGTGCGACTGTCAACGAACGTTGTGCCATGGACTCCCCCAGTCTCATCAAGGGGCCAAAATAGCACATGGCGAAGGGCCGCTCGACAGCGGGTAGCATAGTGCCCACAAATATCTCAGTGGTTGTGGCAATCCGGTCACAACCAGTAAGCCTCGGCTTGGACAAGCAAAACACGAGCGGCGAGCCAATCTATGTCCGCTTTGGGTCAAAAGCAGACATGTGCAGTGCAAAACGGCATGTCCGCTTTACCCCCAATAGCGGACATTTTGCTTGGGCAATGAAACTCATAAGGAAATACGATTTTGTTCACGAGTTAGGACTTGGCCAAAAATAAGCGCCCCGCGAGGCGCATTAGTTTGAGTCGCTTTCGATTAACTTCAAAAAATCCGGACGACCGGCGACATGCCGACTGCTAGCCCGGTCACGCAGTACGATCGAACCGCGTCTCCGACTCTTTTCTCCAGAAAACGGGAATAATGGCGAAGATGCGCAGAGATTTTCGGCGTGGTGGGCCGATAAATCAAAAAATTCGGGACGCGGAGACTCTCCGCCTCACGCAAGATGCCCGCTAGCGGCGGGCTTCCTCGCGACATTGTGGGGAAAATCTCTAGAGACCGGACTGGGTGGCTGGGGCGCCAGGATTCGAACCTGGGAATGGCGGAATCAATATCCGACTATTTCTCTTTTGAAATCAATGTACATTCCGAAAAAACGGGAAATTCGACCCGTTATCGACCTATCGGTTAGCGGCCGATTCAGAATGTGGGAGAATCACATGACTGAGAAGCCTACTATCAAGATTGAAGTTGAACCTGGAGTTAAAGCGGAACTGAAAGCAGTGGGTGGCGGTGATCGTGATCAGTGGACCGAGCCGCCTTTGCGGGTGAGCCAATCTGCGGTACGCGACCAAAAGTCCGTTGCTGTGCGGTGCGATGCCGCTTCGAACGGATCGCTGTAGCATTTCGCTCCGGCAGCGCCTGACATCTGGGCGACGGCGTGGACCATTTTCGGGGTACCAGCTGCGAAGATGATGTCTTGCGGCGTCAAGGCTGGAAGGTGATCTGTCGGACTGCCGTCGCGAACCGCCGCCGTGATATCCTGGGGCTCCGAGGTCACGGGAATGATCGTGACATTGGGAAATAGCGCCAACCGGCAGAGCGCAGGAATCATGTACAATGACGCGATCCTGCGTGCGGCGACGATGAGCACGATTTCGCGTCGTGGCTCCATCTTGATCGCCGCCTCGGCGATTGACCAGATGGGCGCGAAGCCACTTCCGCTCGCGACCAACACAAGGCGCTGACTATGAAAGGGCCTCAGATAAGCCGAACCGAACGGACCCTCGAGCTTGACTCGGTGTCCTGCGCGGATGCGCTTGCCGAGCATGGAGGATACACGGCCGTTGCGAACTCTGGTAATGTGGAAACGCATGAGTGCTTCGTCACAGGGCCAATCGAGGGGCGCCGTAGGGCTGAAGTAACGGGCGGGGAAGCCGCGAAACTGCACCGAATAGTACTGGCCGGGGATGTATTCAGGCGCCCGGGGCACCTCGACGCAGACCTCACACATGTCAGCTGCCAAGGGAATCAGATCGGCAACGACGCCTTGCAGCGTCACGGCCTCCGGCCCGTCTTCGACAGCGACCCGAAGATCAGACACGATACGCGACTGGCAGGCGTAGACTGCTCCCCCATCCGCCTTTCCCCCGAACACGCGGCCATCGAGCACACGCACCCGACAAGTGCCGCAATATCCTGACCGGCAGTCATATGGAATTTCAACGCCATTGAGGAGCGCAGCGTCGAGCAACAAGTCGCCGCGGCGCGCTGCAATTGCATTGCCGTTCACTTCCAGCCGGCAGATCTTGCCCACTATTCGACCTCCAAACGTATTGGGCGAACATGCCTTGTATGATTGATCTGGCTATGATCGAAAGCCGCCACTCGCAGCAAGGTGCCTGTTTCAATCGGCACGTCATAAGCGCTGCCCGTATTGAGCCGGCGCGTCACCTCGAGTGCCCATCGTCCAGCCGCCCATCGTGCAGCACAGCGAACATCGGCTCGATCGCCCGTGTAGCTGCCGGAGACGATGACTCCCGGAATAACGGTACCGACAGGAATCTTGGCGCTGAGCTCGCGCGAAAAGGGTGTCGATTCCTCTGCAGTCATGAACCATCGCGCGTCATTGCTCTCACCGTGGTTTGGGTCGAGGTCGATCTTCCCCAGCGCCGTCGCAATGGCACCGACGTTCTTGGGAAGGCGGCGAGGATAAACCACCTTGCTATAAGCCATCGGTTCGTCGGGCTCAAAATTGTCGGTGTAGCTGGCCGTTCCGGGATCGGCGGCAAATCCGCCGCGGTACGGGAATTTGCCTTCGGTCTGTTCGCTTGTGGCCTCGAGTGGTGGGCCGAAGTGATCATCGTCCATGAAACCGGCCTGGTTTGTGCTCGTGGCCTTCCATTCCCAGACATCGGCGAAGAGCCCGGGCTGTTCGGTGTAATGCAGGCCATGGCCTGAAAGAGTGCGCGGCTTTCCGGCCAGCGGCTCGGCGCTGGCATGGAACGTGTGATCCCCGGCTAAAGTCGCGTCAAGTTTGGTCAATAGGACAGCGAATTTGTCTTCGCTATAGGCGTGCTCTTCCGCAGCCTCATATCCCTGGTGAAGAAGTTTCCAGCCATCGATTGTTTTCAATAAAGGGAGCTGTTTCAACGAGCGAGTCGGATCGTTCCAGGCAAACAGAAAGTAGACGCGCTGACCGTCGTGGACTCCGCGAATTTCTACTGTGGTTTCACCCTTGCCGTCGAAATTGTCGCCGTGACCGGTCAAGATATAAAGTGGTGAGGTCATACGCCACACCGGATCCGAAGTGTCGCCGTCAACGGCCGGGACGTCAGAGGCATCCACGCGGCGGATCCGCAGGCTTTGTGATGTCTGATCTTGAGCCGTCACCAGAAGAGAAGTGCCGACGATTGTCACCGCTAACGCCACCACGAAGGGATTGGATTGGAATACTGGACCATTTCGGCGCGCCCCGCGGCGCGCGCGCTGCATTTCGGTGCGTCCCGATTGTTCAGAGAAATAACCCACGCCCGCTTCGCTTCGTCGAGGCGGAACCTGATCCACCAACGCAAACGGATGAGAGGCACTGGCGATGTCAGGGTCGGCCTGCAAACTTTTTGTGAATGAGGTCTGATATTTCCCGGCCCCGGAAGAATTTTGGTCGATCAATTCCAGTAAATCCATCGGGTCAAATGCAACAGGTTGCGGCTGCAGTCGTGTTGGCCGAAGGATACAAATCAACTGAGGTGCGGCGCCGAGTTGCCAATGGACCAGCACATGGCCGACGGCACATCCGAGAATGAACCACATGCCCGACCAATGGAGTGTGATCGTGAGACTGTTGCCGTAGTCAAAGTACAACAGGGCGCCTGTTATCACCTCGCAGATCAAGGCGAGATAGAGTGTCCAGTAGAGTGCTACATTAACGGCCCCCCAGCACGCTTGATGGCATCCGAACAAGCCGGCGAGGCGAACGCGATCAAGACGTATACGGCGCGTCAGACCCGCCAGCAGGACATAAATCGGATAAGCGAGCACAACCGCCACAAGCAGGACCGCGGCCTGCATGTGGGTCGTCCACACCAGCTGGCGTGGGAGGATAGAGTCGAGATTATTAATCCACATGTGATCCGGCGACTCGGCCGCGATCCTCAGTCCCGTGAGGACCGCGGCTACGAGTGCGACGACAAGCCCCCCGTGCAGGAAGACCGTACCGTAGTCGGTTTTACGCTTGCGCGTACATCTCATGATCCACCCCCCACTGCCTATTCGGCCGACCTGGAATCAACGTCCCGCCTTTTTCTTTTCAGGCTTGGAACGGTGAAACCTTATCTTCGCGTCTTAAGGTGGCGTGTCCCTAACCCCACAGATGTTCAAAGTGATGAAGAGGGGCGTGCTCCGTTGGCTGCGGGCCTTGGTGTGCACCGGCATCGGCGGCGGCCGACGGACCGGTGGATGCGTCATTGCCATGCCCGTTCGAAGCGCTAACTGCGCCGTTACTGGCGACCGGGACAACATTGCCATGGTTCGGACTATTCGTGGCTGGCGGTAGCACTACAAAGCCAGTGGTCGGATTGCCGCCGGCGTCGGTACCTGAGGCCAAAGTGGCCAGAGTGGGATCGTGATTGATGACGTTCAGGATTTGCGCCTCAATTTGATTGATCTGGCCATTGACCGGGGAAACCGCCGTCGGTGACGCGGTGTCTATGCCGCCCACCAGGGAGGCTTCCTGTCCCAGGAGGGCGATGACCTGGTTAACATCGTGGAGCGCATGACCAGTAATCCCCTCACTGGTGATAGCGTTCTGCAAGCCGGTTTTTGTCGCATTTAGATCATTGACGATGGATTGCTGGTTGCCGGAGTAGACTCCACCAATGAGCTTGGTCATGGAATCGTTGAAGACCAGCCCCGAAACGTTCACCGTGTCGATGTGATCCGGAATGCCGCCGTTCGGGGCGGGCACGAAGGGCTGTCCGTCCGCGCCAAGCCCGTTCGCCAGCATATTTCCCCGCACGTCATTGGCATTCGCCGACAGAACAGCTGCCGCGCCATTGACAAGATCCGCATTCCCGGTTTCGAGGCCGGTGATCAGTTCGCGCGACGCTGTCCCTTGAACACCATTAAGGGTAAACTCGTTGTTGAAACGGGCCGAAAATACTCCCCCCTGCGCCGCCGAATACTGATCGGCAGCAACCGAGAAATTGTGAATATCGGTTTCCAGCTGGGCAATCGCTGCTTTGTCGGTCCCGTTGGGGTCGTGACCGGCAAATCCCTGAGCGCGTGTGGCGAGATCATTTGAATCGGCAATGAATTTCAGAAGAGTATCCGTTTGCAGAGGGGTATCAGGGAACGGTGTCGGCGGCGTCAGGAGAAATGAGAACTGCTCAAAACCGGTGTGATTGCCCTGGTGCGCGAGCGCGGTCAGTTGTGGATCACTGGCCACGATATCTTGGATATCCCTGACGACATCGTTGATGAATTTGGGAGGGACATTGGCTCCCGTTCCGAATGATGCGATCTCCGTTTTCAGGAAATTCAGTTGATCAGCGATATTCTGGGCATGGACGAGGCTTATCGCCGGGTTTCCCGCGCCGTCCAGATTGTTCAAGGCTCCGCTGTCGATCAGGTTTTGAAGTTGCGTCTGGACCGTGATGGCTTGGCTGAAGAGCAACACCTGGTTTTGAGGTGTCACTCCGCCTTCTACTTCATTGTTTATCGCATTGTAGAGCGTGCCGATTTCGGCGAACGTCATTTGCGGCTGGGCAGGTGGTGTCGGAGTGTGTGCGTGATCGTGATGCCGGTCATAAGCCATGAGTTGCCTCCCACGTCAAAGATTGGAAAGAGAAGGAATTCAGAAGAGGAGTTCGCTACAAAACATTGTTCGTCAAGTTCGTGGCCGGTGTCCGACCGAAATGAGAACTTCGCTGACCAACACTGTGATCTTTCGTGGACGATTTGAAGGCGCTGCCGCTTTTGCTACCGCGGAATACCTCACGCGCTAATTTTTTCCGGCAATAAATTATTCTTTGTTGCGCGCAAATATTTTTTGTCAGTTGAAATAATCTCAATCCTGTCGAACTTTTGTCGCGATCGGTGCTCAACGTCTGTCGTCACACGGCATTGAACGCGGCGGCGTTGTGGACGACGACGCCCCAAAATAAAAACACGATGGGGGAGCATGCTGTCTCTAGACGGGGACGACCCGGTTGCGATTCAGTTGCGCGCAAGCCGACGCAGATTGGCGAGCGTGGCTGTATTCAGCGGAGTGGTCAACCTGCTGACGCTGTCCGGCTCGCTTTACATGCTGCAAGTGTACGATCGCGTAATCCCGAGCCACAACGTTGCAACGTTGTTCGGGCTTTCGGCAATAGTGGTAGTCGCTTATTTGTTGCAAGGTTATTTCGACGCCCTTCGGGGCCGTATGCTTGCGCGGATCGGCGCTCTTTTCGACATTGGGTTGCAACCGCGGATTCATTTCGCACTCGTTTCCCTGCCGCTGCGGGGAACAAAGCCAATCCTCGCCCAGCAGCCGCTCCGCGATCTCGACCAAGTGCGCGCATTCCTGTCCGGTGCCGGCCCGACAGCGTTTCTTGACATGCCATGGATTCCGCTTTTTTTGATTGCGCTATTTCTCTTTCATCCGGCGATCGGCGTCATCGCGACCTGCGGGACGGTGGCCATTGTCGCGATGACATTACTGACCGAATACCAATCGAGAAGTGCAGCGAAGGTATCGACGGAGGGCAATGCTCAGCGGCAGGTCCTGGCAGACGCGCTGCGCCAGAACGCTGACGTTATCCGCGCCCTCGGCATGACAGGCCGCTTGGCGGCACGGTGGTCACTTACGAACGAACATTACATCCTTCACAATACACGTCTGGCTGACGTTTATGCGAATCTTGGTGCCGCGGCCAAAGTCTTGCGCTTCGTTCTGCAATCAGCGGTGCTCGGAGTCGGCGCCTATCTGGTGCTGATGGAGCAGGCTTCTGGGGGCATCATGATCGCGTCCTCGATCATGATGGGTCGCGCTCTGGCGCCGGTTGAAATCGCGCTAGCAAATTGGAAGCAACTCGTTGCAGCGAGAGAGGGGGTTAGCCGCCTGCGAGACATCCTCAAAGTTACAGCGGCGCCCGCGGCGCCGGCAGTCATTCTGCAGAGGCCCTACCGCAGCCTGACAGTTGAGGATCTCAGCGTGGTCGTGCCTGGAACGCAAAAGACGGTCGTATCCAAAGTGTCCTTTGGCCTGAGGGCAGGAACTGGATTGGCGCTTCTCGGTGCCAGCGCTGCCGGAAAATCTTCGCTCGCGAAGGCGCTGGTCGGCATTTGGCCCGCCGCAACAGGCACGGTGCGCCTCGACGGCGCTGCAATCGATCGTTGGGATTCCGACGATCTTGGGCGACACATTGGCTACCTGCCCCAAGATGTAGCGTTGTTCGACGGGACGGTTGCGGCAAACATCGCGCGCTTCGACGAGACGGCAACATCGGAGACAATTCTGCAGGCTACGCAGGTTGCCGGCGCTCACGAGATGATCTTGCGTCTGCCGGATGGCTATGACACCCGGATCGGTGAACGAGGTACTTCATTGTCGGCCGGACAGCGTCAGCGAATTGGTCTGGCGCGGGCCGTATTCGGCCGTCCCTTTCTGATCGTACTCGACGAGCCAAACGCCAATCTCGATGCCGAAGGCGAGAATGCACTTGTCAGCGCGATCAAAACGCTGCGAGAGGCCCAGAGCATTGTCGTTGTCGTTTCGCATCGGGCCAATGCGTTGGCAGCATTAAACCAGACAATGGTGATATACGATGGGCGGTTAATTGCGTTTGGACCGTGTGAGGAGGTTTTTTCACGCGTCGCAGGTTCCACCGCGCCAAAGCAAAACCGGGCTTCGTCCGTGGCTGCAGGTGCGGCGCGATGATCCGTACGTACGCTCCCGGCCATTTGCCAATCCACCACGCTAACGATGCTGCCCCTGCGTCGGTCGGTCTGCAGGGAGCTGCTCTTATCAGTGAGTTGCGGCGACTCCAAACCCATCTCGAAAGCGAACGCTTCTTGGAGCGCGGGCGATTTCGGCACGCAGTGGACGTTCGGCCGGCCAATTCGCGTTTCGACCATCGGCGCGGCGCCGGAAGCAGGACGCCTCCGAAGTCAGTCAATAGTGCGGTCGACCGTCTTCTCGATGTGCTCGGCCTTAATCGGCGCAAGCCGATTGGTGGCGACGACAGATCAAGTCCGCGCGGCAAAACACCGGCATTCGCACGGCAACCGGTGCACCAGGACGCGAAGGTGCTATTTCACCCTTGGCCCAAGCAAAAGCCTGAACGGAGGCCTCCTCCGTCAACCTCCGCAACGACGGAAAGCGGTCACGCGCGCCATGCAGACGCCCAGCATTCCCCCGGAAAACCGTGCCAAGTTTCTTTGCTCGATCGCATTGGAATTCGTTCGCCTGCAAAGGTCAGAAACGGGCTGCGGCCAAGCTTCGTGGCCGGGCTCGAATTTATGCGCTCTGCCAGGGCATTCGAGCGTCTACGCACCGCATTTGCATTTTTGGTCAGTCGTGCGCGCGTTTCCGGATTGGAAGACGGGTCGGAGCCCGATCTCACCGCGCGATTGGCGCATACCTTTGAGGGCGAACTGAAAATAGGACTTCGCGTCCTGATCGTGGGTATTGGCATCCTCGGCGGCTGGGCGATTTTGGTGCCACTTTCGGGCGCGGTCGTCGTGCCAGGCACGCTGGTGGTAGAATCAAACGTGAAGAAGATTCAGCATCCCACCGGCGGCGTGGTGGCGAATATTCCGGTGCGTGACGGGATACATGTGAGTGCCGGCGATCTGCTGCTTCGCCTCGACGACACGCAACTGCGAGCCAATGCCCAGGTTCTCACACAGCAGCTCGATCAGCTACGCGTGAGGCTGGCGCGGCTGATCGCCGAGCGGGACGGCATGGATGCGCCGCAGATGCCGCACGAAATCGCTAGTCGGTCAGGCGATGATGATGTCAGCCGACTGTGGACCTCGGAAATTTCGCTGTTCAACAGTCGTGCGGCGTCGCGCCGGAACGCCAAGGAGCTCCTGCGCAGCCATGTCGGACAGCTCAAAGAACAAATTTCAGGTCTCGACGCGCAAGTAAAATCGAAAGCGGCACAGCATGATCTGATCTCTGGCGAGCTCGAGGGCGTGGAGAGCCTTTACCAGAAAGGCCTGGTGCCTCTGACGCGCAAGGCGTCACTGCAGCGCGAGGCCGCCCGCCTTGATGGTGATCGCGGTCAAGCGGCGGCGGCGATTGCGGAGGCGAATTCAAAGATCAGTGAGGCAGAGTTACAGGCCGCCCGGATTGATCAGGATTTCCGTACTGAAGTCATGAAGGATCTGCGCGAGGCCCAAGACAAAGAGGCCGAGCTTATTGAGAAGAGCGTCGCCGCGCAGGATTTGCTCAGGCGGGTCGATCTGCGCGCGCCGATCAGCGGGATCGTTCATCAGCTTTCGGTCCACACCATTGGCGGTGTAATCGCTCCCGGCGAGGTTGTCATGGAGCTCGTCCCGGAATCGGACGAATTGCAGATCGAAGCCAAGCTTCCGCCCCAGGACATTGATCACGTACACTCCGGGCAGGCGACCTACGTGCGCTTTTCGGCATTCAACCAGCGCACCACGCCACAGCTCGAAGGAGTCGTATCCTATGTTTCGGCGGATCTGAGTCACGACCGGCAAGTCAATGCCAATGCAGCTTATTACACGGTCCGCGTGACGCTTCCGCCGAGCGAGCGCCGACAACTCGGCAGCCTGCAACTGGTGTCCGGGATGCCGGTCGAGGTCTTCCTCCAGACCGGCAGTCGTACGATGATGAGTTATCTGCTTAAGCCGATCACTGAGCAGCTCCGGCGCACGTTCAATTGATCGCCAAAGGTTTGGACTCGAATAGCGTGGCTACGAGGTTCGCGGAAAAACGCCAGTCCAATAAGGAGAAGAGACCGGACTTGCTGGCTGGGGCGCCAGGATTCGAACCTGGGAATGGCGGAATCAAAATCCGCTGCCTTACCACTTGGCTACGCCCCAAAAGGTACCGGAAAGCCGCCTCGAAGCGATTTCGCGTGCGGCGGCGGGACCATACCGGCGCGGGCCAGCGCGATCAATGTCCGCGCCACTCATATATACATGTGTGTGCCAAAGCGTGCGTTGACCGGCCTCGGGCCGCAGCTAGATTAGCGGCCCATGAGCTACCGCGCTCCGATTGCCGACATCGCATTTACGCTTAAACATGCCGCCGGCCTGAAAACCGCTTTGGCGGAGGGCCTTTATGGCGACCTCGATGAGGAAACGGTCGATTCGGTGCTGGCCGAAGCCGGCCGGTTCGCCAGCGATGTCATCGCGCCCCTCAATAGCGTGGGCGACAAATTCGGCACGCCATTCAAGGACGGCAACGTCACCACCCCGCCCGGCTGGAAAGAGGCCTACACCACCTGGGCGGCCGCCGGCTGGAATGGGCTCGCCGCACCCGCCGATTGGGGCGGCCAGGAGCTGCCGCATGCATTGAACGCCGCCTGCGTGGAAATGTGGAATTCGGCGTCCATGGCATTCGGAATTGGCCCCGTCCTGACCATGGCGGCGATCGACGCATTGCATGCCTATGGCAGTGACGCGCTCAAGCAAAAATATCTCGGCAAGCTCATCAGCGGCGAATGGATGGGCACCATGCAGCTGACCGAGCCGCAAGCCGGATCGGACGTCGGCGCACTGCGCACCAAAGCCGAGCGCGCGAGCGATGGCAGCTATCGCATCACCGGCTCGAAGATCTTCATTACCTACGGCGAACACGATCTCACCGACAACATCATTCACTTCGTCCTCGCACGACTGCCCGATGCGCCGCCAGGCACCAGGGGCATTTCCCTGTTTCTCGTACCGAAGGTCATGCCCGACGGCAAACGCAACGATGCGCGCGCGCATTCGGTCGAACACAAGCTCGGCATTCATGCCTCGCCCACCTGTACCATGGTCTATGGCGATAACGGGGGGGCCGTCGGCTACCTGATCGGCGAAGAGCACAAAGGCATGGCGTGCATGTTCACGATGATGAACCGCGCGCGGCTCGCGGTCGGCCTGCAGGGTGTCGGTATCGCCGAGCGCGCGTTGCAGCAGGCAATGACCTATGCGCGCGAGCGCAAGCAAGGCAGCGCCGGCGCAATCATCGGTTACCCAGACGTCAAGCGTATGCTGCTGACGATGCGAGCGCTGACGGGAGCCGCGCGGGCAATTTGCTATGCGACCGGAATTGCGCTCGACCGCTCGCTTCGCGCAAAAACGGACGCCGCGCGCAAATCCGCGCATGAGCGCGCCTCGCTGCTGACGCCCGTGGCCAAGGCATTTTCGACCGATATTGGTACGGAGGTCGCTTCGCTCGGTGTCCAGGTGCACGGCGGCATGGGTTACATTGAGGAAACCGGCGCCGCGCAGCACTATCGGGACGCGCGTATCGCCGCGATTTACGAAGGCACCAATGGCATCCAAGCGGTTGACCTGCTGGCGCGCAAGGTCCCGCTCGAGGGCGGCAAGACCGTCGCCCTTTATATTGACGAACTGCGGCGAACGGTGAAATCGGTGCAATCCAGCAATGCGCCCGCATTCGGCGAAACGGCGTCACGCCTTGGCGAAGCCGTCGACAGCCTCGAACGCGCAACTCGCTGGATCCTGGCGCAGAAGTCTTCCGACGCCGCGCTCGCCGGCGCTACGCCTTATTTGCGGCTGTTCGGCACCGCCGCCGGCGGCTGCATGCTGGCCGAGGAAGCCCTCGCATCGCTGCGGGCAGGCGATGGCGCTGCCCGCACGACGCTTGCGCGATTTTTTGCCGAAAACATTGCGATCCAGGCAAACGGTCTCGAACGCAGTGTCACAGAAGGTTCCGACAGCATTACCGGTGCACAAGCCGCGCTTGCGGAGTGACGATCACAGGACGGATCCGCCGATGTCGTTAAAGGGGAAGACCCTGTTCATTACCGGCGGATCGCGCGGCATTGGCCTCGCGATCGCTCTCAAGGCGGCGGCCGAGGGCGCCAATATTGCTGTCGCCGCCAAAACCGTCGAACCGCATCCCAAACTCGAAGGCACCATCCACACTGCGGCGGAGGCCATTGCGAAAGCCGGCGGCCGCGCGCTGCCATTGGCAGTCGATGTGCGCGATGAGGTCGCCGTGCAAGCCGCGCTCGATGAGGCCGCGATGAAATTCGGCGGCATCGACATTGTCGTGAACAATGCCAGCGCGATCCAGCTCACCCCGGTCGCAGCGACTGAAATGCGTCGCTATGACCTGATGCAGCAGATCAACGCCCGCGGCACCTTCATGGTGTCGAAATTTGCCATTCCCTATCTCGCGCGATCAGCCAATCCGCATATCCTGATGATGTCGCCGCCGCTTGATATGGCCGAAAAGTGGTTCGCCCCGCATACCGCCTATTCGATGGCAAAGTTCGGTATGAGCCTCGTCGTGCTGGGCCTGGCCGGTGAATTGCGCGGGAAGGTCGGCGTTAATGCGCTCTGGCCGCGGACCACGATCGCGACCGCGGCGATCAAGAACCTGCTTGGGGGCGACGCGATCATGCGCATGTCGCGCAAGCCGGAGATCCTGGCCGAGGCCGCATGTCGTATTTTTCAAAAGCCGAAGAGTTTCACCGGGAACTTTCTGATCGACGACACATTTTTGGCCAGCGAGGGTATCAGTGATTTCGATCAGTACCGGGTCGACCCGAGCCAGCCGCTGCAGGAAGATTTTTTCGTGCCGGACAGCAGCCCGCCACCGGCGGGCGTCAGCCTGAAGCCGAAATCGCGATAGACCCTTCCACCAGGGCCTGCGAGCGTCTAAGTGTAGGCCAATGTCCACTCTCCTTCTCAGCCATCCTGCCTGTCTCAACCATCTGACGCCTGCCGGCCATCCGGAGCGGCCGGATCGTCTGCGCGCGATCGAGCAGGCGCTGGAAGACGAAAAATTTCAAACGCTGGCGCGCGTTGAAGCGCCGCTCGCACCGCTCAATATCATCGCGCTTGTCCATCCGATGGATTACGTCGAAGCCATCCGCGACGCCTCGCCGAGCGAGGGCCTGGTGCGGCTCGATGCCGACACGGCCATGTCGCCCGGCAGCTTTGAAGCCGCGCTGCGCGCGGTCGGCGGCGCCAAGCTCGCAGTCGATGAAGTCATGACCGGCAAGGCCGCGAACGCGTTTGTCGCCACGCGTCCGCCGGGCCACCACACCGAGACGGCACGGCCGATGGGCTTCTGCCTGTTCAACAATGCGGCCATCGCGGCACGCTACGCGCAGAAAACATATGACGTTGAGCGCGCGGCGATTGTCGATTTCGACGTTCATCACGGCAACGGCACGCAGGATATTTTCTGGTCGGACAAGACTGTCATGTATTGCTCGACCCACGAGATGCCGCTTTACCCTGGCACCGGCGCCGTAGGCGAGCGAGGCGATTTCAACACCATCGTGAATGCGCCTTTGTCTGCCGGTGACGGCGGTGACGCTTTCCGCGAAGCTTTCGAAACCGTAATCCTGCCGCGGCTGCGCGAATTCAAGCCCGACATTCTGATCATCTCGGCCGGCTTCGATGCCCACACGCGCGATCCACTTGCAAATCTTAATCTCGTGGAAGCGGATTTTTCCTGGGTCACCAAAAAGTTGATGGACATTGCCGACGCGAGCGCCAAGGGCCGCATCGTTTCGGTACTGGAAGGCGGCTATGATTTACAGGGCCTGTCGCGCTCCGTCGCAGCCCATGTCACCGCGCTGATGCACGGCTAGCAAATCCGCGCTATCCTCGCCGCCTTGTGAAGGAATAGGATGCGCCCACCCAAATCGCCGGACCGCGAACAATGGCCGATAACAACGCCGACGTGAAAAAAATGCCCTTCGAGCGCGCGATCGAAGAGCTCGAGTCGATCGTCAAGCGCCTTGAAGAGGGCAAGGTCCCGCTCGAGGAGTCGGTCGCCATCTACGAACGTGGCGAAGCGCTGAAGAAACGCTGCGAGGAGCTGCTGCGCCAGGCGGAAGCGCGGGTCGAAAAGATCACGCTCGACGCCAATGGCAAGCCGGCCGGAAGCGAGCCCCTCGACGTCGATTGACGTCTGGAGGCCCCTGGAAGCCACAAAAACCGCAAAATGAGGCCTATTGTAGGGGTGGCAGGTTAAATTGCCCGCCCCGGTAAAATTGGTGTAAGTCACCTTTGTCTGGCGGTTTGGAGCGCCGCCGCCAGCCCTGTTTTTGTCCATGTCCGTCTGGAGTTATGCTTGTCCGAACCTTCCAAGACACCCCTGCTCGACCGTGTCCACCTGCCGCGCGATCTCAAGAACCTGTCGGCCGAGCAGCTCAAGCAGCTGGCCGGAGAGTTGCGGTCGGAAACCATTGATGCCGTCGCCAAGACCGGCGGCCATCTTGGCGCCGGGCTGGGCGTGGTCGAACTGACGGTCGCGCTGCATTACGTGTTCGATACCCCGACCGACAAGTTGATCTGGGACGTCGGCCACCAGGCTTACCCGCACAAGATCCTCACCGGGCGCCGCGACCGGATTCGCACCCTGAGGCAAGGCGGCGGCTTGTCCGGATTTACCAAACGCGCTGAGAGCGAATACGACCCCTTTGGCGCAGCGCACTCCTCCACGTCGATTTCCGCCGGCCTCGGCATGGCCGTCGCACGCGATCTCGACGGCAAGAAGCACAATGTCATCGCCGTCATCGGCGACGGCGCCATGTCGGCGGGCATGGCCTACGAAGCGATGAACAATGCCGGCGCGCGCAACGAACGTCTGATCGTCATTCTCAACGACAACGACATGTCGATCGCGCCGCCGGTTGGTGCCATGTCGGCCTATCTGTCGCGGCTGCTGTCGGGTCGCACCTATCTCAAGCTGCGCGATGTCGGCAAACAACTCACCGCCCGGCTGCCAAAGCGGCTCGATGAGTTCATCACGCGCGGCGTGGAGCATGCGCGCGGGTTCTGGACCGGCGGAACGCTATTTGAAGAGCTCGGATTTTATTACGTCGGCCCGATCGACGGGCACAATCTCGATCACCTGCTGCCCGTCCTGCGCAATGTGCGCGACGCTGAAGCCGGCCCGATCCTGGTTCACGTGGTGACGCAAAAGGGCAAGGGCTACGCGCCTGCGGAAACGTCGGCCGACAAATACCACGGGGTCGTCAAATTCGACGTCGCCACCGGTGCCCAGGCAAAATCAAAATCGCACGCACCGCAATACACCAAGGTCTTCGGTGAAAGTCTCATCAAGGAAGCCCGCAAGGACGACAAGATCATCGCGATCACGGCTGCGATGCCCTCAGGCACCGGCCTTGATATGTTTGCGAAAGAGTTTCCCACCCGCTGTTTCGATGTTGGAATCGCCGAGCAGCACGGCGTGACCTTCGCCGGCGGTCTTGCGGCCGAGGGTTTCAAACCATTCGCCACCATCTACTCGACGTTCCTGCAGCGCGCCTATGATCAGGTGGTGCACGACATTGCCATTCAGCAGCTGCCGGTACGTTTCGCAATCGATCGTGCCGGCCTGGTCGGCGCCGACGGCCCGACGCATGCCGGTGCATTTGATGTGACTTATCTCGGCTGCCTCCCGGGTTTCGTACTAATGGCAGCGGCCGACGAGGCCGAGCTCGTGCACATGGTTGCCACCGCGGTCGCAATCGACGATCGCCCGAGCGCACTGCGCTATCCGCGCGGTGAAGGCCTCGGCGTTCCGATGCCGGAGGAAGGCAAACCGCTCGAGATCGGCAAAGGCCGTATCCTCCAGGAAGGACACAAAGTGGCGCTGCTCTCTTACGGTGCGCGCCTCGGTGAATGCTTGACGGCGGCCAAGGAACTCAAGGCCCTTGGACTTTCGACGACCGTCGCCGATGCGCGCTTTGCAAAACCGCTCGACGTGGAGTTGCTGACCCGGCTTGTGCGCGAACACGAGGTTCTGGTGACGATCGAGGAAGGCGCGATCGGCGGTTTCGGCGCCTACGTGCTGCAGGCATTGGCGGAACAAGGAGCGCTTGACCGCGGCCTGCGCGTCCGCTGCATGGTTTTACCGGATGTTTTCATTGATCAGGATACGCCTGCCGCCATGTACGAGACGGCTGGGCTGAGCGCCCGGGCGATCGTTGCCAAGGTATTCGAGGCGCTCGGCAAAGACGCGGCCGAAGAGACGATCAAACTCGCCTGACGACGTTACAGTCTCTTCTTCCGGGGGACCTTCTTTCCTTTTTTGCGCGCTTCCGAGAGACCGATGGCAATCGCCTGCTTGCGGCTCTTGACCTTCTTGCCGCTGCGCCCGCTTCTGAGCGTGCCTTTGTTGCGCTTCTTCATCGCGCGTTCCACGTATTTGGAAGCGCCCTTCGAATATCTACGTGCCATACTGTTTCTCCTCGATCAGGCAATGACGGCGGCCGTTGCAATATCCATCTGCCTAACGTTGCTAACCGCCATGCGTGAAACTTTGTTCCACACGCTGCATCCCGCTTCGGCGCAGGAGGCGCGCCCATGACCGCGTCGCGTCAACGCATCGATCGTCTTTTGGTCGAGCGCGGCTTGTTTGAGAGCCGCACCAAGGCGCAGGCCGCAATCGAAGCCGGTCTTGTGACTGCCGATGGGCGGCTGGTGGCCAGGCCCTCCGAGGAAATTTCGGCCGATGCGAAATTGCAAGCGAGCGCCGTGCATCCTTATGTGTCGCGCGGGGGTGTAAAACTCGCGGCAGCGCTTGACCACTTTCATGTCGATCCGAAAGGCCGCGTCTGCCTTGACGTCGGCGCCTCGACCGGTGGATTTACGCAGGCGCTGCTGGAGCGTGGCGCCAGCCTTATTTATGCGGTCGATGTCGGGCATGGACAGTTACATGAGTCTCTGCGGGCACGGCCCGAAATCGTGTCGCTGGAAGACACCGACATCCGCGCGCTTTCCGCGGCCAGATTGAGCGAATTGCCGGACCTTGTCACCGTTGACGCGAGCTTCATCTCGCTCAAGATCGTGCTGCCCCCTGCCCTCGCGCTCGCCAGGCCGACCGCGCAACTTGTTGCGCTGATCAAGCCGCAATTCGAGGCTGGCCGCAGCGCTGTGAAAAAAGGCATCGCGCGCGACCCGGCCGTGCACGCCGCTGTGTGCAAAGACATTGCTGAGTTTGTTGCCTCGCTCGGCTGGCGCGTGCTTGGGATCATGCCCTCGCCAATCGAAGGCGGCGACGGCAACACGGAATTCCTGTTAGGGGCGGCGCGTGAGTGAGCAGATTATCATTGCCCGGCTCGGCCATCGCGGTGACGGCATTGCCGATACGCCCGAGGGGCCTGCCTACGTGCCCTACGTATTGCCGGGCGAAACCGTGACGGTCGAACCGGTGGCCGGGCACCCGGATCGTCGCCATCTGGTGCATGTCGACAAACCCAGCCACGAACGCACCGCGCCCATTTGCAAACATTTCGGCGCCTGCGGCGGTTGCGCCCTGCAGCACTGGTCGCTGGCCGAATACCATTTATGGAAACGCTCGCTGGTGGTTGACGCCCTGGCGCAGGCGAATGTGGTCGCACCGGTTGCCGATCTCATCGATGCGCATGGCGCTGGCCGCCGGCGCGCGGTTTTGCATGCGCGGCGCGGCACCCACGATATTCTGGAAGTCGGATTCACGGCGCCGCGCGCGCACCACATCATCGCCATCGACGAATGTCCGATTCTGGCGCCCGAACTTGCGGGGGCGCTGCGTGCCGCCTGGGCGATCGCCGAAACGCTCAAGCCCACCGGCAAACCGCTCGACATCCAGGCAACAGCAACCGATTCCGGGCTTGATATCGACGTACGCGGCTCCGGCGCGCTGAGCGCCGAACGTCTGGCCACGCTCGCGCGTGTAGCCGAAGCCCATCAACTTGCGCGCCTCACCCGCCATGGCGAATTGATCGCCCAGCGCGCCCAACCACTACTGCAGGTTGGCCGCGCCAAAGTGCCGCTGCCGCCCGGCGCGTTTTTACAGGCAACAGCGGAAGGCGAAGCAACTTTGGCGCGCCTTGTAATTGAGCACATCGGCAAGGCGAAGCGTGTTGCCGATCTGTTTGCCGGCATCGGCACCTTTGCTTTGCGGCTCGCGGAACGAGCGCGCGTCAGCGCGGCCGACAGCGATGCCGATGCGATCAAGGCTCTCGAGCGCGGTGCCGCGAACACATCGGGTCTCAAGCCTTTCGACGCACAGCAACGCGACCTGTTCCGTCGCCCATTTATCGCGAGTGAATTGAAGGCGTTCGACGGTATCGTTTTCGATCCGCCGCGCCAGGGCGCCGAGGCGCAGGCCCGCGAGCTTGCCAAAAGTACGGTACCGCTCGTGGTCGCGGTCGCGTGTGACGCGACGACATTTGCCCGTGATGCCAAAATTCTCGTCGGCGGCGGCTACCAGATTGCTGCCGTGACCCCCGTCGATCAGTTCCGCTATTCCTATCACGTGGAAGTCGTTGCGAAATTCACGCGGTAAATCGGCTAGCGAAAATCCATTCCGCCGCCCCAGCGCTCCTGCCACATCTTTTCGCCGATCGTGCAGGAGATGCGGGGCGCTTCTGACGACGCCGGCCGTACCTTGGCCTCGGGCTGTCGTCCGGCAATTTCCAGCACCAGTTTTGTACGCGTCGCCTCGATAAATTTCTCGCGCTCGCGAATTGGAATGACGAAGGCACCGGGCCCTCCGATCACGCAATCCTCGTAGTAGACATCGAGATTCTCGATATCCATGGTGCCGACATAGGGCCGCTTGAGCATGATCGGCAGGCCATTGATGGTGATGCCTGCCGCCAGCACGTCGTCGCGCGTCGGCACCACCAGCGGGCCGGCATTATTGGCGCCATCGCCGGAGACATCGATGACGCGGCGCAAGCCCTTATATCCGCTGTCGTCGAACAACGGCTTGGCGAAGCGCAGTCCGCCGGAAATGGATGTTCGCGAAGCCCGCCGGTAGGGCGCACGTGTGAGTTCGGCCGCAACCGCGTCGGCAGCCTCCGGTCCGTCGATCACCCGCCACGGCATGATGATCTTCTGATCAGACTGGCCGGCCCATTCGAAATAAGTAACGGCTATTTTCCCATGCGGGCCCTGGCGCAATGCCTGGAGAAATTCCTTCGACGTCAGCGCAAGCACGTAGCCTTCACGTTGCAAGGCTTGTTCGTCGGGATCCATCGAATAGGAAACATCGACGGCGATCACCAGTTCGACATCGACCGGAATTGCGCTCGCCCGCACGTCGGCAAGCCGCGGCATGGGTGTTGCCGCCGCAAGCGTAAAACCTGCGGCTGCAATGACTGCGGCGATTGTCAGGTTGTGTAATCGTCGCCCCATGTCTGGAATGCTTGCACGCGGCACGGGCAAAAAAAAGGCCGACGGATCAGCTTTCCAACATTTCCGTGGAAACAATCTCGATCCCGAAGCCACCCAGGCCCACATACGTGCGCTTGGTGGATGTCAGCAGACGGATCGAGGAAATTCCGAGGTCCTTCAGGATCTGCGCGCCGAGCCCGATTTCGCGCCATTGCCGCGAGCGGGCAGCGTCGGTTTCGGTATCGCTTTCATGCGGAATTTCAGCGACCGGAACGCCGGCAGTACCGTCGCGCAAATACACGATGACGCCACGACCTGCGGCCTTGAAGCGCGCGAGCGATGCGCGGATCGATTTGGCGCCACCGAATACGTCGCCGATGACATCGGCGCGATGCAACCGCGCCAGCACGCCCTTGCCATCTCCGATATCGCCATAGACAAAGGCCATATGGTGCACGCGATCGAATGGCGTCACGTAGGCATAGCCGTGCAAGCGTGCCGATCTCGGACGCGAGCGGAAATGCACCAACCCGTTCGACCAGCTTGTCGCGGCTTTGCCGATAGGCAATCAGGTCGGCGATCGAGACCTGTACAAGCTTGTGCTTTTGCGCGAAGGCCGCCACTTCCGGGCCCCGCATCACCGAACCATTGTCGTTCATCAGTTCGGCCAAGACGCCGACCGGGGCAAGCGATGCCAACCGGCAGAGATCGACACAAGCTTCGGTATGGCCGGAGCGCATCAGCACCCCACCCTCGCGCGCAACCAGCGGGAACACGTGGCCGGGGCGTACGAAATCCGTGGCACCACTGTTGTCGTTGGCGAGAGCGCGCACGGTATTGCAACGCTCTTCGGCCGAAATGCCCGTGGTTAGCCCATGGCGGACATCGACGGAGACGGTGAAGGCTGTACCGAGCGGGGCCTCATTGGCCGCCACCATCGGCTCGAGATGCAGGTGGCGCGCAAGCTCGGCGCCAAGCGGCGCGCAGACGATGCCCGAGGTATTGCGGATGATGAACGCCATCTTGTCGGGCGTGCAGTGCGAGGCGGCGACGAATAGATCGCCTTCGTTCTCGCGGTCGTCATCGTCGGTAACGACCACGATTTCGCCTTTGGCGAAGGCCTTGATCGCCGCTTCAACTCTGCTGTGGGTATCAGGCACCGATATCTCGCGCTTTACGCCTTGAACGGCCACGCCGTCCCCTCGCCCGCATTTACGCCCATCTGGCCGCGATGCATCAGATAATGATCAGCCAGCACGCATGCCACCATCGCTTCTCCGATCGGCACAGCCCGGATTCCAACACACGGATCATGGCGGCCTTTGGTGACGATATCCGTGTCACGGCCATAACGATCCACCGTCTTGCGCGGCGTCAGAATTGACGACGTTGGCTTGACCGCGAAGCGGGCAACGATCGTCTGCCCGGTCGAAATACCGCCGAGAATGCCGCCTGCGTGGTTGGAGAGAAACAGCGGCTTGCCGTCGTTACCCATCCGCATTTCGTCGGCATTTTCGATGCCGCTCATTGCGGCGGTGGCAAAGCCGTCCCCGATTTCGACGCCTTTGACGGCGTTGATGCCCATCAGCGCCCCGGCGAGGTCGCCGTCGAGCTTCGCGTAGACCGGTGCGCCGAGACCGGCCGGCACGCCCTCCGCGACGACCTCGATCACCGCGCCACAGGACGATCCGGACGTGCGCACGCTATCGAGATATTCCTCAAAGAACTTGGCCTGCTTGGCGTCGGGACAAAAGAACGGATTTTTACCGATCTCGTTCCAGTCCCAGCGCGAGCGGTCAATTTTGTGCGGCCCCATTTGCACGAGCGCACCGCGCACGTTCATGCCCCGCACGATCTTGCGCGCGATGGCGCCCGCCGCAACCCGCGCAGCCGTCTCGCGCGCGGAGGCGCGTCCGCCGCCGCGATAATCATGGATGCCGTATTTGACGTCGTAGGTGTAGCCGGCGTGGCCGGGACGGTATTTATCCTTGATCTCGGAATAGTCTTTCGAACGCTGGTCGACATTCTCGATCATCAGCATGATCGGGGTGCCGGTCGTGACCTGCTGGCCGCTCTTCTCGTCGGTGAACACACCGGACATGATCTTGACCGCGTCCGGCTCCTGCCGCTGCGTCGTAAATCGCGATTGACCGGGCCGCCGGCGGTCGAGTTCACGCTGAATGTCATCGGCGCTGAGCGGAACCCGCGGCGGGCAACCATCGACGACACAGCCGATCGCCGCCCCATGGCTTTCGCCGAAGCTCGTAAACCGGAAAAGATGACCGAACGTATTGAACGACATGGGGTTAGGTACCCTGCGGACCTAGGCGCGGTCAAATTATCTCCCGCTCATTCCCGCGCATAGCCGTACAAAGGACGGCGTGCTTCGCACGCCTATGCGGGAAACCAGGGCCTCAATCTCAGCTTTTAGGCATATCGCATAATTCGATCGGCCTGAAACACGTAAACAACACCCTGCTCGATATCGATCAGCGGCGCAGCAGCCGGCTTGGCGATCCCGAGATGCGCGATAAGCCCGCGCGCCGTGCCGCCATGTGCAACGGCCACGGTGTCGCGCGAAAGGCTTTCATACCAGTCGCGCATACGCCCCGACACCAGTCTGTAGCTCTCGCCGCCCGGCGGGACGAAGTGCCATTTGTCCTGCTCACGCGCGGCGATGCGCTGCGGGTCGCGCGAATGCAATTGCGCGATGGTGAAACCTTCCCAATCGCCGAACGAAATCTCGGCAAGCTTGGGCTCAATGCGATAGCCGTCAGATGGCAAACCCAGAGGCGGCCGCAGCAGCTCCATTGTTTCGCGGGCCCGGCCAAGCGGGCTCGACACATAATCAAGTTCGGCGGGGTTGCGGCCGTCGCCGGCAAACAGGTCGCGCAAAATATCGCCGCAGTGAACAGCTTGCGCCCGCCCGCGCTCATTCAATGGCACGTCATGGCGGCCTTGCAGGCGGCCGGCGACGTTCCAGTCGGTTTCTCCATGGCGGATGTAAAAGACGGTTGGCCGCCGAGCGACCATTATTCTTCCTTGCCGACCGCCATGTCGGGGGCATCCGGGTGCTTGATCCCGACAATGTGGTAGCCGGCATCGACGTGCTGCACTTCGCCGGTGACGCCGCTCGCCATATCGGACAAGAAATAAACGCCCGTCTTGCCGACATCCTCAAGCGTCACATTGCGGCGCATCGGCGTATTGTATTCGTTCCACTTGAGGATATAGCGAAAATCACCGATGCCCGACGCGGCGAGCGTCTTTATCGGGCCGGACGAAATGGCGTTGACGCGGATGTTCTTGACCCCGAGATCGGCGGCGAGATAGCGCACCGAGGATTCAAGCGCGGCTTTCGCCAGACCCATCACATTGTAATGGGGCATCCACTTCTCGGCGCCATAGTAAGTGAGCGTGAGCAGCGAGCCGCCATTCGTCATCAATTTTTCAGCGCGTTGCGCGACGGCGGTGAACGAATAGCAGCTCACCAACATCGTCTTGACGAAATTGTCCTCGGTGGTGTCGACATAGCGGCCGTCAAGCTGGTCCTTGTCCGAAAAGGCAATGGCATGCAGCACGAAATCGAGCGAGCCCCAGGCCGATTTAACCGCCGCGAACACTGCGTCGATGCTTGCAGGCTCGGTCACATCGCAATGGCCGACGACCAGGCCATCGACCTCTTCGGCCAACGGCTCCACGCGCTTCTTGAGCGCTTCGCCCTGGTAGGTGAACGCAAGGTCGGCGCCGTGGTCGCGGCAGGCACGGGCGATGCCCCAGGCGATCGAGCGGTTATTCGCCACGCCCATGATCAGCCCGCGTTTACCCCGCATCAGACTCGAAATTTCCGGCATAACCCTTCCCGTTTCCGCCGGTCGCCACCGGTCGCCTCGTATGGCACAGGGCCTTTGGGCCAGCAAGCAAAGCACCCGGCGAGGCGTTTGCCGTTGTTTTTTCAATTCATTTTCGGGAATATGATGCGGCGTTGTGGGGTTTCTCTGACAGCTGATATGCCGAACTGCGTTCGGTGATAGACGGACAGGCGGACCGCAGGTCCCCTGGCTGCGCGCACTGTTGGTGAAGGAGGGCCCGGTTGCCCACGTTCCGACAAAACGTTGAAGCGACAATTCCTGCGTTGCGCCGCTATGCGCGCGCGCTGACGCGGGACGCCGATATCGCGGACGATCTGGTGCAGGACACGCTGGTCCGGGCGCTACGCTCGGAGCATCTGTTTCATGACGGCGACATACGGAGTTGGCTGTACACGATCCTGACCAACCTCAACCGCAATCGGCTGCGATCGCTGGCTCGGCGCCCGACGCTGTCACCGATCGAGGATAACGACGCTCCGGACCTTGCCGGGCCGGAAGCGGGCGGCCGCGACATTGAGCGCGCGCTCGCCACGCTGGTGGAGGACCAGCGCAACGCCTTGCTGCTCGTGGTGCTGGAGGGCTTGAGCTACCGCGAGGTGGCTGAAGTGCAAGGCGTACCTATTGGCACCGTAATGTCGCGTCTGGCGCGTGCGCGCGTACAGATCAAAAACTATCTCGACGGCGGGCGCCCTGCGCTGCGCCGCGTGAAATGAGAGAGAGAAGGTGAACCTATGATCGATCGCGATTCACCCGTGACCGAGGATGAACTGCACGCCTATATCGACGGCGAATTGCCGGCCGACCGTAAGGAGGCCGTCGCCACGTGGCTTGCCACTCATCCCGAACAGGCCGCGCTTGTGGCGTCCTGGCGGGCACAAGCCGAAAGCGTCCGCGCACGCTACGGCACGATTGCCGACGAACCCGTACCGGAACGACTCAAGCTCGACCAGTTGATCAGCAGGGAACGCGCCAACGGGCGCTCCTGGGCTGCCATGGCTGCGGCCGCGGCCATTGCGGCCTTTGTCGTCGGCGGCGCAGCCGGCTGGATGGCGCGCGGAGCCTCGGCCGCCGCCCCGACCGAGTTTGAAACCATCGCCGGCGAGGCGCTCGACGCCTACAGGCTCTACGTGGTCGAGGTGCGCCATCCGGTTGAAGTGCCGGGCAGCGAGCGCGCGCACATGACGCAATGGCTATCGAAGCGGCTGGGCGAGGATTTGCGCATTCCCGATCTGCAGTCGATCGGACTGAAGCTTGTCGGGGGCCGGCTGCTTCCCGGCCCGACCGGAGCGGCTGCCTTTTATATGTATGAAAGCGCGTCCGGCGAACGCTTCACGATCTATTGCGCCAAGGCGGGCGTGTCGCAAACGGCGCTGCGCTACACGAGTGAAGACAAGTTTGCCGCGTTCTATTGGGGCGACGACAAGATTGCCTACGTCGTGAGCGGCCCGGCCGACCGCGAGCGGCTGGAGAGCGTGACCAAGGCGATCTACGAGCAGATCGACAGGAGCGCGACCAAGAAATCGTAACGACGGCGCGTCAGTCGAGGCCTTCGCGCGGATCGTAAGGCTTCTTGTCGCGCCACTTCTTCATGAGTTCCTTGAACTCGTCGTCGACGCGTTCGGGCAGAACGACGCGCACGGTGGCCAGCAGGTCGCCGGCGCCGCTTTTTGCCTTCAGACCCTTGCCCTTGAGACGGAATGTGCGCCCGGAATTGGTGTCGGCCGGTATCGCCAATTCCACGGCGCCGTCCAGCGTCGGAACGCGGACTTTGCCGCCGAGGACCGCTTCGTAAAGCGTGATCGGCAGCTCGAGCCGCAGATCGGCGCCGTCCGGCTTGAACAGCGGATGCGGTGCGACGTTGATGGTGATCAGCGCATCGCCTGCCTTGCCGGTTGCGCTCGGCCATCCCTGCCCCTTCAAGCGGATCTGCTGGCCGCTCGCAATCCCCGCCGGAATCTTGACCTCGACATCCTTGCCCGTCGGCAGATGGACGCGAGTCTTTGTACCTTTGGCAGCGTCGGCGAGCGTGATCGTCAGCGAAGCGTGGAGGTCCTGGCCGCCGGCGGGCGCACCGAAATCCTCCGTTTCGAACTGTGTGCCGAATCCGCGTCCACCGCCCGCGCGGCCGCCGAACATCCCACGCAGAAGGTCTTCGAAGCCCGCACCGCCGCCGGCGCCAGCGCCACCCCCACCGGACCGCCGGAATCCGTCGGGACCAAAACTGAAGCTTTCGAAATGCGCGCCACCAGGGCCATGCGCGCCGCCGCCCGGCTGCGCACCGAACCCTTCGAAACCTTGGAAGCGCGGCTTGCCTTCCGCATCGATCTCGCCGCGGTCGAACGCCTTGCGCTTGTCGCTGTCACCGACGATCTCGTAGGCGGCATTCAACTCGGCGAAGCGCGATGCCGCCTTCGGGTCGTGCTTGTTGGCGTCGGGGTGCAGCTTCTTCGCGAGCCGCCGATAGGCGCTCTTGACGTCAGCCTCGTTCGCACCCTTGGAAACCCCCAACACCTCGTAGGGGTCGCGCATCGTGTCCAATCTCCCGTGAAATCCCCCGTGCCGTCCAATAATAGCGACTCGGCACCATTAATGTGGGGTTCCAAAGCGGCGGATGCAACGCGCCTGCGCCCGCCAAGCAGGCGGCTAGGACTGCTTCCAGGGCTTGAGGGTGCGAACTTCCCAGACGCCTTGCTGCTGCTTGCAGGCTTCGCCCTGGACCCAAGCCTGCGAACTGCCGGTGACGAAACTCGCCAGAAAATTGCGGCAGGTCTGTCCGTCCTGGGTATAGGCGGATGCGATCGGGGTCACCGTGCCGCGCGTACCGGTGCTCGGATTTTCCCACGGCTGGCTGGAGTCTTTCTCTCCCCGGCCGAGGACCGCACTGGCGGCGGCCCGCGCGTAGGCCAGATCGGCGTCAGGTGGCAGCTGCGTGACTTCCTTGGACCCAGGCGGCGGCGTGACTGTGCCGGTCTGGTCGCTGCCGAAAAATGAATCGAACTGGCCGGACAGGCTGCAACCACCGACACCGAGCGACAATGTCGCCACGCCGGCGGCAGCCAGGCCGCGCCATAGGCGCGGACGCCAGCATCCACTATATAGTCCGCAGTATTGACGGGTTCTGATCCCGGCCACGCGAAGCGCCCCAGCAGATGTCCGACACGGCACCAATTCAACACCCAAGTTGGTTAACGACTGGTGATTTCACCGAGGCGGATGAGCCTTTGCGGTTGTTTACCGCATGGTTGGAGCAGGCGACCACGACCGAACCCCGCGACCCCACGGCCATGATGCTGGCCACCGTCGATGCCGACGGCGTGCCGAATGCCCGGATGGTGCTGCTAAAAGGCATCGATGAGCGGGGTTTCGTGTTCTACACGAACCTAAACAGCCAAAAAGGGCGGGAATTGGATCGTCGCCCGCAAGCGGCCCTGGTTTTCTACTGGAAGTCGGTGAACCGGCAGGTGCGCGTGCGCGGCCATGTCGAACGGGTCACCGACGCCGAGGCCGATGCCTATTTCGCCTCACGCCCGAAGCAGGCCCAGATCGGCGCTTGGGCGAGCAAGCAATCGGCGCCGCTCGAAAGCCGGCTCGCCTTCGAGAAGGCCGTGGCGGTCTATGCCGCGAAATATGCACTCAGCGACGTACCCCGCCCGGCCAATTGGTCCGGATACCGGATCGTGCCGCTCGCGATCGAGTTCTGGCAGGAGCGCCCGTTCCGCCTGCATGACCGCATCGAGTTCAAGCGCGACGGACTTGGCGCGCCCTGGAGCAAGACGCGGCTCTATCCCTGAGCTAGGCTTGAAGATCGTAGTTACGCTGGAACCATTCAAAGGACGGCATGTCGAATTCGCAGACGAACCAGCCGCGCCGCACGCTGCTTCTAACCGGAGCGAGCCGCGGCATCGGCCATGCGACCGTCAAACGGTTCTCGGCGGCCGGCTGGCGCGTGATCACCTGTTCGCGTCACCCGTTTCCGGAAAACTGTCCGTGGGACGCCGGTCCGGAAGACCACATCCAGGTCGACCTCTCCGACGAAGCCAATACCGACGCGGCCATCGCGGAGATCAAGCAGCGGCTCGATACGCATGAATTGCACGCGCTCGTCAACAACGCGGCGATCTCGCCCAAGGCCGACGGTGGCAAACGGCTGAGCACGCTCGACACTAGCAACGACGATTGGCACCACGTGTTTCAGGTGAACTTCTTTGCCCCGATCATGCTGGCACGCGGCCTCATGAACGAACTGAAGGCCGCCAAAGGCTCGGTGGTGAACGTGACATCAATTGCCGGCTCGCGCGTTCACCCGTTCGCGGGCGCGGCCTACTCAACATCGAAGGCGGCACTCGCCGCCCTCACCCGCGAAATGGCCAGCGACTTTGGCCGCCTCGGCATTCGCGTCAACGCCATTGCGCCCGGCGAAATCGATACCGCCATTCTTTCACCCGGCACCGAAAAGATTGTCGAGCAAATCCCGCTGCAGCGTCTCGGGACGCCCGACGAAGTCTCCAAGATCATTTACGTGCTCTGCACAGAGACAAGCTCTTACGTGAACGGCGCCGAGATCCACATCAACGGCGGCCAGCACGTGTGAGCGGCTTGTCCCTGCCTCACAGCCACTTCCGCCACTTGAAATAGACGATCGGCAGGACGGCAGCGAATACCATCAGGATCAGCGCAAACGGATAGCCGAAATCCCATTCGAGCTCGATCATGCCTTTGTGGAAGTTCATGCCGTAAACCGACGCGACCAGCGTCGGCGGCATGAAGATGACCGCGGCAATCGAGAAGATCTTGATGATGGCGTTTTGTTCGATGTTGACCACACCGAGCATGGCATCGAGCAAAAACGTGATCTTGCTCGACAGGTAACTGGCATGATCGGAGAGCGATGCGGTATCGCGGCGCATGGATTGCAGATGAGCGCGCACGTCTTTGTTCCAGCGCATGCCCTCCGCCTCGGTCGTGAGGAACAGCAGCAAACGCCCGATCGAGACCAGGCTTTCGCGCACCTTCGAGGTCAGATCGCCCTTGCGGCCGAGCGCCTTGAGCACGTCCTTGTAGGATGGTGGGTCGACCTCCTCTTCCGGCTCGAAGATCGAATGCGAGACCTGGTCGACCTCGGCGCCGATCCGTTCGAGAATATCGGCCGAGCGATCGACCACCGCATCAAGCAAGTCCATCAACACCGATTCTCCCGATACTTTCGGGTGGCAGTTGCGGCGCCAGTTTATGTTCGACGATGGCAAATGGCCGAGGGTCGTCGTAACGCACGGTGGCGAGGCGATGACCGGAGAGGATGAAGGTAACCGGCGTGGTTTTCGGTGTATCGGAATCCGACTGGCACATCAGCGTCGCCGTCATATAGCGCGCGCCGTTCTCCACATAGAGCCGGCTGGAGACCTCGATTTCCTGCATTTCCTCGCGCGTCGGCACCGCGATGCCAAGCAGCTTTTCGACGAGCTTGTCTTCCTGCACGGTCGGCGTGACGAGGTCGATCCACACCGCCTCGTCGGACGGCGGCGAGCCGGGTTCGACCGCGATTCGCTCGAGCGTCGTGCCGCGCGGAACGTAGACCGAAAGCATGTCATCACCATCTTGCGCACGATTTTTTCGTCATCATGCGACGGTCGCGTCATCTCTCATGACCCGATCGCGCGGATTTGCGCAAGAAAAAATTACCGTGTGCGCAGCCGTATTTGCGGCCGCGCACACGGGTCGTGGCGGTGATCAAATTCCGGAAGCCGTCCGTTTATGACGCCGCAGCCGGCGCGCGCGACCTTCTAGTCGCGGTCGTAGGGCTCGAAGTGAGTCTCGGTCGCATTGCGCTGCTCGCCCTGATGGCGTAGCGCGGCGGCGACAGCCGAGATCCCGATCTTGCCGTAACGGGTGTCGAGATTTGTGTATTGACGGGCGGAGTCTTGCTTCTGCTCCGTTGCTTTCACATTCATAGTCCTGAACTCCAGTCCTTCCTTGTATTGTCCCCTCCACCCCCAACGTGGTGAATCACTGGGGCGGAATTGCGCGGCAAATCGTATGGTCTTGTGACATTCGGCGGCCGCCGCGGGATTGGGCCGTCGCTAAGTATAGGCGCGGCCATGGTAAACCCCGTCTTAAGGTCTTGGGACCAAAGTCATTTTTCGACTCAAGGGAACTCGGCCGGTGCGGCATTCCTGCAACAGGTCCACAAGAAGGTGATCGTGGACATGGCAGAAACGTAGCAATGCCGGGGTTTTTTCGGTTAATTGCGGTTCAGGGACGTTTGTGCGGCGCCACAGTGGCGACCGGAAAATGAGGAAGAAAATGGCGGCAAGAAGGGGGTTGTTGGTCGTCCTGTTCGGCGCCGGCCTTGTGCTCGGCGGTTGCATGCAGTCAACGATCGAACCGGCATCGGAAGCGAACTTCACGGCCCGCGACAAGAAGTTGCTGGCGGCGGCGCCTTATGAAAAGGCCACGATCCCCGAACCCTACAAGCGCCACATCGTCGAATATCACCGCAAGGAAGCGCCCGGCACGATCCTGATCGATTCCGACGCGCGCTACCTCTATTACGTGCTGCCCGAGGGCAAGGCGATCCGCTACGGCGTCACCGTTGGCGAGGAAGCGCTGGCCTGGTCGGGCGTCGCCAAGGTTGGCCGCATGGCGGAATGGCCGTCGTGGACGCCGACCGACGAAATCAAGAAGCGCATGGACGTGCCGAACTTCGTCAGCGGCGGTCCGCAAAACCCGTTGGGCGCGCGCGCGATGTATCTCTATGAGGGCAACAAGGACACCCTCTATCGCATCCACGGCACCAACCAGCCGGAATATATCGGCGAGGCGATCTCCTCGGGCTGCATTCGCATGACCAACGAGGACGTCATCGACCTCTACAAGCGCGTCAAGCCGGGCGCGGTGGTTGTCGTGCTGGCGCCGCACCAGGGCGACTCGCCCGCCAATCCGCGCGTCGCGTCGGCCGTCGGTCCGTTCCGCTAAACATCAGCGCGTTGAATTGAAAACGGCGCCTTCGGGCGCCGTTTTTGTTTTGGGCCGTCACCCTGAGGTGGCCGCCGCAGGCGGCCCTCGAAGGGTGGCGGTCCCACGATCTGTGGCCGCTCATCCACCAATGTCGGGCATGCCCGACATTGGATTTCAAGTGCGCAAGTCGGTTTTAGCCGACTTGCGATGGCTCGCGCTTCGCGCTCGCACCTCAGGATGACGGATCAAGGCTGAATGTGTCCTGAGCGCCCAGCGTGATCCGCACGATTTCCGGCGGCACGCCGAGGCGTAGCGGCACCTTGCTGCAGCCGAGCCCGCCCGACACGACCATGTGGCGGCCACCCTCGACAATATGTCCATAGGCGAAGCGCGCGCCATAGGCTGATGGTGTCCAGACCGGCGGCACCATCGGAAAGCGAATCTGTCCGCCATGAGTGTGTCCGGCAATGGTGAGCGCCACGCGCGCCGGCACCTCGGTGAAAATATCGGGCTCGTGCGCGAGCAGGATCACCGGATCGTCGGTGCGGACGCGCGCCAGGGTGCCAGCCAAATCATCGACACCTTCAAACTTGCTCGGGCCCAGCCGATAGGCGATCTGGTCGCCGAGACCGGCGAGCCAGAAACGGCCGCCGGGTGGCCCCAGCAGAACCGCGTCGTTTTCCATCACCGGCAGGCCTACCTTGTCGAGTGCGCTGCGCACACCGTCGATGTCGTACCACCAGTCGTGGTTGCCGAAGATCGAATAGACGCCGAGCGGCGCATGTAGCCGCGCCAATTCCGCCGCCCAGACCGGGTGCGGGACGCGCTCGGTCACAAAATGGTGGGTGGCGAAAAAGTCGCCGAGCACGACAGTGAGATCACTGCGGAGCTCATTGGCAGCATCGACTACCTGCCGCACGCGATCGCGACCCATGTTGGGGCCACCAGCGTGCAGATCAGCGACCACGGTGATCGAGAGTCGTTGTCCCTTCCGCCAGGCCGGCAGTGACAATCGATAGTCGGTGATCACAAGACCGTTGGCCGCTTCCATGGCGGCACGGGCGCCCGTTGCCGGAAGCACCAGACCGGCCACGCCGACAAGGCCGAGCCCGCCTTTGATCACGCCGCGGCGCGTCAGCATGCGTGGTTTCGGGCCGGCAATGGCGATGGGATCGCTGATGGTCATGCGGAGGCTTTGCTACGCGGGAACTATGAACGGAGCGTGGTCTTGCTATTACAATTTCCGTTCATGGTTTATGGCCGCGTCCGGTATCGCCGGCCGCGGCAGCGGCAGTGGAACCCGGGCGGCGACTTCGGTGGCCGGCGGTTCGCGCACGTCCCACTGGCACATACGGTAACCCTGATGGCGCTCGGCGAGATCGAGATGAATATGGGCTTCGTGGTAACCATCGGAGCCGGGCCCGAGCACGGTGGTAAAGCGATGGCACGCGCTCTCGCGTAAGTCGTCGCGGAACTCCTTCGCCACCGTCACGTCGGTCAGGCCGATGGCGCGGCCATCGGCCAACACAAGCGCGCGCAGATCGACGGCGTTGCCCTTGCCATGCTCACTGAGCTTGGCGCCGGCCACGCGATTGCGGCCGCGGCACTCGAAATCATCGTAAGTCTCGACCGCGCGCAAGGCCGCGCCCAGCTTCTCCGCCCGCGGTGCCGCTTCATCGTGCAGCCAACCGGCCAGAGATTCCGCGAAACGCGCAGCGCAGTACCGGCGCCGGCTTGAGCGCGATGCGCTCGCCGCCGGCAAGCAACACGGCGCTCGAGCTGCACCATGTCGCCGCCGCCGCAAGCGTCGGGGCCGATCAGGCGGGGCATCGGTTCAATGACGGCGATCTTCCCGAGCCGCTCGTCGCACTCGGTCGGACGCGCTGGTGACGTCGGAGGAGTTGAAATCGGGCCCGGCCGCATCTCGAAAGCTCTGCGGCTCGACCCAAACGGACGGTCGGGGGCGCGGCAATGGCACATCCTCGGCAACGGCAATGCCGCAGCCCGCACCTGCCAGCCATACGAGCACAATCAAAAGCCGCATGGAAAGCCGAATTGGGACCCGTATTTGCAGGGATTGCGGCATTTATGCGGGTCTCCGGTGAAGCCAAAAGCGCCATGGCACCGTAACTCATAACGAAACCGTTGCACCGCCCGTTCCGGCGGCTAACCTTGGGTCCGACTGGCGAGGGGCGCTGGTCCAAGACTCAATAATCGGGAGGGGAATGCCATGCTCGGCCTGATGCAGGATTGGCAGTTGCTGTGCCATCGCATCATTGACCATGCCGCCACTTTCCATGGCGAACGCAAGGTCATCACGCGGTCGGTCGAAGGACCGATGCACACCACGAACTATGCCGAGATCCGCGCCCGCGCACTGAAAGTTGCGCAGCGGCTCGACAAGGACGGCATCAAGCTTGGCGACCGGGTGGCCACCCTTGCGTGGAATACCTGGCGGCATCTCGAGGCCTGGTACGGCATCCTCGGCATCGGCGCGGTCTATCACACCGTGAACCCGCGCCTCTTCCCCGAACAAATTGCCTGGATCATCAACCACGCCGGCGACCGGGTGATGATGACCGATCTCACCTTTGTGCCGTTGCTGGAAAAAATCGCCGACAAGCTGCCGACTATCGAACGCTACATCGTTCTCACCGATGCGGCGCATATGCCGAAGACCACGTTGAAGAATGCCGTCGCTTACGAAGATTGGATCAGCGAAGTGGACGGCGATTTCGCCTGGAAATCGTTCGATGAAAACACCGCCGCGGGCATGTGTTACACGTCCGGCACGACCGGGCACCCCAAGGGCGTGGTCTACTCGCACCGCTCCAACGTCCTCCACGCCTTTATGGCGGCGATGCCGGACTGCAAGGGTCTGTCATCGCGCGATGTCGTGCTGCCGGTGGTGCCGCTATTCCACGCCAATGGCTGGTCGCTCGCCTTTTCGACGCCGATGGTCGGCGCCACGGTGATCATGCCCGGCGCCAAACTCGACGGCGCTTCGATCTACGAGCTGCTGAATACATACAAAGTGTCATTCACCGCGGCGGTACCGACCGTGTGGCTGATGCTGCTGCAGGATCTGGAAAAAACCGGCGGCAAGCTGCCGCATCTCAGGCGCGTGGTGATCGGCGGCTCCGCCTGCCCGCGCGCCATGACCAAGACCTTCCAGGATGTCTATGGCGTCGAAGTCGTCCATGCCTGGGGCATGACCGAAATGAGCCCGCTCGGCTCGCTCTGCACCATGAAGCCGGAATACGCAGCTCTCACCGGCGAGGCAAAACTCGACGTCGAGATGAAACAGGGCCATCCCCCGTTCGGCGTCGAAATGAAGATCACCGACGACAACGGGAAGCCCCTGCCCTGGGATGGCAAGACATTCGGCCGCCTGAAGGTTCGCGGACCCGCGGTGGCGAAGAGCTATTACAATGTCGACAATGATCCTGTGTTCGAGAAGGACGGCTGGTTCGACACTGGCGACGTCGCCACCATGGACCAATACGGCTACATGCAGATTACCGACCGCGCCAAGGACGTCATCAAGTCGGGCGGCGAATGGATTTCATCCATTGATCTTGAAAATCTCGCGGTCGGCCATCCGAAAGTCGCCGAGGCCGCGGTCATCGGCGTTACGCATCCGAAATGGGGCGAACGGCCGCTGCTGGTGATCGTGCTCAAGAAAGGCGAGAGCGCCAGCCGGGAAGAACTTCTGGGCTACATGCAGGACAAGATCGCGAAGTGGTGGATGCCGGACGACGTGGTGTTCGTCGACGAAATTCCCCACACGGCAACCGGCAAAATCCAGAAACTCGTCCTGCGCCAGACCTTCAAGGACTATCGGCTCCCCAACGTCCAAGCCGCGGAATAATAAGAGAGCGGCGCGTGAAATCCGCAGCCCAGGCAATGGCTTGGCCGGACCTGTCACGATCACCTATCTATATTGTCAAAATTGACATCTGTCGTGTATCCTTGATTTCCGCCATTTAACGCTCCGTAACGACCAACACGGAGTAAGAAACATGAAACGCTATGTGATCGAACGCAGCATTCCCGGCGTCGGGAAGCTGAACCGCGAGCAGCTCAAGGGCGCCGCCGCGACCTCCAACGATGCGCTGGCCAAGCTGCCCGGCAAGGTGCAGTGGGAGCTTTCATACGTCGTGGATGACAAAACCTTCTGCATCTACCTTGCCGAAAACGAGTCCGTCGTTCAGGAGCACGCCAAGCTGAGCGGCTTCCCGGCAAACAAAGTTACCGAAGTGCGCACCATCATCGACCCGATGACGGCCGCTGCGTGATCGCGATACGCCGCCGTGCTGCAGCCGGCGGCATTTCACGCGAACAAGGAGAATTCGTCCGTGCACTTCGACAAGACAGATGTCGGGCGATTCTGCTGGCTCGACCTGGCCGCGACCGACGCCGATAGCGCGAGGGCCTTTTACGGCGGCCTGTTCGGCTGGAGGTCCTTCGAGCAGCCAGCGAATGGCGGCAGTTTCATCCGCATGCGCCTATCCGACCAGGATGTCGGCTCAATCTACCAGTTGCGCGAGGCGCATATCGATCACGGAATTCCGTCTCATTGGACGCCCTATGTCCGCGTGGCCGACGTGGATGCGGCCGCGCAACGCGTCACGCTATTCGGCGGCAAGGTCATCGTTCGTCCCTTTTCCGTAGCAGGCATCGCGCGGATCGCGCTCATTGTCGATTCAGTCGGGGCATGCGTCGGCCTGTGGGAGCCAATCGGAGCGAACAGAAAGGCGAATGGCCATGGCTAAAAAGACAGCATCGCCGTCAAAGCGCCGCGCAAAGCGGGTCGCACCCGCCGCAAGCGACGATGGCCTGCTGGATGTCACGGTCGTTTTGCTGGAAGCAGGCTACGTATCGACCGCGATTGCACCGATCGAGATATTTCACTCGGCTGGCACGATCTGGAACTGGCTCCAGGGCGAACCCCAGAAACCTCGATTTCGTGTGCGGATCGCCTCGATCGATGGCGGTGACGTGACCGCGATTTGCTCGCTCGGCCTGAAGCCGAATTGTTCGATCCACGACATCAAAAAGACCGACATCATCATTCTTCCGGCCTCCGGCTGGGACGTCATGGATCGGATCGCGAAACACACCGCCTTGCTGCCCTGGCTGAAAAAATGGCACGCGCGCGGGGCCTACATCGCAGGCGTCTGCACGGGTGTGGCATTCCTCGCGGAAGCAGGACTTCTCGACGGTAAACAGGCGACAACCCACTGGGGCGTGGCCGATATATTGCGCCAACGCTATCCGAAGATTGACTGGCGGACCGACCAATTCGTGACCGAGGATAGCCGGCTGTATTGCAGCGGCGGCGTCTATGCCTCGATCGATATCAGTCTGTATCTGGTGGAGAAGTTCTGTGGCCACGAAGTCGCTCTGCAAGTCGCAAAGTCCCTCCTGCTGAGCATGCCGCGAAACCGTCAGGCGGGGTATTCGGTGGTCCAGCTGTCGCGACCGCATTCCGACGACCAGATCCGAAAAACCGAGGAATACCTGCAACAACACTTCGATTCCGATATTTCAATCGACCGCCTCGCCGAGCGCGCCGGAATGGGCCCGCGCAATTTCATCCGCCGTTTCAAGGCCGCAACCGGCCGCGTTCCTGGCGCCTATGTTCAGACGTTGCGGGTCTCGGCCGCCAAGGAAATGCTGGAAAATGGCGCATCTTCGATCCAGGCGGTCTCTTCGAAGATCGGATACGACGATATCGGCTTCTTCCGGAATCTGTTCAAACGCCATACCGGAATGACCCCCGGCGAATATCGCGACCGGTTTTCCCAGATGTCATTCGGCCGCGGGGAACTGGCGTCCGGCAGGCCCGCTGCGTAGCCCCTCAATTAACGAAATTCAGCCATGTGCGATTGCGAACACGGCACTCGGTTTGCAAATTTGCTGATATTCCGCTGCAATGCCCAGCGTTAACGGCGGGTAATTGAATTAAATTTGAGGTAATGGCGTCCCAATCGCTTAATGACGCGTTCGTAGGGTCGGCTGTCTGGTGGAGCAGATATTGGCTCGGGGCCACAGCACGATCTGGGACGCATGGTACAAGTAGTCATACTCGACGATCGAGAGACCAACCGAAAGATTTTTTCGAAGCTTGCCGCTTCGATTGAACCTGGCGTGATGGTCCACAGCTTCGGCGATCCGGTAGAACTTCTCGCCTGGCTCAAGCACAACACGCCCGATCTGATCGTCACCGATTTCAAGATGCCGTCGATGGACGGTGCAGAATTTATCTGCCGTCTCCGCGCGCAACCCGATTGCGGCGAGATTCCTGTGATCGTCATAACGGTATACGAGGAACGCGAATTCCGGTTGCGCGCGCTCGAGGCCGGCGCCACCGATTTCCTCCACAGCCCGGTCGACCATCAGGAATTCACCACACGCGCCCGCAATCTGCTGAAGCTACGCAAGCAGCAGATCCAGCTTGCCGCGCGCGCCGACAACCTCGCGCAGGAGCTCAAGGACTCCGAGCGTTCGCGGGAAGCCGCGCTGCGCGATTCCAGTGAACGGCTGGCCCAGGTGATCGATACCGTTCCGGCCATGATCAGCGCCACCGATAACCAGGGGCGCATCCTGTTCATCAACGCGTATCTCGCCGAACTTGCCGGCATCGGCGCCACCAAAGCCGTCGGGTTCGATATGCAGCCCGCCTTCGGGGAAGACCACGCAACGCGCAGCAAGGCGCTCGACCGCAAGGTGATCAACACGCAGGCCGCATTGCCGAGCTTCGAGGAGGAGATCGTCGACGCGAAAGGCACCAAACGCGTGTTCCTGACCACGAAAACTCCGCTGCGCGACGGCGCCAACGCGGTGGTCGGCGTGCTGACCTCCTCGCTCGATATCACCGACCGCAAGCTTGCGGAAAATCATCTTTTCTACATGGCGCACCATGACGGGTTGACCAACCTCGCCAACCGCGCGCTGTTGTCCGACCGGCTGCGCCGCGAGATCGCCCGCACGCGACGCGGCGACCGCCCGTTCGCCCTCCATCTCATCGACCTCGACGGCTTCAAGGACATCAACGACGGGCTCGGCCATCAGGCCGGCGACCAGTTCCTCGTCGAGGTCGCCGACCGGTTGCGCCTGGTCGTGCGCGATACCGATACAGTTGCCCGTCTCGGCGGCGATGAATTCGCGGTGCTGCAAACGCGCGTGACGCGGAACGAGGACGCGGCCGACATGGCCACCCGGATCCTCGAGGCCATCAACAAGCCCTGGTCGCATGCGGGCGAACAGGTCAATTCAAGCGCCAGTATCGGCATCACCATTCACCCCACCGATGGCGCCGACGTGCAGGACCTGCTTCGCAACAGCGATCTTGCGATGTATCGGGCCAAGCACGACGGCGGAAAGGTTTTCCGCTTCTACGCCTCGGATATGGACCGTCGTGCGCGCGCGAGCCTGGTCCTCGACGCCGATCTGCGCGAGGCCATCGCCGCGGGGCAATTCGTCCTGCACTACCAACCGCAGATCGCGGTGCGTACCGGTCAGGTTGTCGGCGCGGAAGCGCTGCTGCGCTGGCAGCGCCCCGGCCACGGCCTCATCGGCCCAAGCGACTTCCTGGCGCGCGCGGAGGAGAACGGCCTTATCGTTCCGATCAACGAATGGGCGCTTCGCGAAGCGTGCCGGCAGGCCAAATCGTGGCAGCAGCGTGGGCAGCCGCCGCTTCGCGTCGGCGTCAACCTGTCATCGATTCAGTTCTTCAAGCAGAACGTTCCGTTGCTGGTGACCAAGGTCCTGGCCGAAACCGGGCTCGAGCCTTGGTTGCTCGATCTGGAGCTGACGGAAAGCATCGTCATGCACAATGCCGAGGCGGTCTCGAAGGACCTCCAGCAGTTGCGCGAACTTGGCGTCGGTATTTCGATCGACGATTTTGGAACGCGTTATTCGACGCTCTCCTACGTCAAGCATTTCCCGGTCGACCGTCTTAAGATCGATCAGTGCTTCGTCCGCGATATGGCAACCAATCCGAGCGACGCCGCGATCGTCCGAGCGATCGTAAGCCTCGGCCACAGTCTTGATCTCGAAATCGTCGCGGAAGGCGTGGAAACCGTCCAGCAGGCCACGCTCTTGCGCGCCGAAGGGTGCGACGAGGTGCAGGGCTTTTATTACGCAGGCGCGATGCAGGCCGATGAGCTGATTGCCTACGTCAGGGATATTCGCGCACGGGCGCGCAGCGCGTGAGGGTCGGATGGGCACGACCTATTTCCGAAAAGCTCTACCTGTGTGGCAAACGGGCAAGCCCGTGACCCGAATCTTCTCCTGGGTGGCGAGCCGGCTGCGCAATCGGCCCGATTCCGAGCACGAATTGACCGTCAACCGGCTGGTGATCAGCGGGACGGCCTTCACTTATCTCATCATTGCAGCGCAGTTCGGCCAAAGGGGCGCCGAACGGATGCTGCACGAACAGAGCCCGTATTTTGCCGTCTACCAGATCGTCTCCGTCATCCTGTTCTGCCACCTGCTTTATCGGCCGGGGGTTTCCGTCGGGCGACGCCTCGTCGGAATGGTGTTCGATCTCGGCCTCTTTTCATATGGCATGCACGTCGGCGGCGAGACTTTCGCGCTGCTTTATCCGGTGTACCTGTGGGTTATTTTTGGAAACGGCTTTCGCTTTGGCGTGCCCTACCTGTTCGCCGCTTCCGCCACCAGCGTCCTGACCTTCGGCACCGTCATCGCGACGACGGCTTTCTGGCAGGAGCACCGCGGGCTGGCGTCCGGCCTGACGGCGGGTCTCGTCTTACTGCCGCTCTATGTGTCGACGCTGATCCGCAAGCTGTCGGAAGCCAAACGTCAGGCAGAAGAGGCAAATCGCGCAAAAAGCGCCTTCCTCGCCAGCATGAGCCACGAATTCCGCACGCCACTCAATGCCATCATCGGGCTGAGCGACTTGCTGCGCGATACTTCACTGGATCCCGAGCAGGATGAAATGTCCGACACAATCGGGAAATCCGGACGCCAGCTTCTGACACTGATCAATTCCGTTCTCGATTTCTCGCGCGCCGAGGCAGGCCGGATCACGATCAAGAATGTCGATTTCGACCTGGTGTCCCTGCTCGGGGAGATCCGGAACATGCTTGCTTTCGAAGCCCAGCGAAAAGACGTAAGGCTTGCAATCCACTGCACAGCGCGCACACCGCGGCTTTTGGTCGGAGACAAACCTCATCTCGAGGAAGTTCTCATCAATCTTGCGGGCAATGCCGTAAAATTTACCGAACGCGGCTTCGTCGTCATTGCGGTTGACGCTGTTGCATGTGATGGCGACCGGGTGCGGCTGCGTTTTGAGGTGACGGATACTGGAATTGGCATCAGCAGCGACGCACAGACGCGTGTCTTCGAACGTTTCACGCAGGCGGACGAAACCATCATCGATCGTTTCGGCGGCACCGGGCTTGGCCTCGCCATCGCAAGGCAGCTTGTCGAGCTACAGGGCGGCAATATTGGCGTCCAAAGCACGCCCGGCAAAGGCAGCACATTTTGGTTCGAGATCGAGCTCGGGGCGCAGACGCAAAATCCGCTGCAGGCCTATACGGCACAGGCACCGATCGTCTTCGTTGGTGGCAACGATGACGACTCGTGCGGTGGTGAGGTCTTGCGTGCCGAATGTAACATTTTCCGTAGCAGCATGGACGAGGCTGCGGCCGCGCTGGCGTCGCTGCGGGCGGACGGCGTGCGCCGGCCGATCGCGATTATTCATCACGACATTGCCGGATGCGACTGGACGAGCCCACGTTCCGAGGCAATCGTCGGCGACAATCTCGCCTGACCGCGCCCGCGCTCATTCTGCTAACGGACGAACCCGGCGAGGGCCTGCCGACCGGCATCGTGCGCAGCCGGTTCATTACGACGCTGACCACGCCGCTCGATCCGATGAAGCTCGTTGCGGGCCTGCAAATCGCGCGCGGCAACAATGTACGCCGAGCGCCCCGAGCGCCGCCAGCACCCGCGCAATCGTTGCGGCGCGCCGTCCGCTCTCGATCCTGGTCGCCGAGGACAAGCGAACCAATCAAATGGTCATCGCCAAGATTCTCGACCGCGCCGGCCATCGCGTCACGATCGTCGACAATGGCGAAGCCGCGCTCGACATGCTGGAAGCGCAGGACTTCGATCTGGTCCTGATGGACGTGAACATGCCGGTCATGAACGGCATCGAAGCGACCAAACTCTACCGCTTCGCATCTCTCGGACGGCCACACGTGCCGATCGTCGCACTGACGGCCGATGCAACGGAGGAAGTCAAACGGCGTTGCAAGGAAGCCGGCATGGATGCCTGCGCCACCAAACCGATCGAGCCGCATCGTCTGCTCGAGATCATCGGAACGCTCGTGGACGATGCCGTCAAAGGCCCCCGCGTCGTCTCAAACAAAGTTGAAGCCGCTGGGCACGCTCCAGCGACCGCGCGCAATACCAGGGAAGCAGCCGTCGATCTGGACACGATCGACGCGCTTGAAAGCCTGGGTGGCAAGGAGTTCGTTGACGAGCTCGGCGCGCAGTTCCTCGACGATGCGGCCGATATCCTGCGTCAGCTGTCCGATATTACGGCCGCTGGCGACACCCTTGCATTCCGTGAGCAATTGCATGCATTGCGCAGCGCAGCGGCCAATATCGGCGCGCGCGGAATCTATGAAATGTGCCTCGCCTGGCGGCAAATCGCGCCGGAAGATCTCGCAAGCCAGGGCGAAATCTACCTCAACGGGCTGCGGGAAGAATTCGAACGTGTCTGTGTCGCTTTGCGAGGACGACTTTCCAAGCGCGACGTCGCAGCTTGATGCATCAAAACGGCTAGAGACGCGCGTATTTTACGCGGCGCAATTGCGCATTCGCCAGGCGTTCCATGTTGCGAAGATCCAACTCTTGCAGCCGCATCGCATGTTCGGCCCAGATATCGGTGACGTCGCGTAGCTCCTCGAGTGAGAGCGGATTGACGCGCAGTCCAACCTCGCGGACGCGCCGATGCACCGCATGGTGGCGACGATTATGGGCGATGTAGTCGCGCACCGCCTCCTCGCCACGTCCGTCCTCGGCCAGAACATCGATCAAGCCCATCTCGTGAAGCTCCGGCGCTCCAAAAACGCGTCCGCTCAGGATCATCTTGTGCGCCCGCGTCATGTCGAGCTTGCGCGCCAGAAAACTAAAGGCGCCCATACCCGGAAACAGGTTGAACAAGATTTCAGGCAGGCCAAACTTGGCTTTCTTTTCCGCCACGAGCACGTTGAAGGACAGCGCGCCCTCGAACCCGCCGCCGAGCGCATCGCCCTGGACCAGCGCGATCGTGATGAGCGGCAGATGAAAGCCGACCGTCATCTGATAAGCGACGTCGACGCAGTCATGCGCATAGTTACGCAGGGCATCGATGTCGCGCGCACGAATACTCTTAATGAAAAATCCGAGGTCGCCGCCGAGATTGTAGACACCAGGAATGCGCGAGCCACCGACGAAGTATTTGATCGGCGCAGCCTCGCCCGTCGGCAAATTGGCGAACATGCGTTGCAGCATGCGCCGCATGGAAATCAGTTCTTGCAGCAATGTCGGCGTGAAGCTTGGCGGCCCCGCCGGGCGCATAAAGCACCAGATGCTCCCTTCGTTTGAATTCAGCGTCAGATCGAGTTCACGAAAGCCAACTCTGCTGACCCCCGCGCTGAAGTCGATGCGGGCACGCTGCATCGCGCGCTCTTCACGCGCCGACGCTAGATTACCCGGCGACCAGAGCTCCAATTGCGTTGGAATCCTGGCCTCTGCTGTCTGAGCCAACTGACCCAGCGATGCAACGTTGAGTTTCGTTACGGCTGAACGCAAACTGCCACCACTTTCCACCGAACGGCCTGGCACTGGCCACAACAGTACGGCTGCCACCGCGGAGCCATGACATTAATCAAAAATTAACCCTCCTGAATTTGTTGTTGCCAAAATGGTTAATCCTGACTGTGACGGGGATCACAAAAATCGCGATTTGTTGCCGCGGCGGGACCGAAAGCACGATTGTTCCAGCAAGTGGACGCCAGTTTTGATGGTTAACCGGGGGCCTCCCGATACCATCGGGGCGCCATGGGCGAATCGCCGCATGTCCCACGACGAGGTGCCCGAGTCGGAAAGTGTCGACAGCGCAATCGCAACGATCTCATGCGCCAACAGCCATGTGGTCTGCGGGAGGGCACCAAGACGGAATTGCATAGCGCTTGGTGCTCGTGACGCTGTCAGCAACGTGCGAGGCTCGACGCGATCGTGGCTGCGGATCGTGCAACGAAAGAGCGAATGCTGACCGCTATCATTAATCTACAACGGCAAGTGATATTGATCCGGTCGAACAACGCGGCCGATTTTTGCGGTGATGCCGCAATCGAGATTGCCTGCCCACCCGCTTGCCATTATCCCTGCGGGCCATGAGCATCGATACAGGTGGAATCGCAACGGGCGGCGGCGTGCGATTTCTCGGGCAGCGCCGATTCTACTGGCGTCTGCTCATTCGCGGCGGCGTATTGCTCATGATCACGCTCGGCATTTATCGCTTCTGGCTGGCAACCGATGTACGGCGTTTCCTCTGGTCAAACACCGAAATCGCCGGCGAGACACTTGAATATACCGGCACGCCACTCGAACTGTTGCTCGGATTCCTGATCGCGATCGCTATTCTCATTCCGGTCTACGCCGGTTTCTTTTTGGCGGCGCTCGACCTCGGCGTGCTCGCAAAATTCTCAAGCGTGATCGCTTTTGCAGCTCTCGGTGTTCTCGGCCAATACGCAATCTATCGCGCCCGCCGCTATCGCCTGACGCGCACGATCTATCGCGGTTTGCGCTTTCATCAGGAGGGCTCGGCCTGGGCCTATGCCTTTCGCGCGATCTTCTGGTGGATCGTCACCGCGTCGAGTTTCGGGCTCGCCTATCCGTTCCAGCTCGCCAGCCTCGAGCGCTACAAGATGCGCAACACGTTCTACGGTGATCTGGCCGGACGCTTCGAGGCGTCCGGTTTCGGTCTGCTGCTGCGTGGATTGCCGATGTGGCTACTGGTCTTTGCACCCCTGGCGCTCGCGATCAGTGGATTCATCGGTGCGGTGGACTGGAAGGCGCTCGTCGACGTGCTTGCGCAAGGTGGCGACAACGTTATGGGTAGGATCGAAGGCAGCAACCCCGGCCTGGGCGCAGTCATAGTCTTTGCCATGCTGATGGGAGGCGTCAGCGTGACCGTCGCCGCCCTGCTCTATCCGGCATTCCAGGCAATCGTGCTGCGCTGGTGGTCATCGGGATTGTGCTTCGGCGATCTCGAAGTGCGCTCGCAGTTGCGCATGCGTCATGTTTACGCCGCCTATGCCCGCTTTGTCGGCTACGCGATCCTGTTCAGCATCGCCGTCGGCATTGTTGGCGCGATCGCACTCATTGTGGTTGGCGCCGTCACGAGTGTCGCCAATCTTGGCGCAGGTGGCGAAATCCTTGCGACGTTCTTTCTGCTGGCGGGCTACGTCGTCACGGCGCTCGGCTTTTCGACAATCTATCGCGCTACCGTGATGCTGTCCCTTTGGCAATTGGGCATGGAATCGCTGCATCTGACCGGCCTTTCCGCACTCGAAAAGGTCAAAGCCACCGGGCGACCGAGCTCCGCGATCGGCGAAGGGCTCGCTGACGCGCTCAATGTGGGCGGTTATTGATGCCAACCGCAATCGAAGGGCCGCATCGATGAATGACGGAGCCGGCGTCTATTTTGACGGCGTGACGAGCACGCACCGCGATGTGGCGGTGGCGCTCGCGCCATCCGGCCTGCTGATATCCGCCCAGGACGGGCGACTTCTGGCGGAATGGCCCTATGACGAAATTGAGGGGTTGGGGGCACCTGACAATGTGCTCCGGCTCGGCCGCCGCGGGAGTGCAACGCTTGAGCGCCTTGAGATTTTCGATCCGGCCTTCGCCGCCGAAATTGACGCCCGCGCGTCTCTTGTCGACCGGACAGGGTCCCTGCAGCGCCGGCAACGCATGCGGGTGATTGGCTGGAGCGTGGCCGCAACAGCATCGCTCGTGGTGGTGGCCTGGTTCGGGGTGCCGGCGATTGCCGCTCGGCTGACCCCGCTGCTCCCGCCGGTGGCCGAGCGCAAGCTGGGTGACGCGGTCAATATGCAGGTGCGCGCCATGCTCGACTCGCACAAGACGGGCGCCAGCTTTGACTGCGGAATGACCGCTTCGGAGACGGCGGGTCGTGCCGCGCTCGACAAAATGCTGCGGCGGCTTGAAGCGGCGGCGGGTCTCGCGCTCCCCTTACGCGCCAATGTTGTGCGGCGTGACGAGGCCAATGCCGTGGCTTTGCCGGGCGGACAGGTTTATGTATTCCGCGGCCTGATTGCCAAGGCCGATACTGCTGACGAGGTTGCCGGCGTGATTGCACATGAAATCGGCCACGTCGCCCATCGCGATGGCACCAAGGCCGTCCTCCATGGCGCCGGCCTGTCGTTTTTGTTCGGGATGTTGCTCGGCGATTTTGTCGGCGGCGGCGCGGTTGTTTTCGCAGCGAAGACGGTGCTGCAGTCATCATATTCGCGCGAGGCGGAAACGGAGGCCGATGCCTATGGAGCCGACCTTATGAATCGAGCCGGCGGCGACGCCCATGCACTCGCGACCATGCTCGACAAGATCGGTGGCGCCACTGAACCCGGCATGACGATCCTGTTGAATTATCCGGAAACCAAAGCGCGTGTTGCCGCCATCAATAAATTGGCAGCGACGCAGTCATCGTCATCATTTCTCGACGCCGGAGAATGGGTGGCGCTCAAGACGATTTGTGCGGGGTCATAACGATGGCGCGACGCCCATTTCATGACGAGCCCACGTCGAAGATCGCGGTCTGGTCGTCCCGACTGGGGCTGTTTGCCTTTGCCGTGGCTGCCCTTTCGATCATCATCGTCCGGTCAAACCTGCTCGAGATTGTGCCGGCCCTCGCCACTTTTGCGGCCGCGCTGGTCTTTGCCGGACTCGCTATTCTGCTGGCGTTCGGGGGCTTCATCGTAATCTGGCGGCAGGGCTATTCCGGCCTTGGCCGTGCGTTGCTCGGCCTGTTTCTCGGCTTGGCGCTGCTCGCTTACCCCGCCTACCTCGGCACGCGGGCTTTGAAGCTGCCGGCGATTTCCGACGTAACAACAGACACTGCGAATCCCCCGCGTTTCGACGTGCTGGCCCGTCAGCGCCCACGCGATCGCACCGACTATCCCGGCCAGGCGGTGGCGGCACTGCAGCGCGTAGGCTATCCGGACATCGCTCCCCTTGAGCTCGACGTTGCGCCCAAAGTTGCCTACGACGCCGCGCTCGCACTGGTTACCAAGCGCAAGTGGACTATCGGGGATGCGCGCTCGCCGACATTGGCGCGCCGGGATGGCGTGATCGAGGCCGTAGCCCGCACACCGATCATGGGATTCCGCGACGACGTCGTCATCCGGGTGACCCCGGTCGGTCAGGGTAGCCGTATCGATATGCGCTCGGCATCACGCGTTGGATCGCACGATTTCGGCGCCAATGCTTCGCGCATCAGGAGCTTGCTCGAAGACCTCGATGACGTCGTGGGCTCGGCGCCGGAGCCTCGCTCGCTGCCCGAGAAAAAGCCTCCACCGCCGAAAAAGGGGCAGCAGCCCGAAAAACGTCAGCCGGGCAAACGATAAGCCCCATCAATGGCGGGCTGGCCATCGGTTTCGACCAGACCGCGCGCGACCAGATCCTCAAGATGCGCGAGCACTGACAGGCCAGCGGCCCCGGTCAAACGAGGATCGATGCCGATATAAATTGCACGCACGATTGTGGGAATGTCGGTAGCGCCCTTTGACAGGCGGTGCAGGATCGATGCTTCGCGCGCCTTACGGTGCAGAATGTAATAGTTGACGAAGCGCGACGCATCGGTGATCGCGGGTCCGTGGCCGGGGAAATAAATGGTCTCCTTGCGTTGCGCGAGCTTTGCCAGAGACGCCATGTAGTCGCTCATGGCGCCATCGGGCGGCGCAACAATCGACGTCGCCCAGGCCATGATATGATCGCCGGCGAATAAAACGCTTTTATCCTTGAGAGCATAAGACATGTGGTTCGCGGTGTGACCTGGCGTTGTCACCGCTTCGATCGACCATCCGTCGCCAGCGACCACCTCGCCATCCTTGAGCGCCACATCGGGCCGGAAGTCACGGTCGGCGCTGGCGTCGAGCGGATTGTGCTCGCCGATGTGCAGCGGACGCGCGGCGCGGTGCGGGCCTTCAGCATAGACCCTGGCTCCGGTGGCCGCCTTGATCGCCGGCACTGCGGGTGAATGGTCGCGGTGGGTGTGCGTGACGAAAATGTGCGTCACGGTCTCATTGCGCACCGCATCGAGCAACGCGCCAATATGTGCGGCATCGTCCGGACCGGGATCGACGATCGCCACCTTGCCGCGGCCGACGATGTAGGTGATGGTTCCTTTGAAGGTAAATGGACCCGGGTTGTTCGCCATGATCCGGCGTATCCCGGGCATCGGCTCGTCCACCGTGTCCGGCGCCAGCTTGAGGTCTTTGTCAAACGGAATGTCGTCGGCCATGACGCCGCGTGTAGATCAGCGCAGCCGAAGTTTCAATGAGTCTCTCATCACGAAAATCGCCGGATTATTTGACCACCAGGGTTCCGTTAGTTGCCTGGTTGAAATCATCGAAAAAATTGTAGCTGCCCGGATCCAGCGGCCGCAACCGGATGATGCCTTCGCTGTTTCCGGCCACGACTTTCTCAACACGCAAACTCACGCTCTCGAATTCCATCGGCGTCGGATCGAGATTTTTGACATGCAGCTCGATGGGGACCCTGGCTGGCGCCTGAATTTGTGCAGGCTGAAAGCGATGGTTCTTGACGCTAATGTTCACGGTCGCTGTGTGCTGCGCCCTTGCTGGCACACTTGCCGGCAGACAAGACGCCGCGAGCAGAAGCAGGACAAAAGCCGCCTTTGTACCGGTCCCGATCATGCAAAATCCTCTAGCTAGAATTCGACTGCGAGTTTCAACTTACCGCGCTGCCGGGAAAATTCCCCGAGGTTCAGGGTCGAGCCCGGGTCATCGACATCGCGACCATGAATTTGCACGTTCCAGGCGGCCGTCATGAACACCTTGCGACCGAGCTGAACGTAGGCCGTGGGCCCGAGAAAGAAGGCGTCGCCGGTGAACGTATTGAACCAGGCGCCCTCGTAATGGCGCAGGTACCAGAGCTCGGCGCCAACGAACACAGACGGTAAGACGCGATAGGACAAGGCGCCCGAAATGCCTCCGGTCGATTCCTTTTCCCAGCCTGCACCGATGCCGTCGGGGTCGTGTGTCGCTTCCGGTTCATAAAGAAGGTTGCTGCCGAGATAGAGCCGATTCTTTATAAGCTCGAGATCGGCGTTGACCTTCAACTCGAGGCCGAAATTCTTGACGCGCGCGCCGCTGGTCTCATCGATACGGTGCCACTCGGGCTCTGCAGAGAGCGTAACCGCAAGCGGCGAGGACGGGCCGCGATCCAGAAGCAGGTAGCGCACTTCGCCGAAGAAGCCACTCATCGCAAGCTGATTGCGATCGTCCAGATCGGTGACGCCCTTGATAACATGCGCGGAAACCAGCGGACCGAGCTCAAATTGGACGTACTGGTTCGGCGTGAATTCATATTCGAGCTTTGTTTCGCTCGCCCAATAGCGCCCATCGCGTTTGCCGATTCGCGCGACGGTCTCCAGCGAGAACTCCTTCTCGCCTTCGAGGCCGATGCCCGAGCCTTCGGTGAATCCGAAAATATATTTCGTTTCGACGTCGCGATAGAAAGCCGAGTTGTCCTGGGCGTGGGCGCTGAAACTGGCAGCGAAGAAAACCGGCACGGCAAAAACAACTGCGCGCGCGTAACGAGCGTTAAGCATTTTTCTTTTCCTCATCCGCCGGGTTCAAGGCCCGGCAATCAGGTTGCGCGCCATGCACGGCACGTGGCGCAAAATCAATTCAAGAAATTTTCGCGCGCGAGTCAATGCGTCCAGCAAACATTAGAATATTCTAGTTCGGAGATATTCTAATTTGAATGTGCGCGCGTTCGTTCTTTTATGCGCGTACCCGGCTAAATCACCATTTCACCGGCGTCAGGCAACGGCCTCGTTGCGCGCCGTTTCATTGAGGATGTGCTCGATTTCCGCGGCCGGACGCGGCGGGCTGAAGAAAAAGCCCTGGACTTCATTGCAGCCTTCCTTGGTCAAGCGCGCAAGCTGCTCCTTTGTTTCCACGCCCTCGGCGGTTGTCGTGATACCGAGACTGCTGCTCAATCCGACCACGGCACGAACGATGGCAACGCTATCTTCTTTCGAGGTCAGGTCGCGGATAAAGGACTGGTCGATCTTGATCTTGTCAAACGGGAAGCTGCGAAGATAACCCAGCGAGGAGTAGCCCGTGCCGAAATCGTCCATTGCGATTTTGATGCCGAGATTGCGCAGCTCATGCAGGATGGCGAGAGCACTGTCGTTATCTTGCAAGAGAACCAGCTCCGTGATTTCCAGTTCCAGCCGTGCTGCCGGCAGCCCGCAATCCGTCAACACATTGACGATGGTTTTGACCAGATTCGGGCTCTTGAACTGTGCCGGCGACAGATTGACCGACACTGTGACATCCTTCGGCCAACGCATGGCTTCGCTGCACGCGTGCCGCAACACCCATTCCCCCAGCGGAATGATGAGGCTTGTTTCTTCAGCGATCGGGATGAACTCCAAAGGCGGGATCATGCCGCGCTCAGGATGCGACCACCGAATCAGGGCTTCGCAACTTGTAATTCTGCCTGTCCTTACTTCGACAATCGGCTGATAGTAAAGCTCAAACTCACCTTTCAGGATTGCCTTGCGCAGTTCAAGCTCGAGCGTGCGGCGCGCCTGCATGCGCGCGTCCATGTCGGTTTCGAAAAACCGGAACGTGCCGCCGCCGTCCGCTTTCGCCCGATAAAGCGCCAAATCGGCGTTCTTCATCAGCGCATCTGGCGTAGCGCCATCGGCAGGCGCGATGGCGATGCCGATGCTGGCGCCGACCACAACCTGATGGCCCTCGATGTCGTAGGGAGCGCCAACGACCTCGATCAGACGGGCTGCGAGCGCGTTGGTATCGAGGCCCTGCGCGGAAGGAATTTGAACGATCGCGAACTCGTCGCCACCCAATCTGGCGACGATATCCGCATCGCGAACGCAAGTGCGCATGCGGTCCGCCGCCGCTTGCAGGAGCCGGTCGCCTACCGGATGTCCGAGCGTGTCGTTCACGCTTTTGAAATGGTCAAGATCAAGGCTGAGAACCGAAACGGAATCGGCACGCCGCAAATGACGGAGGATCGATTCCATACGGTCGTAAAATGTGGCGCGGTTGGGCAAGTCCGTGAGCGTGTCGTAATTCGCCAAATGCTTGATGCGCTCCTCGGCAGCGAGCCGTTCGGTGATGTCCTCGAAGGTCACGACGAAACCGCCACCCGGCCTCGGCCGATACAATATCGAGATACTGCGGCCGTCAGTCAGGCGCTGGATGAATGCCCCGCCTTTGCCCTCGCGATAAATACTGTCGCGTATGGCGAGCGTCCCTTGCGGATCGACATCGGTGGCGCTGCCGGTCGTGCGCAAGAGCGCAACGAGATCGTACGTGGTCATGCCCGGCACGACTTTATCTTTCGGTAGGCCGTAGATCTCCGCAAAGCGCGGATTGAAGATCGCGAGCCTGCCGTCGGCATCGTACATGCAAAGGCCTTGCGACATATTCGTCAGCGCGGCATCGAGGCGCGTATTCTGTTCCGCGAGATCGCGCTGGGTGTTGCGGAGCGCTTCGAGGGTGCGGTCGAGCGCGCGCAATGGAAACCACCGCACGGCGACAGCTAGCGCAGTTCCGATCAGCGCGACCACCAGCGTGGCAACTGCGGTCTGGTAAAGCGTGTCGCGCAAGCTCGCATGAAGTATTGCCGAACCGGCAATGGCGCCGGCCAGCCCGGTCGCGGCGAGCAAAAGCACAAACCCGGCATTGAATGCCAGCTTCAGAATCGAAGGACGCATCGACATCTGATCCCGGTGAGTCAGCCGAGAAATCGTGCCATCCAGTAGATGAAAATTCGTCTTTAGGTTGTATGCAATTTTAGATATTCGCGCGCGTTCGGTGGCCGGCTACCGGTTTCAGTGGATTTCCGGCTCAGGAATCGGCCCAAGCGGCGCGAGGAAATCGAAGTCACAGCCTTCGTCCGCCTGGCCAATGTGCTGGGAATAAAGAGCGCCATAGCCGCGCGGATAGCGCGGGCCCGGTTGCGTCCACGCGCTGCGGCGGCGGGCCATGTCCTCGTCCGAGACGTGCAGGTGTATGCGGCGCGCCGGCACATCGACCTCGATCTCGTCGCCGGTCTTCACGAAAGCCAGCGGCCCGCCGACAAAGCTCTCAGGCGCTACGTGAAGGATGCAGGCGCCATAACTGGTGCCGCTCATGCGCGCGTCCGAAATGCGCAGCATGTCGCGCACGCCCTGCTTCACGAGTTTCTTGGGGATCGGCAGCATGCCCCACTCCGGCATGCCCGGGCCGCCCTTCGGGCCGCCGTTCTTCAGGACGAGAATATGGTCGGGCGTAACGTCGAGATCGTCGCGCTCCACCTCGCGCGCCATATGGTTGTAGTCCTCGAACGCGATCACCTTGCCGCGGTGACGCAGAAGCCGCTTGTCGGCCGCCGATGGTTTCATCACGCAGCCGCGCGGCGCGAGATTTCCGGTAAGAACGGCTGTTGCGCCGTCGCGCGACACCGGGTCAGACAGAGGATGGATCACATCGCGCTTGTAGACGTCGGCGCCTGCGATGTTTTCGCCAATGCTCTTTCCAGTCACGGTCAGGCACGACAGATCGAGCTTCTCGTTTAACTCATTCATCAACGCGCGCAGGCCGCCGGCGTAGAAAAAATCCTCCATCAGAAATCCGCCAGACGGTCGCACATTGGCGAGCACCGGAATATCGCGCGATATTTCGTCGAAACGGCTCATATCGAGCTTGAGCCCGGCCCGCCGCGCCATGGCCACGACATGAATGATGGCATTGGTCGAGCCGCCCATCGCCATGTGAACACGAATGGCATTGTCGAACGCGGCCAGCGTGAGAATCTTTTTCGGAGTCAGGTCATCCCACACCATGTCGACGATGCGGCGGCCGGCGGCGGCGCACATGCGCGGATGACCGGCATCGGGGGCGGGAATTGACGAGGCCCCGGGAAGCGCCAGTCCCATCGCTTCCGTGATCGCCATCATGGTCGCGGCCGTGCCCATAACCATGCAAGTCCCGAAAGAGCGCGCAATGCCACCTTCGATCTCCGCCCATTCTTCGTCGGTGATGCGGCCGGCGCGTCTTTCATCCCAGTATTTCCACGCGTCCGAGCCTGAACCCAGCACCTGGCCGTGCCAGTTGCCACGCAATTGCGGCCCAGCCGGCACATAAATCGCGGGTATGCCCATGCTGATCGCGCCCATCACCAAAGCCGGCGTGGTCTTATCGCAGCCGCCCAATAAGACGGCACCGTCGATCGGGTGGCTGCGCAGAAGTTCTTCCGTCTCCATCGCCAGCAAATTGCGATAGAGCATGGTCGACGGTTTGACGAAGGGTTCCGACAGCGACATCGCCGGCAATTCGACAGGGAAACCGCCGGCCTGAAGCACGCCGCGTTTCACGTCTTCCGCGCGGTCGCGCAGATGGGTGTGGCAGAAATTGATGTCGCTCCAGGTGTTGACGATCCCGATCACCGGCTTGCCGCGGAAATCGGTCGCGTCGAAGCCGCCCTGGCGCAGCCGCGCGCGATGGCCGAAGGCACGCAGATCATCGACGCCGAGCCAACGATGGCTGCGCAGTTCTTCGGGACGTTTACGCGTTGTCATTCCTGATATTACACGCGGCCGCTAGTTGATTGACAGATTGGCAGCGTGAACCACCTTCTCCCACTTCGCGGTTTCATCCGCGACGAGCTTGCCAAAGTCGGCGGCCGATCCGGGGATCGGCGTGCCGCCGAGTTCCTTGAGCTTGGCGAGCATCGCCGGATCCTTCAGCGCCAGATTGATCTCCTTGTTGAGGAGATCGACGATCTCTTTCGGCGTTCCGTGTGGCACGCCAAGGCCGAAAAACGCGCTCGCCTCGTAACCAGGCACGGTCTCGGCCACGGTCGGCACATCGGGCAGTTCATCGGTGCGCTTCGCGGTGGTCACCGCCAAGGCGCGCAGCTTGCCGGCTTTGATGTGGCCGATCGATGACGGCAGATTGTCGAACGTAACCTGCACCTGGCCACCGAGCAGATCGGTGAGCATCGGTGCCGAGCCCTTGTAGGGCACGTGCGTCATCTTCGTTCCGGTCATCATCTTGAACAATTCTCCCGAGAGATGGATCGAGGTTCCGTTGCCGGACGAGGCCACGTTCACCTTGTCGGGGTTGGCTTTCACATAGGCGATGAACTCTGCCACTGTTTTCGCCGGCACCGATGGGTTGACTTCCATCACGTTCGGCACGCGAATGAATCCGCCGACCGGATCAATGTCGCGCAGGAACACGAAATTGAGATGCTTGTAGAGTGACGCGTTGATGGTGTTGGCCGGGTTGACCAGGATCAGGGTGTAACCATCAGGCGCCGCTTTGGCGACAAATTCGGTGGCGAGATTGTTGCCGGCGCCCGGACGGTTCTCGATGATGAACTGTTGACCAAGGCGCTTGCCGAGCCAATCGCCGAACAGCCGCGCCAGGATGTCGGTCGAACCACCGGGCGGATAGCCAACGAAGATGTGCGGCTGTCGGGTCGGGTAATCGGCCGCCTGCGCATTGCCCAGCGGGACAAACGCGAGACAGGCGGCGGCCAAAACCGCGCACGAGACGAACGCGAGAAAACGCTGCATGACCGTCATCCTCCCCATTTCTGATCTCTTGTAGCGGCAGGCTCTTTTGGTCCGCCGGCATCGTTGGCTGGCGCTGAAGTTACGCGGCGCGGACGGTCTCCCGCAAGGGTTAGCACACGCAGCAGGCGCCGAATTTCTCCCGGCAATGCCATGCAATTATTTGATTTTCGGGGCGGGCCGCGAGCTGCCCGCCAAGGCTGAACGGTCTCTTAACGAAAACGGCCTTAGGCTGGCACAAGAACGCCCGCTTTGGTCGCGTTCAAGTCAGACCCGCCGCGTTTGCGTGCTCCGGAGCAGGTTATGGCCGCGCGTCACAAGTCCCACCGCCGCTGGTTCCTGCGCGACGTTCCGCGAACCTACATGATGCTGGTCTGGCTCGCCTTCTGCTTCACAGTCGTCGTCTATCTCAACGACTGGCGCCCAAGCGGCTGGTCGGCGCTGCGGCCGCAACAGGTCGCCAAACCAAAACCGCAACGCAGCGATGCCGAGATCTACACCGGCTCGCTCATCATCATGCCGGCCGCCGGCGAAAAATGTCAGCAGCTCATGATCGACAATCGCACCGGACGGATGTGGGACAAAGGCACCGTCAATTGTTACGAGGCGGCGTCGCCGCCAGCGAAAGACCCGAACCAAGCCATCAGCAGCAAAAGAATAAATGCGATCGGCAATGCGTTTCGCGGCGGCAGCGAGTGACGGGCGCGAACAATAGTCTTGCGCGAGACATTGGCCCGGGCGCCAGAAACTGGCAAAATTGCGATTAACTATCTGATTTAATGGTCGGAGTGGCAGGATTTGCGAGATTGACTATTCGCCATTGAAATTGCTTGAATTTTTAGAACCTGTTTCGCTTTTTGTGTACTCACGTTGTGTACTCAAAACAAGCCGTCAGAAAGTCCAGCGATGCCGAAGATCCCAATAGATTGGGCAAGCGTGAACTGGCTCTATGTCATCTTGCTTGCGTTATTCGTTTTTCTCTCCTCGTTGATTGGGAACTTCATCTCTTTCAAACGTGCAATCCTAGGCGCCCTTTTGTCAGCTCTATTGTTTGCGGCAATCTTCATCTTCTGGACGTATTACCCGCACGAATTGCCACTGCCGATAGCGGCTACTGGACAGAAAACGGTAATACCCGTTCCCGCGGCACCGCGGCCGCCCGCGCCTACTGCCCCAACCGTTCCGGTACAGCCCGACAATCCGGTGAGGACAATCTCTCCACCGGGAGAAAATTCGCAGTAGCTATTTGCGAAAGAGTTGCGTGATGTCCGCTTTGCCCCCGAAAGCGGACATTGAACGCCGACTCCGGAATGTCCGCTTAGTGCCATAAGCGGACATCGCACATTTCGTTTGAAATGAAAGAGGCCGCCAACTCAGGCGGCCTCGCAAGAAATTGATCGATTTTTCCGGCTATTTAGTTGGTGGTTCCTTCGACGATGTATTCACGAGATTTCACCGCTTTGGCGCGTATCGGCAAGAGCGCCTTCCATGCCGGTGAATTGCGCCATGCCTGCGCCTTCTCCACGCTTTCAAAGGCCGTAATGATCACGCGTTTCGGTGGCTCTCCGTCCAGCGGAGTGACCTTTCCTCCACGGACGATACGTTTGCCGCCAAATGGCTCCGACGTCGGGCCGGTTTTCGATGCAAATTCCTTGAAGGCAGCCTCGTCGATGATAGTGGCCTCGGTAACCACATAACCCATCGGCTTGGCCTGAGCGTGGAGACCTTGGATTGCCACTACGCCGAGTGCGGCGCCTGCAAGCATGGACAGCGCGACTGTGTATTGTGCTTTCATGGCTTCCCCCTGATTGCCTGTCGGTGATCCGACAGCGCGGTAACATTGTCTACTTCCAGGATAGTGGCAGCAATGGGCTGCCGCGCTCATTGCGTTAGGGGCTGCACCGACATCAAAGTTGTTGCTGCAATGCACAGCCGATGTCCGCTTTGGGTCATTAGCGGACATTCGGCGATGCGGGAGCGATGTCCGCTTTACCCCCTGAAAGCGGACATCTGGCCTTTTTTGTAGGTCCGTATTTAGCTCATTTTAGCGCTTGCAGGTCGAAATTCACGATCGCTCTGTGACCCGGCTCACTCACGTTTCTCTCAACCCAGCATACGTCCGCGTTGGATGAAGAGAGTATCCGTGCAGGAGGCTCACATGAGACGAATACTAAACATCGTTCTAGTCGTGGCCGGTATTTCTGCCAGCGTAATGGTCTCACCGCCCAAAACGGTTGCCGTGAGTGCGACCAGAGAATTTCATAATGTAGCGGTGATCTATGGCCTTCACGTCGCGCTACCTGACGACATGTGGAATTTTTCGGCTGCACTAATACCGCTGCCTTGATCGCGCATCGATAATGCGAGAGGCTGCGGGCTCCCGGCATTTGGATAGTAAAAAAAGAAAAGGCGAGGCCCGTCAGATGAAGCGGAGAAACCTCATCGCTTTTGTCGGATCGTGTATATGCGTGATTGGGTTGATACTAACAGCATTTCCGTTTTCGTCGGTGAATGCGGAGCAGTCGCCTCGGATGGGATGTGTCGCCGTTTCCAAGCAAGAATATGACAGCGCCAAAAGACAAAAATTGCTGCGTTCCCGATTTAGCACCTATGTACGTACGGGCCGGTTAGGGCAGCGCCACTATTGGTATTGCAACTCATAGCGTTCGATGAGTTCGCGATGGACAATGCCGGCCTCGGTGAGGCGCATTGTGTTGCTGGACCCTCCGCTCTCATTGGCGCCAGTAACTTCTTTGAGTTAGCTGTGGCCGCCGCAATCAGCCTCTTTGGATTTAACTCCGGCGCCGCGCTCGCTACTGTGGTTGGCGTCCTCATCGAGGTTCCGGTCATGCTTTCAGTAGTAAAAATCGTAAATAATACTCGTGCTTGGTATGAGGCCAGCCCAACTGTGCGGCAGCGTCGCAGCTGACGACACGCGCGACGGTAGGCCAGTTAAAAACCGGTCACACGAAAGGCCACGTTCCACCTGATATTCATTTATCCATTCAGGGCTGAGTGGCGTCCACCAACCGACATTCCGCTTCGGCTCCATGTTCAATTTGAAGCGTAGTGTGTTTGATCCCAAAGCGGCTATTGAGTTCGCGCGAAGTATTCTCAAGGAACGCATCATTTGGGTATCCACCGGGCATCACCAAGTGAACAGTCAATGCGTACAATGTCGTACTGAGCGCCCAGACATGGAGATCATGCAGATCAACAACGCCGGGAAGTGCACGCAGCCACGCCTCGATCTTGCTTCGGTCCACATCTTGTGGAACCCCGTCCAAACTCAAATGGATAGCCGATTTGACAAGCCCAAACGCTGACCAAGCAACTACTGCGCTCACCACAAGCGCCACTATCGGATCGACGATCACCCAGCCCGTAACAATGATAAGAAGCGCAGATAATACAACGCCGGTTGATACCGCAGCGTCGGCTGCCATGTGCAGAAACGCGCCTTTTACGTTGATGTCCTGCAACCGCCCTTTCCAAAATAGCAGTGCGGAAGCGGAATTGATTGCAATGCCGGTCAGCGCTACCCAAAGGACGGTTGTTGCGGCTATCGGCTCAGGAACAGCAATGCGTGAGATTGCTTCACGGGCTATTGCGCCGACGGCGATCAGCAAAATAATTCCGTTAGCCAGAGCTGCGAGGATTGTTGCACGGCCAAGGCCGTAGGTGTGCCGCTCGGTAGGCCGCCGACGCGCAACAACAACGGCACTCCATGCTATCAACAATCCGAAGACGTCCGTGAGTTTGTGTGCCGCATCAGCCAACAATGCCAGTGATCCGACCCAAAGGCCGAATAGAGCTTCGAGAAGAACGAAAGCCGCATTGATAATAACCGCCCAAAGAAACGCGGTTCCCACATCAAGGTTACGTTCGATGCTGTGGTTCCCTACCATCGGCTGGCCTCAAAGACCCCGTCATAGAACTTTGCAGCACGAATGATTTCAGCTGCGAGTTTCGCCGCCGCATCAATCACGAACAGCGAAACGGTCTCCGGTCTTCTCAACCGTGAACTCTATCCGGCCTGCGAGCGCCGCAGATTGGCCTCTCGTTCTTTCTGCTTTTGACTAACATCGGCCATCTAATCCCCCGGGACTGGGGCCTTCACGACATGACGACGCGGGCTGAATTTACGATTTTCCGCTGAACTGGTCGTACGCTCTCGCCGCATTTGCGCCATAGACAGCAGCGGCTCCGCCACCCATGTAGACAGCCATTGTGATAGTTTCGAGAACCTCCTCACGTGTAGCTCCATGCTGATGAGCCATCTTGGTGTGAAACGCAACGCAACCGTCGCAGTGCACAGCAATACCAATAGCAAGGGCCATAAGTTCCTTGGTCTTCATATCAATGGCTTTTGAAGCCCTAGCCGCCGTTGACAAGGCAGTGAAAGCTTTCATTGCATCCGGGGACCCCTCGTGCAAAAGCCCAATGCCCATCATGACATCGTTTGCGATTTGCTTGAAATCCGCGCTCATGATGTCCTCCACTCCGCAAATTCGTATTAGGTAGCGACTTTCAGGTTCGTGCGGAGGCGAGTGACCTTGCCCTCAAGTTTCGTCGCGGCTGCTACAGTATTAGAAACCGTCCCAAATTTTCTGACGTTGTGGTGCATAAGTTCGAGACGGCGATCATCTTCGTCCGTATCGATGATTAGTTCATACGTTATCGATGACATGAACGGCGGGCTGTCCTGCCGTACGCCGTGAAGGCGAACCTCAACACTGCGGTATTCGAAATGGTTCATTGGCGCGATGCGCTCCATGCCTTTGATCATGCAGGCAGCAATAGCTGCAAGCAACAATTCTGCCGGATTAAATGCATCCGTGCGGCCCTTCACATCAGTATCAAGAATAATCTCGGCATCCTTACAACGAGCTGAGCTGCCGTGCGCATCGATGCGCTTTGCCACTACATCGTATTCGAGCATTGCGCGATTTTCCCGAGATTGCAGGCTAATCACAAATTTTCATACCAATAAAAAGAGATGGAACACTTGAGATAGGTCAAAGGAGGTCAATCTATTTTCGTGATTATGACTTGCCCATCCGTCACATTTTTCTCGAGGTTGAGCCATGTCCAATACAGAAGTCGTTATCTGCTCTCCCGTACGAACGGCAATTGGCACTTATGGTGGCACATTAAAGGATATGGCAGCAGCCGATCTTGGTGCGGTAGTCACCCGCGCAACACTTGAACGCGCTAAACTGACGGGCGGAGACATCGACACCGTCGTAATGGGCAATGTGATCCAAGCCGGGAATAAGATGAACCCGGCCCGCCAAGCGGCAATCAATGGCAGCGTTCCGGTCAGTGTTCCTGCTCTGACGGTAAACCGCGTTTGTGGTTCTGGTGCTCAAGCTATCGCCAGCGCGGCACAGGAGGTGATGCTCGGGTTCGTCAAAAGTGCGATTGCCGGTGGCATGGAAAACATGGACCGGGCTCCGTACCTCATGACATCGGGGCGGTGGGGCTATCGCATGGGCGACGCGCAGATTTTTGATGCGATGCTGATGGATGGTCTTAATGATGCATTCTCCGGCAAACACTCGGGATGGCACACCGAGGACCTCGCGAGTTCCCACCAAATCACGCGGGAAGATCAGGACCGTTGGGCAGAACGCTCTCAGAAGCGATTTTCGACGGCGCAAGCCGCCGGAAAATTTGCACCCGAAATCACAGCAATTGAAATTGCGTCGCGAAAAGGCCCGATGAAGTTCGAGAAGGACGAGCACAATCGTCCAGATACGACCCTAGAAAGTCTCTCCAAGCTAAAGCCCGCCTTTCGCAAGGACGGCACAATCACCGCCGGTAACGCGCCAGGTCTCAACACGGGTGCTTCCGCGATGATCGTTGCTGACCGTTCTTGGTCGGAGAAAAAGGGCATGAAACCGATGGCCCGCCTAGTTGCCTACGGTGTAGGGGCAGTCGAGCCGGGTATGTTTGGATTGGGGCCTGTCCCTGCCGTCAAACAGGCGCTCGAACGTGCTGGCTGGAAAACCACGGATATCCAGCGCATCGAAATCAATGAGGCATTCGCGGCAATTGCCATCGCGGTCGCCAAGGACCTTGGTCTGCCTGAGGATGTTGTCAACGTCGAGGGCGGCGCCATCGCACATGGTCATCCGATTGGCGCATCCGGTGCGGTGCTCACGACCCGACTTCTGCATTCGATGCAACGCGACGGCATCAAGCGCGGAATTGTCACGTTGTGCATCGGTGGCGGACAGGGAATAGCGCTCGCGCTCGAGACCGTTCAGTGAACTTGCGCTGTAGAGGGCTGAGGGAGTTCGATCACCGCGCAATGGCAGCGGTAGTGATCCGCTGACTTGGCAATCAAAGCTTCGCAGCAATATCCTCGGCACGCGGGTGAGTTTACCGAAACAACATACGTGCGTCTCGGTGGCCGCTGATCAGAGCTACTTCCGGTACATTTAGGCCCTTCTCGAAAAACCCGCTGATGGCTTCGTGCCGCAGATCGTGAAACCGAAGGTTCTCCAATCGGGCACGCCTTGCTAATCGCTTCCACGCCATCTTCGCGGCGTTCTCCGTGATCGGCAGGACGCGTTCACGCGTTGGGTCCCGATGCTCACCAAGGGTCCTCAGGAGTGCCAATGCCGAACCTGAGAGCGGAATGGTTCGTGCGTGGCCATTCTTGGTAGTCGGGATGTGAAGCGTGTGCTTCTCGATGGACACATCACGCCATCGCATATTCAGAATTTCACCGCGCCGCATCGCCGTCTCGATTGCCAACTCCACAAGATAGCGGACATAGATGTTGCGACATTGGGCGCAGGCCACCTGCAAGCGCTCACGCTCGCCAGCTTGCAGTCGTCGCTCCCTTGGGGCAGCGCTCTTGGGACGCGTCACCTCAGCGAAGGCGTTGAATGCGAGCGGCACATCCCGATTACGCCGAGCCACCGCGAAAGTGTGTCGCAAGATGTCCAGCTCACGGTTCAGCGAGCTTGGCTTTACGCGTCGCAATCGTTCATCACAGTACGCTCTCACAGCACTCGCAGTGACTTCACTCAGGGCCATTCGGGCCAATGGGTGCCGCAGGAAGACATTGAGCATGAATGTCTCTCGGTCGGCGCCACGTTTCCGTGGGACCACTTCGTCGCGATAGCGGATCACGATGTCGGCGACGGTAAATCCACGGAGTCCCTTGTGGGCCGTCGGGATGCCTTGGCGGTCAGCCTCAAGCTCCTGCTCGCGTGCCCAAGCGAGCGCGTCGGACTTCAGCAGAAAAGAACGGGTGACGCTCGGACGACCTCTGCGGCGTACTTGGACATGCCATCGTTCTCCGCGTTTTCTCAGTGTCGCCATCGCGCAAAGCTCCGCCTGTGTGCCACAGTTGTGCCAACAGGGGTTTCTTGCGTGTTCTTGCAGGGGGTCGGGGAGTTCACTAAACCTCTGGGCGGCCTAGCAGAACCTAGTGGTCGGAGTGGCAGGATTTGAACCTGCGACCCCCTCGTCCCGAACGAGGTGCGCTACCAGACTGCGCTACACTCCGACTGAAGGCCGGTCTTATAACCCCGGCACCCCTAAACGCAAGCGTGAGAGAGGCGATGACCGCCGAGCCTGGAACGCGGATTTTGAAGGCTGATCGTGAGGCGACCCAGGCGGCGGCGCGCTGCCTCGCCGCCGGTGGCCTCGTCGCCTTTCCGACCGAAACCGTCTACGGGCTCGGCGCCGATGCCGGCAACGGCGAGGCGGTGGCACGGCTCTATGCGGCCAAGGGCCGCCCAGCATTCAATCCATTGATCGCTCATGTTGCGGATGTCGCCGCGGCGCGGCGCGTGGGCGTGTTCACCCCCGCCGCCGAAAAACTTGCCGCCGCATTCTGGCCGGGCCCGCTCACGCTCGTGCTCGCGAAGCAGCCCGGCGGTATCGTTGCCGATCTCGCGCTGGCCGGGCTCGACAGCGTGGCCGTGCGGGTTCCCGCGCATCCTGTGGCGCGCAACTTGATCGAAGCTTTCGGCGGCCCGGTGGTGGCACCATCGGCGAACCGGTCAGGCCACGTTTCGCCGACCAGCGCCGCCCACGTGCTTGCCGATTTGCGCGGCCGCATCGATCTCATCATTGACGCCGGCCCCTGCACGGTCGGCGTGGAGTCCACAATCGTGTCCTGCCTCGAGCAGCCCACCCTGCTGCGCCCGGGCGGCGTGCCGCGCGAAGCGATCGAAGCCACGCTTGGCGCTGCATTGGCAACGGCTCCCCTTGCCGACGATGCACCGGTAGCGCCTGGCATGTTGTCGTCGCATTACGCGCCGAAGGCCGCGCTGCGCCTTGACGCGGACGGTGCCGAAAACGGCGAAGCACTGCTGGCCTTCGGCAGGGTGCAGGCTTTTTCCGGCACGATGCTGAACCTGTCACCGCGCGGCGACCTCATCGAGGCAGCCGCCAACCTGTTTTCGCATTTGCGCGCTTTGGACGCTTCCGGTGCCCGCCGCATCGCGGTAATGAAGGTGCCGCACGAAGGCCTCGGCGAGGCGATCAATGATCGCCTCAAGCGCGCCGCGGCACCGCGCTGACATGACGACGGAAATTGCGCTAAAGTGATGACATGCTTGACCAGCCCCGCCTCGACCCCGAACTTTTGAACCGCTTTGCGGCGATTGTCGGCCCCAAATATGCGGTCACCGACAAATCCGCGCAGGAGCCGTATCTTGTCGAGATGCGCGACCTTTACCACGGCCGCACGCCAGTCGTGTTGCGGCCGGGATCGGTCGAGGAAGTTTCGGCCATCCTCAAGCTCGCCAATGAAACGCGCACGGCGATCGTGCCGCAGGGCGGCAATACCGGACTGGTGGGCGGCCAAATTCCGCATAACGGCGAAGTGCTGCTGTCGCTGACGCGGCTCGACAAGATCCGCGAGGTCGACCCCGTCTCGAACACAATGACCGTGGAAGCCGGGGTCACGCTGCAACGCGCACGCGAGGCGGCCGCCGAAGCTGATCGGCTTTATCCCCAATTGTTGCCGTCGGAAGGCAGTTGCACAATCGGAGGCAATCTCTCCACCAATGCCGGCGGCACCGCCGCGATTGCTCACGGCATAGCGCGCTCCCATGCGCTCGGCCTCGAGGTCGTGCTGGCCGACGGACGGGTGCTGCACAATCTCAACAAGCTGAAGAAGGACAATACCGGCTACGACCTGAAGAACCTGTTCATCGGCTCAGAAGGCACGCTCGGGATCATCACGGCAGCGGTGTTGCGGCTGGTGCCTAAGCCGCGCTCGATTGAGACCGCGTTTGCCGGGGTGCCCTCGCCGCAGGCGGCGGTCGATCTCCTGAAACTTGCCGAGCAGCACACGTCGGACGGCGTAACCTCGTTTGAGATGATGCTGCGCGCGGGTGTCGAAGCCGTGGTCAAACATGACGCGGCGAGTCGCAACCCGCTGGCAACACCTCATCCGTGGTACGTACTGATCGAGTTGTCCTCGCAGGCGCGCTCGGGCCTGCGCGCGATGATGGAGAACATTCTCAGCGAGGGGCACGAGAAAGGGCTGGTGCTCGACGCCACGATCGCCGAGAACGTGCAGCAGGCCAAAGCCTTCTGGCGCATACGGGAAATGTTTGGCGAAGTGCAACGCCACATCGGCGCTTCGATCAAGCACGACGTCTCGGTGCCGGTCGCCAATGTGCCGGCTTTCATCGCGGAGGCCGATGCGGCCGTCATGAAGTACATTCCCGGCAGCAGGACGCTGCCGTTCGGGCACGTCGGCGACGGCAATATCCACTACAATGTTATGCAGCCCGAAGGTGCCGACAAAGCCCAGTTCCTGGCGCGCTGGGACGAGGTGAATGCGGTTGTTTTCGAAGTGGTAAAAAAATTTGGCGGCTCAATATCGGCTGAACACGGCGTCGGCGTCATGAAGCGCGGCATCTTGCCGAAATACAAAGACCCCGTGGCACTCGAACTGATGCGCGGCCTCAAGCGGATGCTCGATCCCAACGGTATCCTCAATCCGGGCAAGGTGCTCTAGGCACCAATCAAAACAGCGCCCCCTGCCCGTCATCTTTCTTGGCGCGTTTGCGAGGCGCGCGTGGCGCAACAGATTTCGGCGCCGGCTCGACTTCGGCCGGCGCGGACCAGCGCTCGACCAGTTTCGCGTTGTCGTTCGCCGTGCGATTGACGGCGGTCGAGACCTCGTAGGCCTCGAGCAGATCGTCGGCCGCGGGCGCGATCAAGGCCGTAGCCGTTTCAGCGTCGACCTTCGCGCAATCGAGCCACAGATCGAAAGCCTCGGGCGGCACCACCACCGGCATGCGTTCGTGGATCGGGGCCAGCGTGCGATTGGCGCGCGTGGTGACAATGGCCGCGGTTTCCATCTCCTCGCCGTTGGGCCCGGTCCAGGTCTCCCACAGGCCGGCGAAGGCGAGTGGCGCGCCCGACTTCGCGCGCACGTAGTAAGGCTGCTTGCGCGGCCCGGCCGCTTTCCATTCGTAAAAACCATCGGCCGGGATGAGACACCGCCGCCGCTTCACCGCGGCCCGGAAGGCCGGCTTTTCCGTTAACAATTCGCCACGCGCGTTGATCAGCAAGGTGAAATTCTTCGGGTCCTTTACCCAGGACGGCAGCAGCCCCCAACGCACCAGCGCGAACTGACGTTTACCCTCGATCAGGCGGACGATTGCGATGGGCTGCGTCGGCGCAACGTTGTAGCGCGGCGGGAAATTCGGCTGCTCCGGGTAGCCGAACAGCGCCCGGATGGCCTCCGGCGCCGACGTTACTGCATAGCGGCCGCACATAAAGCGATCCCTAACAGGCGGGTATTTAAGCGCAATTTAACCCCGCACGATAACACTGCGGCCCGATCCGCGTCGGGGGAAAGGGCTCGATGAAATATCAGAACTCAGCCGACGCGGTTCAAGCGCCGGATGACACATTTGATATCGCGGCGGGCCTGCGCCTCTCCGATGCCAACATCAATCCGGAGACCGGTCTCGCGACCGACTATCTCAATCGTTTCAATGAAGCGGTGATGCTGCTCGACATGCTGGCGAGCTGCCCGGAATTCCGCGCCGATTTCCTGGCCTGGAAGCCGATGAGCTATCGCGAGCATTTCCGCGCCTCACACTTCAAGACCAGCGAGCTCGCAATCGCGGCCTATGACACGGCTGATCCCAACGTCCGCAACACGCTGGACACTCTGGCCGTGACGATGACCATCGTGCTAGAGGCAACGCGGGCGGCGATGGACGCCGACCGGCGTCTGGACACGATTGCGGCACTCGCCGAGAACGCCACCACATGGCTGAAGCCGCTGATTGCACGCGCCGGCGCGGTGATCAACGGCGAGGCCGATCTGACCGACGCGCCGTCACCGCAGGCCGTCGTTGACCAGTTGATGAAACGATAGACCGCGTGGCTGACGAGAGAACCTATCCGCAGCGTCCTTATCTGGCGGTGAGCGCCGCCATCTTCCGCAACGGCCAGGTGCTCGTAGTGCGGCGCGCGCGCAAGCCGGCGCTCAATCTCTATACATTGCCCGGCGGCGTCGTCGAAGCAGGCGAACTTCTTGCCGATGCCGTCGTCCGCGAGGTGCGCGAGGAGACCGCGCTCGAGATCGAACCCGTCGGACTTGCCGGCCACCGCGAGGTGATCGCACGCGACGCCGAAGGCCGCATCGAACGGCATTTCGTCATCATGTCCTTTGCCGCCCGCTGGCGCGCGGGCGAACCGGTCCTCAATGATGAACTTGACGACGCGCGCTGGCTCGACCCGCCGGAGCTTGCCGGCTATCGCACCACCGATGGCCTGGCTGAAATTGTCGCTGCTGCAGCGGCGCTGCTGGACGCCTGATCGGGCCGCCTTGCGATTGCCGTCAAGCCGGCGCATATCATGCGCAAAAGGGATATCGGGAAAGCCCGCGTGAAAAAGCTTCTCACCATCGGTTCGATTCTGCTGTGCCTCGCGCTGCCGGCGCACGCGCAGAGCGACACGCCCGCGCCATTTGACGGCGACCTGGAACGTCTCGCCGAAGTCATGGGCGCGCTGCATTATCTGCGCGCGATCTGCGGCGCCAACGAAGGACCAAAGTGGCGCAACGAGATGCAGTCCCTGATCGACGCCGAGGCGCCGAGCGGCGATCGCCGCCGCAAGATCGTGGCAAGCTTCAATCGTGGTTACCGCGGATTTCAGCAGACCTATCGCACATGCACGCCCGCCGCGGATATTGCCATCCGGCGTTACCTCGACGAAGGCGCAAAAATCGCCCGTGAAATCACCGCGCGCTATGCAAATTAGCCGGCCTAATTAACCTTTTCTTTATTGCGGGTCTTTTGGGCGCCGGCCCGCATGATAACGTCCGCTCGGGTTTTCAAGATCGGTGCCCGTCGGGCGCCTGGGGACGTAGGTATAAAAAAATGACGATAGCGGGACATTCAGCCGAAGCGCGCGAGCCGATTTCCGATCGCGAGCAGAAGCACGTGGCGCTGGGCTATCTTCAGGAAGCCTGGGCAGAGGCGCGCCATGAAGGCGTCGATGGCGATTGCCTGGCGCAAACTTCCCTGTTCGTTGCGTTGGCCGAGTTCGTGACAACGTACGGCGAAGAGGCAGCGGCCAAGTTCACCGATGGATTGAGCGCCCGCATTCGCAACGGCGAATTTTCGATCGAACTGCCGCGGCAATAGCCGCCTCCAAGCATCTAACTCGCAAGAGTTTCGAGGAAGCGGACCCGCTCGCCCTGTGCGGGCGTCGCCAGGCTGCCGTCCCACATCACTTTCCGGCCGCGCACCACCGTGCCGACCGGCCAGCCGGTGACGGAAACGCCGTTATAGGGCGTCCAGCCCACACGGGACGCAATCCACTTGTCGGTGATCGTCTCGCGGCGCTTGAGATCGACAACCGTCACGTCGGCATCATAGCCGACCGCAATCCGGCCCTTGGCGGCGATGCCGAAAAGCCGTGCGGGTCCCGCGCTCGTGAGATCGACAAAGCGCAGTAGTGAAAGCCGGCCGGCATTGACGTGATCGAGCATGATCGGCACCAGCGTCTGCACGCCCGTCATGCCGGAATGTGTTTTCGGATAAGGATGCGCCTTCTCCTCGCGCGTATGCGGCGAGTGATCGGAGCCGATACTGTCGATAACGCCTTGTACAACACCATGCCAGAGACCGTCACGATGACCGGCATCGCGGACTGGCGGATTAAGCTGCGCAAGCGTGCCAAGCCGCTCGTAGCACTCGGGCGCGGCGAGCGTGAGATGCGCGGGCGTCGCCTCTGCCGTCGCGATATCCTTGTGCTCGGCAAGGAATGCGGCTTCTTCCTTGGTCGTCACATGCAACACGTGGACGCGCTTGCCGGTCTCGCGCGCGAGGCGGACCAGACGCTGCGTCGACATGAGCGCGGCGGTCGCGTCACGCCAGACCGGGTGCGAGCGCGGATCGCCTTCGACGCGCAGGTTCATGCGCTCGCGCAGGCGATATTCATCCTCGGAATGGAATGCCGCGCGGCGGCGGATCGCCTTGAGCACCGCACGCACGCCGTCATCATCCTCGATCAATAGCGAGCCGGTGGACGAACCCATGAACACTTTGACCGCCGCGACGCCCGGCAACATTTCCAGTTCGCCCAGATCGCCGGTGTTGCCACGGGTTGCCCCGACATAGAATGCAAAGTCGCAATGCATGCGATGGTGCGCACGCTTGATCTTGTCGGCGATCGCCTCGGCTGTGGTGGTGGTGGGCTCGGTGTTGGGCATTTCGAACACCGCGGTGACACCACCGAGCACCGCGCCGCGCGAGCCGGATTCCAGATCTTCCTTGTGCGTCAGGCCCGGCTCCCGAAAATGGACGTGGCTATCGATGACGCCCGGCAGTACATGCAGCCCGCGGCAGTCGATCACCTCAGCGGCCGAAGCGCGCGACAGGTCGCCGATGGCGCTGAAACGCCCGGCACGAATACCGATATCGCGGAGGCCCTCGCCGTCATGATTGACGACGGTGCCGCCCTTGAGGACCAGATCGTAGCTGTCAGCCATGCTTTAACGTGTATAGACGGGGCTTGAGGCTTTCCCGACAGCGCTTACGTTCCGCCGCGAGTTCTGGCAAGAGACTATCGCGGAAGACCCCAGGGAATTGGTATGCAGGCAGCTCTTCTCCCCGATCGCGGCGTGGTCAAGGTCGCCGGCGACGACGCCCGGCGCTTCCTCAATGGGCTCGTTACCAACGACATGACCAAGGTCTCCCCGGGCCATCCGCGCTTTGCCGCGCTGCTGACGCCGCAGGGCAAGATCATCGCCGACTTCGTCGTCGCCGAAGCACCGGCCGAAGACGGCGGCGGCTTTTTTCTCGATGCGCCGAAGGCGCTGATCGGCACGCTGGTGGAGAAGCTCAATTTCTACAAGCTGCGGGCCAAGGTGATCTGCGAGGATCTGTCGGAGGTCCTCGGCGTGATGGCGGTCTGGGATGGCAAAGGCGATAGCGAATACGGCCTGAGCTATCCTGATCCGCGCCTGCCCGCATTGGGCACACGCGTGATGCTGCCGCCGCATCTTGCCGGCGATGCCGCCGCCGACCTCGGTGCGACTCTGACGACCGCAGACGCTTATGAGGCCCACCGGATTGCACTCGCCGTTCCGCGCGGCGGCCTCGATTTCATCTATGCCGATACATTTCCGCACGAAGCCGACATGGATCAGCTCAATGGTGTGGATTTCGAAAAGGGCTGCTACGTCGGACAGGAAGTCGTTTCGCGTGTCGAGCATCGCGCCAGCGCGCGCAGCCGCGTCGTGCCGATCGCCTATGACGAATTCGCGCCGAGTGGCGGCCTGCCCATCACAGCTGGTGACAAACAAGTCGGCACACTCGGCTCGACCGCCAAAGGCCGCGGGCTTGCGCTTGTGCGCCTCGACAAAATTGAGGATGCGCTCGCCGCCGGCACGCCGCTGGTAGCTGGCGGCATCACCCTGCGCGCCGTGAAGCCGGGTTGGGCGACCTTCGACTGGCCGGGCGAGACGAAAGCCGCGCCATGAGCAAGGCGATTGTGCATCCGGACGGCCTCGCGCGCTGTCCGTGGCCGAAACAGGATCCGCTTTACGTCGCCTATCACGACGAGGAATGGGGCGTCCCGGAATACGACGACCGCGCGCTTTACGAGAAGCTGGTCCTCGATGGCTTCCAGGCCGGCCTGTCGTGGATCACGATCCTGCGCAAGCGCGATAATTTTCGGCGCGCGTTCAACGGCTTTGCCCCGGAAAAGATCGCCCGCTACCCCAAGCGCAAAATTGAGTCGCTGATGAAGGACGCCGGCATCGTGCGTAATCGCGCCAAGATCGAAGGCGCGGTGTCATCGGCGCGTGCATGGCTTGCGATCATGGAAAGCGGGCCGGGATTCTCCAATTTGCTGTGGGATTATCTCGACGGCGAGCCGAAGCTCAATAATTTTCGGACCACCAAACAAGTGCCGGCGGAGACTGAGCTCTCCAAAAAGATTTCGAAGGAGCTCATCGCGCGCGGATTCAAATTCGTAGGGCCGACCATCGTCTACGCATTCATGCAGGCGGTCGGTATGGTCAACGATCATCTCGTGACCTGTCACCGACACGCGGCGGTCGCGAAACTCGCGCACAAGCGATGAGCAAGGCACGGACCGCTTCGAAACGCCCGCGCGCATGGCAGCGCATGCTGTCGGGGCGCCGGCTTGACCTGCTCGACCCCTCGCCGCTCGATGTCGAGGTCGAGGACATTGCGCATGGCCTCGCGCGCGTCGCGCGCTGGAACGGCCAAACGCAAGGCGCGCACATTTTCTCGGTGGCGCAGCACTCACTGCTGGTCGAGGCACTGGCGCGGGCGAAAGTCCCGCGGCTCGATCGTATCGGCCGCCTGGCGGTGCTGCTGCACGACGCCCCGGAATACGTGGTCGGCGACATGATCTCGCCGTTCAAGGCGGTGATCGGCGATAGTTACAAGGCCGTGGAGAAGCGGCTTCTCGGCGCCATCCATCTGCGCTTCGGATTGCCCGCGAAGCTGCCGGAAAACCTGCAAGCCTTGATCAAGGCCGCCGACCGCAGCGCCGCTTATCTCGAGGCGACCCGCCTGGCCGGTTTTGCCGACGCAGAGGCGCGAAAATTCTTCGGGCCGCCGCCGAAATTCTCCGCCGCTCTCGAACGCGACTATCTTGGCCCTTGGCCTGCCGGAACCGCGCAGGCGCGCTACCAGGAACGCTTTGAAAAACTGCTGCGCTCGTAAGGCTTCCCGCGGGCTTTCAATAGCGGCGCCGAGGTCATAGATATGTCGAAAGAATCGCGCTTTATGGCCCCATGATTCACGTCTGCTCGCTTGCACGTCTTCACGCCACAGTCGACCAGACTGGCGCGCGTCATATCGTGACCCTGTTGCGGCTGGTCGACCGGGTCCAGAGGCCGACCCACATCGCGCCGGAGAACCACCTCGTGCTCGCGGTCGACGACATCACCACGCCGATGGATGGCTACACCGCGCCGGCGCACGACCACGTCCAGCGATTGATCGATTTTGTCGGCGCCTGGGATCGTTCATCGCCGATGGTGATCCACTGCTTTGCCGGCATCAGCCGCTCGACCGCCGGCGCCTATGTGGCGGCTTGCGCGCTCAATCCGCAGCGCGATGAAATGCAGATTGCCTGGGACATCCGGCGTGCGTCGCGCACGGCGCAACCGAATTCGCGCATTGTGTCCATCGCCGACCGGCTGCTCAAACGTGACGGACGCATGGTACGGGCGATCGACGCCATCGGCCTTGGTGATGCGGCGACCGAGGGCCATCCATTCCGGCTCGATCTTGTGTGAGCGCCTGCGCTAGACTTTAAAAGCAAAAATGGGGGGCGCGGTGAACAACAAGACTTACGGCGTGGTCACGCCTGACATCCTCAAATCCTACGACGGCCTTGAATTCCTGAAAGCGATGATCGCTGGCAAGGTACCCAACCCGCCGATCAGCGAGTTGCTCGGCTTTCATTTGACGGAAATCGAAAATGGCCGCGGGGTATTCGAAGGTGTCCCGGAATTTCACCACTACAATCCGATCGGCACGGTCCATGGCGGCTTCGCCGCAACGCTGCTCAATTCCGCGCTCGGCTGCGCGATCTTTTCGACACTGCACAAGGGCGATACCTGGACCACGCTTGAGCTCAAGCTCAATTTCGTGCGCGGACTGACCAAGGACACCGGACCCGTGCGCGCGGAAGGCCGCATCGTGCATCGCGGACGGACGGTGGCGACGTCGGAAGGCGACCTCAAGGATCGCGCGGGCAAGCTTTATGCGCACGCCACGACGACGTGCATGATTTTTCCAGCGAAGACTTGACGCTCAGCTATTGCATGTCGGCGGTGAGCGATGGCCGCAGGCCGAGCGGATGCGTATTGCTCGCCCGTTGCACGCTGTGAGCCGGCCGTCCGCCATTGCGCGAAAATTCGCAATAGGCGAAGCCGAGACCAGAGACCGAGCCGCGGAAGCTGTTGTCGCTGATGCGTTCAAGATTGAAGCAGGGCTGGAAGAGCATTCCGCGCAGCGACGCGCACACGGCCTCGCCTTTGACCTGTAAGGTGTTCGCCGGCAGGTGGGCGTAACGCACCGGGCCCGAGCCCTGGAATTGAATGGAGCCGGCCACCGAGCCGTCGGAATTCACGCGGCCCTGGCCGCGCGTCCCTTCGAAGCATGTGTAGCTGAACACCTTGCCGATGACGAACCGCCGGGCCTCGTCCGCATTCATCTCGCCGGCGGCGGCCGGCAGGGCGGCCAACAGGCCTAGCGTCAATGCAAAACCACGCAGCATCCCCGTACTCCAACTGACGCAACAGATTACAACACAGCCGGCCCGATTTTTAGGCCTAACAAATTATGCACGCCTTTCGTCGACAAATCCTGAACGCGTTTACGCGATTTTGACCACGATCCGGCCGCGCACCTGCCCGGACAGGATCTCCGGCGCCGCCCCAAACACGTCGGAAAGGCCTATTTCGCGGGTCATCGTGGCCAGTTTTTGACGATCCAGGTCGTTTTCCAGACGTTTCCAGGCCTCCCGGCGACGTTCCAGCGGGCACATCACGGAATCGATGCCGTAAAGACACACACCCCGCAGAATGAACGGGGCAACCGAGCCCGGCAGGTCCATACCGCCGGCAAGGCCACAGGCAGCGACTGCACCGCCATAGCGCGTCATTGAGAGCAGGTTTGCGAGCGTGTTGGACCCGACCGCATCGATGGCGCCGGCCCATCGCTCCTTGGCGAGCGGCTTGGCCGGACCGGCCAGGTCCTTGCGCTCGACGATTTCGGCCGCTCCCAACCCTTTGAGGTAATCCGCCTCCTGCGGCCGGCCGGTGACCGCGTGTACTGCAAAACCGCGTTTGGCGAGGATAGCGATCGCAACGGAGCCGACGCCGCCGGCCGCACCAGTGACGGCGATCGGCCCGCTTGCTGGGGTAAGCCCGTGCCGCTCGAGGGCCATCACCGCGAGCATCGCGGTGTAACCCGCTGTACCGATTGCCATGGCCTCGCGCGCGCTCATCGATTTGGGGAGCTGCACCAGCCAGTCGCCCTTCACCCGCGCCTTCTCGGCATAGGCGCCGAGATGGGTTTCGCCGCAACCCCAGCCATTCAGAATGACCTTGTCGCCGGGTTTCCAGCTTGCGTGGCTGGAGGTTTCCACGGTGGCTGCGAAGTCGATGCCGGCAATCATCGGAAACCGGCGCACGACCGGCCCTTTGCCGGTGACGGCGAGGCCGTCTTTGTAGTTGAGCGTGGAATATTCAACGCGGACAGTGACGTCGCCGTCCATCAAATTAGCGTCGTCGAAATCGGTCAACGCGGCCTTGGTGCCGCCATCCGCCTTCTCGACTACGATTGCCTTGAATACCGCCACGCGCGCCTCGCCCGTTTAACCCGGCATTCTTGGCGCGAGCGGGACTTTCGTGCAAGCGCCTCAGGCCGGCGCCATCGCGGGGCGCGCAATCGGCTTTTCCACGATGGGCAGGTTGATGAGCGCCGACATCACGCCGAAAAACACCGACAGCCACCACACCGGATTATAAGAGCCGTAAGTGTCGAACACGTAGCCACCCAGCAAGACGCCGAGGAATCCGCCGACCTGGTGGCTGAAGAAGGCGAAGCCGAACAGCATGGCAAGCCAGCGGGTGCCGAACATCACGGCGACCAGCGACGAAGTCGGCGGCACCGTCGAGAGCCACAGCAGCCCGGTGACCGCGCCAAAAATCAGGGTGGCGACCGGACTTGCCGGCAGCGAAATGAACGCGACGATCGAGATCGCACGGGCGAAATAGATGATCGACAGGATGTAACGCTTCGGCATTCGATTGCCGAGATAACCGGACATCAGCGAGCCGATGATGTTGAACAGTCCGATCGTGGCCAAGGTCCAGCCGCCGATCTGGGCGGAAAGTCCGCGGTCGATCAAATAGGACGGCAAATGCACGGTCACAAAAGCGAGCTGAAAGCCGCAGGTGAAGAAGCCGAGCACGAGCAGGACGTAGCTACGATGGCCGAATGCTTCCGCAAAAGCCTGCCGGGCCGATTGCGTTGGCTTTGCTATCGTCGTTTGCCCGGCAGGCGTTTTCGGCGTCGCCAACGCCAATGCCAGCGGCAGGATCAGCATCGTCACGCCGGCAAAGATCGTCAGTGCAGTCTGCCAGCCGAATTTATCCATCAGCGCCACACCGATCGGCGAATAGAGAAACTGGCCGAACGACCCCGCGGCGGTGCCGGCGCCAAAAGCAAGAGAGCGCCATTCTGTCGGCAGCAGCTTGCCGAAAGCGCCGATCACGAGGTTGAACGAGCAGCCCGAAAGCCCCAGCCCGATCAGCACGCCGGCGGAGAGATCGAGCATGCCGGGCGTGGTCGCGTGTGCCATCAGCGCCAGGCCAAGTGCATAAAACGCGGCGCCGGCGATCATCACACGATTGGCGCCGAAACGGTCGGCAATGCCGCCGGCAAAAGGCTGTCCGATTCCCCACAACAGGTTCTGGATGGCCAGCGCCATCGAGAACACGTCGCGGCCCCAGTGATGCTCCTGCGACATTGGGCTGAGAAAAAAGCCGAGCGACGAGCGTGGCCCGAACGCGATCATGGCGATGAGACAACCGCAGATAACCACCACGATTGGCGTGCGCCAACCGACGGCCGCGGTTCTGTCAATTGCCTGCTGTGTCGACATTCGAATCTCCGGCGTCAAATGCGCCGGGACCATATAGGGTCCCCTGCCCGGTCAAAAACGAATATTCGTGATCGGGAGCATTTGCACGGCGCATAGCTTGGTCGGGAAGCTATTTGCGAGCGTTCTGGCGGGCCGCGGCCTGCCCTTCCTCCGACCGCAACCATTCGAGACTGTGGCTTACGGGGCCTTTTGCCTCTTCATTGGCGGCTTCTTTTGCCGTTTCGGCTGGATCGCCCCAAGTCGGCTCATCCTCGCCGTCGCCCCATGCGCGTGGGCGATAGAAGGTATGCACTCCGAGCTTGTAGATTTTCTTCATCTCGTTAACCCAGTCCGGGTGCACCCAGTACGCATGGTAGTGCGTCGACTTCGAGACTTCCGGCATCCATAGCTTGCCGTCGAGCATGTCGCGGGCGATCCGCTTGGCACGCTCCCAAGCGTCGGGTTCGGTCACGATATCCGGCAGGCCGTCACAGGCAAAGGTGAACTGGCAGGCATTGTGTCGGTTGGCGTTTTCATAGACCACGCCGCAGACGTCCTTCGGATAGAACGGCGAGAACACGCGGTTCATCACTACCTGCGCGACCGCGATCTGCCCCCGCACCGCTTCACCGCGCGCTTCGAAGTACACCGCATTCGCAAGGCATTTCTCCGCCTTCGCGCGAGCCACACCCGTGAGCGCAAGCCTTTCAGCCGGTGAATGCGGCCGCTGGTCCTCACCGGTGACCTCGCCCTTGTTGGCGACGCTTTCGCCGGCTGTGCCCTGACCATCGCGCGACAGCGGGGTGAGCGCAGACTCCTTGATGTCGGAATCACCACGCGAAGCGAGAACCACCGGAGCTTCACCCGGCGCCCAGGGTGAGATGTTCTCCTGCGCGGACACCAAAGGATCGACACCGAAATAGAGGCGAGTTGCGTCCTTAACCGATCCCGGGTTCGGCCCGGCTGGAGTAATATTAGACGGAGGGATGTCGGCGTAAGGCAGATCGACATCCGGCGTCCGCGAACGTTCATCCGGGGCGGTGACAAATTCGTACTGCGAGTACGGATCGAAACGGGCGGCGGTTTCTTCGTTCTTGATTGCTGTTTCGGCATCGGCTTCCGGCGCGGGCTCGATTGCCAGTGCCGGTGGAAGCGGCGGCAGTGGTTCGCGCGGTCTTGAGATCAGAGAGTCGCGCTTGGCCTTGCGATTGGCTTTCGGAAACTGCAGAGGTGAGTTTCCGTCGCCGAGCGGTTGTTTGCCGATTGAGCCGGTAATGTCCGCCGGATCGAAATTGGCGAGTGCGTAAATCGGGGGATGGGGGATCGTGGTACCGATCGGCCTCGGCAGGCTGAACATCGCTGCGTGGATGGTGCCAAACGGAGACGTGATCAGATGCTGTTGCCAGCGCTTGGCCACGCCCGGCTGACGCGCGAGCAAGGCACCAAGGTCCTGAAATCCAATCCGCTCTGGCACGAGTGTGAGCAACAACGCGCCAATGCCGATGGACGCGGCAATCTGCCGCCGACGCACAAGCGAAACTGCTCCCCGTTCGCTCAACGCGACACCACAAAGTTCCACCACCGCCTTGCCGCGGAACAGCGACAATGCGACCAGTTTTTTTATGGTCCGATTAACCTTGCGAAGGTGTTAACTGCGCCCGAATGAGCGGGCGCTTCGTAAACGCTTGGTCAACGTCCGATGAGGTGCGCGGCGATGAAGTTGCCGACGAGAAACATCGCTAGTCCGAGAGCGCAACCCCTGCCCAGCGCACGCTCGGGAATGATTTCAGGCACAGGGCGACCGCCGACAAAGCGCAGGACCAGCAGGCCGCCCGCCACCGCCAGACAATAGATGATCAGAGGGTGCGCCAGCATGTCCTCGCCAAACGGCCGCCGCTCGCCGAGCAGGCCGAAGCCCAATCCCGCGGCCGCAATCGCGCCGTACCAGCCGGAGATCAGGCGCTTCGATTGGCTCATATCCGCGTCCTAGCGTTGCAGAATAACAAACCACTACTCATCGGCGCTATTTCCGCGCCAGGAATGGGAAATAAGAATTAACTATATTGCAAGCGCTGCCACCCAATACTGGGCCGACCATTTTTCACGGGCCCGTATGTTCGCTTCCATCCTGCCATCAACTCTCGCAGGCCAAGCCATTCTGTTTGCGGGCGTATGCGTCGCAGCGCTGGCTCTTGCCGGGGCCCTGCACCGTCGCCTGCGGGTGACGAATGGCCGCTTGCTCAGCGCCATCAACAACATGTCGCAAGGCCTGAACATGTTCGATGCGCAGGGCCGCATCATATTGCTCAATCGCCGCTATCTGGAGATGTACAAGCTTTCGCCGGAGATCGTGAAAGTAGGCTGCACGTTGCAACGATTGATCCAGCACCGCAAGGACACCGGACTGTTCTCCGGTGATGTTGAGTCTTATTGCCGCAAGATTCTCGATGAGATGTCGCAGAGCAAGAGTCACGCGCACTATGTGCAGGCAAGCGACGGCCGTATTGTCCTTGCGAAGAATGAGCCGCTACCCGGCGGCGGCTGGGTCTCTACTCATGAAGATGTCACCGAGCAGCGTTACGCCGAGCAGGAGCGCACGGCCATTCGCGATCAGGAGAAGCGCCGCGCGACCATCGATGCCGCCATCACATCATTCCGTCCGACAGTCGAGAAACTGCTGAGCAGCGTGAGCGGTAGCGCCGGCGCGATGCTTTCGACAGCCCGCGCTCTGTTCGGCTCCTCCGAGCACACCTCGCAGCGCGCTGAAAGTGCGGTCCAGGCCTTTCATGAAGCGTCGGCAAACGTGGAAACGGCCGCGGTGGCGGCCGATGAACTGTCACATTCGATCGGCGAGATCAGCCGCCAGCTGACGCACACCAGCGAGGTCGTCGGCCTCGCCACAAGCGAGGCACGCGCGACAGACGGCGAGATTGCCGGTTTGGCGGACGGCGCACAGAAGATCGGCGACGTCGTGAAGTTGATCCGCAACATCGCCGGGCAGACCAACCTTCTGGCGCTCAATGCGACCATCGAGGCCGCGCGCGCCGGCGAGGCTGGCAAAGGCTTCGCTGTCGTCGCTTCCGAAGTGAAATCGCTCGCGGTGCAGACTGCGAAAGCCACCGAAGACATCGCCAATCACATCCTCGCCGTGCAGAATTCGACATCTGCTGCCGTCGAAGCGATCCGGCAGATCGCCGCGCGGATGCACGAAATCAACGCGAATACGTCAGCGGTGGCGGCCTCGGTGGAGCAACAAAATTCGGCGACCAGCGAGATCTCCCGCAACGTTGCAAGCGCCGCCCAGGGCACAGGCCACGTCGTTGGCATGCTGGGCGACGTCGCCGGCGCGGCGACGCAGACGCGCGCGTCGGCGGAAGTCGTGCGCGACGCCTCCGAAGCGGTAGAACATGCCGTTGCGGATCTCCGACTCGAGGTCGAGGATTTCCTCGCCAAAGTGGCGGTTTAGCCCGCCCTAAGCCTGACTGGCCGCCGCCTTGCCCAACGCCGCCTGAGCTGCGGCCAGACGCGCGATCGGCACACGGAACGGCGAACACGACACGTAGTCGAGCCTGGTTTTGTGGCAGAATGCGATCGATGCGGGGTCGCCTCCGTGTTCGCCGCAAATTCCCACCTTCAGCTTCGGCCGAACCTTGCGACCACGTTCGACGCCGATTTTCACGAGTTCGCCGACGCCGTCCTGATCGATCGACACGAAGGGGTCGCCAGGCAGAATGCCGCGTGCGGTATAAATGCCGAGGAAACTCGCGGCGTCATCGCGCGAAATTCCAAAAGTGGTCTGCGTGAGGTCATTGGTGCCGAACGAGAAGAACTCCGCACTTTGCGCGATCTCGCCGGCCATCAAACAGGCGCGCGGTAACTCGATCATCGTGCCTACCTGGTAATCGACCTTGGCGCCCTTCTCCTTTGCAACTGCTTGCGCCATCGCGTCGATGCGCGACTTGACCAGGTCGAACTCAGCCTTGGTCGCAATCAACGGCACCATTACTTCCGGTACCACCGGCTTCCCGGTCCGCTTGGCGGCTTCAACAGCGGCCTCGAAAATTGCGCGCGCCTGCATCTCGGCGACCTCCGGATAGGCAATCGCGATGCGGCAACCGCGGAACCCGAGCATCGGATTGAACTCGGACAGCTCATTTGCACGGCCAGCAAGCTTCTTCGGATCGGCGCCCATGGCGGCCGCAACCTCCGCGATTTCCTTCTCGCCATGCGGAAGGAACTCGTGCAGCGGCGGATCAAGCAGCCGGATCGTCACCGGGCGGCCCGCCATGATCTCGAACAGTTCGACGAAATCGGCGCGCTGCATCGGCAGGAGTTTTGCGATCGCCGCACGGCGCGATTTCTCGTCGTCGGCAAGGATCATTTCGCGCACCGCCCGGATGCGCCCCTCCTCGAAGAACATGTGCTCGGTGCGGCAGAGGCCGATCCCTTCCGCGCCAAACCGTACGGCTGCTTTCGCATCGGTCGGCGTATCGGCATTGGCGCGCACGCCAAGGCGGCGCACCTTGTCGGCCCAGCCAATCAAGGTAGAGAACTCCCCGGATAGCTGCGGTTCAATCATGTCGACCTTCCCGGCCAATACCTGGCCGGTGGAACCGTCGACGGTAATCGAATCGCCTTTTTTGAAAGTTTGACCGCCAGCGGTCATCGTGCCGCCGGCATAGTCCACGCGCAGTGAGCCCGCGCCGGAGACACATGGCTTGCCCATGCCGCGCGCAACCACGGCGGCGTGAGATGTCATGCCGCCGCGCGTCGTGAGGATGCCCTCGGCGGCGTGCATGCCATGGATATCTTCCGGCGAAGTTTCCACGCGCACGAGAATGACTTTCCTGCCGTCGGCTTTGAGCTGTGCTGCTTCATCGGGTGAAAACACGATTTCTCCCGAGGCCGCGCCGGGAGACGCGGGAAGCCCCGTCGCGATGACGCGCCGGTGCGCGCGCGGATCGATGGTCGGATGCAGCAACTGATCGAGCGTGAGCGGATCGACGCGCAGCACGGCGTCGTTCTTTGATATCAGCCCTTCATTGGCCAATTCGACCGCGATGCGCAACGCAGCCTTTGCGGTCCGTTTGCCGGAGCGCGTCTGCAACATCCACAATTTGCCCTGCTCGACTGTGAATTCGAGGTCCTGCATATCGCGATAGTGACGTTCGAGCACGTTGTAGATGCGCTTGAGCTCGGCGTAGGCCTTCGGCAGCGTGTACTCCATCGACGGCTTGTCGGAGCCGACTTCCTTGCGCGCAGCCTCGCTGATCTCCTGCGGGGTGCGGATGCCGGCCACCACATCCTCGCCCTGCGCATTGATCAGAAATTCGCCGTACAGCTTTTTCTCGCCGGTGGACGGATTGCGGGTGAATGCAACGCCGGTGGCGGAGGTGTCACCCATGTTGCCGAACACCATCGCCTGAACGTTGACGGCCGTTCCCCAACCTTCGGGGATATTGTGCAGCCGGCGATAGGTAATCGCACGCTGATTCATCCACGAGCCGAAGACCGCACCGATCGCGCCCCAAAGCTGCTGATGCGGGTCCTGCGGGAAATCCTGGCCCAGCTCATCCTTAACGCGCTTCTTGTAGCGCACGACGAGATCGGCCCAATCGTCGGCGGACAAATCAGTGTCGAGGCTGTAACCCTGCCGCTCCTTGTGGTGATCGAGCAATTCCTCGAAATGCTCGTGGCCGACGCCCAGCACCACATCCGAATACATCGTGATGAAGCGCCGGTAGCTGTCATAGGCGAAGCGGCGGTCACCGGATTTCTTCGCCAGGGCCTCAACGGTCTCGTCGTTGAGACCCAGATTGAGCACCGTATCCATCATGCCCGGCATCGAGGCACGCGCGCCCGACCGAACGGATACAAGCAACGGATTGGACCTGTCGCCGAACGTCTTGCCGGTGATGCGGCCGATCTGGGCGAGCGCCTTCTCGACCTGGCCGCGCAGATCTTTCGGATACTGCCGGTCGTGCCCGTAGTAGTACGTGCATACGTCGGTTGTGATGGTGAACCCAGGCGGTACCGGCAGACCGAGGTTGGCCATTTCGGCAAGTCCCGCCCCCTTGCCACCCAGAAGGTTGCGCATGGAGGCCTTGCCCTCGGCGCGCCCGTCGCCGAAGCCGTAGACCCATTTGCCCTTCGATACAGCGGATGCCTTCGTTTTGGGCCGGGAAGCCTTCCGCATCACGCGTTTCTTGAGGCGTTTCTTCACGCGTTTCTTGGTTTTTACGCTCGCGCGCGACTGTTTTCGTTTGGCCATGGATCAGCAATTGGGTCAAGCAGCACTGGTGAGGCGACGGCCCTTAAAAGCACCGCCGAATAGCCCGGCGCAAGCCCGGAATTCGGATTAACGGAAAAGCCCAAGACCCAACAGGCCGGCGGCAATCAGGTAGACGGCGACGATAATGTTGAGCAATCGCGGGATGACAAGAATAAGAATGCCGGCGATGATCGCAATGATGGGCTGCAAATGGGCAATACCGATGACCATGATGGATTCTCCTGGTGGCGTGAATGGAAATGAAACGGCGAACTGGTACGTTGGGTTCCGTATAGCTGTCGTCCCGGCCGAGCGAAGTGAGGGCCGGGACCCATACTCCGCAGTTCATCGATAGGGCACGGCGTATGGGTCCCCGCATTCGCGGGGACGACAACCGAGCCTATCCCTCGATTTTCGAAAAATCGGCCACCGCCCGGGTCGCCTCGCGAATTTCGTTCAGCAACCTGAGACGGTTCTCGCGCAATGCCTTGTCATCGACATTGACGGTGACCTTGTCGAAGAACGCATCGACGCGCGGACGGAGCTTGGCGATCGCCGTCATGGCGGCAGCAAAATCTTCCTTGCCGACAGAGGTGGCGGCTTCTTTTTTAACTGCGGTGATTGCTTCGGCCAGTGCCTTCTCCTCAGCAAGCTGATAGCGCTTTGCGTCCGGCGCGCCATCATATTCGCGCCTGTCTTTCTTCTCCTCGATGCGGAGGATATTGGACGCACGCTTGACGCCGGCGAGTAGATTCTTCCCGTCGTCGCTCTCGAGAAATTTTCCAAGTGCCTCGACGCGATGCATGATCATCAGCAGATCGTCCTGGCCCGACAGTGAAAACACTGCATCGACCAGATCGTGACGCGCGCCTTGCTCACGCAACTGGACCTTCAGACGATCAGCGAAGAAAGCGATCAGATCGTTGGTTTGATGCAGGTATGAATGAGCCTGCAAAAGCAGCGGCTTCGCCACCTGCTTGGCTTTTTCCGAAACAAGCACTTCCAGCTTGACGGCCAACTCGATGTCGCTCGCACTTATCGTGGCAATTTGTTCGTTCAGCGGGTGCAACATCGCAATTGCGCTGGCGAGTGCCTCGTCGCGGGCGACCGAGCCAAAATGCCTCCAGAACATCACGCGCAGCGGTAGCCGCAATTCGTTTTCAACGACGATCCGGATCACACCCAGGGCGGCCCTTCGCAGCGCGTAAGGATCCTTTGAGCCGGTCGGCTTTTCATCGATCGCCCAAAAGCCGACCAGCGTATCGATCTTGTCGGCAAGAGCGACGGCAATGGCCACCGGATCGCCGGGCACAAGGTCATCAGGCCCCTTCGGCTTGTAGTGATCTTCAATGGCGTGGGCGACGGCCTCGTCTTCCCCTTGCGCTTCGGCGTAGTAGCGGCCCATCAGGCCTTGCAGCTCCGGAAATTCACCAACGACTTCGGTCAGCAGATCGCACTTGCACAATTGCGCGGCGCGCTCGGTATTCTCCAACTTGGCACCGACGATCGGCGCGAGCTGTCCGGCGAGATCCACGATGCGCGCAATGCGTTCGGCCTGCGTACCCAGCTTCTCGTGGAAAACGATCTGCTCGAATTTCGGCAGCCGGTCTTCCAGGCGCGTCTTCAGGTCGGTGTCGTAGAAGAACTTGGCATCGGATAGCCGTGCGCGGATCACCCGCTCGTTGCCGGCGACAATCGCCTTGCCGCCGTCCGCGGCTTCCTCGTTTGCAACGAGAATGAATTTGTTGACCAGTTTCGCGCTCTGCGGATCGCGCAACACGAAGCATTTCTGGTTGTTGCGGATGGTGGCGCGGATCACTTCATCGGGAATCGACAGGAATGCCTGGTCGAAGCTGCCCATCAGCGTCACCGGCCATTCCACGAGACCCGCGACTTCGGCCAGCAGACCCTCGTCTTCCACCAGCTCGAAGCCCTGAGCGAACGCAAGATTCTTGGCGTCGGTATGAATTATGTCAGCACGACGCCTCGAATCGAGCACGACCTTGGCTTTTTCCAGCTTGGCAACGTAGTCGTCGAAGCGACGCACCTCGAATTCGTCTGGTGCCATGAAGCGGTGGCCGCGCGTTTTGTTGCCACTCTTGATGCCATCAATGTCGAGGGGGACGACGACCGGCTCTTCGGTCTCGGGACCAAAGACCGCGACGATTGAATGCAGGGGACGCACCCATGACAAGGAGCCTGGGGTTGCCGAACGGGCGCCCCAACGCATCGACTTCGGCCAGGGAAAGGTTGCAATCGTGGCATGCAAGATATCTTTGATGACATCGATCGCATTTCTGCCTGGCTTGTCGATCACTGCGACATAAAAAGCGCCCTTCTTGTCAGGCTGCACCTTTGCTTCGCTGATCGATTTCAACCCAGCCGCTTTCAGGAACCCGGCGATGGCATTATCCGGCGCGCCGACACGCGGGCCTTTTTTCTCTTCCTTCACATCCGGTTGCTTCGCCGGAACGCCATGCACTGTAAGAGCAAGTCGGCGAGGAGTGGCAAATGCACTTGCACCCTCGTAAGTCAGCCCCTGCTCCACCAGCCGGTCGGTGACCATCTTGCGCAGGTCCTCGGCCGCCCGCGTCTGCATGCGCGCAGGGATTTCTTCGGACAGGAACTCGATCAGAAGGTCGGGCATTTCGGCCAAAGGGTAAAAAATTCGATCGCGGCGCCTGCGTAGCAAGCAGGCCCGCCGCTGTCACCCATAGGGCCCGGGCTTTACCAGCCCCCGCCTCCGCCGCCGCCTCCACCGCCGCCGGAGCCGCCCCCTCCGCCCGAAAAGCCGGACGAGCCGGAGGAGACCGGTACGGCGCTGGCAAGGGCGCCGCTGACGCTCGCTACGGACGAAGAAACCGCATTCCCGAGATTGCTGCCGGACCATCCGCCGCCGGAGCTCCAGCCTGGCTGGTAATGGTTCATCGGGTCCGGGTCGCCCGGATGCGCGCGGCGCAGCGCGGCCGCAAACGCATCCGACCAGGGCTTTTCCACGTCGAGAGCGACCGCATAGGGCAGCAGCGACTCGAAACGATCCGTCGTGAGCTCGGGCGCGCTCATGTTGAGACGGTCAGATTCCGCCGTCTCAAGATAGAGCCGAAAGCCCGCGAGCTGATCCATGATCGGGCGCCCAAGTGTCGTGGGCGCCCGCATCAAGTGAAAGAACAGACCATTGACGGTCGTGAAGGCGGTTACAAGTACAAATGGGAACGGATAGTTCTCGATATACGACCACAAAATCGGAAACGCGCCGCCGAAGCCGTTCGGCAACAGCACCGGGACGATAGACGTCGAAATCGAGATGAACACGACGAAAAAAGCCAGCGACAGCATACCGCGCATCACGGACGCCAACGTGAATCCGCCGAACAGAACTGGCAGAGTCTGCATCGCGATGATGCCGGCAATAAAGCCACCAAAGCCAAAGGCAGCCAGAATGGAAATGTCCTGGTCTTGCAGCCCGCCGAAGGTGAGGACTCCGACGACGGCGGCTGCGGTCAACGCAAGTCCGGCACCGACATAGCCGAGGTTGCGCCGGAAGAAGCGGTTGCGGTTTTCCGCCTCGATGCTTCTGGTGAAAGCTTCACCGACCTTGGCGACTGCGTAACCATGGGCGCTGCTGATGGTCGCGGCGCCGCCTTCATCTCTCACCCAGGTCATAATCGCGCCTTCGCCGGCGGGCAGCCCGCCAAAGCCCTCGGGCGGTTCCTTGCCGGTCGCTTTCAACGTCAGCGAGCCGCCGCGATCGTCGAAGTGCAGAAGCCCGCGCACCGCAAGCGACAGCGCCGCCGCCGTGAAGGCGCGCCATTTCTCCCGGCCGAAGCCCCAGTCGCGGATGTAGTTGGCCAGCCCCGGCGAGATTCCCTTGGGTGGATAGAAAAGTGGAATGACAGGGCCGCCTCTGGGATCGCGCCCAACCGCCATCCAGGCGGCGAGGTAATAGCCCAGCACCAGCACTAGACCGATGCCGCCGAAAATCCACTGCCGGTTATCGAATATCTCGTACCACAGCAGCTTGTTCGCGTTTGGCGGGTCGACGGCGTTAGCGGGGATTTCCGCAACGACAGTCAGGCCTTCGCCGGGCGCCAAGCCCCGCGTGGTCTCGACAGTGAGCGTTCCAAGGGCGCCCAAACCGCCGCGCCAGTCAGTGCCGCGCGCCCCTAAGCGGCCGGTAAATGCAGTCCAGCGCACCGGCGCACCGCCCGCGACAAATTTGAGCTGATAGGTCGCATCTAAAATCGGGAAGTTCCAGAAATTGCCGGTAACGTTCCAGTTTAGTTCCGGCTTGCCGTCGAACCAACGGACCTGGCGTCCAGTGCGGTAACGAAAGACATAAGTGTGCTCGCCGCGCGGAACGTTGGTGTCCTTGTCGCCGGCATAAATGCGAAGGATTCCGTGCTGGCGCGTCGTGGAATAAGTTTCGGCCTTTCCGTCGCGCTCGACGCCAAGCAGCTTGAAATCTACTTCGCGCAAAACGCCGTTGGCGTCTTTGAAGGTCAACGGAAAGTCACGATAGATACCGTGCCTGATTTCTCGGCCTTCCGCCTGCACGCGAAGGGTTTCGGTGACGCTCAGCTCCCCGTCTTTGGCGAGGCTGACTTCGGAATCAAAAGTCTGGATGGCCTCAGCCGCAAAAGCGCTGCCGCCGCCAAAAAGCCAAAGGCCCAGGAAAAGGCCCAGGAAAAGGCGCGCCACTCGCATTCCCGCCGACGACCGGCGCAATTGGTTGAGCGCTGTCTTATTGCCGATCATTGCGCGGGCGGGGCCGGCTGCAGCTTGACCTGGGGCACGTTGCGGTCGGCGGCATCAGAGATTTCGAAATACTCGCGTTGTCCGAAGCCAAACAGGCCGGCGATAAAATTGCTCGGGAAAGATTGCGCCAGGACATTTTGGTTGCGCACCGCACCGTTGTAGTAGCGACGCGCCATCTGGAGCTCGGTCTCAAGCTGGCTCAGTTGCTGTTGCAAATCGAGGAAATTCGCGCTCGCCTTGAGATCGGGATAATTTTCGGCCAAGGCAACGAGCTTTCCAAGCGCAAGCGACAATGCCCCTTCGGCTTGCGCCCGGCCCGCGATGTCGTTTGCCGGCAGTGCGCTAGCAGCACCGCGCAGCCGCGTGACGTCTTCCAGTACCGAGCGTTCGTGCCCGGCATAACCCTTCACGGTTTCCACAAGATTTGGAACGAGCTCGGAGCGGCGCTTGAGCTGGACGTCGATCCCACTCCAGGCCTCATTCGCCATCTGGCGCGTGCGCACCAGACGATTGAAAACGATGATGATGTACAGGACGATCGCTACAGCGACGAGTGAAATGACCCAGAGCAGCATAATCTTCCGCCCCCGCGCCCGATGATTCGATTATAGCTTTTTATGGCTGCCGTCGCAGAGGGGTTTCTTGCTGCTACGCTTGCATGTGCAAAAGAATACTTTGCCGCTTTTTTCCGCGGTGTACTCGATCGGCGTGAAACTGGTCGTCTTATGTGACCCGTCGCAGAATGGCTGGGTTTTGGAACGCCCGCAGGCGCACCACCAGTAAACCTGGCCCGCCTCGACTTCGACCACGATCGGCGCCCGCCCGCCGATTTCGGGATCGTTCATGCCGCGCCCCCGCCCTCGGTCGCGAGCCAGGCTTCGCCGCAGCCCTTTGCCAAATCGCGGACACGCAAGATGTAGCTTTGCCTTTCGGTGACCGAGATTACGCCACGCGCGTCGAGCAGATTGAAGACGTGGGACGCCTTGATGCACTGGTCATAGGCCGGGAGCGCGAGCAGATGGCGCTCTTTCTTGCCGTTGGCCCAGCCCGCGGCGAGATATTTCTGGCAGGCGGCTTCCGCCATCTTGAATTGCTCGAACAACATTGCGGTGTCGGCAAATTCGAAATTGTGCCGCGAATATTCCTGCTCCGCCTGCAGGAAGACGTCGCCATAAGTGACCTTCTTCTCATCATCGCGGCCGTTGAAGTTGAGCGCGAAGACATTGTCGACGCCCTGCACATACATTGCGAGCCGCTCGAGCCCGTAGGTGAGTTCGCCGGCAACCGGCGCGCACTCGAAACCGGCAACCTGCTGGAAATAAGTGAACTGCGAAACTTCCATGCCATCGCACCAGCATTCCCAGCCGAGTCCCCACGCGCCGAGCGTCGGGCTTTCCCAATCGTCTTCGACAAAACGGATGTCGTGGATCTTCGGGTCGATGCCGATCGCTTTCAGCGAGTTGAGATACAGATCCTGAATGTCCGGAGGCGACGGCTTCAAAATCACCTGGAATTGGTAGTAGTGCTGCAACCGGTTCGGATTTTCACCATAGCGGCCATCTTTGGGGCGGCGCGACGGCTGCACGTACGCGGCGTTCCATGGCTTCGGCCCGAGCGCGCGCAGCGTGGTGGCCGGGTGGAAAGTGCCCGCCCCCACCTCCATATCGTACGGCTGCAGGATGACGCAGCCCCAGTTCGCCCAGTACTGCTGCAGCGCAAGAATGAGCCCCTGGAACGACCGCGATGGGTCCAGGTTGGCTTGATGCGAGCGCTCGCTGGCACGAAGGTTGGCTTCAGCCATCGGATGGATACTGATTCTTAAGCACGGGAATAGATTCGACCCTAGAGGTGGCCCTCCGGAGGGTCAAGTCGAGTGGAATTTACAAGTTCTTGAACCACCGACTGATACCCACGCGATCAAAGGGGATTTTCGACGGAGGGTATCGTCGTGCTCGAGTTTCAACTCATTGGCTGGGTGCTGATCGTGCTGTTCTTCGGCGCGATGGTCGGCGGCCACAAGCGCACCGCCCGCCACTAAGGCCGGCGGGCGGTCCAGCAAGAGTGCAAGTTTTTACAACCGGTATTCGCCGGTCCGCGGATCGCGGCGAAGCGTCGGGCGATTTTCCGCATCCGTGATCCTCGCCTTCACGCGCCGTGCCTGGTCGAGCTCTTCGTTGATCCGGCGCGCTTCCTTGACCGCCCAGTGCACGATCATGGCTCCGCCCATTGCGGCAAGCGACCACTTCACCAGCGGTGACAGCAATAAGGACGGCATAGGCGGCTCCAATCTCTATGGACCGGTAAAGGCTCGGTCGGGAACGCGGCATTTTCGGGGCGGACAGCGGTCGCGGGGTGCGGCCAAGCGTGGCAGTGGGTTTCGGGCAGGCATACGCTGGTGAAAGCCACGGTAAATAAGCTAGCCTTGACGGGGTTATTGCATCGAAGGAGCCGCAACGGCCGTCAAACATTGAACGGCCGCCCGGCCCGTGGAGGAAACATGCACACCAGCATTATACCCAATTGGGCCCGATCAATACTAGTTGCCACTTTCCTTGCTTTGCCGGCGGTTATTTCCAGCTCGATTGTTTCGAGCCCATGCGCCGCCGCGGACGCTTGGCCGAGTAGACCCGTGCGGTTCATCGTTACGCTCGGACCAGGCAGCGGCGTCGATATCGGCGCACGGCTGCTCGCGGACAAATTATCCGCGCGTTGGGGGCAACCCGTCGTCGTGGAAAATCGTCCGGGCGGCGATGGCATGCTTGCAATCACCAGTTTCCTGAGCGCGCATGACGATCACGTCTTGCTGGTATCGCCGGTGAGCTCATTTACCGCGCATCCTTATTTCCACGACAAGCTCCCCTATGATCCAAAGGACCTCATCCCGATCGCCCGCATTTCCAAAACGGTGGTAGCGGTCAGTGTCCCGACCGCGCTGAACGTTAATTCCCTGAAAGAACTGGAAGCGCTCGCGCGCGCCAAGCCCGGCCAGTTGAACTGGACGACGGCCACCGGCTTCACCGATTTTGTATTCGCAGGATACCTGAACGCCGTCGGGCTGAAGATGGCGAAAGTGCCTTACAAGAACCCGGCTGGCGCTGTTACCGATTTGGCCTCCGGGGTAATCCAGGTCTACATGCCGGCCTACGCGATCGTGCGCCCGCAGGTCGAGGCTGGCACCGTCAAGGTGCTGGCGGTGACCAATCATGAACGCGCGCCTGCGATTCCCAATGTCCCGACCGCAACAGAAGCCGGCTATCCATCGCTGGAATTCGACGGATTAGTCGGGCTATTTGGGCCGCCGGGCATTGCCGACGATGTGCGCAAGAAAATTGCGGACGACATCCGGACTGCTGCGGCCGACCCTGAGCTCGTGAAGCGGCTGACCGCCACCGGACAAATTGTCAGCCCCGGCAACAGCACCGAGTTTGCCGCCTCGATCGCGCTACAGCGCGAGCAGGTGGCGGCCGTTGCAAAATTATTCGGCAACAAACCGATACAGTAAGCACCCATCTTCCGTTCGTCCCCGCGAAAGCGGGGACCCAGAACTTCCGGCTTTGCAATTGGCCCCTGGATTCCTGCTTGCGCGGGAATGAGCGGAGTGGGCTACAGGCCGTAGCGGCCCCAGAGTGCGCGTATTTCCAGCGCCGAGATCAGATCGTCCGCGAGGCCCGGCTGGCGCGTGAGTGCATCGACCAAATTGACGCCCGGCAGGCGCCGGCCGAACAGCGAGCGCTCCGCGGAAATGAGCGGCGTGTGCACCTTGTCGCCATAGCGCTCGCGCAGAGTCGAGCGCATGTCGCCGATGTGATCCGCCAATCCCAGCTCGATGGCTTTTTGCGCCGTCCAGAATTCACCAGAGAACAGCGTCTTGTCGGAGCCGTTCAGCCTGGACCCCCGGCGTTCTTTTACCAATGCGATGAAGTGGTCGTGGATGTCCTTTTGAATCGCCTTGATTCGTTTCACGTCGTCCGGCTTCTCCGGCAGGAACGGGTCCAGCATCACCTTGCGGTCGCCTGACGTATAAAGGCGGCGTTCAATTCCGACTTTCTCCATGAGATCGTGAAAGCCAAACGAGGCGCCAACCACGCCGATCGAACCGACGATCGAGAAATCGTTGCAGATGATCTCGTCCGCTGCGCAAGCCAGCATGTAACCGCCGGACGCGCCGACGTCTTCCACGAATGCCAGCACCGGAATTTTCTTTTCTTCGGCCAGTTGCCGGACGCGCCGGAATATCAAATGCGACTGCGACGGTGAGCCACCTGGCGAGTTGATGATCAGCGCTACCGCGCGGGCGCGGGGTGTCTCAAATGCGCGCTCGAGCGATCGCGCGATGGTGGACAGCAAGAGCCCTGGCCGCAATGGAGTCACCACCCCGATGACACCCGCAATGCGTACGACGGGGACCACCGGTATGTCCCTGCGAAACCGGCGCGGAACCAGCCGCGCGCACAAATCGATTACACGTCTGGCGGGATTGGATGGCGTGGCGCTTTCGGAATTGGGCATATCACTCAGATAGGCAGTCGCGCCCCCCTAAGTCAAAGGCCGGAGACCATTGCGCGGGCGCGACCACGCAAATGTCAGACCCCCATCGCGTTGCATCAATTATTAGCGATCTGCATCGAAAGTGCCCGCTATTGCCTAATTTTTAACTTTGGAATGCTTTTTGCAATGCACTGGGCACCACCGCTGAGTGGGGCAATAGGAAGAGGCGGATTGATGGATCCCAAGATCGGACTTCTGTTCCTGTTAATCGGCACTGTGATTGTTCTTTCGCACCTGAGCGAAGAAAATCTGGGCCGCGTACGGCGTCAGTTGGCCGACCGGCGGTGGCGCGAAATTGTGCCCGGACGGCGCAGAGCTTAGGCACCCGGCGCAGCGTTTACTTTTCCGTAATGTTCAATGTCTTACCCGCGCGCAGCACGGCTTCAGCCGCATCCGTCGGCTGACCCCGCTCGTCGTTAAGCACCAGGGCGTGACAGGTGGTTTGCGCGCCTTGCTCGCCTTTCGCCGCGCGCACCAACACGCGGATCGGCGGCACGCCCGGCCGCGGATAAACCGGCAATACCGCGATACTTCCGAACTCCGGCCGCAGCGCGCCGAGCACGTCGTCCAATCCGTCCGCCCGCCATATCAGGGTCAGCACCCCGTGCAACTTCAAGAGTCGCGCAACGGTGCCGACCCAACGAGCCAGCAGCCCGGAAGCGCCTACGTGCGCTAGCCGGCGGCGCGGATCAGGGGATACGTTCTGGCGTTGCGCATCGTGGAAGGGCGGGTTCATCAAGACGCGGTCCACGCTGCCCGGCGAAAGTCCCGCCGCAAACAGCGCATCCACGTCCTCAACATCGCACGCGAGTACAACCGTCCGGTCATCCAGCCGATTGAGCCGCGCATTTTCCGACGCCAACGCACATAGGCCTGCGTCGATCTCGACCAGTGCCAATTTCAGTCCCGGCACGCGCGCGGCAAGCGCGAGTCCCGCGGCGCCGACGCCCGCGCCAAGATCGACCGCCAGTTCACCGGAGCGCGCGGCCGTCGCTGCCGCCAGCAAAATTGCATCATGGCCGACACGATGACCACGCAGCGGCTGGCGTATCCGAAGCCTGCCACCGAGAATGGCATCTTCGCTTGTTTCGGTGTCAGCTTCCATCGGGACGCAGCTCATGACCGAGCCCGGCATCCACGAGAAGCTGCCGCGCCCGCAACTCGTGGCCTTCCGCCACCAGCACACGGCGCGGAAGCACTCCGAGCGAACCTTCCAGCACACTCATATTCTGATCGAGCACGAGCGGACGGAAGCCCGCGCTTTCCAGAAGCGCGACGACCGCCGAGACCAAGACCGCATCGTTTGTACGGATAAGTTCGCGCATGGACCCCTATGCCTGACGCTGACCGCTGGAATTTCGGGCGACGACCGCTTTTATACGTCTGATCACTTGCAAACCCTTGCCCACTGTCGGCTGCGTCACTATGCGGTGATACGACGATCTTACGCACTTGCCCCGGTAGCATAGCGTTCCTATGCTCTTGCTTTCTCAGCGTCCGGAGATGAATTTTGGCCGTCGTCCTTCCTTTTGAGTATCCGAACCACGCCTCGCTCAATCGTCTTGCCGAACTGGTGGCACCGGACATGGAGCGCGTCAACTCGACGATCCTGGCGCGGACCGGCTCCGAAGTCGCCATGATCCCGGAAGTGGCCAATCACCTGATTTCATCGGGCGGCAAGCGGTTGCGGCCAATGCTGACTTTGGCGATGGCCAGGCTCGCAGGCTATGCCGGCGACGGTCACATCAAACTCGCTGCTGCGGTGGAGTTCATGCACACCGCAACGCTGCTGCATGACGATGTGGTTGATGAAAGCGACCTGCGCCGGGGCAAGGTTGCGGCCCGCATGTTGTGGGGCAACGAGGCGAGCGTGCTGGTTGGCGACTTCCTGCTGGGCCAGGCATTCAAGATGATGGTCGAGGTCGGCAATTTACACGCGCTCGACATCCTGTCGTCGGCAGCAGCCGTGATCGCCGAAGGCGAGGTCATGCAGCTTGGTACCGCCAAGAATACGGCCACCAATGAAGACGAATATCTTGCCGTCATCCGCGCCAAGACTGCTGAATTATTCGCGGCCGCTTGCGAAGTTGGTCCGGCGCTTGCAGCCAAGGAGAAGGCCGAACTGGCGGCATGCCGGTCGTTCGGGATGAATCTCGGAATTGCCTTTCAGCTCATCGACGATGCGCTCGACTACGGCGGAAAATCCGCCAAGCTTGGAAAGAATGTCGGTGACGATTTCCGCGAGGGCAAGATCACGCTGCCGGTGGTGCTGTCATTCCGACGGGGCACCGAAAGCGAGCGCGCGTTCTGGAACCGGACGCTGGGCGACGGCTCCGTTGGCGACGATGACCTCGACGCCGCCATCGCATTGATGGCCAAACACCACGCGATCGAGGATACGGTGGGCCGCGCCAGGCACTACGGCGCCATCGCCATCGATGCATTGGCATTGGTGCCACCGTCGGAAATCAAATCGGCCTTGGAAGAAGCTGTCGCGTTCTGCATCGCGCGCGCGCACTAGCGCGCAAACGCAGCGTCACTCGTTCTGGTTGGCCGAATAGCCTGTCGCCGGATCTCGCAGCAGCTGGAAGCGGATGTTCGGGTCGGGATCCTGACCGACATATTTGCCGTAGGCATAGACCGGCGGTGCGCACCCGTTGGGTTGCGGCGCTTGATCGGTCGGCACCAACAGATAGCGCGCGAGGTCATTCATTACGGAAGGGACCGGCTGATCCGCACACGCGGCCTTGGCCTTGTGCTTGGAGCGCGCAAAAGCCGGATCGGCGGCGAGCAGACCCATGACGGCAATTGCTGCGACCGACCACCGGTATTTCATCGTTTGCTCAGCTTCCGCGCTTTACAAAGATTACGTACGAAGAGTTGTCGGCAAAGGGGGCAAATTCAAGGTGCACCCGGTGCTGCGCCCAAGGATGTCGACCGCACCCACCAGCCTTTTTGTTCGGCCGCGAGCCGTTGCGCTGCTGCCGCGGCCTCGGGCTGCATGGCAAACAGTGCGAAGCAAGATGAGCCCGAACCAGACATACGAACGAGCTTTGCGCTCGGCAATTTTTTCAAGGCCGCCAACACTTCGGCAACGACAGGTGCGCACGCACTGGCCGCAGCCGTGAGATCATTGCCGTGTTGATTGAGACATTCGATCAGCGCGTCGAACTCGCGCGGCACGTCCGCAAGTTCGCCCTCGCCTTGTCCGCCGGTGAATTTGCCAAACACGTCGCGCGTCACCAGCGCCACGGCGGGATTGACCAGCACCGCCGGCAGCACCGCCAGTTCGAGCGGCGGCGACAGTAACTCGCCGACGCCGCGCATGATGCGCGGCCTTGGGTCGAGACACACCGGCACATCGGCGCCCACCGCGCGAGCCGCCTCCAGCAGGCGCGGGTCGTCCAAAGCGATGGCGTTGGCGCGGGCAAGGAGCCGAAGGGCCGCGGCCGCGTCGGCCGAGCCGCCGCCAAGGCCGGCCGCCACCGGGACATTCTTCTGAAGCAGGAATCGTCCGCCCTTCAGTCCGGTAATCCGCTGCCGCAACGCACCGAGCGCCTTAAGGACCAGATTGTCGGCGACCGCGCCACTCTTGCCGGCGAAGGGCCCGCTGACCTCGAGCCGATCTTCCGTATCCGGCTGCAACGTCAGCACATCGGCGACATCCGCGAAGACCACGAGACTTTCGAGATCGTGATAGCCATCGGCGCGGCGGCCGATGACCCGCAATGTCAGATTGATCTTGGCAGAAGCCTTTTCGAGCAGCGTCGCGCTCACGCGAAAACCCGTCGCTTGCGCATCGCGCTGCTAGCCGCCGTCGCCGCTCTTCTTGCCGGCCTTGGCCTGGGATGAGGTCTCATCGGGCAGGCCCGCTTTGAGCTTTTCCTCGATCTTGGGAAGGTCGTCCGGATCCGGCTTGAGATCGCGCGCATGCGCCCATTGGAATTTGGCCTCGAGCACGCGGCCGACCCGCCAATAGGCGTCCCCGAGATGGTCATTGATGGTGGGGTCTTCCGGCTTCAGCTCGATCGCACGTTCCAGCTGCTTGGTGGCTTCGTCATAGTTGCCCAGCCGGAAATAAGCCCAACCCAAGGAGTTGACGATGTAGCCGTCGTCCGGACGCTGCTGCACGGCTTTCTTGATCATGTCCATGCCTTCATCCAGGTTGATGCCCTGGTCGATCCATGAATAGCCGAGATAATTGAGCACGTGCGGCTGATCGGGATAAAGCTCAAGCGCTTTCTTGAGGTCGGCTTCCGCCTTTGGCCACTGCTTCGAGCGCTCGTAGCAGATGCCGCGGAAATAGAAGCTCACCCAGTTTGATTTCTCGGGCGTTCCGATCGCGGTAACGGCCTTAGAATAAACATCGGCGCATTCGGCGAACTTCTTGTGACCGCGCAGGACATTGCCGAGTGCCATAATGGCCTCGAGATCTTCCGGATGCTGCTTGATCAATGCCTCAAGATGCTTCTGCGCCTCGTCGGCTCGATCGAGGCTGTCGAGATTGGCGGCCAACTGGATGGCCGCGTTGCGATGAAGCGGCGAGTTCGCTGGAACGCGTTCATACACCTTGATCGCAAGCTCCGGCTTCTTCAGGGATTCATAAAGATCGGCAAGCGAGAGAAGTGCCAACGGATGTGTTGGAGCGAGAAACAGCGAAAGCTGAAGATAGACCAGGCCCAAGTCCTCGCCGCCGCGGCGGCCGAGTGAGGCGCCAAGGCCGTAGAGCGCCTCGGCACCGCCCGCCTGCGCATTCGCGACCAGCGGCTGCAATTTCTCGCCGGCCTTGAGCTTGTCCATGGCCTCGACCACGAGCGGGTGACGTGGCAGCGCCTTGTCGAAGGTTTCGAAGATCGTCAGCGCTTCCTTTGGCGAGCGATTGCGCGAGATCCAGCTGCCGTATGCTTCGACCACCCGCAGCGCGGAAGAGTCGAGCTTGTAGGCATGTTCGAGACGCTTGCCGGCTTCCTTTTCGTTGCCGGCAATGTCGTAAATCATGCCGGCATGCAGTTCCTTGAAAATCGCGTACCAGTCCGGCCCGGTGAGATGATCGATCGCCGCGATAGCGGCCTTGGCGTCATTGGCGCCGTAAGCGCTCCATGCCGTCAGCAAGGTTGCGGTGAGATCGGTAATCGGTCCGCGAACCGATTGCGCGAGTTCGCGGCGCGCGGCGGGGTATTGCTTGTGCTTGAGACCACTGACACCGAGAACCAGTCGCGCAACGCGGTCGTTCTTGTCGGCCTGCACGACGCGCTCTGCGAATTTCACGGCTTCGTCGATTTCGCCATCCACAAGAAACGACAGGAACGCGCGGTCGAGCAGTTCGCTGTTGTTCGGATCGCGTTTGAGAGCCGACCGGTAGTAGGTGGCCGCGGCCCCGGCGTCGCGCTGCTGCCCGGCGTGACGGGCCGCGAGGTAACTGCCCGACGCCGTCGTGTTGGCTAGTTCCAGGGCACTCAATGGCTGCGCGGCAAGTTTGACCGGTGCTGCCGCGACAAAGGCGGCAAGCGCGCTGCCGGCAATGCAGCGGCCGAGGCTCGAAGACGTCACGGGCGGTGCTCCAATTGAAAAGGCTGGCCGCGGATCGCGCGCGGACGCCGATGTTGTGCCGAGAATGGCCTTTTTGCGCCGCTCCCGCAAGAACGTCTCGCGGCGGCGCGGAGAGAAATAAGCTTGAAAACCCTGATGTGGCGGTATCGTGACGCGGGTGCCCCGCGCCAATCACATGTTCGGGTAATTCGGCCCGCCGCCGCCTTCCGGCGGAACCCAGGTGATGTTCTGGTTGGGGTCTTTGATGTCGCAGGTTTTGCAGTGGACGCAGTTCTGCGCGTTGATCACGAATTTCGGTGTGCCTGCCTCCTCGACCCACTCATAGACGCCGGCCGGGCAATAACGCGCCGAGGGTCCGGCGAAAACGTCATGCTCGGACGATTTCTGCAGTGACAAGTCCTTCACCTGCAAGTGCACCGGCTGGTCTTCCTCGTGATTGGTGTTGGACAAGAATACCGACGAAAGCCGGTCAAATGTGAGCTTGCCGTCCGGCTTCGGATAGGCAATGGGGCTACATTCGGACGCCGGCTTGAGTGTCGCGTAGTCCGGCTTGCCGTGCTTGACCGTCCCGAATAACGAAAATCCGAACGTATTCGTCCACATGTCGAGCCCGCCGAGCGCAATGCCGCCCAGCGTGCCGAATTTCGACCACAGCGGCTTGGCGTTGCGCACTTTCCACAGGTCCTTGCCGATGGGTGAGGCACGCCATGCCGCGTCATAGTCGACGAGTTCGTCATGGCTGCGGCCGGCGGAAAGCGCCGCGGCCGCAGCCTCCGCCGCCATCATCCCCGACAGAATCGCGTTATGGCTGCCCTTGATGCGCGGCACATTCATGAAGCCGGCATCGCAGCCGATCAGCGCGCCACCAGGAAAGCTCAGCTTCGGCACGGATTGGTAGCCGCCTTCGGTGAGAGCGCGCGCGCCATAGGCCAATCGCTTTCCGCCGGCGAACGTATCGCGCACCAACGGATGAGTTTTAAAGCGCTGAAATTCCTCGAACGGCGAGAGATAAGGATTGGAGTAATTGAGGTGCAGAACAAAGCCGACCGACACCAGATGGTCGTCGAAGTGATAGACGAATGAGCCGCCGCCGGTCGAATTATCAAGCGGCCAGCCGAACGTATGTTGCACCAGACCCTTGCGGTGTTTTTCCGGCGCGACCTGCCAAAGCTCCTTCAGGCCGAGGCCGAATTTCTGCGGCTCGCGCTCATTCGACAAGCCGAATTTCACAATCAATTGCTTGCCGAGATTGCCGCGGGCGCCTTCTGCGAACAGGGTATATTTTGCGCGCAGCTCCATGCCGCGCGTGAAATTGTCCTTCGCCTCGCCATTCTTGCCCACACCCATGTCGCCGGTCGCGACACCCGCAACCGCGCCGTTTGCATCGTAAAGAACCTCCGCCGCGGCAAAGCCCGGGTAGATTTCAACACCAAGGCCTTCCGCTTTGGTCGCCAGCCATCGGCAGACACTGCCAAGTGAAACGATGAAATTGCCGTGGTTGCCCATCAAGGGCGGCATCATGAAATTGGGTAGCCGCAATGCGCCATTTGCGGACAGATAATAGAAGCGATCATCGGCGACCGCTGTCTTGATCGGCGTATCTTCGGAACGCCAGTCGGGCAGCAGACGATCGAGGCCGACAGGATCGACGACCGCGCCCGAGAGTATGTGGGCGCCGACCTCCGAGCCCTTCTCCACGACCACCACGGAAATGTCAGGACTGATCTGCTTGAGGCGGATGGCGCTTGCCAGGCCCGCCGGCCCGGCACCAACGACCACAACGTCGAATTCCATTGCTTCCCGTGCGGGTAGCTCGGCCATGAATTTCTCCCCAGGTAATTGTCCACTTTTAAGCCCGGGGCGGCAATCGCGGCGGCGCCATGCTAATGTGCATAAATGACGTCCACCCAAGGCAAGACGGCACGCGACCTCCTCGACTTCTATACTGAAGCTGGCGTCGACGCGCTCGTGGGCGAAGAACCGATCGATCGCTTTGCGATTGCCGAGCCGCCGCCGCCCGCTCGCACGGCACGCCCGGCATCGTCACCGGAATACGAGGCTAAAGCTGCGCCGGCGGGTCCCGCCCCGCCTGCCCCCGATGAAGCCGCATTGGCTGCGCGCGCAGCAGCAAAAAGCGCGAAAACACTCGAGGAGCTCCGTAGCATTCTCGATAAATTCGACGGCTGCGCGTTGAAAGCAACCGCCAGCCAACTTGTTTTCGCCGACGGCAACCCGAAAGCACGGGTGATGCTCGTCGGTGAAGCGCCGGGGCGCGACGAAGACATCGAGGGGCTGCCGTTCGTCGGCCGCTCCGGAAAATTACTCGACCGCATGCTGGCGGCCATCGGCCTCGACCGTACGTCGGTCTACATCGCCAACATCGTTCCGTGGCGCCCACCCGGAAATCGCACGCCGACGCCGCAGGAATCACAAATTTGTCTGCCGTTCATTTTGCGGCAGATCGAACTCGCTGATCCCGAAATTCTCGTGTGTCTTGGCGGCCCATCGGCGCAGACGCTGCTTGGCATCAAGGAAGGCATCACCAAGACGCGCGGGCGCTGGTTCACCTTCAATACCGGCACACGCGAGATCCGCGCCATGCCGACCTTTCACCCGGCTTTTTTGTTGCGCAGTCCGCTTCAGAAGCGTTTCGCCTGGCGCGATTTCCTCGCGATCAAAAAGGCGCTGACGCATTAATCGTCATGGCCGGGCTTGTCCCGGCCATCCACGCCTTGCTCCATGAAAAACTCGCTAAGAAAGACGTGGATGCCCGCGACAAGCGCGGGCATGACGGAGCGTGGGTCCGGACTAACCAGTCAGCACGAATTTCACCGCAAACAGCACCGCCAGCACGATCACGGCCGGCTTGGCCTCCTGCGGCTTGCCGGCAACCAGCTTGGCAAGCACATACGTAATAAAGCCGAGGCCGATCCCGGTTGCGATTGAATAGGTCAGCGGCATCGTGATTGCTGTGACCACCGCCGGCGCATATTCGGTGATGTCCTCCCAGTCGATCTCCGCAAGCCCGCGCGCCATCACGCAAGCGACATAGAGCAGCGCCGCGGACGACGCATAGGCGGGGATCATGCCCGCGAGCGGCGCGAAGAATAGCGCCAACAAAAAGAATATACCGACGAAAGCTGCGGTCAGACCGGTGCGGCCGCCGGCGGAGACACCGGCAGCACTCTCGATGTAACTCGTTGTCGTCGACGTCCCGATCAGCGCGCCGAACATCGCCGCGAAGCTGTCGGATATCAGCGCCTCTTTCATGCGCGCGAGCTTGCCGTTCTTCATCAGCCCGGTGCGATGCGTGACGCCGATCAAGGTGCCGGCGTTGTCGAATACATCGACAAACAGGATAGAGAACACGACAATCAGGAATGTGAGTTCGCCGCAACGCGAGAAATCAAGCTGCAGGAATGTCGGCGCGATCGACGGCGGGATCGAGATGATGCCTGTGAACTGCGCCAATCCGAACGGCAGGCCAATTGCCGTCGCGACGAGTATGCCGATCAACGTCCCGCCCATAATGCGCCGATAATTCAGTCCGGCAATCAATACAAAGCCGAGCAGCATCAGGATCGCCGAAGGATTGGTCATATCGCCGAGCGTGACCAGCGTCGCCGGATGAGCGACCACCACCTTGGCTTCTTCCAGCGCGATGATCCCCAGGAACAGTCCGACGCCTGCCGATACGGCAAGCTTCAGATTTTGCGGGATCGAGTTGATGACAAATTGTCTTATCCGAAATACTGAAATCAGAAAGAACAGCACGCCGGAACAGAACACCGCAGCCAGTGCCTGTTGCCACGTGTATTTGTAGGTGAGCACGACCGTGAAGGCGAAGAATGCATTGATGCCCATCCCGGGTGCGAGCGCGATCGGATAATTCGCATAGAGCCCCATCACCAGGGTGCTCACCGCAGCGGCCACACAGGTGGCGACGAACACCGCGCCCGGGTCCATCCCGGCTTTGCCGAGAATGATCGGGTTGACGAAGACGATGTAGACCATCGTCAGAAAGGTGGTCACCCCGGCCACGAATTCGGTGCGGATGTCGGTACCTTGTTGAGAAAGCCCGAAATATCGCTCCAGGACGGCGCTTATATGCGGTTCGGTCTTCCTGGTTGCCGACACGCGTTTGGCCCGCTTGACCATGTCACCCCTCCTGCCGGCTGCCCGGTAGTCGAACCTAACGCGGCCGCACCGCACCCGTCAGACACGATTGTGGAGGGTGTGGATAGCGCACTGGCGCGTTTTGCCGCTTCGATATACCGCAGAGGTGGAACGCAATGGCCTCGCCATGATTTATAGATCGCGAATATAATCGCGCCCGGGGCATCGCTCGGAGCTGGTCATGGATTTTGATCCTGTTTTGCTCGCGCGTTTGCAATTTGCCTTCACAATTATTTTTCACATTATTTTTCCGAGCTTCACAATCGGACTCTCGGCTTACATTGCCACGCTTGGTGTCGTCTGGCTGCGCAGCGGCAATGAACGCTACCAGCAGCTCATGCGCTTCTGGACCAAGATTTTCGCGGTCTCCTTCGCGATGGGCGTGGTGTCTGGCATTGTGCTGTCGTACCAGTTCGGCACCAACTGGAGCCGCTTCTCGGTGATGGCGGGCAATGTGATCGGCCCGCTGATTGGCTACGAAGTTCTCAGCGCGTTTTTTCTCGAAGCAACATTCCTCGGCGTCCTGCTTTTCGGTTTCAATCGCGTGCCGCCGTGGCTCTATGTGCTGTCGGCAGCCATCGTCGCCTTTGGCACGGCCACTTCGGCTTTCTGGATCTTGTCCGCCAATAGCTGGATGCAGACGCCAACTGGTCACGAACTTCACGGGGGCGTTGCCTATCCAGCCGATTGGCTCGCGATCATTTTCAACCCGAGCTTCCCCTATCGTTTCGCCCATATGCTCAATGCGGCTTACCTGACCACAGGCTTTGTGGTGCTTGCCGTCGGCGCGCGCTACCTGGTGGCCGGGCAACACATTGAGGAAGGTCGCACCATGCTGCGCATGGCGATCGGCCTGACCGCGGTCCTCGCCCCGTTGCAATTGTTGCTCGGCGATCAGCACGGCCTTAACACGCTCCAACATCAGCCAATCAAGGTTGCGGCGATGGAAGCTCACTGGGACGGCAGCAAGCCCGGCGATTTCCATATTTTCGCCTGGCCCGATGAAAAAGCGGGCGTCAATCGCTTCGAGCTTTCCATTCCGCATGGCTCGTCGCTCATTCTCACGCATCATATGAACGGTTTGTTTCCGGGCTTGAGCAGCGTGCCGGCATCCGATCGGCCGCCGGTGAAAATTGTGTTCTTCGGCTTTCGCATCATGCTCGCGGTTGGCCTCTTCATGATTGCCGCAGCATTGTTCGGTGCATTTTTGTGGTGGCGCGGAACACTGTTTGAAGCGCGCTGGTATTTGCGCGTGATGGCGCAATGCTGGTGGATCGGATTCGTGGCGGTGATCGCCGGTTGGGTGGTGACGGAGACCGGGCGGCAGCCATGGATCGTGGCCGGCATGTTGCGAACGGCCGATGCAACCTCGCCTGTACCAGGCGCAACCATTGCCGGCACACTCGCCCTGTTTGTCATCGCCTACGGCGTCGTGTTCTCGTTCGGCATCTACTACATCAATCGGCTTATCGCCCAAGGGCCGACCGGCGTTTCGGAAGAGACTGGACAATTTTCGGCGAATCCGATTTCGGCAGCACATGATGCCGGCCGTGCCGCTACGCAGCGGACTTAAGAGGTTCGAGAATCGATCGCGAGGAGTCGAGCCATGGAATGGTATCTCCCGGTGATCTGGGCGGCGCTGATCGGCACCGCGGTCATCATGTACGTGATCCTCGATGGCTTCGATCTCGGTATCGGGATTCTGTTCCCGTTTGCCCGCAATGAAGTCGAGCGCGGCCAGATGATGCGATCGGTCGCCCCGTTCTGGGATGGCAACGAAACCTGGCTGGTCCTTGGCGGCGGCGGATTGTGGGTGGCGTTTCCAAAGGCCTACGCGGTCGTCATGCCGGCGCTCTATCTGCCGGTGATCGTGATGCTGCTGTCGCTTGTATTTCGTGGCGTGGCATTCGAATTCCGCACGGTTTCGCGCAGCAAGACCTGGCTGAGCGTGGCTTTCGCCGTGGGCTCAACGCTTGCCGCCTTCTCGCAGGGGGTCATTCTCGGGGGACTGATTGAAGGCATCCCGGTGCGCGACGGCGCATTCAGTGGCGGTTCGTTTGACTGGGCAACGCCGTTCGCCATGCTTTGCGGCCTGTCGTTGATTGCCGGTTACGGTTTGCTCGGCGCAACCTGGCTTGTCATGAAAACCGAAGGAGCAGTCGCCGAGCGCGCCCGTGGCCAGGCCAAAGTGCTGCTGCTGGCTGTTCTCGTCTTCATGGCCGCAGTGAGTCTATGGACACCCATCGTGGAACCGCGCATCGCGGCACGCTGGTTCTCGCTGCCGAATTTTTACTTCTTGTGGCCGGTGCCGGTGGTGACGGCCCTCACCGCATATCTCGCCTGGCGCTGGATAGAGGCCGGCCGCGAGGTGCCGCCGTTTCTGGCGACGGTTGCGTTATTCCTTCTGGGATTTCTCGGGCTGGCGATTTCGAACTTTCCCTATCTTGTTCCGCCGTCACTCACGGTGTGGGATACCGCGGCAGCGCCAGCGAGCCAAATTTTCATGTTGCTCGGAACACTGTTTCTGCTGCCGATCGTGCTCGGTTATGTGGGATTCATCTACTGGTTGTTCAGAGGCAAGGTGCGCGAGGGCGAAAGCTATCACTAACCAATTGTCATTCCGGGACGGCGCGAAGCGCCGGGCCCGGAATCCAGATGCAAGCACTACGTTTGTTTCTGGATTCCGGGTTCGCTCGCTTCGCGTGCGCCCCGGAATGACGGCTAGGGTTGCGTGGCGCCCTGTGGCCGTAACATCGACCAGCCAAGCTTGATCAGCGGCAATCGCCCCTGCACCGCGCGCGGAAATGAACGCGGCACTTCCTGCACCATATCGGGGAACTGCGCCTTGAGCGTCGCGGGCGGCGTCCCGATGTTGTCAGCGGCCGGCCAAACAAGAATGCCGCCCTGTGTGAGAACATCGGTGGGGCTTGCCCAGGGACTGCGCTGCGGCGCCCAGGCAAAATAGACATGCGGCCTGCTCGGTGCCGCGAGCGCCACCAGCGGAGCGATCCGCGGATCGCCGGTCACATAGGGAAGCGGCTTGCCGGTTCGGCGCTGGTAAATGTCTGAATAGAAATTGCCCTCCGCATTGGCCGGCTGCGCAATTCTCAGATCGACGCCGAGCGTCCACGGAAACACTGCGATCGAGAGCGCGACCAAAACCGGTGGTGCGACAAGCAGTCCGAACCAGGCAGACGATACGAGCCGCTCACGGTAGAGCAGCACCTTGTCACCGGCCGCCACGATCACGGCGAGGCCAGAGAGCACCACCAGTGGCGCGATGCGGTCGAGCGGTCCAAGCCGGCCACTGGCAAAGGCAACCGCAATTGCTGTCAGTGCAGGCGCCAGCGCAAAGACGTAAACAAAATTGCGCGCGAAAGGCTCCACGGGATTGCGGTCGATCTCCGGAGCACGTTCACGTGGATGCCGCGGCCAGCCGCTCGCCAACGTCACAAGCAGAGCGAGACCAAGATGCGCGAGGACCAGAACGAGGCATAGCCACGTTCCCGGCGACAGCCGGCCGGTCGTAGCGACGCTCTCTTCGATGCCTTCCATCACAAGAGAACGCTCACCGCTGAACCAGAGTGCGTGCGGGAACACCACGATGCACAGAAGCAGCATTGCAATCCACGGTTCTGGATGGAGCGCGGCGGCCCGCCCGCGTGCCGTCGAGAGTGTGAACACAATCACGACTGTGAGCAGGATCAATCCGATGTAGCTCGCAAGGATGAGCAGCCCGAGAACGAGCGCGAGCAGAAACCAGTAGCCGCGCCTGACCTCGCCGACCGCTCGCCAGTAGTACAGCAGCGCAAGCGCCCATAGCGGTGCCGCCAGGATCGCTGGACCAAAATTCGGGCTGGGGACAGAGAAGGCGGCAATGCCGACCATCAGCAGGACCGCGAGAACCGCATGCCGGGTACCGACAATGCCACGGCCGAGGGCGAAAACCGCCCAGTAAGCGGTGACGATGCAGGCCTGCGCCAGCGCATAGAGTCCCAATGAGCCGGCCAGCCCGAAGGCGGTCTCGCCGAGCCAAAACGCCAATGGCGGTCCGAGATAACTGCCCAATACAAATTCGTGCCCGATGGCGAGCAGCATCGGCACGTCCCCCGGCGGCGCACTGAAAAAAATCGCCGGAATGAACGTCCATAGCGCGGCTTGCGTGAGCGCCACGGTCCAGAACACCACAGCCGGGCGCCCGCGCAGAAATTCAATGAGCAGAGAGACGTAATGCATTGGCCCGGGGCAGGGTGAAAGCCGTTGGAACCGGGCAGCAATAGAGAAGCCGGGCTAAAGAGGCAACAAGCGCGCTATGGCTTCGTCTGAGCGCGCCGCCCAGGGCGGCGAGTTTGGCGGCAACCGGTGCAAATGACTTTCGGTGGTGGATGGTGGGTCCGAGCTTGGCCAAAGCCGCAAAATGCTCGGGTACGCTGTAGCCCATGTGCCGCTCAAAACCGTAACCAGGGTGCGCGAGACCGAGGCGGGTCATCAAACGGTCGCGGGTGACCTTCGCCACGATCGAGGCAGCCGCCACCGACAAAACCAGCGCATCGCCGGACACCACGGCTTCGCAATCGCAGCCGCAATCGATCTTCTGGTTACCATCGACAAACACCAGTTTGGGGCGCACCGGCAGGGCTTTGACCGCGCGGGCAAGCGCCCAGAGCGAGGCCCGAAGAATGTTGTCGCGGTCGATCCGCTCTACCGTGCCAAACGCCACAGCCACCTGTGCGGTTGCGCAAATCTTCTCGTAGAGCTTTTCACGCGCCGCAGCATCGAGTTTCTTGGAATCGTTGAGGCCACGCGGAATGCGGCTGGGGTCAAGCACCACCGCGGCTGCCACCACCGGGCCGGCGAGTGGCCCCCGCCCTGCCTCGTCGCAGCCGGCTACCGGAAACACACCTTTGTTGAGCGCGCGCCGCTCGCGCCTGAACGTGGGACGCAGAATCGGCTCGTTGAGCGGAAGACGCAGCGCTGATTTCCGTTTGGCCTTGCGGGTCATGGCCGCGATCAGTGCGCGGCGCAGGCCGTAAGTCAAATGGCAGGATGCTCCGCCCGGGAATTGCGGGGACAAGGAAAACGGCACCGCCTATGCCGGCAGGATCAAACGCCCATCTTCGGTGAAGGTAAAACCTGGCGCTTGGACCACTTCCCAGGCGTGTCCGTCCAGATCGGAAAAATACCCACGGTAGCCGCCGTAGTCGGTCCTTTCAGGCTCGCGCAGCAATTTCGCTCCGGCGTCGACAGCTTTGGCGAATACAACATCAACCTCAGCTTTCGTCGCGCAGTTCCAGGCGAAAGTCGCGCCACGAAAGGTTTGTATGTTGAGCTGGGCGGGGAGCCCAGTGTCCTCAGCAAGCTTGTCCAGGTCCCACAGCGCCAGAACGACCCCACCACCGTCGAGGAACACGATCTCGTCGCCGGTTGCGCGAAACTTCCGCTGGAAGCCAAGCGCCTCGTAGAACCGCGCACTCGCCGGCAAGTCGCGCACGCCGAGCGTCACCGCGGTCAGTTTCGCGGACGGCACGCTCATGCAAACAGGTTCAGCTGCTCCGCGCCGGGCTTTGGCTTGCGGAAATGCTCGGTGGTGAGCTGGCTTCGCTTCTCATTGAGGCCGAGCTTTTCGCAGGCCATCTCGAAACGGCGGCCAATCATCCACGCATAAGGTCCGGTGCCCTTCATCCGCGTACCCCAGGTGGAGTCGTAGTCCTTGCCGCCACGCATATCGCGGATCAGCTTGAAGACATGGCGGGAACGGTCGGGATAGTTCGCCGTCAGCCATTCACGGAACAGGTCGCGCACCTCAAGCGGCAGGCGCAGCAGCACGTAACCGGCTTCTTTGACGCCGGCGGTACGTGCGGCTTCGAGAATGCGCTCGATCTCCATGTCGTTGAGCGCGGGGATCACCGGCGCAACCATGACCGTCGTCGGGACGCCAGCCTGAGTCAGGCGCCGCAAGGTTTCGAGCCGTCGCATTGGTGTCGCCGCGCGCGGTTCCATCTTGCGGGCAAGATCCCCATCCAGCGTGGTCACCGACAACGCAACCTTCGCAAGGTTGCGCTCGGCCATGCGCGCAAGGATGTCGAGATCGCGCAGCACCAGCGCCGATTTGGTGACAATACCGACCGGATGCCCGGCGCGGTCGAGCACCTCCAGGATGCGGCGCATGATCTTGTAGCGGCGCTCGATCGGCTGATAGGGGTCGGTGTTGGTGCCAATAGCAATGACCTTGGGCTCGTAGCCAGGCGCGGACAGTTCCTTTTCCAGCAAGGCGGCCGCCTCAGGCTTCACCAAGAGCTTGGATTCGAAGTCGAGCCCGGGCGAGAGGCCGAGATAGGCATGGGTCGGGCGCGCGAAACAGTAGATGCAGCCGTGTTCGCAGCCGCGATATGGATTGATCGAGCGATCAAAGCCGATGTCTGGCGAGTCGTTTCGGGTGATGATCTTGCGGGTGGCGTCGACCGTCACGCTCGTCTTGAAAGGCGGCAGCTCGTCCAGCGTGCGCCAGCCGTCATCGAAAGCTATTCGGGCGAGTGGCTCGTAACGTCCCGACGCGTTGCTTTGTGCGCCGCGGCCCCGGCGGCGCTCGTGGTCGACAACGACCCCCAGCAGCTCGCTGACGTCGTCATAGCCGCCCGCCGGCGTGGAGGGCAGCTCCTTCGCCAGCGGGCGCCTTTCGGCTGCGTTTGATCGAGCCATGGAATTACCCTAGCGATCCAATGCGAACATAACAAGAACGGTTATCGAATTTTGCGCCGGTTTTTTTTCGCGAGTTCCATATAGTTGCGCTCGCATCTTATTTTAGGTCTCGTGCGCGTTTTATTGGACTTCTTGAGGTCGGGACCACTGAAGCCCCATGGCCGGGTCACTCGGAAACCTGACAATGGCGGTGGCCGAAAACGCATCCTTCCGTTGATCGTTTTTTTCTATCGGTAGGCGACCACAATTTGCGCAGTTGCGGTCCATCTCGTGGGCTGGACGCCAAATTCCACATGATATGGTGGCAACGGTATTCACTGGCTACGGTTCCATGCTGAGCGCCATCATTGCCACCCATGAATCGGAGCGCTCGCTGGTGCCGACACTCGCGGCTTTGGTGCCAGGCGCGGCAGCAGGCCTTGTCGCCGAAGTCATCGTTGCCGACGCCAATTCCCGCGATGCCACTGCGGAGGTCGCCGATATTGCGGGCTGCCGGTTCATGGCTTCAGCCGACCCTATCGGCTCCCGGCTTCGCGCAGCTGCCGCCACCGTGCGCACGCCCTGGCTGATGTTCCTGCGGGCGGGCACGGTGCCCCAACCGGGCTGGATCGAAGCCACCGACAGATTCATCCAGACCACAGAGCTTCTTGAGGGTGCCGGTCGCGCCGCCGTTTTTCGGCCGCCCGGCGCCGCTGACCTCATGCGCCCAGGCTTTGCTGAACTCTTGAGCCTGCTCCGGGTGGCGCTCGGCGGCGGTCCACGGCCGGAGCAGGGCCTGCTGATCGCCAAAAGGTTCTACGAGGATATCGGTGGCCACCAGGAAAGCGCCGACGCAGAGATTGCCCTGCTGCGACGGCTGGGGCGCCGGCGTATCGCGATGCTGAATCCGACCGCAACGCATCCGCGCTAATACTTGACTTTATCAACTAATCTGATGAGGCTGACCGGCACCATGACAAGCGCCGGAAACGCCCAGGAACGTATCGCTGCGGTTCGCCGCTTCAACCGGTTCTACACACGCCAAATTGGCGTCTTGCGCAAAACCTATCTCGATAGCCCCTATTCCCTCGGCGAAATGCGGGTGCTCTACGAAATCGCCCACAACGAGGCCGCGACCGCAAAGGATATCGGCCGCGCACTCGATCTCGATGCCGGCTATTTGAGCCGCGTACTGCGCAATTTCGAAAGACGCGGCCTGATTACGCGGAAAGCATCGGAAAAGGACGCGCGCCAGAGCAATCTTGCCCTTACTGCGCATGGACGTCAGGCGTTCGACCCGGCCGAGAAGCGGTCACAGCGCGACGTGGCAGATATGCTCGACAAGCTCCAGCCCAGCGACCAGACGCACCTGGTCTCGGCGATGCGGACGATCGAGAATCTCCTTGGAGAGCCAACGTCTGGCGCCTCGGGCAACCCGGCCTACATCCTGCGCGCGCCACGCTTCGGCGACTTCGGGTGGATTGTTTCCAGACATGCCGTGCTCTACGCGCAGGAATACGGCTGGGGTGAGCCCTTCGAGGGTCTGTGCGCGCAAATTGTGGCTGACTTTGTCAACAACTATGACCCGAAGCTGGAGCGTTGCTGGATCGCCGAGATGAATGGCGAAAATGTCGGCTGTGTCATGGTGGTCAAAGACGATGTGCCAGGCGTCGCGCGGCTCCGTCTGCTGCTAGTCGATCCGAAAGCACGCGGCCTCAAGCTTGGCGCGCGCCTGGTTGATGAATGCGTGAATTTTGCGCGTGAGAGCGGGTATCGGAAGATGACACTGTGGACGCACAGCATTCTCACCTCTGCACGTCGAACTTATGAAAAGGCGGGCTTCACCCTTACCTCAAGCGAACCGCGCCACACCTGGGGCAAGGACGTCGTCGCCGAGTTCTGGGATATGGAGTTGTGAGGCGTTGGGCGCGCGACAAACTCGTCATGCCCGGCCTTGTGCCGGGCATCTCGCTTAGGGTGGCGCCGCCTTGCGTCCCTAAACGAGATGGCCGGGACAAGCCCGGCCATGACAAATAATCTACGCCTAAATTACGCCGTCGCGCCTTTTGCCTTCGGCCGTCGCAAGTGCTCATCCAGTCGCGGCAGGATTTCCACGAAATTGCACGGCCGGTACCGGTAATCGAGCTGGTGCACGAGGATTTCGTCCCAGGCGTCTTTGCAGGCGCCCGGCGAGCCCGGCAGACAAAAGATGTAGGTCGCATTGGCAACGCCGGCCGTTGCGCGCGTCTGGATCGCCGACGTCCCGATTTTCCTCTCGCTCACCAGCAGGAACATCGTCGAAAAGCCGTCCATTTTTTTCTCAAATAGCGGCTCTACCGCTTCCGGCGTCACATCGCGGCCGGTGAAGCCGGTGCCGCCTGTTGTGATCACAACATCGATGAATTTGTCGGAGATCCAGGCTCTCACCCGCTGGCGGATCGCTTTCACCTCGTCCTTGACGATTGATCGCTCGGCCAGGACATGACCGGCGGCGCGGATACGTTCGATCAGCGTCGCGCCGGATTTGTCGTCAGCAAGGTCACGCGTGTCCGATACCGTGAGCACCGCGATCTTCAGCGGCACGAATTGTCGGCTTTCGTCGATGCCGGGCATAAGTACGTTCCCTAAAGCGAAGCCGCCGCGAAGGTATTGCAGGAAGACACTTTGCCCTCTTTCAGGCCGGTCGTGAACCAGCGTTGCCGCTGCGCCGATGATCCGTGGGTGAAGGCGTCTGGCACGACGTAACCGCGCGATTGCTGTTGCAGCCGATCGTCGCCGATCGCTGCAGCCGTCTGCAAGGCTGCCTCCACGTCGCCCGCCTCGAGCGAATTCCAGCGCTGATTGGAGTGATTGGCCCAAACTCCGGCCAGACAATCGGCTTGCAACTCTACCCGCACCTGGATGCGATTTGCTTCGACCTTGCTGCCGGCCGCGCGCTGCGCGTTTTGCGCCTTTGGCAAAATGCCAAGCAGATTCTGTACGTGGTGGCCGACTTCGTGTGCGATTACGTACGCTTCCGCAAATTCACACGCCTTGCCGCTGCAGCCACGGAAGCGCTCACGCATATCGCGGAAGAAAGAGGTATCGAGATAAATGCGCCGGTCGTTCGGACAATAGAACGGCCCCATCGCTGCTTGCGCGTAGCCACAGCCGCCCTGCTCCGAACCGGCGAATAGCCGCAGGCGCGGCACGAGATATGTTTGGCCGCTATTTTTGAAAATCTCTGTCCAGGTATCTTCCGTATTGCCAAGCACGGCTGCAACGAAATCGCCCATCTGATCTTTGGGTGCGCCGGTACGCCGCGCGCTCGGCTGCGAGGGCTGCTGGGAATGCGTGCCGCTGTTGACGAGTTCCGCACCGCCGATCAGCACGCTCGGGTCAATGCCAAGCGCCCAACCGATCAGGCCTAGAACGACAATGGTCCCAATTCCGAGGCCACCGCCCCCGACCGGAATACCAATTCCGCCGCCGCCGCCAAATCCGCCACCTGCGTCGCGATCGTCTTCGACGTTGTCGCTGCGGCGAAAGTCATCCCAACGCATCGCAAATTCCTCCCGGGAGCTCTATGCGATCATCGCCGAACCGGACGCACACGTCCAATTCCAATGCGCAATTGGCATGGTCGCAATACCTCCCAACCCCACGTGAAATAGGCAGAATTTGCCGAGTTGGGGACCTCGACAATAAACCGCTTTTTTACCTTGCACGATCAAGATGCAGTTCTGTCGGTTGTAGGTCCCGCGTCGCCGACCGCGTCACCTGAGTCAGAGTCCTGAGTCATGGTAGTGTCGCGTCGCGGGGCGCCCTCACGGGCGCCCCGTGGAGTTTCAGAGAGTCCGCAACCGCACCGTATTCTTGTCGGCGACTGCGTCGCCGGAATGGCGGAGTTGCCAGCGGCGTCCGTCGACCTCGTCTTCGCGGATCCACCCTACAATCTCCAACTCGCTAGCGATTTGAAGCGACCGGATGATTCGCACGTCGATGCGGTCACGGATGACTGGGACAAATTCGACAGCTTTGCCGCCTACGACGCCTTCACCAAGGAATGGCTCAAAGCATGTCGCCGCGTGCTCAAGCCCGCCGGTACGATCTGGGTGATCGGCTCGTACCACAATATTTTCCGCGTCGGTACAGTCATGCAGGATCTCGGCTTCTGGATCCTCAACGATGTGATCTGGCGGAAATCAAACCCGATGCCGAATTTTCGCGGGCGCCGTTTCACCAACGCGCATGAGACGCTGATCTGGGCGTCGCGCGATCCGGATGCCCGCGGCTACACATTCAATTACGAAGTACTCAAGGCCGCAAATGAAGATATTCAGGTGCGCTCCGACTGGACGCTGCCGTTGTGCACGGGCGATGAGCGCCTGAAGGGCCGCGATGGCAAAAAGCTTCACCCGACCCAGAAGCCGGAGGCGCTGCTCGCGCGCGTGATCCTGTCGAGCTCACGTCCCGATGATCTGGTGCTCGATCCGTTCTGCGGTACCGGAACCACCGGCGCCGTCGCCAAACGACTTGGCCGCCGCTTTGTCGGTTGTGAGCAGGATGCCAAATACGCCAAGGCGGCAGACAAACGCATCTCTTCGACCAAGCCGTTGGAGGCGCCGACGCTCGCGCCTTTCGTAACCGCGCGCGAAGCGCCGCGCGTTCCGTTTTCAGCTTTGATTGAACGCGGGCTGGTAACGCCCGGAGCCCGGCTGGTTGACGCCAAGAAACGTCACAGGGCGTTGGTGCGGGCTGACGGCGCGGTGTCGCTCGACGGAGCCGTCGGCTCCATTCATCGTATCGGCGCGCTGGCGCAGGGCCTGGACGCCTGCAATGGCTGGACCTACTGGCATGTCGAGACGCCAAAGGGGCTGCGCCTGATCGATGAATTTCGCGCCCAGGTGCGTGCGGAAATGTCGGAAGCCGCGGAGTAGGCTCGACGGGGGTGTCCTCATGAGAGAGACACGACTGCTTTGTGCCAATAGCAGACATTGTCGCAGCTATGTTCGAGCCAGATGCTCAACTCAGTAGCTATGCGTGCGGTTGTTTCGCTGGCCTGTTTCCGCTTTCCGCTCGTCACGATTTAGCTGACGGGGCGTTTGAGTGACTTGGACGTGCGAGCACTCTGGGCAACGCCAATAGGTCGTAATCGAATTGTCGGTGTGCACGATGCGATTGAGGGGGGTCATTTTCCCCCCTGCACATGCCGGACAGGGCTTTTTTCCCATTGATTTATCGGGCGATTCCATCGCATAAATTTGGCATAAATTTTTTGGTGGCGCAAAGTGCCCATAGCCATTCTGACGGTCATTTTCCTCATCCTGAACGGGGTGCTCTGGTATCAGCGGCCTAATCCCCACGTTTGGCTGTTTGGAGCGCTTTTTCTCGGCTTGGGCTGGGGTGCCCTCTTTATGCACCTGATCACCCGTGATGGAGGGAAGGCCTGATGCATCTCACAATCGGCGTGATCCTGCTGGCCGTGACTGCGGTTCTCATCTTTATCGGCTTTCCCAAACGAAATGGCGACAGCCCTCGCTTCCTTCAATTTGAGGCGGCAATCGTCCTGTATCCGCCGCTCATTATGATTACGGTCGCTTTGGGAGCTGCCGAGGTGATCACCGGACTATCGGGCATTCGGTAACAAAATTCAGGAGGCGTCGATGGAATATGGGATAGCCGTATATCTGCGAGACCTTTCGGCGCGTCTGACCGAAGTCGCCCGCGGTTGCCCAGACGCAAAAACACATGAGGCGATCGTCGCACTCTGCTTTGAACTTGCAGACAAGGCGCATGTGATCGAGAGCAACTTCACGATTCCAAAGCAGCGACGCACGGATCGCGCAGGCCGAGGGAATGTCTACTAGTTGCCATTTAGGGGACAAATACGAATCACGCAGGTGTCACCCGATCCGGGCCAGCGTGACAAAGACGATAACCTTTCTATCGCACTTCCAGACGGCGACAGATCGATCTGCATGAAAGCGGATGTCCGCTCTGGGTTATTGCCCCATCCACCCATGCAAAACCTGATTTTCCCTAGAAAGCAGACATTACGCCACGTCCGCTAACCCAAGTGTCACATGATGTCGATTATTCTCTCGTGAGAACAACCGAAAGCGCTCTTATCGCCGGGGCAGCCAAGACCACCACCGGCACCATCGCGATCCACGCGACGAGCCCGGATAAAAGCCAATGCTTGATAAACCCCACGAGGGTTGGCGACGGGAAACTGGCAATGCCAGCGGCGATCAAGCTCGTCAGCGCAGCTTGAATGACACCGAAAAGAAAATGGCTATATCTGCGTGGAATACCAAGCATAGTATGCAGCCTCTCGCTCCGGACATTAGCGACGTGCCCCCGGATAAATTATGTCCGATCCGGTCAGGTGTGGCCATTGGTAGTCAGGAAGCTCTAGCGTGTCGATAATGTCCCTCCCAAACGTGAGGCGAGCGAATCTTGGAATGGCCGCCATTTTGATAACCTGATTACGGAAGAACAATCCTAACTGGGTCTTTGGCGCTAAAGCGGATGCGAAACGTTCTGCGCCACGCTGTTTCTTTTCGACGAAACCTCGCAGGAGCTCCTCATAGTTGGCAAATGCGATGTCGTGCTGGCCGTCCGCTTTGGCGAGCTCGCCCGCCAGGATGTAAGCGCCTGTCATCGCCAACGCCGACCCCTGGCCGGCCAGCAGCGAGACGCAATAAGCTGCGTCGCCGACAAGCGCAACCCGGCCACACGACCAATGCTCCATGCGGATTTGACTGACCCGGTCGAAATAAAGCTCCGGAGCATCGTCAAGCGCATCAAGGATACGTCGGCATTCCCATTGGCTTTTGGCGAACTTGCTTCGCAGCAGCCGCTTCTGCGCCGGTAATTCATGGATCGGCGTTTCGGCATCTTCAGCGAAAACAAAAAGGAACAAGGTCTTGTCGTCACGAAGCGAGACACGCCCAACCATACGGCCGGGCTCATTGTACATCACGTAGACATCTTCGTTGCGAGGCCGGTAGCCGGACACTTCGAATGCAGCGACGACATAACCTAAGCGCTTCTCAAAGCGCTCCTGTGGACCAAACATCAAACGGCGGACGCCGGAGTGCAGGCCATCGGCGCCCACGACAAAGTCGAACCGCCGCTCGGCGCCGGACTTGAGCCGTACCTCCACACAAGTTTGCTGATCGTCTATTTCGATTATTTCATCACCAAATATCGTCTCAATTTCGTGGTTCACCGTCTCTAATAACAGCTGCGAAATGACGCTACGGCCAACCGTCACATAGCGTCCGCCCGTAAGTTCGAGAAAAACGCTTGTTCCGAAGCCGGAAATTCGTCTGCCCTTAGCGTCAACAATTCGCATGTCCCGGAAGTGATAGCCGGCCCGGTTGATCTCTTCGATCAGGCCCATGCGTTCGGCTATGTCGTAGCCCAAGCCCCAAAAATCGATGACGTAGCCGCCACGGCGCGGGGCTGGCGCTTGCTCAATCAGAGTTGGCTGGAAACCAGCGGTCTTAAGCCAGAAGGCCATCGTCGGCCCGGCTATTCCTCCTCCTGAAATGAGAACGGTGTGTGTCACGGTTGATGCAAGCCTGAGGTCAGCGCCAGAGCTGATGAACGCCTTCGATGCCCGCTAAGCGCCAGAAGCGCATAGTGCAAAATGGTCACTTCTTATGATCTGAATTCATTTTCATTGGCTGTGACATTCCCGGCATCGGTTGATTCCCCTGACTTGCATTCGGGCCCATCGCGCCAATGCCTTCAATTTCGAACGTGACGGTGGCGTCTCCCGCTTTCTCGAATTTCAGCGTCACTGGCACCTTGTCGCCTTTTTTAAGTGGGCTTTTTAGCTCCATCATCATGATGTGATAGCCCCCGGGCGCGAGGGTGACGGATTGACTGGGCGGAATGGGTAATCCGCCGTTTACTGGACGCATTGTCATGACGCCGTTGTTCATCGCCATCTGATGCACTTCGATCCTGCCAGCGGCCGGACTTGAGCCGCCCATCAGTCTGTCCTGGGTGGCGCCTTTATTTTCAATTGTAAGATAGCCGCCGCCGACCTTGGCCCCGCCTGGCGTCGCGCGAGCCCAAGCATGGTCAAGTACAAGGTCGCCAATTTTGACCTGTTGTGCTGATGCGGGTCTGGCGCAAATAACGGCGAGAGCAAGAAGCGCAACTGTAGATGATCTAAAAGCGCATAGAATGCGGTTGGACATCGGTCGCTCCGACTTTGTCATGACATGAATGGATCAAGGCCGCACGGGCGGCCGTATGTCAGAGGACTTGCGGAGGGCCCCGAGCAAGCTTGGGATCGGATGCAAGGCCGATGCGCGGAGCGGACAATGCCAGGCGAAGGACGTGCGCAACACCAAGCGGCAGTACGATGCCGACTAAGCTATCCGGCGCGCGCGGCGGCACCGAGGCACTACAAAGGGTACAAAGCTCACAGGCGTGCCCCGCCATGTGATCGAGGCTACCCGGCGTCTGGCTAACCGGGATGTAGCTCCTGGCTTCGCCGCGGCAGATGATGGAGAACGGATCACTCGTGACCAAAGTATCGCTAATGACCGGCGCGACGCCCAGCAGAGCGGCGTGCAAGGCAACTGCGTAGATCACCGCCCAGCTTACAAAGCGTCTAGCCCTCATGCGCATGCTACCTGTGATCCTACCATCGGACTTTAGGAACACCAGTCACCCGGCCCCATGTCCGCTTTGGGTCATAAGCGGACATTTCGCAGTGCAATTGTCATGTCCGCTTTACCCCCGAAAGCGACCATTCGTCGGCGGCTCGTACACGTAGCTATGTTGTCGCGCGTTCATTTTTCGGCGCCCTAGCCTGCGGCAGCTACCGCTTCGGCCAAAAGCTCGATCGCCCGCCACGCGAAAGCTTCCATGTTCGCTTGACGATCGGCGCTACCGGTTTCCAATGTGGTCGCGCGCGCAACCGGACCGGCGACCGCGATGCAGGAGTGGCCCGCCGCGTCACCATAGCGATTGCCGCTTGGCCCCGTTGCGCCGGTTTCCCCAAGACCCCAGGTCGCACCCAGCCGCTCGCGGACGCGCCGCGCAATTGACAGCGAATAAGCCTCGGTGGCAGGCCGCAGACCTTGCATGTCGGCATCGTCAATGCCGAGCAGCGCTGCACGCGAGGCTTTCGTATAGACCACCACGCCGCCGATGACATAGGCGGACGCGCCCGGCACTGCGAGCAGTGCCGCCGCGATCAGTCCGCCAGTCGAGGACTCGGCTACGGCGATCGTTTCGCGGCGCTCAATCAAACGAGCTGCGATTTTCTCGGCGAGTGGAAGCAGCGATTGCATGGCTCAGGCTGCTCCGTTTCCAAGCTGGCAAAGCACGCGGAACACACCGATGTCCGCGCCGGAAAATTCCTTTGACAGACGCTCGGCAAGGTTCTCGGCTTTATCTTGACGCAATGTATCGATCATCAGGCAGGCTTTGATCTTCTTGTCGCCGCCGCGCAGCTTTTCTTCCATCGACACCGGCTGGCCGGCGGGATCGACCGCGATCCAGATTTCACAAGCTGCGATACTTGTGTCTCGCACCAACACTTTGGCCTGTTTCGTCAGCGCATCGGCATCCGGTTGCTCGTTGAACCGGGCCGTGACGGCGTAAGCGCCGCGAAACGCACCAAAACGGGCGGTGCGATGGCACAGCGTGCGGTTCATTTTGAGAAAGACTTCCGACATGATCTTCTTGGTCATTGGCGTCGGATTGTCGAGCCGTTCGAGATATGGCTTCGACGTCAGAACGGCCGGGGATTCGACGAGATAAAAATTGAAATAGCCGGCGTTTCCCGAAATTGCCTGGTGCCGTCGTCCAAACAGAAAGCCAGGGACGCTGAGTCTTTCGATGAGATGCTCGCCCTGGAACCATTCGTCGAACTCGGCCTCGCGACCGGCTGTGACGTCGTTGAAGATCGCCAGAATGCCAAGGTCGCTCATATCACATCGTTCCTCCGGTAAACGTCTGTCATCACCGGGCTTGTCCCGGTGATCCCGCTTAGTCGGTCACTGCATCCCTAAGCGGGATGGCCGGGACAAGCCCGGCCATGACAAGAAGTGAAGCTACTTCGCCGCCACCACCATGATCTCGACCTTGTAGTCAGGCGTGGCGAGTTTGGCCTCGACGGTCGCGCGCGCCGGCGTATTGCCGGGCGACACCCAGGCATCCCACACCGCATTCATCTCGGCGAAATTGGCCATGTCGGTGATCCAGATATTTGCCGACAGCAGTTTGCTTTTGTCGGTACCGGCCTTCGCCAGGAAGCCGTCGATTTGAGCCAGAATACTCTTGATCTGCTCGGTAGTGTTTTTGCCCTTCGGATTATCGGCGACAATTCCGGCGAGATAGACCGTATCGCCGTGCACCACCACCTTGCTCATGCGGGCAGCAACGTCGTGACGTTCGATTTTCATGCTTGTTTCCTCTCGTTCGAATGCTTGTCAGCCGCCGGGCGCGCCTTGCGCGTTGACGTAGAGCGCGTAGAGCGAATGCGCAGCCGCCATGAACAGGCGGTTGCGCTTGACGCCGCCGAAACAGACATTGGCGCAGCGCTCGGGCAATGAAATGTGGCCGATCGGCTCGCCCTGCGGCGTAAACACACGCACACCGTCAAGCTCGGGTGTCATGCCCCAGCCGCACCACAGGTTGCCGTCGGTATCGCAGCGGAAGCCGTCCGGCGTGCCTTGCGGCCCGGAGTCGATCAGGATTTTGCCGTTGGCAATTTTGTCGCCGTTGACGTCAAAGCTCAGAATGCGGCGTGGCTCGCTGCGCGATTCCACGATGTAGAGTTTTTTCTCGTCCGGCGAAAACGCCAGGCCATTGGGCGCATTGATCTCGCCCGCCACGACGGTGACCGCGGCGGTCTTGCCGTCGACGCGATAGACGTTCATCGGCAATTCGGGCTCGGCAATCTCGCCTTCGTAGTTGCTCAGGATGCCGAAGCGCGGATCGGTGAACCAGATCGAGCCGTCCGACTTCACGATCACGTCGTTCGGTGAATTCAGACGTTTGCCTTCGAAACGGTCGCAAATCACGGTGATGCTGCCGTCATACTCGGTGCGGGTGACGCGTCGGCTGAGATGCTCGCAGGTGATCAGCCGGCCTTGCCGGTCGCGGGTATTGCCATTGGCGTGGTTGGACGGTTTGCGGAAAATGCTCGTCGTGCCGGTTTCCTCGTCCCAGCGTCGGATGCAATCGCCCGGCACGTCGCTCCAGAGCAGATAACGCCCGTCGCCGAACCACACCGGCCCCTCGCCCCAGCGCGAGCCGGTCCAGAGACGTTCGACGCTTGCGAGCGGCAGCCGGTACTTGTCGAAGCGCCGATCGAGCGATTGAACGAGCGGATCAGGATAACGCAGGCTCGGCGACCAGCCGCCGCGCGCTTTATCCTCGCCGTCTGCCATGCTTGCCTCCGCGATCATTGTCGAGCGCATGGACAATGACTTTACGCATGACGTTGGGCAAGGCTTCGCCAGCAAGGCTCTCAATGGGAGCCCAACGCGCATCCGTTGGCGCTTTGATCGGGCGCGGCACCGTAGCGAGGAAAACTGCGAGCTCAAGCGGAAAATGCGTGAAGACGTGGCGCACGACGCCCGGCACGCGCTTCCATTTTGCGCCTTTCAGACGCGGGGCGGAGCGCAGCGCAGACTTCTCGTCGAAATCGTTCACCCACGCACTGCCGGGCACTTCCGCCATCGACGCAAGCAGGCCCTTTTCCGGGCGCTTCCGCAGCAAGACACGCCCGTCGGCACGGAGAGCGACGTAAGCCGCGCCACGGCGCAATTGTCCTTCCCGTTTCGGCGCCTTGCGGGGGAACGTTTCTTGATCGCCGCGCAGATGTGCCGCGCACGACTCGTTCCACGGGCACAGCGCACAGGCCGGACGTTTGGGTGAGCAGACGGTGGCGCCGAGATCCATGAAAGCTTGCGCAAAATCTCCGGCGCGCTCGCTCGTCAATAACGACGCGGCCAACTGCTTGATCCTCGGTTTGGCCGTCGGCAATTCCTCTTCGACCGCGAAAAGGCGAGACACCACGCGTTCAACATTTCCGTCGACCGGCACCGCCGCAATATCGAACGCAATTGCTGCAATTGCTGCGGCCGTATAGTCGCCGATGCCGGGCAGCGCGCGCAGTGCGTCAGGGTCGCTCGGGAATTTCCCGCTGTGGCGTTGAACAATTTCCATGGCACACGCGTGCATGTTCCGAGCGCGCGCGTAATAGCCGAGGCCCGCCCAGGCGCGCAGCACGTCATCGAGTCTGGCGGTCGCGAGCCTGTCGACCGTCGGCCACTTCGCCAGAAAGCGCGCATAGTAGGGGCCGACGGCCTTGACCGTGGTCTGTTGCAGCATGATTTCGGAAAGCCAGACGCGGTAGGGGTCGGGCCGTTCGCCGCGCCGCGCGCGCCAAGGCTCCAGCCGCCACGGCAATACGCGGGCGTGCCGGTCGTACCAGGCGAGAAGATCGGCGGCCTCCGGTGCGGTCCCTTTCTTCCGCCGCGGCATGCGGACTGCTACGGTCATGCGGCCAACGATGGCACAGGGTGCCGCTTCATGACCAAGCCCTCGCGCAGTTTTCCCCGGCCGCTTTCTGAGCTGCTCGGCGCGACTTTGAACGACGTCATGAAGGCGCAGGGCTTTGCGTCGACCGAAATCATCTCGCGCTGGGCTGACATCGTGGGCCCTGAAATCGCCACCCACAGCGAACCTCTCAAAATCAGTTGGCCGCGCGCGATCGGCGATGAAGCGCCGGAACCGGCCACCCTGGTGCTGCGGGTCGAAGGCCCTGCAGCACTCGAAATCCAGCACCTGTCGGCAGTCATTCTCGAGCGCGTCAATCGCTTCTTCGGTTGGCAGGCAATCGGCCGCGTTGCGTTACGCCAGGCCCCTCTTCGACGCCGCGAGCAACCACTCAGACAGGCACCCGACCTGGCCATGGCGGCGCGCATCGCCGAGGCCCTGCCCGAGGTGAAAGACGAGGATCTGCGGCAGGCGCTTGCCCGGCTGGGTGCGGCAATCAAGCGAAATTGAGCCTGGGGGACGCCTTGGCAGCCCGGCCCGGCATTGCCACAATTATGCTATCCAGCTAGCCAACGACCCTACAGACCGGTATTTCAGCCCAGGATCAGCCCTAGGAGCCTCAGTTGACGATCACTCGCCGCGAATTCTGCCAAAGCACAGCCGCGCTGGCCCTCGCCACAGCCGTGCTGGGCATCTCCTCGTTGCCGCCATTTCCCGGCGAGGCCTTCGCAGAAACGGTACCGACCGAGGAATTGATGAAACCGGACGCGCTGCCCGACATGGTGATGGGCAACGACAAGGCGCCGGTGACCGTCATCGAATATGCGTCGATGACCTGCCCGCATTGCGCGCATTTCGAGGAAACGACGTTCCCCGAACTCAAGAAGCGCTACATCGACACCGGCAAGGTGCGGTTCATTTTCCGCGAATTTCCGCTCGACAACCTTGCGGCGGCGGCCTTCATGCTGGCGCGCTGTTCGGGCCAGAGCGACAAGGACAAATATTTTGCTTTGGTCGACACGCTGTTCCGGCAGCAGCGGCAATGGGCGGTGGAGAAGCCGATACCGCCGCTGCTCGCCATCGCCAAGCAAGCGGGCTTTACCGAGCAGACCTTCAATGAGTGCCTGGCGAATCAGAAGGTGCTCGACGGCATCGAAAGCATGCGCCAACGGGCCGTCGACAAGTTCAAAGTCCAATCAACCCCGACTTTTTTCATCAACGGAACCGCCTACCCGGGCGCCTTGTCGATTGAGGACATGGCCAAGGTAATCGACCCTTATCTCAAGGGCTGATAAGGCTTTTTTGCCCTGAGCGTCAGCCGGCGCCGCGTTGCAGGCGTCTCGGTCCTGCCCTCACCCCGCTGGAAATGTCTGGAAAACCGCCGTCTTGGTCCCCGCGGCAGTTGCCCTTGCGGGCGCGGCAATTCATTCTGCCGGCCGATGCGGCAGATGGGCCACCAGACCCGGGCCAAGCCTCGGGACGGCTTGCTGAATTGTTTAATGGAAAAACCTGATGGAGCGGCGGGTTCTCATCCCGCATTGCGCATGATCCGGAAAATCGGGACCCGATCTTCGGAAAAGTTTATGCGCCAACAAGAAGAATGCTGAGGCCTTAGCGAATGAAACTTACTCGGCTGCGTCTGCTCGGTTTCAAATCATTCGTCGAACCGACCGATTTCATGATCGAGCCGGGCTTGACCGGCGTCGTCGGCCCGAACGGCTGCGGCAAGTCGAACCTGGTCGAAGCGTTGCGCTGGGTGATGGGCGAATCCTCGCACAAATCCATGCGCGCTTCGTCCATGGACGACGTAATCTTTTCCGGCTCGAACAGCCGCCCGGCGCGCAACAATGCCGAAGTGGCGATTGCGATCGATAATTCGACCCGGTCGGCACCCGCGGCCTTCAACGATCAGGACTCTCTTGAGATTGCCCGCCGGATCGAACGCGATGCCGGTTCCAACTATCGTATCAACGGGCGCGAGGTACGCGCGCGCGATGTCCAGATCCTGTTCGCCGACGCCTCTACCGGCGCGCGCTCGCCTGCCCTCGTGCACCAGGGCCGCATTGGCGAGATTATCCAGGCCAAACCTGAGCAGCGCCGCCGCGTCCTGGAAGAGGCAGCCGGCGTCGCCGGCCTGCATGCCCGACGCCACGAGGCCGAGTTGCGGCTGAAGGCGGCCGAGACCAATCTTTTGCGCGCCGAGGACGTGATCGGCCAGCTCACGGCGCAAATCGACGGACTGAAGAAGCAGGCCCGACAGGCGATCCGCTATCGCACAGTGTCGTCGCAAGTGCGCAAAAACGAGGCGACGCTCTATCACCTGCGCTGGACGGCCGCGAATAATGAGGTCACCGAAGCCGAGCACGCAAAGGACCTTTGCGTGCGCACCGTTGCGGGACGCGTCGAGGCCGAAGTCGAGGCATCGAAACGTCAGGCGAGTCGCAGCTGCCGCACTGCCGGAATTGCGCGAGGCAGAGGCGCGCGCGGGTGCGGCCCTGCATCGTCTCAACGTCGCACTACAGGATCTGGATCGCGAAGAAGCGCGCGCCAAGGACCGCATTGCCGAACTCGACCTGCGCCTTGTGCAATTTGCCGCCGACACCGAACGGGAACAGCGGCTGGCGGCTGACGCCGAGCAGGCAGTCGTCCGCCTCACCACCGAGGAAGAGGCTATTCGGACCGAAGCGCGCGAGAGCGCGGGCCGTCGCAGCGGCGTCGACGCGAAAGTGGCGGCGGCCGATGGCGAGCTTTCCGCCGCCGAAAAGATTTTCAGCGATCTGACCACCGCGCTTGCCGACCTGACCGCACAACGCAATCGATATGAAAATGCGGCGCGCGAGCAAAGCGACCGCATTGCAAAGTTTTCGTCCGAGATCGAGGCTATCGAGCGCGAACTGACGACGCTGCACAGCGCTGACAATGCCCCGCTCGCGGCGGCGGTCGAAGGAGCACAGGCAGCGCTGACGGAAGCGGAAGCGGCGGCAGTCGCCGCCGAAGCCGCCCACAATGTTGCACGGGCCGAACTCGAGACGACGCGCACGGCATCGGCGGAGGCCGAAAAACGCGTGCAACGCCTCGAGACCGAGGCAAAAACTCTTTCCAAGATGTTGTCGCTCGAAACCCGCAGCCTGTGGCCGCCGGTGATCGACCACATCTCCGTGGACAAAGGCTACGAAAAGGCGTTGGGAGCCGCGCTCGGCGATGATCTCGATGCGCCGGTCGACCCGTCTTCCCCGATGCATTGGACGGCGGTGGCAGGCGAGACCCCCGACCCGACCTTGCCCGACGGCGTTGAGCCGCTCGCGCGCTATGTCAAAGCACCGACCCAACTCGCGCGACGCCTCGCGCAAATCGGCGTGGTCGAGCGAGACACCGGCATCCGGCTGGCAGGGGCACTGAAAACCGGTCAGCGATTGGTATCGCGCGAGGGCGATCTCTGGCGTTGGGATGGCTTTGTTGCCGCAGCGCACGCGCCGACCGGCGCTGCCCGGCGGCTGGCGCAACGCAGCCGATTTGCTGAAATCGATAGCGAACTTGAAAGCGCGCGAAACGAGGTCGAAGCCAGACGCCGGGATCTCGAAACCGCACAAGCCGCTTTCGATGCCGCCAACAGCGCGGAAGCCGAATCCCGCGCACGCGAGCGCGACCTCAATCGTCAGGCGGCACGCCTCTCGGCGCTGGCGGAGGCACGCGCGCGGCTGACGATGAGCCGCGACGAAGCGGCGGCGGCCAAGACCGAGGCGGAAAGCGCGCTCGGCGCCTTTGAGCCTGCGGCCGATATCGAAACGAAACTTGCGCAAGTGCGCGACGAAATTTCGGGCAAGCGCGCCAAGCTCGCCGAAGTACAGGCCGAACAACAGGCGATCGTGCGCGAGGCCGAACTCGCCGACCGCCGCCTGGCCACTCTCGCGGCCGACAAGTCCGGTTGGCTCGAACGCCAGCAAGGCGCGCGCATTCAGATTACCACGCTTGAGCAACGCACCACCGAGGCCAAGCGCGATCGCACCGAACTGCAAAATGCACCGCAAGTCTTCGCCGAAAAGCGTGCAGCACTGATCACCGAAGTCCAGACCGCCGAAACGGCGCGTCGCGCCTGCGCTGACCGTTTGCAGGAATCCGAAGCCGCGCTGGCCGAAGCCGACCGTGATGCACGATCCGCCTTGGAAGCAGCAAGCGCCGCGCGCGAAGAACTTGCGCGAGCCGAAGAGCGCTTCGAAGGCGCCAAGCGTCGGCTCACCGATATCGGCCGCGAAATTCATGACATGCTGGAAATCGAACCGTCGGGCGTGGCGGCGCTCGCCGAGATCAAGCCGACCGATCCGCTGCCCGATCTTACAGAGATCGAAGCGACCTTGGAGCGCTTGCGCCGCGAGCGCGAGCGGCTGGGCGCGGTCAATCTGCGCGCCGAGGAAGAACTACGCGAAGTCGAGGCCCAGCATACCTCGCTGACCACCGAACGCGACGATCTGGTCGAGGCGATCAAGAAATTGCGGCTCGGCATCCAGAGCCTCAACCGAGAAGCACGCGAGCGCCTGCTGGCATCGTTCGAGCAGGTGAACAAGCATTTCCAGCACTTGTTCACCCAACTGTTCGGTGGCGGCACCGCCGAATTGCAATTGATCGAAAGCGAAGACCCGCTGGAAGCCGGATTGGAAATCCTGGCCAAGCCGCCTGGTAAAAAGCCGGCGACGTTATCGCTGCTCTCGGGCGGCGAGCAGGCATTGACCGCCCTGGCGCTGATCTTCGCCGTGTTCCTGACAAATCCGGCGCCGATCTGCGTGCTCGACGAAGTGGACGCACCGCTTGACGATCACAACGTGGAACGTTTCTGCGATCTGCTCGACGAGATGATCAGGTCGACGGATACGCGCTTCGTGATCATCACCCACAACCCGATCACGATGGCGCGCATGAACCGCCTGTACGGCGTCACCATGGCCGAACGCGGCGTTTCGCAGCTTGTGTCGGTCGACCTCGAAGCAGCCGTGCGGTTCCGCGAAGCGAGCTAGCCCGCTAAGCCGCCTCGATTTTAGATGATTGTGCTGGTGTTACCAGGCGAGGTTCACCCGCAAGCCAGGCGGAACTGATTGTCCAGGTATGATCCCGCTCGCAGGCCGGACAATGCATGCGGCCAGCAACTGTGGGCAATTTGCGGAACGTGACGGGCTCAGTTTCGATCGCGGTCGATACCGCACGACCTGTCACGGGACACCGAATCATCACCATGCTCATGGGTGATGCCCTCCGAATTTACCCCCGTACCCGATCGCGATGGAACCTACCGATCGCGACCGTCTCAAGACACCGCCACGTCCAAATGGGGGCCCCTGTGGATAAAAACCACCCCCCTGAAATACCGCCGGAACCAATCCAGGTGAGCGGCGTTAATGGCCCGTGTATTTCAGCTGGGCGGCTCCCCCCTTACCCCCCGAATAGCCGTCTGGTGAAGAGACCCCGGGTTTAGGCTCGGGGTCTTTTTTTATTTTCCGACGCCAATTGCATGAACCTCCAGCACCTTCGGCGCGACTACCGGATTGCCTCTTGCCGCCCCTACCCGGTTGCCGTTGGCCGCAGCGATCCCATCTAGGGTAGACTTGTTTCGCTCGACCAACCGCTTCCCACCTTGGAGCCGTTTCATGTCCACCACCGGCTGGATCGTTCTTGGTGTCGCCGTCGTTGTCGTGATCTGGGCGATCAGCGTCTACAACAGCCTCGTTGCCATGCGGCAGAGGACAAATCAGGCCTTCGCCGATATCGACGTGCAGCTCAAGCAGCGCCATGACTTGATCCCGAACCTCGTTGAGACAGTGAAGGGCTATGCCGCGCATGAGCGCGGAACACTGGAGGCGGTGATCCAGGCGCGCAATGCTGCAGTCGCAGCACCCGGCGTCGAGCAAAAAGTGGCGGCGGAAAATGTGCTCAGTGGCGCGTTGCGCCAATTGTTCGCGCTGTCTGAGAATTATCCAAACCTCAAGGCCAACGCTAACTTCCAGCAACTGCAAAGCGACTTGTCCGATATTGAGAACAAGCTCGCGGCCTCTCGCCGTTTCTTCAACAACGCGGTGCAGGAGTACAACACCGGCATCCAGCAATTTCCGGCGTCGCTATTCGCCGGAATTTTTGGCTTCTCGCAACGCGAGTTTTTCGATCTCGGCGAAAGCCGCGCCCAGCTCGATCAGGCACCAAGCGTGAAGTTCTAGATCACTTAGCCACATCCGTCATGCCCGGCCTTGTGCCGGGCATCCCACTTAGGCTGGCACGGCATTGCATCGCTAAGCGAGATGGCCGGGACAAGCCCGGCCATGACGAGGAAAGCGCCGAGCAAGACGATGGCCGCTTACGGACTCTATACGCATATTCAATCGAACAAGCGCCGGTCGATTGCGCTGCTGATCGGCTTGTTCTTTCTGGTCTACGTGATGGTGTTCGCCGGCGCGCTGCTGGCCGAGGCGCTCAGTACCTACAACTCGTACAATGCACCACCGCTCGATTATCTCATCCGCGCTGCCGAGTTCGACTTCATCAAGGCATTGCCGTTCGCCACCGTCGGCACGGTTATCTGGATTGCAATCGCGTATAAATTTCACCAGCAGATGATCGACGCCGTCACTGGCGCGCAACCGGTTACCCGGCAAGAAGAGCCGCGGCTCTATAATCTGCTTGAGAACCTGTGCATCTCACGTGGCATCACGATGCCGACGCTGCGTATCGCGGACGATGATGCTCTCAATGCCTTCGCCACCGGCCTCAACGAGAAGCAATATTCGATCACTGTAACGCGGGGGCTGATCAACGCACTTGATGATAAAGAGATCGAGGCCGTGCTCGGCCACGAGCTCACGCATATCCGCAACGGCGACGTGCGCATGCTGGTAATTGCGGTGGTGATTGCCGGCGTGATCTCATTCTTTGGCGAACTTGTATTCCGTATCTTCTTCCAGAACGTGATGTGGGGCGGCGGCCGGCGCTCGAGTAACGACGACCGCAAGGGCGGCGCGGGCCTCGCCATCGTTATCGCGATTGCCATCATCGCAGTAGTCTGGATCCTGTCCATCGTGATCCGCTTCGCGCTATCGCGTCAGCGCGAATACCTGGCTGATGCCGGCTCGGTCGAACTCACGAAAAATCCCGACGCCATGATCTCGGCGTTGCGCAAGATCGAAGGGCGCGGCGAAATACCCGGCGCCAACTCCGCCGTTATGGAAATGTGCATTGATAACCCGCGCGTCGGTTTTTCGAACGTTTTCGATACCCATCCGCCGGTCGAGGCACGCGTCGAGGCTCTGGTAAAATTTGCCGGCGGCCACGATCCGGGCCCGCTTGCCATTCCCGCGCCTGCACAAAGTGAGGAAACTGGCGACGAAACTGCCAACGAGCCACCGGTTGGCGGACCGTGGGGTGGCGGCGCCCGGAATAAGAGTGGCGAGCCGTCTTTGCCCGGAGAGCCGCCTGTTGACGCTGGTGGCGGCGCGGGCGGTCCGTGGGGTCCGCGCCGGAACTAATGCCCCTCGAACGAAATCAATGTCCGCACCGGCACGTCCATCTTGCGTAATTTGTCTGCGCCGCGGAGTTCGGGCAGGTCGATCACGAAACAGGCCGCCAGCACGTTGGCGCCGAGCTGGCGCAGTAGCTTGACCGCACCTTCCGCGGTCCCGCCGGTGGCAATGAGATCATCGACCAGGATGACACGCTCGCCTTTCGTCACTGCGTCTTCATGAACTTCCATCTCGTCGAGACCATATTCCAGCGAATACGCGATGCTGACGCGCTTGTGCGGCAACTTGCCCTTCTTGCGGATCGGGATGAACCCGGCCGAGACCTGATGCGCCACCGCGCCGCCGAGAATAAACCCGCGCGCTTCAATTCCAGCGACCTTGTCGATCTTCATGCCGGCCCAGGGCTGTACCAGCTCGTCAACCGCGCGGCGGAAGGCGCGTGCATCGCCGAGCAGCGTGGTGATATCGCGGAACATGATGCCGGGCTTCGGATAGTCAGGAATGGTCCGGATGGTCGCCCGCAGATCGTTTTCGAGAGAGGATGATGTCATCGGGCGCGCTCACTCATTTGGAAGCCAGCGCCGGGGCGACTCACGCTTGTCGTCATAGGCTGCCTCGAAAACCGGCGCGGCGAGCGTCGATTCAATGTGCAGGACGCTTTCGCCGGTGTTTGAAAAACTATGCTTGCGGCCTGCCGGTACAACGACCAATTGCCCGCTAGTCAAAGTGACATGTTCATCATCAAGCCACACATCAGCCTGCCCTTCACGAACGCACAGGACTTCCTCCACTGCGTGTAAATGGGTTGGCGCGCCATGTCCTGGATCGCACCATTGTTCAAACATGCAAAGCTGCGTTGAGCCATTGGCCGCCGAGGCTCGCATGCGTGTCGTAACGCCGGCCCGCCATTCCTCACTTTGCTGCTGGTTCACATCGACGATCCGCATCGGCTCCCCGAAAATTCGCTATCTGGCCATAAGTACGAAACGATCCTAGCCGCCGTGGACCGGCTTGTCGTGGCCATGCCGGCCGTCAGCTCTTGCCCAACACCCTGCCCGCAACGGCATCGAGTTTCTTGAGCAACTCCGGATCGCGCGCCTCGGGCGCGGTAATCAACGCCGTGTCGAGCGCACGATCGGAGCCAATCGGACAAGACTCGTGCTCGCGCGGAAAATCCTGCGCCAGCCGCGCCACCAGGCGTTTCGCCTTTTCCGCATTCGCCAGAAGGACTTTGATGATGTCTTGCACCGTGACCGCATCATGCTCGGGATGCCAGCAATCAAAATCAGTCACCATGGCGACGGTGGCGTAACAAATCTCGGCTTCGCGCGCGAGCTTGGCCTCCGGCATATTTGTCATGCCGATGACCGAATAGCCGAGCTGCTTGTAGGTCATACTCTCGGCGTAAGTCGAGAATTGCGGCCCCTCCATGCAGATGTAGGTTCCGCCATAGTAGGGATCGATGCCTTCCTTGAGGGCGGCCTCGCCGATGCGCGCACGCAGCCGCGGGCTCACCGGATGTGCCATCGATACGTGCGCAACCATGCCCTTGCCGAAGAACGAGCTCTCACGCTTGTGGGTGCGGTCGACAAACTGATCGACCAGCACGAAGGTGCCGGGCGGCAGTTCTTCCTTGAATGAACCGCAGGCTGACAACGAAACCAGATCGGTGACGCCAGCGCGTTTCAACACATCGATATTGGCGCGATAGTTGATGTCGGACGGCGATAGGCGGTGGCCGGTGTCGTGACGTGAGAGGAACACGACGGGAAGACCCGCGATCTCGCCGACGCGCAATGGTCCGGATGGTTCGCCCCAAGGACTGGCGATGCGCTTTTCGCGCACCCCGGTCAGCCCGGGCAAATCGTATATGCCGGACCCGCCGATGATGCCGAGAACTGCTTTGGCCATGCTTACTCCCAACGTCATCATCCACGAAGGCGGATGATCCAGTAAACGCCGGCCTCACGATTTCATCGCCACGCCGTGACTACTGGATGCCCCGCCTTCGCGGGGCATGACAAGCCAAAAAACAAAGGGCCCCGTATGGGGCCCTTGCTCGCAAAATCGTGCCGGCATCAGTGCACCGCCGACCACACCTTCTTCTTGGTGAAATAAAGCAGACCGGAGAGCACAATCAGGAAAATCATGACCTGGAAACCGATGCGCTTGCGCTGCACCAGGTGCGGTTCGGCCGCCCACATCAGGAAGGCCGACACGTCCTTGGCATACTGGTCTACGGTCTGCGGCGAGCCATCGTCATAGACGACCTGCCCGTTCTGCAGCGGCTGCGGCATCGCGGTGTTATGGCCGGGAAAATATTTGTTGTAGTGGCCGCCCTGCGGCAGCTGGAAGCCTTTTGGCGGCTCCTCAAAGCCCTTGAGATACGCGGTGATGTAGTCTGGGCCCTGCTCCTGATACTGCGTGAAGATATCGAACACGAACCACGGGAAGCCGCGCTGATAGGTGCGCGCCTTGGCCAAGGTCGACATGTCCGGCGGAGCGACGCCATGCACCGCCTTCGCAGCGAGTTCGTTCGGGAACGGTGACGGGAAATAATCCGCCGGCCGCCCGGCACGTTCAGTCTGCTGACCCTTATCATCAAGGTCGTTGATCCTGGCTTCAGCCGCCACCGCCGTCGCCTGCGCCTCGGAGAAGCCCGGGCCACCCGGCTCGGCGAGATTGCGGAAGGCCACCATCTGCATCGAATGGCAGACCGAGCAGACCTCTTTGTAGACCTTGAAGCCACGCTGGAGCTGCGCCTCGTCATACTTCCCGAACGGTCCCGCGAACGACCATTTCAGTTTCGGCGGCGCCTCTTGCTCTTCGGCCATTGCCGGCAGCGTCAGCGCAGCGACGGTGAACGTCAGAGCGAGAATGGTACGCTTTATCGTCATCAGTGTGCCCCCGCTCACGCTTTAGCGCCCAAGACCGATTCCGAAATTGAATTCGGCAGCGGTTTGGTTTTCTCGAAGATGCCGAGCAGCGGCATGACGATCAGGAAGAATGCGAAATAGTAGACAGTGAAGACGCGCGACAGGATGACGTAAATGCCCTCGGGCTGCTTCGAGCCGAGCCAACCTAGCCCAACGCAGGCAACGACCCACAGCCAGAAGAACTGCTTGAACAGCGGCCGGTAACGGGCCGAGCGCACCCGTGACGTGTCGAGCCAGGGAATGAAGGCCAGCACCAGGATCGACGAGAACAGCGCGATCACGCCCAGCAGCTTGTCGGGAATCGAGCGCAGGATGGCGTAGAACGGCAGGTAGTACCACTCGGGCACAATCTCAGCCGGAGTCACCGCCGGATTGGCCGGGATATAGTTGTCGGCATGGCCAAGGAAGTTCGGGATGTAGAATACGAACCATGCGTAGAGGATGCAGAACACGGCCATGAAGAAGCCGTCCTTGACCGTCGCATATGGCGTGAAGGCCACCGTGTCTTTTTCCGACTTCGGCTCGATGCCGATGGGATTGTTCTGGCCGGCAACATGCAGCGCCCAGATATGCAACACCACCACGCCTGCGATCACGAATGGCAGCAGGTAGTGCAGTGAATAGAAACGGTTGAGCGTCGGATTGCCGACCGCGTAGCCGCCCCAGAGCCAGGTAACGATCGTATCGCCGACGCCGGGAATGGCGGAGAACAGATTGGTGATCACGGTCGCCGCCCAGAAGCTCATCTGGCCCCAGACCAGTACATAGCCCATGAAGCCGGTTGCCATCATCAGCAGGTAGATGATGACGCCGAGGATCCAGAGCACTTCGCGCGGCTCTTTGTATGAGCCGTAATAGATGCCGCGGAACATGTGGATGTAGACGGCGAGGAAGAACATCGACGCGCCATTGGCGTGCAGATAGCGCAACAGCCAACCGAAGTTGACATCGCGCATGATGGTCTCGACCGATCTGAAGGCGAGATCAACATGCGGGGTGTAATGCATCGCCAGCACGATGCCGGTGATGATCTGCACGCCGAGCATGAACGCGAGGATGCCGCCGAAGGTCCACAGATAGTTCAGGTTCCGTGGCGTGGGATAGGCAACGAAGGAAGAATGAACGAGGCCGCCGATCGGCAGCCGCTTCTCGAACCATTGCAGAACTTTGCTCTGCGGTTGGTAGGTGGATGGTCCGCTCATGATTGAACCTTGAATGCGCCGTTTCGCTCAGCCGATCTGAATCTTGGTGTCGGAAACGAACTTGTAGGGCGGGAGGGCCAGGTTTTTCGGAGCCGGGCCTTTGCGAATGCGGCCCGACGTGTCGTACTGCGAGCCGTGGCACGGGCAGAACCAGCCGTCATACTCGCCCTGATGGGCGAGCGGGATACAGCCGAGATGCGTGCAGATACCGATCAACGACCAGCCACTGGTCATGGCCCTTTTTGACGCGCTCCGAATCCGGCTCCGGATCGGGAAGGCTGGCGACGTTGACCTTCTGAGCTTCGTCGATGTCTTTCTTGGTGCGATGGAAAATGAAGATGGGCTTCGAGCGCCAGAACACCTTGATGATCTGCCCATCGGCGATCGGCGCGAGATCGACATCGATCGGTGCGCCGGCCGCAATGGTCGAGGCATCCGGATTCATTTGCGCAATCAGCGGCACCAGGGCCGCCGCAGCTCCCACCGCGCCAACGGCGCCCGTGGCAATGTAGAGAAAGTCGCGGCGCGTGTGCTCCGCCGAAGACACGGTCGTCACGTCTTAGGCCCTCTCCTCCGGCTGGCTTATTCATCCGCCCGCGGCTGGAGCCCGGGACCGAAATCCCATGGGCGGCGGGGCGTCCCGCTTGCGGCAGCCCTGGAAAAGGCAGGACAGCGCGTCGGTGGCGTTCTATTGGCACCCTTGCAGTACAAGCGCAAGCCCGCTATCGCGCCCGCGAGGATTAGTCGCATAAATCATTCGTCTAGAGCGGCTTAGGCCCCGGCACGATGGCCATGCAGATCGCCCTCTACGAACCGGACATCCCCCAGAATACCGGCACGATTCTTCGGCTTTGCGCCTGCCTGGGTGTCGAAGCGCATATCATTGAGCCCGCCGGCTTCCCGGTCACCGATCGTGCTTTTCGGCGCGCCGGTATGGACTATCTGGGTCAGGTCGCCCTGACCCGCCACGGCTCGTTCGCGGCCTTCGAGGCGTGGCGGGCGCGCGAGCGGCTGGCGCTGGTGCTGCTGACCACCACGACAGAGCGATCCTACCTCGATCACACCTACAGCAAGGACCAGGTGCTGCTGTTCGGCCGCGAGAGCGCCGGCGTCCCGGAACCGGTGCACAAGGCCGCCGATGTCCGCCTGTGCGTACCTATGCGGCCCGACATGCGCTCACTTAATGTTGCGATGGCGGCCGCAATGGTCGTCGGGGAGGCCCTACGGCAGACGGGCGGCTTGCCGCGGTGATATTATTCACGCCATGGCCCGCGTACTCATGGCAGCGCTGATTGCTATCGCGATCGGCCAACCTGGTGAGGCAACCGCCGCGCGCACCTTGCTCGCGGACCTGATGGCGCGTCCCCCGGCCCAGGCCGGCACCAAGCCGATGTCCGCCTTGGCGTTGGAGGCCTGCCTGCGCCGCGCCCAGGAGCTCGATCGCGACGGAATGGCCATCGACTATGAAATTGCGGCGATCGATCGCGAAGCCGCCGAGGCCCTCCTGCTGCAGAAACAGATCAATGCCGAACTGCCCGTGCTGGGCGATTTCGATGAGCCGGGGCTCAACGCGTTTCAGCGACGCGTCATCCGTCATGAAGAGCTGACGAAAAAATTCCACACCGAGTTCCCGCGCTACGAGCAAAGACAAAAGGCCTATGATGCGGCGGTGGCCGAATTTGAACGCTATTGCGCAGGCCGCTTCACCCGTGACGATCTCGACGCCGTCAAATTGAAACTGGGCCTGCACTAGCGCCGCCATATTCTGACACAGGTCAATCGGTTCGTTTGCCCGTGCGCTCCGATGCGCCGCACGTTATATTCGCGGACTGGAGCCGATTATGGACGCAGGACAACTCGAAGCCCGCAAGGCGCGTGCGCAAGCCTGGTTCGAGTCATTGCGCAATGACATATGCGCGGCGTTTGAGGCGCTGGAAGACGCCCTGCCCGCCGATGCGCCCTATTCCGATCGCACGGCCGGCCGCTTCGTTCGCACCCCGTGGCAGCGTATTGACCACAACGGAACCCCGGGCGGCGGCGGCGAAATGGCGTTGATGCATGGGCGCGTCTTCGAGAAGGTCGGCGTGCACTGTTCGACCGTTTTCGGGGAATTCGCACCGGCCTTTCGCAAGGAGATACCCGGCGCCGAGAGTGACCCGCGCTTTTGGGCCTCCGGCATTTCGCTGATTGCGCATCTGCACAATCCTCACGTGCCCGCCGTGCACATGAACACGCGTTTTGTCGTCACCAGGAAGGCATGGTTCGGCGGCGGCGCCGATCTGACGCCTGTGCTCGACATACGCCGCACCCAGAACGACCCAGACAGCATCGCCTTTCATGCGGCCATGAAAACGGCCTGCGACGGTCACGCCGAAATCGCGCCTTATGACAAATACAGGAAATGGTGCGACGAATATTTCTTCCTCAAGCACCGCAACGAACTGCGCGGCATCGGCGGCATCTTCTACGATTATCTCGAGACCGACTGGGACGAGACCTTTGCCTTCACGCAGGATGTTGGACGCGCCTTCCTGCGCGTCTACCCCGGATTGGTGAGGAAGAATTTTGCGACGCCATGGAGCGAGGCCGAGCGTGAGGAGCAATTGGTCCGCCGCGGCCGCTACGTCGAATTCAATTTGCTCTATGACCGCGGCACGATTTTCGGCCTCAGGACCGGCGGCAACGTTGAAGCAATCCTGTCCTCGATGCCGCCAGTCGTGAAGTGGCCGTGACATGGCCTAAAGCGACAAAGGCTATGACGACAGTGCAAATAGAAGCGCCATAAGCGCAAGTTTGGTCACCCTGACTTGCCGTGCCTGTTTCCGAATGGCAAGACACCGCCGTTTCAACTTGAAATTGAGCGACCGGTCCGCGGGAATTCCTTGCGGAGGGATGATGCCGAACAACGATCTGTTCCTGCAGACGATCGAAACGGTCTATGCGAGCGGTCTCGACAGCACCCGTCTGCCGGAGGCGTTAAAAGCGACCAGTGAACTCCTCGGCAGTGCCGCAGCAACTCTTGAAGTTTTCGATAAGTCGGTGCAACGGCATGACGCGTTCTATGCGGCCGGCGTGCCGACAGTCGCTCGCACTTCATACCTCGAGCATTTCGCGACGCTTAATCCGCGTATGCCGTTCATATTGCGACATCACGCTGGCCACGTGGCCTGGGATCACCAGATCCTCGACGAAGCCGGCATGAGGCGCGATCCGTTCTACGCCGAATTTCTTGCGCATCTTGGCTTGCGCTATTTCCTGGGAGCCGTGCTCGAACACACACCAGAAAAGATAGCTCTTCTCAGCGTTCAACGCACCCGCAAACAAGGTCATGTCGACAACCGAGAGGTCGCGTTGATGCAGCGACTCTTCCCGCATTACCAGCGGGCGCACGATATGATGACTCGCTTGAAAGTGGCAGGTGATGGCCGCAATCTCCTCGAAAATACTCTTGATTGGCTCTCCGATGGTGTTGCACTGCTGCGTGCCGATGGCGATATTGTTTATGCCAATCAGGCGTTGCGTGCGTTTGCGCAACGCGGCGATGGATGTCGCATACTGGACCGCGCTATCGAATTCGTGAGCCCTGACGCGCAACGCCGTTTTGGCGCCGCGCTCAGCGCTGTTCTGCGGATCGGCGACCCGTCGTGCGATGCACATCCGACCGATTTTCCAGCGCCGCGCAGCGAAGCAATGCCGGCATATATCGTGTCCGTGCGCCCGCTGATGAGCGGGCAAACGCACGCCTCCCAGCATGCCCATGCCGAGATCATGGTGTTGATACGCGATCCGCTCTGGCGCTACACCGCTGCGAGTCGAATACTCCAGGAAATGTTCAGCCTGACGAATGCCGAGGCACATTTGGCGCAGGCATTATGCAACGGCACAACAACTGGTTCCTATGCCATCGAGCGCCACGTAAGTCTCAATACGGTTTACTCGCATCTCAAGCGGATTCGGGAGAAGACCGGCTGCAAGAGCGTCCCGGAGCTGATTCACAAATTTGGTGAATTGAACATACCGCTGCGATTGAGGTGATCAGCGCAGCGCACCCCACACCAGAAAAACACCGCCAAACAACACCACCGCGTCGAGAATCGCGGTGTGCATATGCACCGGCATCCGTTCGACAAAGGCCTTGGCAAGAAATGCGCCGGGCAAAGCTACAATCCCGATCAAGAACGCGAAGGCAATCACTTGTGCGGTGATCACGCCGGCAAGTCCGAACACCGAAATCTTCACGATCCCGATGACAATTGAAATGGCGGCATCGGTGGCAATGACGCCGGCGCCTTCGACACCGGTGGCCATCAGCAGCGACAGCAAAATGACACCCGAGCCAGCCGTTCCGCCGACAACGACGCCATAGCCAAGCGAGCCGAGCGCCAGTCCGCCGTCGCCAAACTTGACGCCGTGATATTTCAGCAGCCGCCGCAATGGCACGCTCAGAATCAGCATGCCGCCGATCACGAGTGCCGCGCCCGCGCTCGAGAGTTTTGTGTAGCCCCAGGCGCCGAGCACGCAGGTTGGCACCGCGGCAGCAAGTACGATCGCTGCGCGGCGCCAGTCGGCATATTTCAGGAATGCGAAAACGCGACTGGAATTGGTGAACATCGCCGAAATTGCAATGATCGGCACGACCGGTTCGGCCCCCACCAGCGGTACCAGCACCAACGGCATCAAAGCCCCGGTGCCATAGCCGGAAACGCCGCCAACAATCGACGCAAACAGCGCCACGGCGGGGACCGGGATCAACTGAAAGAAAGAGATATCGTGAAAGCCGGCGAAGAGATTCATGACCGCATGCTCATAGCCGGACGGGAGTTGCGCATCTACGGGTGCACAGCCTCGGCCACGATCGCATCGAGCGCCGGCTGATCGCTGGGAAATCCCGCGACGATCCAGGCTTGCTCCGCCGCGGCTATCGCCGCGCCGAGCGCGGGACCTTGCGAAAGGCCGCGCTTCATGAAATCCGCTGCCTTCAACGGAAACACCGGCGCGGTCCAGCGTTGCGGCAAAGTCGCAAGCTCGCGCCATTCTGTATCGTGCGATGTAGCAGCCGAGCGCGCCCAGCCGAGCAGCGCGTGATCGGTGAAATTGCTGCGGCCTCAGCCGGTAGAGCAGCGCCTTTGCGGCCTTTTCCCCGTACAACGGCGAAATGCGCCCCCAGCCGTCGCCCATGGACACAAGTCGCTCGTGTTCATTGTTGGCGAGCCGCAGTTTCTGCCACAGACGTTCGGCATCTTCGGCAATGGCGACACCAAGCGCGCCTAACCTTCGCACCGCGTTGGGTTCGGCGCCGATTGCGACTTCCACCTTTACCATATTGCCGAAGGCTGCGAGATACGGGACCCCGCCCAGCACGCGCAGCAACAAACCCGCATCGGCCATGGCGGTGAGTGTTGGCGCCGCGTGCGCGGCAACCAATAATTTCATCAACTCCATGCGCACGCGTTCGCGCGAAAGCTGGTCGAGCCCGTCACGCCCGGCAATGCAAGCAGCAAGCCCGTCTGCATCAAGGCGGCCGCTTCCGTAGGCCGCGTGAAAGCGAAAGAAACGCAGGATGCGCAGATAGTCCTCGGCGATGCGTTTTTTCGGATCGCCGATAAAGCGCACGCGGCGCTGGGCGAGATCGTCAAGCCCTCCGGCATAGTCGTAGACGGTGCCGTCGCGCGTTGCCGACATTGCGTTGATCGAAAAGTCACGCCGTTCGGCGTCGACCTTCCAGTCACGACCGAACTCAACCTTGGCGTGGCGGCCATAGGTCTCGACGTCCTTGCGCAGCGTAGTGACCTCGAACGGATGCTTGTCGATGACGACTGTGACGGTGCCGTGCTCGATTCCCGTCGGCACCGGCTTGAAGCCGGCGGCAGTGACACGCTTCACGACTTCATCCGGCACCGCAGTGGTTGCGACGTCGATTTCCGCGATCGGCACATCCAACAGCGCGTTACGCACAGCCCCGCCGACGACGCGCGCCTCCTCGCCGTCGCAATCGAGCACGCCAAGCAGGCGAGGCAAGCCGCCGGTGGTGAGCCAGGCAGCGCCGCTCAGCTTTCGATCGGTGCGCCCCATCATTGCCGTCATCCTGAGGTGGCGGCCGAAGGCCGCCCTCGAAGGATGATGGCGCCGTCGCCCTTCGAGGCTCGGGGCTTACGCCCCTCGCACCTCAGGGTGACGGCGCGCTTTGCGGCACAGGTGTTCAATTCTCTCACTTCGTGGTCCCCGGCACGAACTTGCCGTTGTCGATATGCGCCGGCACGTAATTGGAGCCGGGCGGCGCCCCCGAGAAATGCGCAAAATAAAGAAAGCTGCCGAGCATCAGCAGCAGCGCGGCAATTGCAAGCGTCGCCACCCGGACCAGCGGCCAGGATTTAAGATCCAACACACCGGCTTGGGTCGCCCACAGAAACACCGCGTAGAGGACGAACGGCGTCAGAAACAGGGCGATCTCAGTGAAGATCGGGCGGATCATCGGTAAATCCGATCGTAAAGATTGCGCAGGATACCAGCCGTCACGCCCCAAATGTAGCGCTCGCCGAAGGTGAATGCGTAATAGTGCCGGGTCATGCCCTGCCAGTCGCGCGAATGCCGCTGCACGTTATTTTGATCCATCAGGTAGGCGAGCGGCACTTCAAAGGTGGCGTCAACCTCGCTGACATTGAGTTTGAGCGAGAAGCCAGGCTTCACGCGCGCTATGACCGGCACGATGCGGTAGCCGAGCGTCGTCATATAGAGGTCGAGATAGCCGAGCGGCTCGACATGCGCACGGTCGAGTCCGATTTCCTCCTCGCGCCTCGCGCAAGGCGGACGCGCGCGGGTCGGCATCGCCTTTGTCGATCTTGCCGCCGGGAAACGACACCTGACCGGGATGGTCAGGCAAATGCTGGGCACGCTGGGTGAGCAACACGGTCGGCTCGGGGTGATCGACGATCGGCACGAGCACGGCGGCCGGGCGGATCGGGCGCACCTCCGCGATCTTCTTCATCACCGGATCGGCGTCATGGTCGCCGCGCGCGGGCGTCACGCTCGCGTCGGTGAGGCCCGGCGGCACATCGAGCGTCAGACGCGTGCGCGCGCGCGAAAAAAACTCCTCTGCCGAGAGGCTCGTGAGTGCGTGCTGCATCAAGCAAATTCCCTTAGGGCACTCGCCTCTGCCATGACAAAGAACTCGCCGCCGGAAGCAACCCCGAACATCGCTTTGCCGTCGACGTCGCGCTCTTCTCCGAGAGCGACCAGATCGTAGAATAGCGCGCGCGTCACCTTCGCCCACAGCTCGCGGCGCACATGCAGATAGGGCTTGAGACCGCCATTCGCGTGCCTGGTGTTCGAAGCGCAGCGCGTGACCGGGCCCAGCCGCAACCCAGTCGTCGACGTTCGTGCGAAATTCAAGAACCCGGCCATTGCCGCCGGAAGACGCTTTCATTTCAACGGCGAGAAACGGTGCATCGTCAACAACGATCCCGACTTTCTCGACCGGCGTGACCAAAAAGTGCTTGTCGCCTTCCCGCTTGAGCACGGATGCGAACAATTTGACCAAAGCCGGCCGACCGATCGGCGTCTTTTGGTAAAACCAGGTACCGTCAGCTGCGATCCTCATATCGATATCGCCGCAAAATGGCGGATTCCATCGTTCTACGGGTGGCGGCCCCTTGTTTTCGCGCGGCAGCCCTGCCGTTAGCGCTTCCAATCCGCCCTGCCCTGCCTTCGCCATTGTTTTCCTTCGATAATCAGCCCGCCGACGCCTGTTCGCATCTTCGTGATTCACCCGGATCGGCGACGGAAGATAGCGTAAGCTTGGCCGCAGATTGAGGCAGATTCGGCCTAATTGGCGCACCAAAATCGAAACTTGGTGTGCTTGTTGCATAGCGCCCGACGAGGCTCCAGACGGGCGATGAAAGGGATCGACACCATGGCGAAGGCGAGCGGCGAAAGTCTCGAAAAACTGGAAGACATGATCGTACGCGCAGCGGAATCGACGGCCGCGCACGTGCGCGCCGCAAAGGCCGCCATCGGCGCGGTGATCTTCGGCCAGGACATCGTGGTGGAGCGTGCACTCATCACTGTTCTCTCAGGCGGTCATGCGCTGCTGGTCGGCGTGCCGGGGCTCGCGAAGACCAAGCTCGTCGACACCATGGGCACCGCGCTCGGGCTCGATGCGCGCCGCGTCCAATTCACTCCCGATCTTATGCCGTCCGATATTCTCGGCACCGAGGTGCTCGAAGAAAGCCCGGGCGGCAAACGCAGTTTCCGCTTCATCGCAGGTCCGGTGTTCGCGCAATTGCTGATGGCCGACGAAATCAACCGCGCCTCGCCACGCACGCAATCAGCGCTCCTGCAGGCGATGCAGGAACAACACGTGACGGTTGCCGGCGCGCGCCACGATCTGCCCAAGCCGTTCCATGTGCTGGCGACGCAGAACCCGCTCGAGCAGGAAGGCACCTACCCCCTGCCCGAAGCGCAGCTCGACCGCTTCCTGATGGAAGTCGACGTCGACTATCCCGACATGGAGGCCGAGCGCAAAATTCTGTTCGACACGACCGGTGCGGAAGAGACGCGCCCCAAGGCCGCGATGACGGGCGAGGACCTGCTGTCAGCGCAACGACTCGTTCGCCGCCTGCCGGTCGGCGAGTCGGTGGTCGAGGCAATCCTGGCGCTGGTGCGCTCGGCGCGTCCGGGACCCGAGGCCGGCGAGTTCGGCAAACTGATCTCATGGGGCCCCGGCCCGCGCGCCAGCCAGGCGCTGATGCTCGCCGTCCGCGCACGCGCCCTTCTTGATGGCCGCTTCGCTCCGTCCGTCGACGACGTGCTCGAACTGGCCGAGCCCGTGCTCAAACACCGCATGGCCTTGACTTTCGCCGCCCGAGCCGAAGGCGAGACGATCCCCAACGTGATCCGGCGGCTGAAAGCGCGCATCGGATAGTCGCGATGGCGGAGTTCAAGCCGAACGACATCGAAAACAAGACGATACGGCAGGCCACTGTCGGCGCCCGCACGCTTGCGGATGCAATGCCGCGGCTCATACTGGAGGCGCGGCGCGTCGCATCGACTGTTATTCATGGGCTGCACGGCCGCCGCCGCGCCGGCCCGGGCGAGAATTTCTGGCAGTACCGCCGCTTTGTGTCGGGCGAGCCTGCGCAGAACGTCGATTGGCGGCGCTCGGCGCGCGACGACCATCTTTATGTACGCGAGCGCGAATGGGAAGCCTCGCACACCGTATGGATCTGGCCGGATCGTTCGCCGTCGATGACGTTCGCCTCGGCCCTGACGACCGACAGCAAGCTCGATCGTGCACTGGTCGTGGCATTCGCATTGGCCGAAGTCCTCGTGCAGGGCGGCGAACGGGTCGGCGTTCCCGGCCTCCTGCGCCCGACCGCAAGCCGCAACGTGATCGAGAAAATGGCGGAAGCAATCCTGCACGACACCGCCGAGCGTTCCAGCCTGCCGCCGTCGTTCGTACCTTCCCCGCTGTCCGAAGTCGTGATGCTGTCCGACCTCTGGGCGCCGATCGGCGATGTGCGCGACACCATCGCTCAACTCTCCGCCACTGGCGCGCATGGCCATGTGGTGCAGATCGTCGATCCGGCGGAAGAAAGTTTCCCCTATTCCGGCCGCATCGAGTTCATCGAACCGGAAGGCGCCGGCAGCGTGACAGCCGGCCGCGCCGAGACATGGCGCACCGACTATCAAGGCATCGTCGCGCGTCACCGCGCCGCGATCCGTGCCGAGACCGACCAGCGCGGGTGGAGTTTCGCGATCCATCGCACCGACCGTCCGGCGAGCGAACTCTTGCTGGTGCTGCATTCGCGCATGGGGGACAACGCGCAGCCGGTCGTCGTCAATAGCCGGCATGCTCCGGCGAACCCCGCGAGTGCTGCATGATCGGTTCGCTGCCGCTCGGCTTTGCTCAACCGCTGGTGCTGCTCGGCCTGCTCAGTTTGCCGGTCTTGTGGTGGTTGTTGCGTTTGGTGCCGCCGCGCCCCCGCCGGATTGATTTTCCGCCGACCCGGCTCTTGTTCGAGATCGCTCCCAAGGAAGAAACGCCGGCGCGCACACCGTGGTGGCTCACTTTATTGCGGCTGACGCTGGCCGCGCTGGTGATTATCGCTGCTGCCGGGCCTTTGTGGAATCCCCCACTCGCCACAGCAAACCGGGCAGCGCCCTTGCTGATCCTGCTCGATGACGGGTGGCCCGCTGCGGCGGCCTGGGACTCGCGGCTTCGCACGGCAGACGAGATGATCGCGCGCGCCGAAGCCGACAATCGCGGTGTCGCTGTGCTGCCATTGTCGGAAAACGCACGCGATATTTCCCTGCAGCTGGCCGGCGCAACGCGCGTACAGTTTCAGCAGATCAAGCCAAAGCCTTATGGCGTCAATCGCATCGACGCGCTGCCCTTGATCGAGCGCTTTCTCGCGGCCGCACCGGATGTCGAAGTTGTCTGGCTCTCGGATGGTGTCGATCTCGGCAATGGCGCCGGCTTCATTGATGGATTGAAACGGATCATCGGCAATCACCCGCTCACCATCGTCGAGGGCGGTGTCGCCATTCCGCATGCACTCGCGGCCGCGGACAACGCAGCCGGCGCGCTGACCGTGAAAGTCCTGCGTGCTCAAACCGGTCTCTCCGATACCGGAATGGTGAACGCCATCGATCTCAAGGGTTTGCCGCTGGGCGAGGCGCCGTTCAGCTTCAAATCCGCTGACCGCGAAACCGATGCCGTAATCGACCTGCCGGTCGAAATCCGCAACGACGTGGCACGCCTCGAGATCGTCGGCGAACGCTCGGCGGGCGCCGTACAATTGCTCGACAAGCGCTGGCGGCGGCGCACCGTCGGCATTGTGTCCGGCTCCACCGCCGATCGCTCGCAACCGCTGATCGGGGCGACGTACTATCTTTCGCGTGCTCTTAACCCCTTTGCTGACGTTCGACTCGCAGAAGGCGTCGCACCTGCCGAAGCAGTGGCGCGTTTTCTCGACCGCCATCTGCCGATGCTGATCCTCGCCGATGTCGGCAATGTCGCCGAGGCACTCGACCGGCTCAACAAGTGGATCGACAACGGCGGCGTGCTCGTGCGTTTTGCCGGCCCCCATCTTGCGGGCGCCGATGACAACCTGGTGCCGGTGAAGCTGCGGCGCGGTGGCCGTATCCTGGGTGGCAGTCTGAGCTGGGACAAACCGCAGCAACTTGCCGGCTTCTCGCGCGAAAGTCCTTTCAACGGCATGACGGTTCCGACCGACGTGACCGTGACTCGCCAGGTACTTGCCGAACCAGAATCACAGCTGACAGACCGCACCTGGGCGACCCTCGCCGATGGCACGCCTCTCGTGACGGCCGAACGCCGCGGCAAAGGGCTGCTTATTCTATTCCATGTAACGGCGGACACCCGCTGGTCCGACCTGCCGCTGTCGGGAGCCTTCGTGGATATGCTCCGGCGCGTGGTCTCGCTCGCGAGTTCGACTGCGAGCGCCGAAAGTGAAACCACCGCGACCGAAGGCAACAATGGACGCGCGGCCCAGGTCGTTCCGCCGACCCGCGTGCTCGATGGTTTCGGTGCATTTTCGTCCCCGCCGCCGACCGCGCGCCCGATACCCAGCAATTACACCGAGCGCGGCAACCTCGATCATCCGCCCGGGTTTTACGGTCCGCCCGAAGGCCTGGTCGCCGTCAATACGCTGGCGCCTGCCGATCGCCCGGCGCCGCTCGATGTGTCGCCTCTCAACGCCCGGGTCGATGCGTATCGGCATGGTGAGCCACTCGACTTGCGGGGTCCGATCTTCCTCACCGCGCTTGCGTTGCTTCTGCTCGATGCCCTGGTCGTAATTTCGCTCTCGGGCGGCCTTGCCTCGTTGCTCCCGCGCCGGCGCGCAACCGCAGCGCTTTTGTTGGCAGGGCTGTTTGGCGCACTGACGCTGCAAAATCCGGCGGAGGCACAACCGGCGCCGCAGCAACAACCCCCCGTACCACCGCTGACCGCGCAGCAAGAAGACTTTGCGATGAAGGCGACACTGCAAACGCACCTCGCCTACGTGGTCACTGGTGACGCAAGCGTCGACGAAGTGAGCAAGTCTGGCTTGCAGGGCCTCACACTCTTTCTCGCGCAACGCACCGCCCTTGAAGCCGGCGATCCGATCGGCCTCGATCTGGCACGCGATGAACTCGCGTTCTTTCCACTCATCTACTGGCCGGTATCGCCGAATGCGCCGAAACCATCGCAGGCCGCGCTCGAAAAAATCGATTCCTACATGAAGCGTGGCGGCACAGTGCTGTTCGACACGCGCGACGCTGTCGACGCCCCGCCTGGCCCGGGCGGCGAGATGCGTGGCCCCGGCATGGTTGCGCTGCGCTCGATCCTGTCTTCGCTGGATATTCCAGAGCTCGAGCCGGTGCCGCACGACCACGTGCTGACCAAGACATTTTTCCTGCTCCGTGATTTCCCCGGCCGCTTCACCAGCGGACAGCTCTGGGTCGAAGCCCTGCCGGCAGAAAATGAAGACGAGGAACCCAATCGTCCTGCGCGCGCCGGCGACGGCGTGTCATCAATCCTGATTACGTCGAACGACCTCGCAGGCGCCTGGGCCATGCGCCCGGACGGTCAGCCAATGCTGCCGCTCGTGCCCGGTGAGGCACGCCAGCGTGAATTCGCCTTTCGTGCCGGCGTCAACATCGTGATGTACGCGCTGACCGGCAACTACAAGGCCGATCAGGTGCATATCCCGGCGCTGCTTGAACGGCTGGGGCAGTAGGAGCATCGCGTGAACCTCGGTATCTCATTTGCTCCTTTGGTACCCTCCTACGTGGTCTGGGCCGGATTTGCCGTCGCCCTGGCGATCTCATTGCTCCTGCTCATCGCGCGCAGCCGCGGAGCACCTCTGCGTGCTCTGGCCCTGGGCCTCATGGTGCTCGCACTCGCCAATCCCTCGTTGACCCGCGAAGATCGCGACCCAATCCCGTCTGTCGCAGCAGTTATCGTCGACAAAAGTCCAAGCCAGAATTTCGGCGACCGCACCCAGCAGACCGAGGCAGCGCGCGCGGCGCTCACCGAACGGCTCAAGCGCATTCCCGGCCTTGAAGTGCGTGTCGCTGAAGCCGGTGCTGCCGACGGCGAAACTGACGGCACCAAATTGTTTTCGGCACTGTCGTCAACGCTCGCCGACGTGCCGCCTGACCGCGTCGCAGGCGCCATCCTGATCACCGATGGTCGTGTTCATGACGTGCCGTCCGATGCCTCGGCGCTGGGTTTTGCGGCACCGGTCCATGCGTTGATTACCGGCCATCAGGACGAAATCGACCGACGCGTTGTCCTCACGCAGACACCGCGCTTCGGCATTGTCGGACAATCGCAGACCGTCGGCTTCCGGGTCGAGGATCAGGGCGCCAAGACAGGCACCGCAGAAGTCACGGTGCGGCGCGATGGCGAGGTGCTGGAAAAGCGCGTCGTGACTGTCCATTCGGACATCAAATTCAATGTGCCCATTCCGCACGCCGGACCAAATATCGTCGAAATCGAAGCCGCTCCGCTCGAAGGCGAACTCACGCAGGTCAACAACCGCGCCGTGGTTTCCATCGACGGCGTGCGCGACAAGTTGCGCGTACTGCTGGTCTCCGGCGAGCCGCACGCCGGCGAGCGCACCTGGCGCAATCTGCTCAAGTCGGACGCCTCGGTCGATCTGGTCCACTTCACGATTTTGCGCCCGCCTGAAAAACAGGATGGCACGCCGATCAATGAACTCTCGTTGATTGCATTCCCCACGCGCGAGCTGTTTCAACAGAAGATCGGCGAATTCCAGCTCATCATCTTCGATCGCTACGCGCGACAGGGTGTGTTACCTCTCATTTATTTCGAGAACATAGCGAAATATGTGCGTGACGGCGGGGCCGTGCTGATTGCGGCCGGCCCGGATTACGCCAGTCCGACCAGCATCTGGCGAACGCCGCTCGACGGCATCCTGCCCGCTGAGCCAACCGGCGAAGTGACGGAGCGTAGCTTCCAGGCGCAGCTCACCGAGGCCGGACACCGCCATCCCGTGACGCGCGACCTTGAAGGTTCAGAGACCGATCCCCCGCACTGGAGTCACTGGTTCCGGCTGGTCGACATCAAGCACAGCACCGGTACGAATGTGATGCAGGGTCCAGACGGAAAGCCGCTGCTCGTGCTGGCACGCGAAGGCGAGGGTCGCGTCGCGTTGCTGTTGTCCGATCACATCTGGCTGTGGGCGCGCGGCTATGAGGGCGGCGGACCGCATCTCGATTTGTTGCGGCGGCTGTCGCACTGGCTCATGAAGCAACCTGATCTCGAGGAAGAAGCGCTGCGTCTGATCGTGCATGGCCGGGATATGATTGTGCGGCGGCAGACCATGGCCGATACGGTCAATCAGGTGACCCTCACCTCGCCGACTGGCGCAACGCGCACACTGGACCTTCAGGCCGTTGAACCCGGCCTGTGGCGCACATCAGTCTCAGCTAACGAGCTTGGCCTCTGGCGCGCGACCGACGGCAAACTCACGGCGCTGGCCAATGTCGGCCCGGCCAATCCACGCGAATTCGCCGAGGTCACGTCCACCACCGATGTTCTTCGCCCACTCGCCAACGCCACGGGAGGTGATGCGCGAAGGATCGCGGACGGCAGCACTCTCAACTTGCCGCGCGTGGTGCCGGTGCGCACCAGCACGACATTCAAAGGTGATGACTGGATCGGCCTGAAGATGCGCGACGTCAGTGTGGTGCGCGGGATCGGCGTGCTTCCTGTTTTTGCCGGTCTGATCGGCCTGCTTCTGCTGGTCGGCTCGCTCGCAGCAACCTGGGCCAGGGAAGGCCGCTGATTATTTTTCCCAATCGGGCCGGATCAATCCGGACACGCCGTCAAAGGCGCCTGCGGCAAGCTCGGCGACCAGAAGCCGGGCTGGATCAACCGGGCCTGGCAACTTCACCTGGCCCTTCGGAATGCGCCTGAAGCCGGACTTCTCGTAGATGGGCTCATCACCGACCAACACGACCAGCTTGTGGCCACCCGCTTGAGCCTCTTTCAGTGCGCGCTTGACCAGCGCTGTACCAACTCCGTGCGAACGGAAAGGCGGCTCGACTGTGAGCGGGCCAAGCAGAAGTGCCGGCGTTTCGCCGATGCAGATCGGTGTGAGCCGCACGGAGCCAACCAGCAGCGTCCCTATGCGCGCGGTGAACGACAAATCGAGGGCGTGCGCCCTGCCCTCGCGGATACGAAACGCCGTGCGTGCGAAGCGACCCGGTCCGAAGGTCCGTTCGTGCAACCGCTCGATCGCCGGCTCGTCGGCGGCGGTCTCCGGCAATATGGTCAGGGCCAGTTCGCTCATGAATTTCGAAACTATCCGTTCAGGCGCTGCCGCTTAGCATTTGCCCCGATTCCGGTCCATCGCCGGTAGCGCAAAGCGCCGCGACGGCCTAAATGAAGCAGAACGAGGGTTAAGGAGAGCGGCATGGGACTTCTGGTCGACGGCGTATGGCAGGATGATGTTTCGCGCACCAAAGATGGCCACTTCATCCGACCGGCCACCCGCTTTCGTAACTGGGTCACGCCGGATGGTAGCGCCGGGCCTTCGGGTGAAGGCGGCTATGCCGCCGAAGCCGGCCGCTATCATCTCTACGTCTCGTTGTCCTGCCCCTGGGCACACCGGGCCATCATTTTTCGGAAGCTCAAGGCGCTTGATAGTGTCGTTTCCATGTCGACTGTTTCGCCCGACATGCTCAAGGACGGCTGGACGTTCAACGTGAGCGAAGGCTCGAGCGGCGATACGGCGAACGGCAAGAGCAAATTGTCGGAAGTCTATCTGCTCGCCGACTCCCGCTATACCGGCCGCGTCAGCGTACCGGTGCTGTGGGACAAAAAGCGCAAGACAATCGTCAATAACGAGTCGTCAGAAATTATTCGGATGTTCAATTCGGCGTTCGATGCCTTCACCAATGTTCACACCGACTACTACCCCGCGCCGCTGCGTGCGCAAATCGACAAGCTCAACGACCTGATCTATCCGAACATCAACAATGGCGTTTATCGGGCCGGCTTTGCAACGTCGCAAGGCGCGTACGAGCAGGCGTTTCGCAATGTCTTCGATGCGCTGGAGGAGATTGAACAGATCCTGTCTCAGAATCGCTATCTGGTCGGCAACACCATCACCGAGGCCGACTGGCGGTTGTTCTGCACGTTGATCCGTTTCGACGCAGTCTACTACTCACACTTCAAATGTAACTGGCGTCATATCTACGAATTCCCGAACCTGTCGAATTATCTGCGCGATCTCTATCAGGTACCGGGCGTGGCCGAGACCGTGAGCATCGAACAAATCAAGCGGCACTACTATGGCAGCCAGACACAAGTGAACCCGACCGGTATCGTGCCGGTCGGGCCGCAGCTCGATTTTTCCGCGCCACATGACCGCGCGCGGTTCGGCTAGGCTAGCGTGCCTCGCCGCACCTCAGTGCATCGTGAAATCGCCCTTGGCAATCATCAGATGGTGTGGCTGGTGATGGGCGCCTTGCACCATGATGCCCATGAAGCCGAGCGCCTTGAGCTTCGCGAGCGGCTGGGTCTCGCTTGCCATGACGGTGAGCTTCACGCCGTTTGACAGGTCTTCGCTCTTTGCGGTCCAGCCAATCTCGCGCAGCTCGCTCACATGCGCCGGCACCATGCGCTTGATTGCTTCCAAGGTGCGACCCTCACCGGTCACCGCGATCTCGATGCCGTTGTCGAGCGGACGCTCGGCGGCTTTGGCGCGCAGCGTCACTTCATCCATATCGATGAGATGCTGGCGCAACGCGGCGATGTTCACCTTTGACCAATCTGTTGCGGGATCGGCTTGCAGGATCTGGACGACTTCCTGGATTGTGCCAAAGGCGTCCTGACCCGGCATGGTTGGTGCGCCGAACGTGCCGGACTGTTGCCCGTGCATGCCGCCATGGCCGCCCATTCCTCCTTGCATGCCGCCGTGCATTCCCATTCCGCCCTGCATGCCACCGTGCATACCTTGGCCCATGCCGCCGTGCATACCGTCTTGCGACATTTGTCCTTGCATCATCTGCTGATGCATCTGGGCCATGGACCCATCCATGCCGCCTCGTGCCATCTGCCCGTGCATGCCCATAGGTCCGCCGGATGAGATTTGCGCGTATGCGTAAACGGTCGCGGCAAGAACGGCCGAGACAACGATCGTGGTCTTCCAGGGAAATTTCGACATCGGGAGCCTCTTTCTCGTTATGCCCCTGCTGCCTTCCTAGCCTGCGCCGCGACAGCCGCATATGATCCCGATCATACACGTTTTGGACGCAGCAGCGTGATTTTGCCTCTGCCGCGCTTGAGTTCGCCGCCGCGCTCCATCGCCGCCATCGCGCGATAGAAGGCCTCGTGGGTGAGCCCGATTTCAGCGGCAATATCTTTCAGCGTGCGGCGCAGCTCGACAGTGCGGCCATCGCTGCCAGCATTGAGCATAAGATAGTGCCGCACCCGCTCCCGGGCGGAGCGGATATTGCGCTGCTCGATACGGGCGCGCAGGTTCATCACCTGGCGAGCGAGCGTTGCGGAGAAAGCCTGTGCTGCCTTCGGGTCACGCTCGAATGCGGCCAGCACCTCGCGCTTTGGATAAACGCGCACCATCGCATTGGTGCTTGCGATTGCGTCGCAGTGATACTGGGGGGAAAATAGCGAGGCCTCTGCAATGGTTTCGCCGGGGCTCGCGACATGAAGAACAATTTCGTGTCCCGAGCGATCGACGCGCGCGAGCCGCACACGCCCGGCAAGGACTTCACACAGGCCTATGGTCTTGTCGCCGAGGCGGAATAGCACCTCGCCCGCTTTCAGCTTGCGGTCAGTCGCCGCCGCACGCACTGAGGCAGGCAGCCAGTCTTTCACCGGCATCGATGACCTCCCGGCCAAGTCGACAGTCGCAATATAACAGCTCACCACAATTCGCTGGTCGCTGCGCCGCCGATGACTTCCGCAACGCGCGCGCGCGTAGCACGGCTGGCGTCCTCAGGAAGAGTATCAGGCGAAAAAAAGCCGTGCTCGATGATTTCCCGGTTGGGCTGCGGATAACCGTCCTGCCGGAAGTCGCGGACGATGAACAGCGCCACATGGTCGCGCCGCGACATCCGTTTATTGAAATAGACAGCGTAAAGCTGCGGCGCGCTACCGAGCTGGATATTTCCCTCCTCGGCCAACTCACGCGTCAACGCTTCGAGCAAAGTTTCGCCGGTTTCGACGCCGCCGCCGGGCAGATGCCAACCGTCGACATATGAGTGCTTGACCAGAAAAATCCGCCCGGCGCCGTCGATCACCATGGCACGGGCGCCCAGGGTCGCACCGCGCGAGAACCGCCAATAGAAATGCATCACCCGCCGGATGATCGGTTCGAGCAGGCGACGTAAGCGTTGCAAACGCGCTCTCCTTTGCCACTGACCGATTCAGCGACATTCCCCGGGATCGGATCGAATGCTGTTAAACCACAGCCCACCGTTTAGAATGCCTTCAATATATGGCATAAACCGCCCAGCAAGTGTTCCCAGAGGACTGCCCGTGAAACGATTTTCTGACTTGACCGAACAGGAAGTTTTGGCGCTCGCGATTACCAACGAAGAGGAAGATAGCCGCATCTATCGGGGCTTCGCCGAAGGCCTCCGCGAGAAGTTTCCCTCCTCGGCCAAAGTATTCGATGAGATGGCGGAAGAGGAAGTGCACCATCGCACAATGCTGTTCGACCTCTATCGCAAGAAATTTGGCGAATATCTGCCGCTGATTCGCCGCCAGGACGTAAAGGGCTTCCTCCACCCGAAGCAACCGCTGTGGTTGGCCCGGCCGCTCGGGCTCGATGATGTCCGCAAGTTTGCTGAAAACATGGAGTTTGAGGCCGAGCGCTATTATCGCAAGGCGGCCGAAACGGCGCGCGATGCTTCAGTGCGGCAATTGTTGATTGAGCTTGCGGAAGCAGAAGCCGGCCACGAAAGCCTGGCGCATAAACTCAGCGAATCGATCCTCACCAAGGGTGCCCGCGAGAAGGAAGACGAGACGGCGCGGCGCATGTTTGTGCTGCAATATGTACAGCCCGGCCTCGCTGGCCTGATGGATGGCTCGGTGTCGACGCTGGCGCCGCTGTTTGCCGCCGCCTTCGCTACCCACAACACCTGGGCGACCTTTCTGGTCGGGATGGCAGCCTCAATCGGTGCAGGCATTTCCATGGGCTTTGCTGAAGCGCTGTCCGACGACGGCTCGCTCACCGGCCGTGGCACGCCCTGGCTGCGCGGCTCAGTCTGTGGAGTGATGACAGCGATTGGCGGGCTTGGCCATACGCTGCCTTACCTCATTCCGCATTTCGTGACCGCAACGTCGGTATCCATTGCCGTCGTTGCAATCGAACTCACGGTGATCTCCTGGATCCGCACGCGCTTCATGGATACGCCGTTCTTGCAGGCGGCTTTCCAGGTCGTGGTGGGTGGCGTGCTGGTCTTTATCGCCGGCATATTGATCGGCAGTTCATAGCGGGCTACTCCCGCTGCGATGTTCACCCTCGCCCATCTTTCCGACCCACATCTCGCGCCACTGCCTGCGCCGCGCTGGACCGAGCTCATCGGTAAGCGCATCACCGGTTACATCAACTGGCAACGCAAGCGGCGTTTCATTCATGATCCTGCTGCGCTCGCCGCAATCGTCGCGGACGTCAAGACCCAATCGCCCGATCATATCGCGGTGACTGGCGACATCGCCAATATCGCACTTGCCGCAGAATTTCCGCGTGGGCGGGAGTGGCTGGAAAGCCTCGGCGCGTCACAGGACGTGACCTACGTTCCCGGCAATCACGACATCTACGTGCGCGAGGCCGCGAATTTCGCCGCACGCCAGTGGGCCGCATATATGTGCGACGATGACGGCGTCGAAGGATTTCCATTCGTGCGCCGGCGCGGCAAAGTTGCGCTTATTGGCATTTCGACCGGCGTGCCGACGGCGCCCTTCCTGGCCACCGGTTGGGTCGGAACGCGACAGCTGCTTGAGCTCACCGCGGCACTCAAGAATCTCAAAAACGAAGATCTGTTCCGCGTAATCCTGATCCACCATCCTCCGGAGACCGATGCCGCCCAGCACAAACGATTACTCGACGCGCCGGTATTGAAGCGCATCATCGCTGATCATGGCGCAGAACTGCTGCTGCACGGCCACGACCACGTCCACATGATTAACTGGCTGAATGGACCGGACGGCACGCGTGTACCGGCGGTCGGCGTGCCATCTGCATCGGCCGCGCCGGGCAGCGACAAGGACAGCGCCGCCTACAATCTCTACCGGATCGATGGCACGCGCGGCGCCTGGCAGTGCGAATTGATTTCGCGCGGCCTCAATCCCTCAGGCGAGGTTGCGCAACAAAGGCGTTTTATGCTGCTCGGCTAGGGATGCGGATTGGTGAGCATAGCCAGCGCGATCAGCGCGACAATGCCGGCGACAACCCCAAACACGAATATCCGAACGGCCTGCCAGCGTCTGTGGTGTCGTTCGTGCCGGACCATCAAATGCGCGCCGCGTCCGGCATCGTCGGCCAGCGCCCTCTCGCGCTCGACCAGCCGGCGCGCCACGTAGCGCTTGATCGCATCCGCCAGCGCAGGCACCTCGTAGGATTCCGCGAGAACCGCCCGGCCGTAGCGCGTGTCCTGGACGAAACGGTATTGTCGCTTGTCACGACCCATCTCGACATGCGCGACGACATCGACCCATAGCCGCGGAATATCGCCGCGGCTGATACCCCGATCGAACAACTCGACATCGCCGGGAATATCCTTGAACAGCGGATCGATGGCCTCATTGAGCAACTCAAGGCGCGCGATGTCGGCGTCGCGCAGATCGACAACGACGCCGGAGCGCTCGGCTGCTTCAATGCGGGCCTCGCGCACGGCGTCTTTCAGCGGATTTTGGGTTTCCGCCGTTTCCGAGTTCGCTTTCTTGCGTCCCCACATGGCGGCAATCTACCAACGGCAGGGCCGGGCGAAAAGCCAAAAAGCATTAGTTTTCAAGAAGTTTGATGTCTAAGAGGCGGTTAATGAGCGGGAACCACGCCATATTGACGCGCCCAACTCAAGCCGTCCTCGGTGCGGGCGCGCGGCCTGTATTCCGCACCGATCCAGCCCTTGTAGCCGACGCGATCCACCGCCGCGAAAACCGCCGGATAATTCACCTCGCCCTCATCAGGCTCGTGACGCGAAGGCACGGCGGCACACTGCAGATGCCCGATGACCGGCAAAAATTTTTCGAGCCGATAAATCAGGTCGCCGCCCACGATCTGCACGTGATAGAAATCAAACTGCATCCGAACATTGGCCTTGCCGACTTTTGCGATCACATCGGCCGCGTGTTCGACGTGATTGAGAAAATAATTCGGCCGGTCGCGTCCATTGATCGGTTCGATCAGCAACGTAATATTTTTCGCCGCCGCAAGATCAGCGGCTTTTGCCAGATTGTCAGCGAATACCTTGTCGGCGGCCGGACGCTGCTCGGGCGCAACTTTGCCTGCGAGACAATGGATCGCACTGGCACCGATTGCACTTGCATAATCCAGTGCGCGCGCAAACAGAGCCTGCCAATCCTTTTCGCGTCCCGGAACAGCGGCAAGGCCGAACTCCCCCTCGCGCGCACCCGGCGGCGTGTTGAGCCCGAGGATCGTGAGCTTGTTTTTTTCGATTGCGGCCTTCACCGCCGAGGCCGGGACGTCGTAAGGGAATTGTAGCTCGATCGCCTTGAACCCCGCAGCGGCCGCCGCATCGATCCTTTCGAGCAGCGGCCGTTCGGTGAAGAGAGTATCCGAGATTGGCGGCAAAACGGGGCATTCGTTCAATCTCCTTGCACCCTCTCCCGTTCGTCCCCGCGAAAGCGGGGACCCAGGAGCGGCAAATTCTGCGTTCGCATCCCTGGATTCCGGCTTGCGCGGGAATGAACGGAGGGTGTCTTGCGGCCACCGCTTATTCCCTATTCATTAGCGCACGCTCTATCCGGAAACAAATCATGTCCGCCAATACCGCATTCCATATCGCCGTTCTGCCGGGCGACGGCATCGGCCACGAGGTGATGGTGCCGACACTGGACATACTGCGCCGGATCGAGGCCACCACGCCGAGCCTCAAATTCCGCTTCACGGAAGCCCAAGCCGGCGCCGAGCACTATAAAGCGACCGGCAAATCGATGTCGCAGACGACCATCAAGCTTTGCGAGGAGGCCGACGTCATTTTGCTCGGCGCCTGCGGACTGCCGAGCGTGCGTTACCCGGATAACACCGAGATCATGCCGCAGGTCGAGTTGCGATTTATCTTCGACCTCTATGCCGGCGTGCGGCCGGCACGGCTGATACCCGGCGTGCCGAGCCCGATCGTCGGCGCGCAGGAGAAAGGCATCGACTTCGTATTGATCCGCGAATTGACCGAAGGTCTGTTCGCGTCGATGGGCAAGGGTGTCACCACCCATGACGAGGCGCGTGAAACGCTCGTCGTCACGCGCAAGACCACCGAACGGCTTTTCGACTTTTCACTCAAGCTGGCCGAGCGACGCAAGAAGCGCGGCCGTCCGGGCCGTCTCACGCTGGTCGACAAGGCCAATGTGTTCAAGGCCTTCAACTGGCAGCGCGATATATTCGCCGAGCGCAAAACGAAATTTCCCGACGTAAAAACCGACATGCTTTATGTCGATGCTTGTGCGGCGCTGATGGTGAAGAAGCCCTGGGACTTCGACGTGATGGTGATGGAGAACATGTTCGGCGACATTCTCTCCGATCTCGCCGCCGGATTGATCGGCGGCCTCGGGATCGCGCCATCCGCGGATATCGGCGACAAACACGCCGTGTTCCAGCCGTGCCACGGCACCGCGCCGGATATCATGGGCCAGGGCAAAGCCAATCCGACGGCAATGATATTGTCGGCGGCGATGATGCTCGACTGGCTCGCCGACAAGCACGATCATCAGCCAGCGGCGGATGCCGCTCAGCGGATCGAACGCGCAGTCGACAAGGCCTATGCCGGTGGAATCAAGCCGATGGAATACGGCGGCAAAGATGGCACGGCCGCTATCGCCAAAGCGGTGTTCGCCGCACTCGACTGATCAGGAGGCAACAATGCTGTTTTCGGTTTTCACGCTCGACAATCCCGATGCCGCCGACAAGCGCAAGGCCGTGCATGGCGCGCACGTTGCTCATCTCAAGAGCGCGAAGGACTACGGAGTAACCATCACTGTCGGCGGACCGCTGGTGTCGGATGACGGTGCGAGTTCGGTTGGCAGCCTGATGGTGCTGGACGCCCCCGATCGCGCTGCCGCCGAGAAATTCAATCGCGCCGATCCATTTCACCAGAATGGCGTATGGGGAAAGGTCGAGATCCGGCGGTTCGACCGGAAGGAGTGACACTTAACCCACTCCGTTCGTCCCCGCGAAAGCGGGGACCCAGAGTAGAAATTAAAAGCCTCGCGAGTCATCCTGGATTCCCGCTTACGCGGGAATGAGCGGGGTTTGTTGCTACAACCCGACGAAATCCTTGATCGCTGCCAGAAATTGCTCCGGCTGCTCAAGCGGCGGGCAATGACCGCAACCAGGCAACTCGATGTAGCGCGCCCCGGCAACCTTCTCGACGATCTGCTTGTTGAGCGCGGGCGGCGTTGCCTGATCGAATTCACCGCACACGACGAGCGTCGGCACCTTGAGATGGTGCAGCAACGGCACCAGGTCGGTTTCCTGCAAGATCTTGCAGGCGGCCTGAAACGCCTTCGGATCGATATCGAGCAGCACTTTTTTTCGCTCTTCAATTTTCTCCGGATGCGCAGCGAGATAAGCGGGCGAAAAGACCCGCTTGGCGGCAATCTCGGCAATGCTCCCGAGACCACCCTCGGCGACTTTCTCCGCCATCACCGCAAAGGCCTCGCGCCCCTGTGGGGGAAAGCCGGCAGCCGCATCGCTGAGCACGAGTTTTGATATCCGCTCGGGATGCGCGAGCGCAAAGGCCAGCGCGACCGTCCCGCCGAAGCCATTGCCCATCAGCACTGAATCCTTGCCGATGCCGAATTCTTCGAACCCATCCTCGATCACAGCAAGATAGGCATCCATCAGCGCAAGCATCGCCGGCTGTGATCCGTGAAAACCCGGCAGGTTGATCAACGTGACCCGATTTTTTGCAGCCAGCGCCGGCAAGACGGGATCGAATGCGTGGCGATCGGCGAGCAGCGAATGCAGCACCACAAGGTCGCGCCCTTCACCCGTGCGTACCGCCGTCAGTGCACCGCGGCCGGCGGTCAGTTGCTGCATGTTGCATTGAAATCCTCCTGCGCCCAGACAATAACGCGCAAGTCGGTGGGATGTTTCTCCGTCACCCTGAGATGGCCGCGCAAAGTCGCGGCTCTCGAAGGGTGACGCGCCGAGGCCTTAAGCGCGATCGCCGGGCATGCCTTCGGGCATCGCCACGCTCGCGCCTCAGGATGCCGGCGACTCAGTTCCCTTCGCGCCAAATACCGAGCGCTTCCTGCGCCGGGCGGTCGGAAATCGAGAACAGCACCGCGTCGCCGCCAGCGACGGTGTGCTGAATAGCGTTTCCATGGCGGCACCACGAAGACATCGTTGACGCCCCACTCGATGGGTTTTCCGTCGACAATGGTGGTGCCCTGCCCTTCGGCGACAGCGAAGATAGTGCCGTCGGTGGAGCGGTAGGGTTCGCCTTTGAAGCCTTTCGGCAGCAACGCAAGATTTGCACCCATGGTCGGCAATACCGGCCCGCCGTTGATCGGATTGGCGTAACGCACGCGCGCACCGTGGCGCTTGTCGACGTCGCCGGTGTCCTTCAGCCGCTGCAGGATCGGCCGCATCTTGGCATACGGATAATTGATGACCGGCGAACGATTGAGGTGCGCGGGAGCCCCATCCGGCAACACGCCGGAGGCGTAGCGATCAAATGAGTCACCGTCGGCGTGGTTGGTCTTCTGCATCTTCTCGTCGTAGTGCTCGCCAAACGACGTTTCAAAATGATTCACTGTCGGCATGTCGAGAACGTCGAGCCACATCACCGGCTGCTTGCCCGGGTTACCGTGGTCATGCGGCGCCCAGTTGGCGGTGATGATGAAGTCACCGTGCTTCATCGCCGTCTTCTCGCCTTCGACCGCGGTGTAGGCGCCTTCGCCTTCCAGCACAAAGCGGATGGCGGATGAGACGTGGCGGTGCACGTCGGCAATCTCGCCCGGCATGATCAACTGGATGCCGGCGAACAGCGAATTGGTGATGCGCGACTTGCCCGGCACGCCGGGATTTTCCAGGACGAGCACACGGCGCTCGGCCTCCTCAGCGCTGATGACATCGCCGGCTTCCAGCATCAGCCGCTTTACGTCGCTGAATTTCCACACCGTCGGCTGGAGCAAGGACTTCGGCTCCGGCGTCACCAGATCCTTGAGCACCTCCCAGAGCGGCGTCATATGGAACTTGGAAATCTTGTCGTAATAGGCCTTCCGCGCCGCCTGCACATTGTGCTTGGCGCCTGGAACGGTCTCCGGCGAGATGGCGAGGGTCATGCAACGCTCCTTGGGGAGTTAGTTAGATTTGCAACTACTATACCGCATCCGGGGGCGCGGCGAAACTGTTCGGCCCTGCGAACTTCAGCTAGTTATTGACCGACCCGCCGTCCACCACGATCGACTGGCCGGTCACGAAATCGCTATCGCTCGAGGCCAGAAATACAAGCGCGCCGAGCAGGTCTTCCGGATAGGCATCGCGCTTGAAGGCGCGGCTGTTGCGCACGGGCACACGCTCTTCCTCGACATGGGTGGCATTTTCGAGCCCGGTGTCGCTGAGGATATAACCCGGAGACAACGAATTGACCGCAATGCCATATTCGCCGAGTTCACGCGACAATGAGCGCGTGAACGCGAGCATTGCGCCCTTGGACGTCACATAGGGCAGCATGCGCGGCACGCCTTTATAAGCCGCACCTGAGGCAATGTTGATGATTTTGCCGGTGCGCCGCGCCATCATATGGGGCGCGACGTGGCGCACCATCAGATAGGGCCCGCGCACGTTGATCGCCATGACCCGATCCCAAAGGTCCGCGTCCCACTCGTTGAAATTTCTCGGCTTCAGCGTCGAATAGAGCGCCGCATTGTTCACCAGCACGTCGATCTGACCAAAACGTTCGATTGTCTGCGCGACCAGACCCTTCACCGCCTTCTCGTCACTGACATCGAACTTGACACTCGCCACCGAATTCGTCGCCGTGGCGTCCGGCGATTTCTTCGGCAAGTTGCTCGTCCGTCGGCGATGTCCGCGATCATCACGCGCGCGCCCTCGGCCGCCAGCGCCTGCGAATAATGCCGGCCGATGCCTTTCGCACCGCCGGTCACGATTGCGGTTTTTCCCGCAAGTCTTGCCATGTTCAAACCCCTCAATTTGTCATCGCCGGGCTTGACCCGGCGATCTCGCTTAGGCCAGCAATGTGCCTACCTAAGCGGGATGGCCGGCACAAGGCCGGGCCATGACGAGGGATGACTCTACCGTGCCACGCACTACAGCCGATGAATTGGCCATCCGGGCACTGATCGAAAACTGGGCGCTCTGGCGCGACGCCCGCATGTGGGATCGCTTCCGCACCGTCTGGCACAAGGACGGCCAGATGTGGGCGACGTGGTTTCAGGGCTCTTACGAGGAATTCATCCGCGTCAGCCAGGAAGGCTATGACCGCGGCGTTCGTATCATGCATATGCTCGGCGGCATGAGCATCGACATCAAAGGCAAACGCGCGATCGCGCAGACCAAGATGACGATCTCGCAGCGCGCAAAGGTCGATGGCGTTTTGTGCGACGTCGTTTGCAGCGGGCGGTTCTACGATTTTCTGGAAAAGCGCAAAGGCAAATGGGGCATCGTGCTGCGCCGGCTTGCCTATGAAAAGGACCGCATCGATCCGGTCGAGCCGGATGCCAGGCTTTCGCTCGACAAGACACTGCTCGCGCAATTCCCCGAGGGCTATCGCCACCTCGCTTATTTGCAAAGCAAGATTGGGTACAAGATCAAGGACGAATTGCCCGGCCTCGACGGGCCCCCGCTCGAGGCGCTGTACGCCAAGGGCGAGGCCTGGCTCAAAGGCCGCAAGCTGTAGGCGCAAGCTCCGGGGATTGGCTCGCACAGCAGGAAATGCGATTTTGCGTTCGAGGGGTTGCCGTGTAGAGAACAACCGGGGGGAGCCGCCACTATGTCGCTTGCCGACAAATTCAACCTGCTCAATGAATTCAACATCCTGCGCATCATTTGCGCGGTGTTTTTCATTCCCCATATCAGTCGGCAAGATCACCGTGCCGGCCACCCTCGAGTTTTTCGTCAAGGCCGGCTTCAAGCCGCCGGCAACCTGGATGTATATCTCCGGTGCAATCGAAACGGTCGCTTTGCATCGGGTTGTTTTTCGGCATCTATCTGCAATATGTCGCATTCATCGCCTTCATCCATCTGCTGGTCGCCGCCGCCGCGACCTACAAAGTCACGAAAAGCTGGATCTGGGTGATCGGCGGCATTGAATATTGCGTGTTCTGGGCGATCAGTTGTCTGGTCGTTGCGATGCACGCTTATCACACCGGTCTCTGAAGTCTCCGCACTGAAAGGAAGTTGTCCCGATGGCTAGCGTCCTGTTTTCTCCCCTCACCATGCGCGGTCTGACCCTGCCCAACCGGGTCGTGGTCTCGCCGATGTGCCAGTACAACTCCAACAACGGCTCGGCGAATGACTGGCACCTGATGCATCTCGGCAATATGTCGCTTGGCGCCGCCGGGCCTGGTGATGTGCGAGATGACGAACGTCAATCCGCAAGGACGCATCTCGCCGAAATGCGCCGGCATGTATTCCGATGAGAACGAAGCCGCCCTCAAGCGCGTGCACGATTTCTGCCGCCAATACGGCGTCGCCAAACTTGGCGTGCAGCTGGCGCATGCCGGGCGCAAGAGTCCGACCACACCGCCGGCCGCCGGCGGCAAACCGATCCTTGAAGGGCCGGACGCATGGACGCCGGAAGCCCCGTCGGCAATTCCCTATGACGCCGGCTGGGCCGTGCCGCATGCCATGACCAAGGACGATATCAAACGCGTCCTCGGCGAATTCGCCGCAGCCGCCAAGCGTGTCGACCGCATCGGCTATGACGTGGTCGAACTGCACGCCGCCCACGGTTATCTCGCTCACCAATTCCTGTCGCCGATCTCAAACCAGCGCATCGACGAATATGGCGGCTCGCTCGAAAATCGCATGCGCTTTGCGATCGAAATGTACGAGGCGGTGCGCGCCGCATGGCCGGAGCAGAAACCGATCGGCATGCGCGTCTCCGCGACCGACTGGGTCGACGGCGGCTGGACGCCGGAGGAAACCGTTGTCCTCGCCAAGGAGCTCAAGAAGCGCGGTCTCGACTACATGGATGTGTCGACCGGCGGGCTCTCTCCGCAACAGAAGATTCCGTTATCGGCCGGCTACCAGGTGCCGTTCGCCGAGAAGGTGAAGAAGGAATCCGGCATCACCACGATGACGGTCGGGCTGATCGCCGGTTTCCAGCAGGCGGAAGACATCGTGGCGCAGGGCAAGGCCGATCTGATCTGCCTCGGCCGCGCGGCGCTATGGGATCCGCGCTGGGCCTGGCACGCGGCCGAGGAACTCGGCGCCGAAGCGCCCTATGCGCCAAAGATGATGGCCAGCCACCCGAAGCTGCGTCCGCAGCTCTTCCCGAAACGCGCGCAGGCGGCGGGCTAGGCGCCCGCCTTCATGCGCGTGATGAATTTCGCGAAGGCGGCCAGTTGCGTCTTGATGATGTCTTTGGTCGGCTGATCCGTCAGCTCGAGCGTAGCCTTGTCGAATTTCGTCGCAGCATTGCCGACGAATATTTCCGGCGTGCCGAAAATGAAGGCGCTGAGGAACGTCATCGACATACGCCAGTGATATTGCATGCGTGCGCCGCCGAGCGGGCCCTGCGAGCATGACTGGATGGCCACCGGCTTTTCCTTGAACGGCTGCTCTTTCATGCGGGAGAGCCAGTCGATTGCATTTTTCAGAACCCCCGGCATCGACCAGTTGTATTCCGGCGTCACGAACAGAACGCCATCAGCGGCACGGATCGCAGCCGCGAGTTCATTGGCTGGTCCCGGAAAGCCGGAGGAGTCCTGCACGTCGGCGTTATAGAGCGGCAGCGTCCCGATCGTCGGTGCCATCAAAAAATTGATCTCGGGCGGCGCCAGACCCGGCAACGCGCGCGTCAATGCGGCATTATATGAACCTTTGCGAAGCGATCCGCAGATCACCAGAATGTTCAATTTGTCAGCCATTTTATCTCATTACCCTTTGCTGATGTTCGACGGACCGAAGCGCTATCTCTGCGCAATGCCCGCCTTCTCGCGTACAGATTTCCATTTATCGACTTCGGCAGCGATATGTTTCCCGAATTCGGCGGACGTCGAGATGTGCACCACGGCGCCAACCTTCTCCAGCTGCTCGCGAATATCGGGACGCGACAACACCTCTTTGATTGCGGCATTGGTTTTATCAACGATCGCCTGCGGCGTACCGGCAGGATAGAGCCACCCATACCAGCCAACCACCGCATAGCCGGGCACGCCGGATTCAGCGACCGTGGGCACATTGGGAATCGTTGGCCAACGCGCGGGCGAGCCGACCGCAAGAAGTTTCAATTGGCCCGACTCCACCTGGCCGCGTACGGCATGCGCCAATTCCACCCCATAGTCGACGTCGCCTGAGAGCAAGCCCGTAACCACGCCCGGTGTGTTGCTATAGGGAATGTGCTTCACATCGATGCCGGCCATTTGGCGCATCAACTCGCCGGCGAAGTTCTGGGTCGAGCCGACACCGACATCGGCAAAGTTAAGCTTTCCGGGCGAAGCCTTTGCCAGCGCGATCAACCCCTTGATGTCGTCGGCTGGAAAATTCTTGCGCGCGACAAAGACGAAGGCGCTGTCGGCGACCCACGAGACCGGCGCGAAGTCCTTGACGGCGTCATAGCGGATCGACTTGAGCATTGCCGCCGACACGGTGTGGGCGGGGCTGGTCATCAGCGCGGTGTAGCCGTCCTTGTCTGCGTGAGCCACAGCTTCGGCGGCGAGCGTCCCGCCGGCGCCGACTTTGTTCTCCACCACAACCGTCTGTTTCAGCAGTTCCGACAGTGGTTGGGCGATGATCCGGGAGACAATGTCCGTGCCGCCGCCGGCGCCGAAGCCCACCAGGATGCGGATCGGCCTGTCTGCCGGCCATTCGGCAGATGCCGGGGCGGCAAAGTTGATGAAAAATCCGGCCGCCAGGGCCGCCGCAAGGCTTAAGCGCTTCATGACTAGCCTCCCACTCTTTGTTTTGAGAATGATCTTATCCGAAAACCGGTTCCCATCCCCGATCGGGGTCGAGGACATGCTTTTCGGGATCATGCCCGTTACGCACCTCCCCCACGAGGTGCGTCAGCTATTTCTCATCCTCAATCGGATTGCGCAGGACACCGATGCCTTCAATCTCGATCTCACAAGTGTCACCCGCCTTCATCCAAACCGGCTCTGGCTTGCGCGCGTGGCCGACACCGGACGGCGTACCAGTGAGAATAATGTCGCCGGGCTCCAGGGTCATGCCCTCGGTAAGATAGACTAGCGACTCCGCCACCGGAAACATCAGGCTGTTGGTGTTGGCGGACTGCATCGTGTTGCCATTGAGCCGGCTCATGATCTTCAGGCCTTTGCCGCCCGGCGGCATTTCGTCCGCCGTCACCATCCAGGGTCCGAAGCCGCCGGTGCGATCGAAATTCTTGCCCATCCCCCACTGCGTGGTATGGCGCTGATACTCACGCACCGAGCCTTCGTTGGCGCAGGAGTAACCCGCAATGCAATCATATGCATTGGCAAGCGTCAGATGCTTGACGCGTTTGCCGATGATGACGACCATTTCGGCTTCGTAGTCGAGCTGGATCGATACGCGCGGCCGCATGATTGGCTGCAGATGCGGCACCATCGAGGTCAACATACGAAAGAAGATCGACTGGAATTTCGGGATGTTGTCCTTCTGCGGCCCTTCCTTGACGTGGTCGAGATAATTCAGGCCGAGGCAAATGATCTTTCCGGGGCGCGCCACGGGCAGCGCATATTTCAGTCCAGCGAGCGGGCGTCGCGCAGAGGCCGGCGCCTTCCTGGCGAGATCACTGAGCGCTTTGAGGTCGCCATTGCTCCGGCGCAAGACCTCGCCGAGGTCGACCGGAACGCTTGCATCAGCAGCCTGCAAATCTATGACGTTGTCGCCTTCGACCACGCCGAGACGCGCGCCACCATTGGCTTCAAAACCGACGATTTTCATGAACCCTGCCTTGCATGAACTGATTGCGCTCCACCGGCTACGGCGGGGCGGCGCAAGGCTTAGCGCATGAATTCATGCAAGTCTCCCGGTGAAGGTGAAGGCCTGGATGGAGAAATATTTGTCGCGCATCGCTCCACGACCCGGCCGGCAGCCAGCCGACCCCACGCGCAAGGGCGGCGAGCGACTCGACGCTGTATTTGTAGCTGTTCTCGGTATGGATAGTTTCGCCGGCGCGGAAGTCGATGGTCTCGCCGGCGACCTTCACCTTTTGCCGCTTCAGGCTGGCGAGATGCATTTCGATGCGGTGACGCTCGCGATTGTAAAACGCGTGATGTTCGAACGTATTGAGCCGGAAGGTGCCGCCAAGCTCGCGATTGATGCGTGTGAGCAGATTGAGATTGAACTTGGCGGTGACGCCAGCGGCATCGTTATAGGCGGCGTTGAGCACTTCGACCGGTTTGATCAGATCGACACCAATAATAAGCTTGGCACCGGCCCCGAGAATATTCGCCGCATTCCGCAAGAAATGCCGAAGCCTCGTGCGGTTCGAAATTGCCAATGGTCGAACCGGGGAAAAAACCAATGCGCTCCGGCGCGTGCTTTGGCTTCGTCCGGTAATTCGAACGGCATGACAGATATCTGCGGTGACCGGCAGCACCTTGAGTTGAGGAAAGTCGGCGCGCAGCTCGATCGCTTCCTGCTCGATCATCTCACCGCAAATATCGACCGGCACATAGGCCGCCAGCTTCGGCGCCGCGCGCAGGAGAATGCGCGCCTTCTTGCTGGAACCGCTTCCGAATTCCACCAGCGCCGCCTCTGCCGGGATCAACTTGGCGATGTCCGCAGCATGCTCGCGCAACGTCTTCATTTCGTAACGGGTCGGGTAGTACTCCGGAAGCTCGGTAATGCGCTCGAACAGATGCGAGCCGGCGGCATCATAGAAATATTTCGCCGGCACCTGCTTGGGCGTCGCGCGCAACCCTTCGAGTACATCGGCCTCGAATGATGACGTGTCCGAGCTCTGCTGCGGAAGGCGCTTGCGCGCGACTGCTGCGATCATGTTGACGCCCTCTCACACGAACTCGGCCAGGCGCAAACCGGTGAACTGCCAGCGCGCAGGCGGATAGAAGAAATTGCGATAACTCAAGCGCTCATGCCCGTCCGGCGTCGCCAGCGACGATCCGCGCAGCACCATCTGGCTGACCATGAACTTGCCATTGTACTCACCAAGCGCGCCATCGGCAGCGCGATAGCCCGGATAAGGTAGATAGGCGCTGCGCGTCCATTGCCAAGTGATGCCGAACGCATCCGCGATCACGCCCGCGCGCGCCGCAACCTCCCACTCCGACTCGCTCGGAAGGTGCTTGCCCGCAAAGCGTGCGAAAGCCTCAGCCTCGAAATAGCTGACATGCATGACTGGCGCAGCCGGATCGACGGACTTCAAGCCTGCCAGCGTCATGACGTGCCAGACGCCGTCCTTCTGCCGCCAATACCCGGGCGCCTGCCAGCCTTCTGCCTGCACCGTCGTCCAACCGTCCGAGAGCCAGAGCGAAGGCGTCGTGTAGCCGCCGTCCGCGATGAACTCGAGCCATTCGGCATTGGTGACGAGGTGACGCGCGATCCGCACATCCGGAATGAGTTCGTCATGAAGCGGCGTCTCATTGTCAAAACAAAAGCTATTGCCGTCGGCGCCGACAGCATGAATACCTGCGCGCACGTCGACATAGCCGCGCGGACCTTGCGTGGCACGTGGTGCCTGCCACTTTTGATCATAAACTGGGTCGGTGGGGTTCTGCGCAAAGGCGTGCAGAATATCGGTGATGAGCAGCTCCTGATGCTGCTGCTCGTGATGCAAGCCGATTTCGACAATTTCGAAAACGCGCGCGGCATCCGCCGACGGGACCTGCCCGATCAACCGCTCGACCGCCGCGTCCACGTGTGCGCGATAGGCCGTGACGTCCTCGCCATTTGGCCGCGTGATCAGACCGCGCTGCGGCCGCGCATGCCGCGGGCCGGCGGCGACGTAGTAGGAATTGAACAGAAAGGGAAAGCGCTGGTCGAATATTTTGTACGACGGGTCGTGGGGCACGAGCAGAAACTGCTCGAAAAACCAGGTGACGTGAGCGCGATGCCATTTCGTCGGGCTTGCATCGGCCATCGATTGCACAATCTGGTCTTCGGCCGATAAATGCGCGGCGCGCGCTTCCGTCTCTGCCCTTACGCTTCGGAAAGCCTGCAGCCAGGCGCCACGCGCCTCATCGACCGACCGCTGCACCCTCGGCGCCGGGCCACCGCGCGGTGCCGGCGACATTGCGGTGCGCGCCATGAGGGAGCCTCCGTGACTATACAATTGGCTTCGGCAGTCGATGTACGTACGGATTACGACGATCTATGGGTGCAATTGTTCCATCGCATGGTGACAGGGGCAACCTCGAATTGCCGTATGATCGATGCCTGACACGCTTGTGATCGGCTCGTGACGACGCCAAAAAACGGCGTTTATTGTCGAAATACCATCCAAATCATCATCGATCGCAGGAGATCGGATTTGGTAGCGGGGGAGGGACTCGAACCCCCGACCTCCGGATTATGATTCCGCTGCTCTAACCAGCTGAGCTACCCCGCCATTCCGAAAACAACGTGCCGGAATGAGCGCGATATAGGGAGGGGCCGCAAACACTGTCAAGCAAGCGGCCCAAAAAGCCTTTCCCCGACCGTTACTTCGGCCGAACCGTTGGGTCGCCATCAGGGCTACCCGGCGGAGGAATGACCGGCATATTGCCGCCTGGCGGGGTCGGCTGCTTGATCTCGGAATCGACATGTTCGGGCGGACAGATCACGCCGCCGGAGCGGGCAAGCTTGTCACTGAGATTGCCCTTTCCGTCCTGACGCTGCGCGTCGGCGTCACCACCCTTCCCCACAGTGGTCTGCGTGTCCGAATGCGTGCAGGCATCCGGGTCGAGTTGTTCGGCCTTGGGTGCAACCGGCGTTTTTGTTTGTGGCGGAGCCTGGGCCAGCGTCACCGCCGGCAGCAGCAGCGCCGAAACCGCCAGGCCAAGAATGCGAATATTACGCACCATCGCACGCTCCCTTGTTGCGCGCGCGTCTTGCAGCGCAAAGAGATAACGGCTTGGCGTGAGCGGGAGTTCCGTCCTACGGCGTGCGCAGCCGTTCGAAGCGGATCAGGGAGAAATGCCCCAGCGGCGGCATCGGCCTGTGCTCGACTAACCGGACACCGCCGTGGCGCTCGGCCCATGCGCTCAGGCGGCCAAAGCGGAATTCCGGCCGCCAGCCGAGCCGGCGCGCAATCGGCGCAAAGCAAATCTCGAACACGCGGCGCGGGCCCTGCTCAGCCCCGATATGATTGACCAGAACAATTTCACCGCCGGGGCGGATCACGCGCGCAAATTCGTTGAGCGTCGTTTCCGGATTGGGTACCGCGGTTATGACGAATTGCGCCACCACCACATCGAAGGACTGGTCGGGCAGCGCCATGCGTTCGGCATCCATCACCGCCAGCACGTCGACATTTGTAATTTTCTGTTCGGCGACGCGCTCCTGCGCCTTGCGGAGCATCGGTTCAGACAGATCGATGCCCACCAACCGGTTCCTGCGCGCATAGTCGGGCAGCGAAATTCCGGTGCCCGACGCCGACTTCGAGAATGCGGCCGCCGGCTGGACCACAAGCATGCTCCGCCGCGGCTATGGCCGCGCGCCGGCCCACTTCGAAGACCGCGCCGAAGACGAGGTCATAAACCGGTGCCCAGCGCGCATAAGCGCGCTCAACGCTTGATTTGTCGATATCTGCCCGCATGCAGCGAGCTTAACCGCGCATCGCGGACGCTGCTATCTGCACTTCGCCGGTGCGCTGGTAGTCCGCCGTCGCGACCGCAGACTTGATAAACCCGCCACCGAGAACGCGCGCCTGCCCCTCGCCCGCGTCGTAAAACACGCATGCCTGGCCGGGCGATACACCATGCTCGCCATCGACCAGTTCGACTTCGCAACCATTTGCGCCGTGCCGCAACCAAGCCGCCTGCGGCGGACGGGTCGAGCGCACCTTCACGAAAACCTCGCGGCGATCGTCGGCAAGCGCTTCATCAATACTGCCTTCGCCAATCCAGTTCACGTCGCGAAGCACGATGCGGCTCATGCGCAGCGCCTCGCGTGGACCGACCACGACGCGGCGGCTCTCAGCATCGAGCCGCACCACATAGAGTGGCGTGCCGGTCGCGACACCGAGGCCACGACGCTGGCCGACGGTAAAGTGAATAATGCCGGAATGGCCGCCGAGCACCTTGCCGTCGAGATCGACGATGTCGCCTGCTTCCGCGGCGCCTGGCTTCAATCGTTCGATGATATCGGCGTAGTGGCCTGACGGCACGAAGCAGATATCCTGACTGTCGTGCTTGTCAGCGACCGCAAGGCCGAAACGGCGCGCAAGTTCACGGGTCTCCGTCTTCGTTCGTTCGCCAAGTGGGAATCGCAGAATATCGAGTTGCTCGCGTGTGGTTCCGAACAGGAAATAACTTTGATCGCGCTCCTCATCACGCGCACGATAGAGAGCGCGCCCGCCATCCGGCAAAAGCCGCGAAGCGATATAGTGCCCGGTGGCCAATACCTCGGCCCCGAGCTCACGCGCGGTGATAAGCAGATCGTGAAACTTGATCGACATGTTGCAGTCGACGCAAGGAACCGGCGTCTCGCCGTGAATGTAGCTCTCGGCGAAGCGATCGATCACCGCCTCTTTGAAGCGGCTCTCGTAGTCGAGAACGTAGTGCGGGATGCCAATACGCTCTGCAACGCTGCGTGCGTCGTAAATGTCCTGGCCTGCGCAGCAGGCGCCCTTGCGGTGGATCGCGGCACCGTGGTCGTACAATTGCAGCGTCACTCCGACAACGTCGTAACCTTCCGCCTTAAGCAACGCGGCCGTCACCGAGGAATCGACGCCGCCGGACATGGCGACGACGACACGGGTGTCTTGGGGCCGACGGTCGAGATCGAGGCTGTTGCGCATGGTTCTTCTTACTACAGGTGGCGATCCAAGGCGTGCAATGCGAGCCATTTCACCCGGCAAATCTTGCCGTTTTGACCGCTGGGGAGGACCAGGCGAGACCCATGATGTATCTCCCGTGCTCGTTATAGGTGATTGAATTTAAACATGAATTTGATTTTTCGGAGGCTGGCCTGACGATTGCAGATCAAGCGGCGGTAATCCGGAGGTCTTCCAGTGCCGCAAGTTGCGTCCGATCCAATTGTTCACGCGCATAGCTCTCATTTGCCGCGTCTCCCCCGTCCCACGCAGCCGTCCGACCACGCTCCATCGCCATTCGAGAGCCTGATCGACGACGGCTCTCAACCCACCGAACAACCGGCGCCCTTACCGCCCGATAATAAAGCCGCAGCGGCCGATGGCTCGCAGGCGCCAGCCAAGACCAATGACGGCAAGGCGCCAGTGGCGAATGATGCCGCCCCTGCAGCCAAACCCGATGACGACGCCTCCGTCGAAAAGCCGGACAGTGATAAACCCACATGCGACGCCAAGGCCGCCGCGGATGCCAAACTGGTCGGGGGTGTCACCACGGGTGACAGTTCCAAACCTGAGAGCGACGACAAGCCCGCCGACGGACAGAAGACCGACAGGCCGGCCGTCACGACGTCACCAACCATCGTGCAGACGACGAACTCCGCCGATGCAATCATAGTTGCACCGACGCCAGCGCCGGTATCGACGGCAGCGCCTGACCAGGCCGGTCAAGACGGTGGGCCGCAACAGATCGCGCTTGCCGCGGAAACCGGGCTTCAACTGAAGTCTCTGGACGCCGGCATGCCGAAACCCATTGCCGGAAAACAGACGGACGCCGGAAAGCAGGTGGACGCCGATAAGCAAGTCGACACCGATCCGTCCATCGACCAGATAACGGACGGGGCGCAATCGACAACGAAAACCGCGCAAGAGGCGCATGTCGACAAGCCGCAATTCGCTATCAACCAAACGGACAAGGACCATATTGCCGACGCCCGCGGTGAACCTGTCGTCAACGGTCATCACGGCAATTCAGATGCTACGGTCCAAGTCTCAGCCGACACCGGCACCGCCGCCCCAAAAATAATCGCCGATACGGGCACTCAAACGACTGTCCAGCAAACGACAACTAATGCAGCGTCGAACGCAGCCGCGCCGGCCACGCTGGTTTCGCAACTGGTTCCGCAAGCCGCGCCAATTCCACTATCCGGCGTTGCCATGGAGATTGCCGGCAAGGCACTCGAGGGCAAAAACCGGTTTGAGATCCGCCTCGATCCGCCCGAACTCGGCCGAATCGAGGTTCGTCTCGATGTCGACCGGGACGGCAATGTGACCTCGCGAATGACCGTCGATCGCGCCGATACTCTCGATCTGTTGCGCCGCGATGCAACCGGGCTCGAGCGCGCATTGCAGGATGCGGGGCTCAAGACCGCGGACAACAGCCTGCAGTTCTCGTTGCGCGATCAATCGATGGGCCAGCAGCAGACCGGCGCCGGCCCCGACGCCGCACAGATGATCGTGACCGACGAAACCCTGCCTTCGATCGATGTTATCCCGCAGAATTATGGCCGCCTCGCCGGGACAGGCGGCGGCCTTGATATTCGAGTTTAAGGATCAGCCATGACAACAGTCTCGCCCATTTCCACGACCGGCACGGCGTCCCCCACCGTTTCGACGGCGCTCGACAACACCGAGATTGCCAGCAACTTCACGACATTCCTTCAGCTGCTGACAACGCAGTTGAAAAACCAGAACCCGCTCGATCCGCTCGACACCAACCAGTTCACCCAGCAACTGGTGCAATTCGCGCAGGTCGAACAGCAGATGAAATCCAACGACCAGCTTTCAAGCCTGGTCTCGCTGGAAAAGAGCGCGCAGGCGAGCACAGCTCTGGCCTATGTCGGCGCGACCGTTGTGGTGGATGGCTCCACGGCGGCGCTGACGAACGGCAGCGCGACCTGGAATCTCAACGTCACGAAGCCCTCGACGGCCACAATCACGATCAAGGATTCCACCGGTCAGAACGTCTTTACCGGCACGGCCGGGGTCAATCCGGGAATGCAGACTTTCACCTGGGATGGTCGCGGCAACGACGGTCGCATCTGGCCGGATGGCAACTACACGCTCACCGCCACGGCCGTGGATGCCAGCAATCAGTCGGTTGCAGTCTCCACCGAGGTACAGGCGGTCGTGGATTCGGTCGATCTCTCGCAGGATCCGCCGGTCATGTCGATCAACGGTCAAAACTACACGCTCGACAAGATCAAGCGCGTGGTCCGGCAAACCACCTCATCAGGATCGTAGGGGCCGCAGGACCTCTGGCAGCGCCGTCGACCGGGTCGGGGTTCCACCCGGTATTACCGCTGCCGGCTGCATTTCGCGCCGTATTACGTGCAAATAGGCCACTTCGGCATCGGCCACGGCGGGCGCCGACGCTGCGCGGCTCGTCCCATCCGTTACCAAAAGATTACAGGAAACCGGGCAAAGATTGCCCGATGCATTTGGCATGCTTAGGCAAATTTTAAGCCGTGACCTGTAGTTTTTCCTCAGTAACTGCCAGTCGAGTTAGTTTTTGTGAGTACACCAATGACCGAACCCCATCGCCCGAGGGTCAAATACGTCATCGGGCCTGATGGTAGTCCGCTGACCATTGCGGACTTGCCGCCGCCGACAACCAAGCGCTGGGTCATCCGCCGTAAGGCTGAGGTGGTCGCCGCGGTTCGTGGCGGCCTGTTGTCGCTTGAAGAGGCCTGTGCGCGCTACACGCTTACGGTCGAGGAATTCCTCTCCTGGCAGGCCTCGATTGACCTGCACGGCCTTGCGGGGCTGCGTACTACACGCATTCAGCAGTATCGCCAGTAACCCGTTTCTCAGTCAGCCGTAAGCGCCGGCCTCGTGGCCGGCGTTTTTATTTGTATGGCCTCGTGCTGGTCATCGCCGGCCGCATGAATTGTTTTGGCGGCTGCCTCCCCGCATTAACCGGACGCTAACCTTAAACTGGGCAAATCTTGCCGAGTGAGGCGCATGCTGCGCGCCCAATGCGGGTAGGACAAAACCGGTGCAAGGTTTCTTCGACTTCGTAAAGTCGCTGGGTGCGGCACGAATGGCGGCGATGGCCGCGGTCACGCTCGCCCTGATTGGCTTCTTCTCATTCCTCATGATCCAGATGACGACGCCGCAAATGGTGCCGTTATTTACCGACCTCCCCCCTGACGACAGCGCGTCGATCATCAAGGACCTGGAACGGCAGGCCGTTCCCTACCTGCTCAAGAACGACGGCACGATTATCCTCGTGCCGCAGGACAAGGTCGCCCGGCTGCGCATGAAACTTGCCGAATCCGGACTGCCCAAAGGTGGTGGTGTCGGTTACGAAATCTTCGACAAGAGCGATGCGCTCGGCTCAACGACCTTCGTCCAGAACATCAATCATCTGCGTGCGCTGGAGGGCGAACTCGCCCGTACCATTCGCAGTATTGACCGAGTGCAGGCCGCGCGCGTGCATCTTGTGCTCCCGGAACGGCCGCTGTTCTCGCGCGACAAGGTGGATGCCTCGGCCTCGATTGTACTCAAGGTCCGCGGAACGCTGGAGCCGCAACAGGTGCGCGCCATCCGGCATTTGGTCGCGACCGCGGTCAACGGCATGAGGCCGGAACGTGTTTCGGTGATCGATGAAACCGGAAAATTGCTCGCCGATGGCGCCACTCCGGACAATCCGATGAACGGCGCGAGCTCCGATGAACGCAAGCTCGCCTACGAAAATCGGCTGCGCAGTGAAGTCGAGACCATCGTTTCATCAGTGGTCGGTCCCGGGCACGCGCGCGTGCAGATCAATGCCGACTTCGACATCAATCGGATTACCCAGACTTCGGATAAATTCGACCCGGACGGACGCGTGTTGCGTTCGAGCCAGACCCGCGAAGAACAATCGGCCACCACCGACAACAAGGAAGGCACGGTTTCGGTCGGCACCGAATTGCCTGGTGGCAAACAGCAGGCCGACGGCGCATCCAAGGGCGACCAGAGCCGCAAGACCGAGGAAATCGTCAACTACGAAATCTCGCGCATCACAAAGACCGAGGTCACCGAGGCCGGGCGGATCAACCGCATTTCCGCGGCCGTGCTCGTCGACGGCAACTACACCAAAAACGACAAGGGCGAACTGGCCTACCAGCCCCGTCCAAAGGAAGAAATCGACCGGATCGCCGCGCTGGTCCGCTCCGCCATCGGGTTCGACGCCAAGCGCGGCGACCAGGTGGAGGTGGTCAATCTGCGCTTTGCCGAAACGACGCCGTCACCGATCAACGAGGTGACCGGATGGATGAGTTACCTGCAATTCACCAAAGATGACATCATGCGCGGCGCCGAGATGGGCGTCATGGCGCTGCTCGGCCTCGTCGTCATGTTCATGGTGGTGCGCCCGCTGGTACGCCGCATCATCACCCCGGAGGGCATGCAGCCCGGCCAGGTCATGCTGAACCCGGTCCTTGCCGCCGTGACGGCGGACGGTGCCGGCGCTGGCGCCGCGGCCTCTGCCGGCGGCGGCAACGTCAATATCGGTGGTGGCGGAAGCATCACCTCGACCGGCGGCCCGAACGTTTCGATCGTCGGCGGCGACGAAGCCGTCGCCATCTCGAACCGCACCTCAGCGATGATTGATATCGCCAAGGTGCAGGGCCAGGTGCACGCACAGTCGGTACAGAAAGTCGGCGAGCTTGCCGACAAGAACCCACACGAAGCGGTTTCGATCATCCGTAACTGGCTCCACGAGGACGCAGCCTAAGCCATGCCATCAGCCTACGCCGAGAGCATAAAAGACAAGAACAAAGCAGTCCGCGATGACATCGGAGGATTGATGGCTGAGCTTTCGAAGCGGCCGGCGGCGCCGGAACGCATCCGCAAGCTCAGCGGCCCGGAACGCGCCGCGGTGCTCATGCTGTCTCTCGGCGAACAGTACGGCGCCAAGATCTTCAGCATGCTCGACGACGATGAGCTGCGTGAAATCTCCATCGTGATGTCTTCGCTCGGCACCATCGAGGCTGAAGCGGTTGAGCAGTTGCTGCTGGAATTCGTCGGCCGCATGTCGGCTTCGGGCGCGCTGCTCGGCAACTATGACGCGACCGAGCGGCTGCTCAAGCAATATCTCCCGCCCGAGCGCGTCGGCGGCATCATGGACGAGATACGCGGCCCGGCCGGCCGCAACATGTGGGAGAAGCTCGCCAACGTCCAGGAAGAGGTGCTGGCGAACTATCTCAAGAATGAATATCCGCAGACCGTCGCGGTCGTCCTGTCGAAATTGCGTCCGGAACACGCCGCGCGCGTCCTGTCGATCCTGCCGGAAGACCTCTCGCTCGACTGCGTCAATCGCATGTTGAAGATGGAGGCGGTGCAAAAGGAAGTGATCGAACGCGTCGAACAGACGCTGCGCACCGAATTCATGTCCAACCTGTCGCAGACCCGCCGCCGCGATGCTCATGAAGTGATGGCGGAAATCTTCAACAATTTCGACCGGCAGACGGAAACGCGCTTCCTCACCGCGCTGGAAGAGGACAACCGCGACGCCGCCGAACGCATCAAAGCGCTGATGTTCACTTTCGACGACCTGGTCAAGCTCGATGCCGGCTCGGCGCAGACACTGATGCGCAATATCGACAAGGACAAACTGGGTGTCGCGCTCAAGGGCGCCAACGAAGCGGTTCGCCAGTTCTTCTTCACCAACATGTCCAGCCGCGCCGCCAAAATGCTCGTGGAAGACATGCAGGCCATGGGTCCGGTGCGATTGCGTGACGTCGACGAGGCGCAGGCGATGCTGGTCAACACGGCCAAAGATCTGGCGGCCAAGGGTGAAATTATTATCGCCAAGAGCCGCGGCGAAGACGAGCTGATCTACTGATGCACGCATGATCCCGGTCATGCGCAAGGACAACTGAATGAAAGCGACGGCCAAATATCTGTTCGACGAGGACTTCGCGTCCGGCGAAAAGCCGACCATCACGATGGTCGAGCACGAGCGCCGGCGCGCGGACGCCGAATCGCAGGCCTATCGCAGCGGGTTTGACGCCGGCCAGGAGCAGGCCAAGCAGGAAGCGGCGCAACGTATCGCGGAAACACTAGCAGTGATTTCCAATGGTCTTGCCCGGCTCGACGGCGCGCTCACATCGATCGAGACGCGGCTGGAAACCGAAGCGGTTGAAGTCGCGGTCGCGGTCGCGGCCAAGCTCGCGCCGGCCTTGATTGCGCGCGAGCCGTTCGCGGAAATTTCGGCACTTGCAACCGAATGTTTTCACCATCTGGTGTCGGCGCCGCATGTCGCAGTGCGCGTGGGACCCGCCACCTATGAGATCGCCAAGGAAAAGATCGAGGAAATCGCGCGCGCCGGCGGTTTCGAGGGACGGCTCGTGGTCACATCCGATGAAACACTGGCGCCCGGCGATTGCCGCATCGAATGGGCCGACGGTGGCATCACGCGCGATCACACTGCAACAGCTTCGGCCGTCGACGAGATGGTCAGCCGCTACATCTCGGCGCGTAACGCGCCGGCCGCATAGGAATTCGGGAGACCACAGCAATGAGTGACGACGACACCAAGGTACCACTTCCCGACCTGGAGAACGCCGGCGACGTGCAAATGGTCGCCGACGCAGCTCCGCTTGCGCCGATCGGATCCCGACTCCGTCAATCGCGGGGCTGCCGACCTCGAGGCGGTGTTCGACGTGCCGGTCCAGGTCTCGGCGGTGCTCGGCCGCGCCCGCATGGAAGTCGGCAATCTGCTCAAGCTCGGACCCGGTGCCGTGCTCGAGCTCGACCGCAAGGTCGGCGAGGCGATCGACATCTACGTCAATAATCGGCTCGTCGCGCGTGGCGAAGTCGTCCTCGTCGAAGACAAGCTCGGCGTGACCATGACGGAAATCATCAAGGCGGACCACAACTGATGCGCTCGCTCAGGCGCCATTTTTCTCGAAGGATACGGAGCTAAGCCATGCAACTCCTGATCGTCGGCACGCTCGGCGGCCAGCTCACCACCGCGACCAAGCTCGCGATGGACAAGGGCGCCAACGTTACCCACGCCGAAAGCAACGAGCAGGCCCTCGCCGTGCTGCGGTCCGGCCGCGGCGCCGACCTGCTGATGGTCGACGTGATGCTCGACATCCGCGATTTGGTGACGCGGCTCGACGCCGAGCGGATCCATGTCCCCATCGTCGCCTGCGGCGTCACGAATGACGCACGGGCTGCTGTCAACGCCATTCATGCCGGCGCGAAAGAATACATTCCGCTGCCGCCCGATCCCGATCTGATCGCGGCTGTGCTTGCCGCTGTTACCGACGACACGCGCGAGATGATTTATCGCGACAACTCAATGGCGAAGGTCGTCAAGCTCGCCCAGCAAATTGCGGGCTCGGATGCCTCGGTGCTCATCACCGGGGAAAGCGGTACCGGCAAGGAAGTACTGGCGCGCTTCGTCCACAGCCGCAGCACCCGTTCGAAGAAGCCGTTCATCACCGTCAATTGCGCGGCGATACCGGAAAACCTGCTCGAATCCGAACTGTTCGGCCACGAGAAAGGCGCCTTTACCGGCGCGCTCGCCCGTCGCATCGGAAAATTCGAGGAAGCAAACGGCGGCACGTTGCTGCTCGACGAAATCTCCGAGATGGACGTCCGTCTGCAGGCCAAACTGCTGCGCGCGATCCAGGAACGCGTGATCGACCGCGTCGGCGGCGGCAAACCGGTGCCGGTCGACATCCGCATCATCGCAACGTCGAACCGGAACCTCACCGACGCGGTGCGCGAGGGAAAATTCCGCGAGGACCTCCTGTTCCGCCTCAACGTCGTCAACCTGAAAATTCCGCCCTTGCGGGAACGGCCGGCCGACATCAGCGAATTGGCCCAGCATTTCATCAAGAAATATTCGCTGATCAACGGATTGGCCCTGCGCCCGCTGTCGGGCGAGGCGCGCCGGGCCCTCAATTCCAACCGCTGGCCGGGCAATGTCCGCGAGCTCGAAAACACGCTGCATCGTGCGGTGCTGCTCTCGACCGGCGCGGAAATTGGCGTCGACGGCATCCTTTCACCGGATGGCGCGCGCCTCGACCAGACGCGCGGCACCGACCTTGCCGCACACGCGGCCCTGGCAGCCGAGCAGGTCACCCGCAACCTGGTTGGCCGCACGGTGGCCGAGGTCGAGCGCGATCTGATCCTGGAAACGCTCAAGCATTGTCTGGGCAACCGCACGCATGCCGCGAACATTCTCGGCATTTCGATCCGCACACTGCGCAACAAGCTCAACGAATATGCTGCGGATGGCGCGCCCATCCCGCCGCCGCATGGCGGTTCGGAGCTCAGAGGCGCAGCCTAAATTCCCTGTGATGGCGGTCATTGGGCGATTGTCGAATCCATCGGTGAAAGCCTAGGCTTCACCGGACCAATTCAGGCCGGGGGCCGCCATGGATGTCGACTTCTGGCCGCTGCTGTTCGGTTTTCAGGGCCGCATCAATCGCGCCAAGTACTGGATTGCAACAATCACTTATATCTCAGTGACGATTGCACTCGTCGGGCTGGGATTCTTTTTCCGCTTCGACACAATTTTTTTCATCGTCGCCGCGATCGTCTTCGTCGCCTGACTGTGTCGGGTGTCGCTGTCGGCCTCAAACGGTTGCACGACCGTGACATGAGCGGCTGGTGGCTGCTGGTGTTCTATCTGCTCCCGGCCGTGCTCGATGGCATTGGCCGCGCGCTTGGCGTCCCGGTCGTTTTCAGCCTCGCAGGGTCTGCGATCTCTATCTGGGCGCTGGTGGTCCTCGGCTTCCTGCGCGGTACATCGGGCGCGAACCAATATGGTCCGGATCCGCTGGGCGCGTGAAGAAAAAAGCCCGGCGCACGCGCCGGGCTTTGCAAATTGACGATAGGACCGGATAGGACCGACTAGTCGTTAGCCGCGCTACCCGTTTGTTTTTCGTCTTTGTCCCGCATGGTGTCGAGCTCGACCGCCTTGGCGATGAGTTCATTGCGGATGGCCTCCAGGCGTTCGATCAGCGCACGTCCTTCGCGCGCAAGCCCCGAACACCGGTCGGCCGTCTCAATCAAGTATTCCTCCGTCTTCAGCATGATATCTCCGTGAGGGATTTAACCGGGGATATGCATGAAAATTTCAGCAATTCAAGATTATTTTTGGCATGGGCCCCACGCAATCACGCGGCACGTGATATTAGTTGGTACTCCAACTACTTAGGCAGCGCGTCGAATGTCGCATGTGTATAAAATTTGTCCCGCTCCGTTATGGCGAGAGGCCGAAAGCAACGGTGTATTCCGCGGTTCTGACGCCGACCGCCGCGACGGCTTCATTCACTTCTCGACTGCGGCACAAGTCGCCGAAACCGCAGCAAAGCATTTCTCCGGCCAGACAGACTTGTTGCTAGTGCGTATCAATACCGCCGACCTCGGCGAACAACTGAAGTGGGAGCCATCGCGCGGCGGCGCGCTGTTTCCGCATCTGTATGGCGAGCTCGACCTCTCCGCGGTGGCGCAAGTCGACGCACTGCCGCTGGGCCCTGACGACCGTCACGTCTTTCCGCCGCTGGTCGAGTGAACGGTATGGACCGGGAGCCGTAATTGTCGCTGCGCCGATAAAGCCCTAGCTTTTAACGCAACCGCCGCGAAACCTGTGCCCATCGGGACGGACCTCGACGCCAATCGCAGCCTGATCGCCGCCGCGCTTGGCCGGATTCCGGCGGGCGACCGCACGGCACTGCCAAAACGAAAAAAGTGCGCATGATCAGCCCTCCAATGGCGCTGGTTTGCCGCACCGCCCGGTATTCGTTAACCGCCTGCTAACCATAAAATGGGCAAATATTGCCGGGGGATAGGGGTAATCACCCACCGCGGCGCTCTACTCCGGCACCGGCAGTGGTGCCCGCATCCGGTTTGAGAACCTAGGTATTGGTCCGCGTCCGCGCCGCCCGGGATTGGCGGCCGCGCATGATCCCGACCATTGGGGACAAGTGCGCCAGGCAACAAAGTTACGCATGAGCGACATCACCGCCGCCCCGGCCACCAGCGTCAGCGGCATTAAATTGCCCGGCCTCGGCGATATCGGCGCCTTCTTCAAGCGTGGCGACATCGCGCTCGCCGTCGGCGTCCTCACCATCCTGGTGGTGCTGATCCTGCCGCTGCCACCTCTGCTGCTCGACTTCGCGCTGGCGATATCGATCATCTTCTCGGTGCTGATCCTGATGACGGCGCTGTTCATCCACACGCCGCTCGAATTCTCCGCTTTCCCGACGGTGCTGCTGATCGCGACGATGTTGCGGCTCGCGCTCAACCTTGCATCGACGCGCCTCATCCTTGCGCACGGACACGAAGGAACCGACGCCGCCGGCCACGTCATCGAGGCCTTCGGCAATTTCGTGATGAGCGGCAACTTCGTAATCGGCATTATCGTGTTCACGATCCTGGTCATCGTGAACTTCGTGGTCATCACCAAGGGTTCGGGCCGCATCGCGGAGGTCGCCGCCCGCTTCCACCTCGACGCGATGCCGGGCAAGCAGATGGCGATCGACGCCGAAATGTCGGCCGGCACGATCGATGAGAAGGAAGCGCGCCGGCGCCGTCAGGTTCTGGAGGACGAAGGCGGCTTCTTCGGCGCCATGGACGGCGCATCCAAATTCGTGCGCGGCGACGCCATCGCCGGCCTGCTGGTTGTGTTCATCAACGTCATCGGCGGCATGATCATCGGCATCGTGCAACAAGGCCTGTCATTCTCCGACGCCGCGCATTCCTACACGATCCTCACCGTCGGTGACGGCCTGGTGACACAGGTACCGGCGCTGATCGTTTCGACCGCTGCCGGCCTGCTGGTTTCGAAAGCGGGAATCTCGGGCGCCGCTGACAAGGCCCTCATGAAGCAGCTCTCCGGTTACCCCAAGGCGTTGGGCATGTCGGGTGGCGTCATGCTGGTCATGGCTTTGCTGCCCGGCATTCCGATGATTCCATTCCTCGCGCTCGGAAGCGGCGCAACCGCCCTCGCCTTCATCTTCGACCGGCGCACCAAGCTCACGGCTGCTGCCGACGTCAAGAAGACCGAGTCAGACGCCAAGACCGCCGCAGCGGACGAGCCGATCTCCGCGGCGCTCAAGATCGACGATCTCAAGGTCGAACTTGGTTATGCGTTGCTGCCGCTGGTCAATGCGCCCGACGGCAGCGACCGCCTCACCGAACAGATCAAGGCGCTGCGCCGCTCACTCGCGACCGAAATGGGGTTCGTGATGCCGGCCGTGCGCATCCTCGACAATGTACAGCTCGACGCCAATGCCTACGTCATCAAGGTGAAAGAGGTCGAAGCCGGCAACGGCAAGGTTTGGGCCGGCCAGTTCATGGTCATGGACCCCGCCGGCGGCCAGGTGAAACTGCCGGGCACCCATACCACCGAGCCAACGTTCGGATTGCCCGCGACCTGGATCGACGGCGCGTTGAAAGAAGAAGCGACGATGAAAGGCTATACGGTGGTCGACGCCGCCACCGTGCTTTCCACGCATTTGACCGAGCTGCTCAAGAGCAACATGTCGGAGCTGCTCTCCTATGGCGAGGTGCAGAAACTTCTCAAGGAGTTGCCAAAGGAACAGGCCGACCTGGTCAAGGACCTGGTGCCAAGCCTCATCACGGTGTCCGGCATTCAGCGTGTATTGCAGATTCTGTTGGCAGAGCGCGTCTCCATCCGCGATCTTGCGCACCATTCTGGAAGGCATCGCCGACGGCATCCCCAGTTCGCGCAATCCGGTCACACTCACCGAACACGTGCGCGCGCGCCTCTCGCGCCAGCTCTGCGCCCAGCACACGAGCCCCAGCGGCTATCTGCCGTTGATCGCCCTCTCAGCCAAATGGGAGCAGGCGTTCGCCGAATCGATGGTCGGCCAAGGCGACGAGCGGCAGCTCGCGATGCAGCCTTCGCGGCTTTCGGAATTCATCACATTGGTTCGCGAGCGCTTCGAGGAAGCGGCCCGCGAAGGCGAAGCGCCTGTCCTGGTGACCTCCTCGAATATCCGGCCTTTCGTGCGCGGCATTGTCGAGCGCTTCCGTGCGCAGACACCCGTGCTTTCGCAAGGTGAGATCCACCCGCGCGCGCGGCTCAAGACCGTCGGCAGCATCTGAGCGGAAAATCCGCCGGCCTCCGAAGACATCCCCGCGTTGGTCTGCTCGCCAATCGAAAATTTCAAGAGAGATGGGAACCAATCGATTCCTCGACGATCGGCGCGAGATTGAAGCCTCCACGATTAGATCCGGACGCAACGCTGGAACCAAGACCGCCTCATGTCGTTGTGTTGAACAGCGGAATATACGGAGGCAGCAATATGACGTCACGCAGCAAAATTCTTCTAGGCGCACTTGATGGGCGCAAGCGCGCTTGCACTTTCTGCGGCAAGCGCTTCCGCAGCTGTTGCTTGTGCCGGGAACGTCTGTTGGCACACGCACGAGCGCTATGAATATCCCGGGCAAGCGCCCGTATTGTTGTTCATGAAGACGGCTGGAAATGGGGCCGCCACGAACACTACCGTTGGCGCGAGCACGAAGGCCGCGGCTACTGGAACGGCCGGCACTGGACGAGTTGGTAACCAGGCCAGCTGTGCGCGGCTGAAGAGATATTCAGAGGCCGCCTTGATTGGCGGCCTCATTTTTCAAGGCGCTTGTACCGATCTAACAAAAGGAGATATGGCGATGTCACTCGGAACAATCATCCTGATCATTCTCGTTATCGCATTGCTCGGCGGATTCAGCGGACTGGGCGGCGGTCCGTTTTACGGGACCGGCTATTATGGCGGCGGTGGTCTCGGTCTCGTGATCGTTATCGTGCTGATTCTGGTTTTGCTCGGCAGACTTTGAAACTGGCGCGGATCTGGAACCTTTGATCCGCATCCCGGGTTAGATCCTCACGAAGCGAAAATCTTTTTTCAATGATGGAGAGTGTCATGGGCTTTGGGCGAGGCGCACTTTTATGGCTGTTGGGAGTGCCACTCCCGATCATCATCATTCTCGCGCTCTTCATGCACCACTAGACAACACGATGGCGCGAAACTAGACCGCAGTGAAGCCGAACCGCGGCTGGATTGATGTCTCGGACAAAGAAATTGTGAAGCGCTGGGCAAAGAGGCTCGGCAAAACGCAGCAAGAAGTACTCGACGCGATCGACAAAGTTGGCACCAACGCCGAAACCGTCGTGAAGGAATTGCGCGCCGATAAAAATGCCTAGCGAACCCGCTCAATCAATTGCGAGGACTGGATAAATATCATGGCCAAGAAAAAGAGTTTCATGACCAAAGCCAATGCCCAGGTTCTGAGGGCGGCGAAAACCGCGGCGAGCGTGGCGGCGGCAGCCGCCGTTGAATCGGTGATGCGATCCATCATGAAATCTCTCTCGACGGCCAAAAAGCCGACAAAGCCGAAAAAACGGCGAGCCGCGCGGAACTCCAAATCACGAAAATCCGCGTCGCGAAAACGGCGCCAGTAACGCCACGGCCTTAGGCCAAAGGTTCCTGACCTTTGCGTCAAACGGTGACGCTCGCGGTAGGCCCAGGACTAGGCATGATCTCGCCGAAATCGCGCAAAAACACGGTGGCGGCTGCAAATTGCCTAAAATCACAATGATTCAATGATCCGTGATGCGTCCTTGGGAACTGTGGCGGCGTACCTACGTTAGTGGCTCGAAACAGGGTGAACCTTTCGTCGGGACGGGGAGACGAATGACCAAGAGCCCCGGAGGACGTCGTCATGAACTGGTCGCTTTACACCGCCGACCGCACCACGCACCTCAAGATCGTGGTGGTCGGACTTGCCGCTGCGCTGATGATCGCCGTGATCGGCATTTCTGCGCGCGAACTCAATCTCGGCACGGACATTATGACCGCGCAGAGCCCAACCGTGATCAAGGCCGGCGGGCCGGTGGTATTCACTGACCGTAGCGGCCCCACCGTCCGGTAATCCGTTCACGTTTATTCTTGAGCTTCCCCACACTTGACGCGCCGCACCTGCGGCGCGTTTTTTATGACGTGGTCGAATCAAGGAAAATGACCGACAACCCACGCTATGAAGCGCCATTTGCTCACCGCTGCGGTCCAGGCCAGTCTCTGCGGCCTGCTCGTCGCCGGGCTGATGCTGGCTGGCCCGCCGCGCGTGCGCAAGGTGCGCCGCCGAGCGCAGCGGCCATCGCCGACTACCAGGCAAAGCTCGCGCAATTTCAGGCCGCGCGTGCTCCCTATGAGGCCCAGGCCACAGCCTATTGGGGCGCGATTGCCGAGAAGCGTCGCGGGCGCAACGTGAAACGCCGCGACCATTTGCCGATCGGCATCGACGACTATGTGCTGACCCAGCCGCCGGTCTATTCGGGCCCGCCGCGTCCGGTTGATCCGCGCGCGCCGGGCGTGCCGCCGCCGGAACGGCCCGACATCCCCGTGGTCGCCGACTTCCTTCACAATGCCGCCGAGCAATTCGGCTTCGTGCCCGATCGCCCGGCCAACGACCTCGACTTCAAACGCGCTTATGCGCGCGCAGCGCTTGCCGCCGGACTTACCCGCGAACAGATTGTCGGCGTCTATGCGTTCGAAACCGGCGGCAACGGCGCTTACGACTCGCAAGCGGGACTGGTGCCCTACCGGCCCGGCGCGCGCGCGATTTCACCGGCGATTGGCTACAACCAGTTGCTGAGCACAAATTCCGTATCGCTTCTCGCCGAGCATGGCGGCCGCCTCGCGGCCGCGTTGCGCCAGAAAGCCAACACGCTCACCGGCAATGCAAAGGTTGTCATGGAGCGCAAGATCGACGCGCTCAAGCGCATGATCGCGTTCAGCCGCACGGTGCCGGACCGCTGGAGCGAGCAGGACCGGCTGGCCAAGACGACAGCCGGCGGCTACGGCATTCACGCCGCGGTGCTCGATATCGACATCGGGCCGCTGTTGCAGGTGCAGAAGCTGATCAACTCGGTGCACTTCGCGCGCGCCAAGGGCTATACGGCCCCGCTCACGGCCGCCGAGCTGGAATTGATGAATTTGACGGGCGACAGCACCGGCCTGGACATGGTGACAATGCCGCAGGAATTGCGCACGCGCGTGCCGACAGCGAATTTCTTCCAGCAGCAAGGCTACGAGCGCAATCCGGTGGCGCGGCGCACGGGCGTGGTGGGCAATCTCATCGCCGACATCGAAGCCAAGATGGGTCACGGCGCGCAGGCACAAGGCGCGCGCGAACTGGCGGCGGCGTTTTAGCCCGCGAGCGCATCACAGCCTCGGTTAATTGCCCCCGCGGCTCAGCAAGTTCCTCAAGAATCGAAAAGTGGTCATGCCCCGCGAGCGCCAGCAGCTTGGACGGCAAATTCGCCGCCTTACGCGCCGCATGATAGTCGCGCGATTGGCGCTGCAACTCCGGCAACTCAGCGGTGCCGTAGGCGATCACCAGCGGACCGGAACGTGACGGCAACTGCCGGATCGGGCTTAGAGCCAGCACCTCGTCCTCCGTCAGATTGAGCTTCTCATTGAGATAATTAAGCCGGCACGGCTCGATATCGAAAACACCGCTGATCGCCAGTCCGGCGTCCGCTTCGCCATGCGCCATTGCGGTGAGGTGCCCGCCCGCCGACCAGCCCGACACCACGACCTTGCCGGCGGCCACCCCCAGCCCGGGGCCCTCTGTGCCGCAGCCAGCGGACGGCGGACCGGACTTCGTCGACGATTTGCGTGAGCGTTGCTTCGGGGGCCAGCGTGTAGCCGACAAGGGCGACATCGATTCCGCGCGCCATCGGCCCCGCAGCGAGGCACGCATAGAACTCCTTGGCATTGCGTTGCCAGTAGCCGCCATGGATGTAGACAAGAAGCGGCGCCCGGGCTGTGCCGCAGCGAAAAACGTCGATGCGATTGCGGGGCCGCGGCCCATAGATCAGATCGAGCAATTCGCTCTTCTCCGCGCGCATGCGTTCGCTGCGCGCGGTCCAGTCGGCAAGCTTCTCGGCACTGTTCTTGACCGCCGCGCTGTTGTTGTAAGCCGCGTCAAGCTGGGCGCGCGTCATGCCGCGCCAAATGAACTCATCCATGTCGAAGACCTGATCGGGTGGGCCTGCGGCCAACTTATATCAGGCAGCCTTGCGGCTGTGATGGCTATGAAGCTGCTGGGACAGCTGGCGGCGCATATCGTTGAAATCCGGCGCCACCACGTCACGCGGCCGCGGCAATGACACGGCGACCTGGTTTTCGATGCGGCCGGGGCCGGGCGACATCACCACAATGCGGTCGGCGAGGAAGATCGCTTCCTCGATCGAATGTGTGACGAACAGCACGGTCAGTCCGGTGCGCTGCCAGATCTCGAGCAGTTCGTCCTGCAGCCGTTCGCGCGTCATGGCATCGAGCGCGCCGAACGGCTCGTCCATCAGCACGATCTCGGCGTCGTTGGCGAGCACGCGCGCGATCGCCACGCGCTGCTTCATGCCGCCGGACAGCTGGTGCGGATAGGCGTCGGCGAAGCGCTGCAGGCCGACCAGCGCGATGAAATGCTCGGACGTTTCCTTGATTTCGGCGGCCGGGCGCCCGCGCGAGGTCGGGCCGAAAGCGATATTGTCGCGCACGGTCAGCCAGGGAAACAGGCCGTAGTCCTGGAACACCATGCCGCGCTCGGGGCCCGGCCCGGTGATCGGCTTGCCCCACATCAGGGCCTGCCCGCGTGTCGGCGTCTCGAAGCCCGCGACGATCCGCAGCAGCGTCGACTTGCCGCAGCCGGAGGCGCCGATCAGGCAGACGAACTCGCCCTTCTGCACGCTGCAGATTGGCGCCGCGCAGCGCCTCGATGCGCTCGCCTTGCAATTCGAACTGCTTGCTCGACGCCGCGCAGTCCAGGATGGGATTGGCAGTGTCATGCAAAGTGGGACTCCAGCGCAGCAGGCGTTTGCCGAGCAGCATCACCAGACGGTCGGACACGAAGCCGGCAACGCCGATCACGATCATGCCGCAGATCACGATCTCGGTGCGCGACAGCTGGCGCGCCTCCATGATGATGGCGCCCAGCCCCGTCTGCACGCCGGTCATCTCGCCGACCACGATCACCACCCAGGCAAAGCCCAGTCCGAGCCGCAGGCCGGTGAAGATCGCCGGCAGGCCGCCGGCAGCACCACGCGGAAAAACTGCGCGGTGCCCTGGCAGCCGAGCATGCTGGCCGCCTCGAACAGGCGCGGATCGACCGAGCGCACGCCGAAGATGGTGTTGACCAGGATCGGATAGAACGCGCCGAGGCACACCAGGAAGAACGCCGAGCGCGGCCCAAGCCCGAAGATGATCATGGCGAGCGGCAGCCATGCGGTGACCGGCACCGGGCGCAGCACCTGCAGGGTCGGATCGAGCAGACGCCGCACCAGCGGCACGCGCCCGATCAGCAGCCCAATCGGCAGTGCGACCATGCAGCGCGATCGCGAAGCCGCCATAGACGCGGCTCACCGAAGCCAACAGGTGGATGTGCAAAGTACGGCTGTAGGCGTCGTCGTTGATTCCGCCGAAGGCGAGGTCGTACAGCTCGCGCGCGACTTCGATGCGGCGGCGGGATCAGGCTGTACTTCCGGCCGTAGGTGGCGAAATGCCAGATCACCAGCACGACAGCCGGAAACAGGATGGCCAGCAGCGGATCGCGCAGGCGCGAGACGAGCGAAGGCGACGCCTGCGAGGCCGGCGCCGCCGGCTTCGCAGGTCAGAGTTTCGCCTGCGTCGTCTCGAGCGTGATGCTCAAGCCGGTTTCTCCATGGCCTCGACGAAGTGCGTGTCGAAGAAGGTCGAGAAGTCGGGCAGCTGCTTGATCTGCTTCAGCGCCAGCATGTGGTCGGCATAGATCTTCGCCTCCTCGATTTCCTTCGGCCCGAGCTTCCAGGTCAGCTCGACATTCGGCATTGAGATATCGATCGCTTCCTTCTTCTGCCCAAGCTTGGCCACTGCCATCGCCGCCATTTCGGCGGTTTTTCATGGCGTAGTCGGACGCCTTGCGGTGGATGTCCGAGCATCACCTTGGTCAGCTCGGGCTTTGCTTGCGATGCGTGTCGCGGTGCGTGCCGAACACCATGTTCAGCGAGCCCATCGCCGTCGAGTAGGGATATTCGACCAGCTTGCCGACGCCGGAGGAGGCTGACGCGGGGCCGGGCTCGGCGCCGACATAGGCGTCGATGTCGCCGCGCGCGAGCGCGATGTGCATTTCGCTGAAGAAGACGCGCACCGGCGTGACGTCCTTGATGGTCATGCCTTCCATCTGCAGCCGCTCGAAGATAAACACCTCCTGCGTCGTGCCCGGCCAGATGCCGACCTTCTTGCCCTTGAGGTCCTTGATCGAGTTGATCGCGGAGTCCTTCGCGGCGATGACCGCCATGCCCCGGTTGCAGGCGAGGCGATGACCACGATCGGCTCGCCGGCTGCGGCGCCGAGGATCGCGGCGGCGATGCCGAACATGCCGAAATCGACCGATTTGGTGACGACCGCGTTCTTGCCTTCGGCCGGGCTCTCGAACGGGATCACCTCGACCTTGTAGCCGGCGGGCGCGAACTGCTCGTAGAAATACGGCGCGATCGAATGGATGAGTTTCAGCGCGCCCATCTTGATGACGGTTGTTTCCTCGGCGCGCACGACGGCGGGACCGGCGACGGCGGCTGCGCCGGCGCCGATGAGGAATTCTCGACGACGGATCATGAAACGCTCCCCTGGCTGTTTATGAGGATAAACAGCAAGGACTGTGCCAGCGATGAACAATGGGATTTAGGGGATTACCGCCAGGCGTGCTTAGTTTAAAGGCAGGCAGTCCAAAATATCGGCAACCGGCGCGATACGGCGGAGCGACGGCTCAATTTGCCAGTGCGGCACGCGTCCGCGCGTGCGGAATCAAACGCACCGGCGGCAGACCGGTGTCTGCGTGGAATTGCCTCGCAATCGATGCAGCAACAGCATCGCTGCCGGCGGGCGCAAGGAAAGTGACCCCGAACGGGGTACGATCGGCATGCAAGGCCGCAGGTACGGCCAGCCGCAAAGGTCGAGCAGATTTACGAAAATTGGTGTACGTTCCGAGGCGTGCGTTAAGGCGGATGGGATCGGCCAGGACCTGCTCGCACGTGTAGACCGTCGGCGCCGTTGGAAGTGCCAGCGCATCAAGTTGCCTGAAGGTTTCGGCCGCAACACGCCGCAATTCCTCAAGCCGGTAGAACGCCTCGAACGCTTCAGTGGCGCGCGGCTTCGCACCCCCGGCAATGATCTCACGGGTCACTGGATGCAACGCATCAGGCTGAGTTTCGATTACGCGCCGCGCACAAGGTAGCGTTCGGCGACCCACGGTCCTTCGTAGAGCAGTCGAGCCGTTTCATAAAAGGGCTCGATATCGATTTCAGCAATCGAGCATCCGAGCCGGGCAAGTCTCGCCAACGCAGCCTCATAGCCTGACGACGCGCGCGTATCGTCGAAGAACAGCCACTGACCTATGCGCGGCACGCCGAGCCTGCATCCACGCGGCATAGATGGCGATCGTGCCGAGAGACCGCGCACGCGAATAAGGATCACGTGCATCGTATCCCGCGATGGCACTGAGCGCCGTCCATGCGCCATCTGTATCGACGGCGAAAATCGACACACAATCGAGCGTCCGGCAGGCCGGTACGACGCCGCGGTTGAAGACGAGTCCCAGGCTTGGCTTGAGTCCGACGATATTGTTCAGCATGGCCGGCACCCTGCCCGACCCTGCCGTGTCGGTACCCAATGCGATCGGGACAATGCCGGCTGCGACGGCTACCGCTGAGCCGGAGCTCGACCCACCGGGGATAAGGTCCCCGCGCAATGGATTGCGCGGTACCGGATAGGGTGTGCGTGTGCCGACGAGCCCGGTGGCGAATTGATCGAGATTGGTCTTGCCGATGACGATCGCGCCGGCCGCCCGCAACCTTGCGACAGCTGTTGCGTCGGCCGCAGGCCGGTAGCTATAGGCTGGACACGCGGCCGTCGTCGGAAGTCCGGTAACGTCAATATTATCTTTGATCGCGACCGGCACACCGAACAGCGGGCCTTGCGCCCTTTCGCCGGACAGATCTGCCTCGGCGATAGCCTCGTCCTCGCTGCGCAAAGCAATAAAAATACCAGGGTCGGCGAGCGCTCGAATACGCCGATAGCAACGCTTGATCGTTTCCGCGGGTGTAACGGTGCCGTTGCGATGCCCCGCGATAATTTCAGCGACGGTGTTGACCATGCACGCCGATCATAGCGATCCCGCGCCGATACCGGTAGACGGCACGTGCAGCGACGGGCCAGCGCACGCTAGGCCGCAGGGACGTTGCAAGGCTACACAGCAAGTTGACAGCTAGCGCTGGTCGCCGGCAATTTCCTCGACCAGATCGACGACACGGCGCCGTAGCTTCGAGTCCTTGATATTGGTGAAGGCCTTGGTCAGCGCCAGGCCGTCGGAGCTCGAGAGGAAATCGGAGACATAATCGGCCACCGGAGCTTTCGAGGATCCATCTTCGTTTTGCTTGGCCCCCGACACGCCCTCAAAGAAGAACGCCACCGGCACCTTGAGGATTTGCGCGATGTGCTGGAGCCGGCTGGCGCCAATGCGGTTTGTCCCCTTCTCGTATTTCTGAACTTGCTGAAAGGTCAGGCCGAGTTTTTCGCCGAGTTTTTCCTGGCTCATCGCCAGCATGAGCCTGCGCATGCGAACGCGCGATCCGACATATTTGTCCGTGGGGTTCGGAGCCTTCTTTGCCATCATCTGGATTTACCGCAACGGTGAGTTGTTAAGAGGACTTTGGGTTCAGAAATGGCGAAACAAGGATAAGTTGCGCCGAACCAAAGTACATCGCAACGTGCGCGTGCTGTCATTAAAGCGGCGCCGCGTTTTTGTTAGATGGCATCTAACAAGGCAGCGCGCGGTAAATTTCTAATGATCCGGTACGCGGGTGTCGGCCCACGCCGCCCACGATTGTGTGCGATCGCCTGCGGCCGATGCGCCGCGCCTAACTGTTTGTCAGGAGATCAAGGCCTGCCGGCGGCAGGCCGTTGCAGCTCAGGCCGGGGCGCCGCCGGCGGTAAAGCGCAACGCCGCAATGCGGTCGAGCTCGGTCTGCTCGCGCGCATTCTCTTCGGCCTTTTCGCGCTGCTGGTCGCGCTCGTCGAGCATCTCGACCTTCTTGAGCTCCTCGAAGGCCTCGCCCAGCGCCGCCTTGGCGTCCTCGAGCTGGACGCGCAGCTCGTCGGTGGAGTGCCTGAGGTTCTCGCGCCGCGTGGTCGCGGCCTTGGCGTAGGTCGGATAGGCGAAATGAGCGGGATCGTGGATGCCCGCGCGGTCCTGCTCGACCTTGATCTCGCGCTCGAGCTCTCCCGCAATACGATCGAACTCGGCAATCATCGCCTCGATCTGGGCGACCTTCCGCCGTTTCTCGTCGACCTGGAACTTCTTCAGACGAATGAGGGTTTCGCGTGACTTCATCGACTAGGTACTCCCCGAAGCCCCCGAATAGGCGGCCGCGACTGGCGATGCCAACAGGGCCGCGCACCGGTATTCCGGACCAATCCGGGGGACTGTGCCCCAATAACGTTAGTTTTGTGTTTCTTCGCCCCGCAAAATTCTCTCTAACCGCAGATACCCCTCCGCCATACTCGTTGCTTCTTCCTTACTTTGCGCCAGGAAGGCCTCCAGGGGCTTGTGCAGGGCGATCGCCTCGTCGACCTCGGGGCTCGACCCCGTCCGGTAGGCGCCCAGGCGGATCAATTCCTCCATGTCCGAATAGGTGGCCATGACCTGGCGCGCCCGGTTGATGGCCGGGAGATAGGCCGGGTCGGCGGCCCGCGGCATGGTGCGGGAGATCGACTTGAGGACGTTGATGGCGGGGTAGCGGCCGCGTTCGGCAATGGCGCGCTCCATGACGATATGGCCGTCGAGGATGCCGCGGACCGCATCGGCCACCGGCTCGTTGTGGTCGTCGCCGTCGACCAGCACGCTGAACATGCCGGTGATCGTGCCCTTCTCCGTCCCCGGGCCCGCCCGCTCCAGCAGGCGCGGCAGCTCCACGAAGACCGTCGGCGTGTAGCCCTTGGCGGTCGGCGGTTCGCCGGCGGACAGGCCGATCTCGCGCTGGGCCATGGCGAAGCGCGTGACCGAGTCCATGAGAACCAGCACATCCTTGCCGAGGTCGCGGAAATACTCCGCGATGGCGAGCGTCAGGTAGGCGGCCTGGCGGCGCATCAGCGCCGGCTCATCGGAGGTCGAGACAACCACCACCGAGCGCGCAAGGCCCGCTGCGCCAAGGTCGTCCTGCAAGAACTCCTGCACCTCGCGGCCGCGTTCGCCGACGAGGCCGATCACCGAAATATCGGCCGACACGTTGCGCGCCAGCATGGACAGCAGCACCGATTTGCCCACGCCGCTGCCCGAGAAAATACCCATGCGCTGGCCGCGGCAGACGGTGAGGAAGGTGTTGAGGGCGCGCACGCCGAGATCGAGCGGCTCGCCGACCCGCATGCGCGCGTGCGCCGGCGGTGGCGAGTTGCGATAGGGATAGGGCGCCGGGCCCGGCGGCAACGGCCCCTGCCCGTCGATCGGCTCGGCCCGTGCATTCACGACGCGGCCAAGCCAGCGCTCGGACGGGCGGATGGCGCCGGCCGCGCTGGAGACCACCGCCCGGCAGCCGCGCCGCACGCCATCGAGCGCGGCAAACGGCATGGCGAGCGCGTGGCCGCCGGAAAAGCCGACAACCTCGCAAGGGATCGACCGCCCGGCGCCGGTCTCGATGGTCAGCCGCGCGCCGACCGACATGGCATGGATCGGCCCGGCGACTTCCACCATCAGGCCGCGCACGGAGACGACGCGGCCGAAGATCTCGACGCCATCGATATCGACGATTTGCTCGGCAAGAGCTTTCACGATTGCGCCTTCATCGTCTCGGTGTCCGCTCGTAAAGCCGGGCCGCCACCTTCTCGCGACAGAGCCGCCATAAACCCGTCCTTAGGCTTACCGGTCCGGCGGTTCCGTTAACTCGGTGTTTACCCGCGTCGTTAATCATTGGGTCATTCGTCCACGGGACTTAGGCTTAGAATCGCCCAGCCAGGACGGAAGGGGCAAGTCTTCAGAGTCGGTTAGGCCCGACTCTTAAACTAGGGCATTAGACAGGACGTGGCCAAAAAACCACTCTCTGGCAACATCTTACGCCGATTCGGGCGCTTCTGCCTACGGCGCGCTTGCACGGGAGAATCAGGTTTTGTTAACCATGGCTCGATAGTGTCGATTCGGTTTGTCCCACCGCGTTTTTTTCAAACTCGCCGCGATTTTGCGGCGTGACCCAAGGGCCCGGTTGCGGCGAGAAGGGGACTTAAATGCGCGTTCTACTCATTGAAGACGACAGCGCGACCGCACAATCCATCGAGCTGATGCTCAAATCCGAGAGTTTCAACGTCTATACGACGGACCTCGGCGAAGAGGGCGTCGACCTCGGCAAACTCTACGATTACGACATCATCCTGCTGGACCTGAACCTGCCCGACATGTCGGGCTTCGAGGTTCTGCGCTCCTTGCGGGTTTCAAAAGTTAAGACGCCGATCCTGATCCTGTCCGGCCTCGCCGGCATCGAGGACAAGGTCAAAGGCCTCGGCTTCGGCGCCGACGACTACATGACCAAGCCCTTCCACAAGGACGAGTTGATCGCCCGCATCCACGCGATCGTTCGCCGCTCCAAGGGCCACGCCCAGTCGGTCATCAATACCGGCGATCTCGTCGTCAACCTCGACACCAAGACGGTCGAAGTCGGCGGCCAGCGCGTGCACCTCACGGGCAAGGAATACCAGATGCTCGAGCTGCTCTCCCTGCGCAAGGGGACGACGCTCACCAAGGAGATGTTCCTCAATCATCTCTACGGCGGCATGGACGAGCCCGAGCTCAAGATCATCGACGTCTTCATCTGCAAGCTGCGCAAGAAGCTCGCCAACGCCTCCTCCGGCAAGAATTATATCGAGACGGTGTGGGGCCGCGGCTACGTGCTGCGCGAGCCGACAGAGGCCGACGAAAGAATTCCGGCGTAAGCCAGATTTTCCCCCGCGTGGCGTTGTGATTGAGCCTTCGGGCTCTCTCCCATCCAAACTCAAACCCCGCCAGAACGGCGGGGTTTTTTTATGCGATTGAGCTCCGCCTACTGCTGCGGCCGCATCAGCTGGGTGATTACGTCTTTCAACGTGGTGAGATTGAACGGCTTGGTCATGAAAAAATTCGCGCCGGCCGCCATCGCGGCTTCCGCGTGCTGCGCCTCGGAGCTCGCCGACATGATGACCAGCGGGACACTGCGGATTTTCGGGTCGGCGCGGATTTCGCGCACCAGTTCCAGGCCGTTCATGCCCGGCATTTCGCGGTCGGTGATGACGAACAAGAACGATTTCTCGCGCAGCTTTTGCAGCGCGGTCGGTCCGTCATGAGCCGTCTCGATATTGGTGAAGCCGCATTTGCGCAGCATCCCGTCCACGATGCGCGTCATCGTGTTGAGGTCGTCAACGACCAGCACCGGATCGACATAGTCGACCAATGGTAGGTCTCCCCCTTCGGGCCATGCTTGCCAACGGCAAACCCCCACGTGCGCCCACAGGGCGCGCCAGCCCGGTCGGGCTAATTTACATGATTCGTCCGCGTGACGAGACGAACCAGCATAAAAACAGGATAATTTTTACAGGCGGGGAATAGTCGCCGCCGCGCCTTTTGCGGCCGCGAAGCGGATCACGTTGTCAGCCGCAGCCTGCGATTGGCGAACAGCGCCATTGGGCACGTACAACCCTCGCTTGTCGGCGAGCGGCTTGAACGCATCGGTCAGCCCGATAACGGTCTCGGCGGCGCCGAGCACAAGAAAACCATCGTCCGCCATCTGACGCGCGATGCGGTTGAGCACAGCGACTTTGTTGTCCTGGTCGAAGTAAATCAGCACGTTGCGGCAGAAGACGATGTCGAAAGTGCCAAGCGGCGAGAAATCGTTGAGCAAATTGAGCGTGCGGAATTGCACCATGCTGCGCAGTTCGGGCGCCAGCTGCCAGGACTTCGCCCTGCTGGCTGAAGAATTTCACCAGCAATTGCACCGGCAATCCGCGCTGCACCTCGAACTGGCTGTAGATGCCCGCCTTGGCCTTCTCCAGCACTTCGGATGCCAGATCCGTCGCGACGATCTCGAAGCGAAAGCCTGCGGCCGCCGCGCCCATGCCCTTGATCAACATGGCCAGCGAATAGGGCTCCTGGCCCGTGGAAGCGGCGGTACACCAGATGCGGATGCGCTTCTCGCGCGCGCGCGCGGCAAGCAAGGCCGGCATCATGGTGTCGCGGAAATGGTCGAATGGCAGCTTGTCGCGGAAGAAGAAGGTTTCGTTGGTGGTCATGGCTTCGACCACCTCGGCGATGAGCGCGGCCGGCGACTTGCTCCGCAGCTGCTCGATCAGCTCACCCAGCGTATTCATGCCATGGCGGCGCGCCACCGGCACCAGCCGGCTTTCGGCGAGATACTGCTTCTCGGCAGCCAGCACCAGGCCGGAGCGCTCCCGCAACAGCCTGCGCAGATAGTCGAAGTCCTGCGGGGTCACACGCGCTCCCCGGTAAACAGGCGGGTGAGCTTGCCGGCGATCTCGGACAGCGGCAGCACGGCAGAGCACAGGCCGGCATTGGTCACCTGGCCCGGCATGCCCCAGACCACGCTGGACGCCTCGTCCTGCGCCATGACATGGCCGCCGGCCGCGACAATGGATTTGGCCCCGGCAAGACCGTCGGAGCCCATGCCCGTCAGCACCAGCGCGAGCACTTTGCTGCCCCAGACTTCGGCCGCAGAGGCAAACAGCGGATCGACCGCCGGTTTGCAGAAATTCACCAGCGGGCCGTCTTCGATCGCGATCACGGCGGTGTTGTCGCGGCGCGCGACCTTCATGTGCTTGCCGCCGGGCGCGAGATAGATGACGCCGGGGCTGATCTCCTCGCCATCGACCGCCTCGCGCACCGGACGCTTGGCGATGCGGGCGAGATGCTCGGCGAGCACGGCCGTGAACGTCGGCGGCATATGCTGGGTGATCAGCACGGGCGCGCGCTGGAGGACGCCGTCGAGCTGGGCGACCAGGGCGTTGAGGGCCTGCGGGCCGCCGGTCGATGAGCCGATCAGCAGCACCGCGGCGGCGTCAAGGGCATCGGGCGCAGTGTGACCCGTGGCGGCGGGGCGCTCTGCGGACGGGGAATGGATGGCGGTGTTGGTTGTGGGGGGGGGCTGCCCCAGACTTCGGCAGCAGAGGCAAACAGCGGATCGACCGCCGGCTTACAGAAATTCACCAGCGGGCCGTCTTCGATCGCGATCACGACGGTGTTGTCGCGGCGCGCGACCTTCATGTGCTTGCCGCCGGGCGCGAGATAGATGACGCCGGGGCTGATCTCCTCGCCATCCACCGCCTCGCGCACCGGGCGCTTGGCAATGCGGCCGAGATGCTCGGCAAGCACAGCGGTGAACGTCGGCGGCATATGTTGGGTGATCAGCACGGGCGCCCGCTGCAGGACACCGTCGATCTGTGCGACCAGTGCGTTGAGCGCCTGCGGGCCGCCGGTTGATGACCCGATCAGCAGCACCCGCGGTGGCGTCAACGGCATTGGCCGCAGCGTCACCCGCTGCGGCGGGGCTGCTTCCTCAGCCGGCGACAGCGGAACAATGGATGGCGCGTGTTTTGGCTCGTGATGCGGGCGCGCCGGTTCAGCCGACGAGCGCAGGCGCTTCGCGCGCAGGCCAAGCTGGCGGATTTTCTCGATCAGGTCGCGGCGGAAGGCGGTCGACGCGCTGACCTCGCGATTGCTTCCCGGTTTCGGAATGTAGTCGGCGGCGCCGAGCGACAGTGCCCGCAAGCTGATCTCGGCGTTCCGACGCGTCAACGTGGACGCCATGATCACTACGAGATCGCGCTTTTTTTCGAGCAGCAGAGGCAGCGCCGCAATGCCGTCGAGCTCCGGCATGTCGACATCCAGCACGACCACGTCGGGGTCGACGCGTTCGAGCTGGTCTACCGCCTCGCGGCCCGTGCGCAGCGTGGCGACGACTTCAAGATCGGGTTCGGATTCGACCCAACGGGCAAACAACCCACGCACGACGACGGCATCGTCGACGAGCATGACGCGTATTCGGCGGCTGACTGCTGCCGCACCGGACGACGGAGACACCACGAGGTTCATTGGACTTTCTGGCTTTACTGACCGTTACCTTCTGGTTCGGCGCTGCGGCGATCAGATCAGCCCGACTTCCTGGAACTTGGCCTCGACGATTTCCTTGTCGAACGGCTTCATGATGTATTCGTTGGCACCGGCGTGCAGAGCACGTGCGATATGCGCAACGTCATTCTCGGTGGTGCAGAAGACCACTTTCGGAGCATCGCCCCCCGGCAGCCGGCGTAGCGAACGCAGAAACTCGTAGCCGTCCATCTTCGGCATGTTCCAATCGAGAAGGATTGCCTCCGGCAGCTGCCGGCGGCACGCCTCAAGCGCCTGCTCGCCGTCCTCGGCCTCCACGATCTGGAATTCGAGCCCTTCGAGAATGCGCCGCGCCACCTTGCGAATGACGCTGGAGTCATCAACAACCAAACAGGTTTTCATCGTACAGCCTCGTTATGTTCGCGCCTAACTACGAATCCTTCACGTTTCAACCGCGTCACGCTGCGGCCGCCTTCACTGCAATGTCGAGCACGCGGTCGACATCGAGAACCATCAATAATTGTCCATCGAGCCGGTGGATCCCGGTCGATACGCTCGCCAGTCGTGGGTCGAGATTGGTCGGATTTGGCTCGCACGCCGTAATGTCGAGTTTGAGAACCTCGCCGACATTGTCGATCAGCAAGCCGTATGATTCCCCGCGCGACTCGACGCCGACCGCCATCGCGGGGCTGTTTTCGTCGCGCTGACCGAGACCGAGTCGGCATCGCATATCGACCAACGTCACAATACGGCCGCGCAAATTAAGCACCCCGGCGATCTCCGACGGCGCCAGCGGCACGCGCGTCAATCGCTCGGGCGCGAAAACGTCCTGCACGCGCAGGATCGGCAGGCCAAACAACTGGCCACCAATCATCGCGGTGACATATTCGTGCAGGTTATGGTCGGCGGTTTCACTCATGGATTGCCTGTTATGCCGCCCGACCAACGTCGGTCTGTTCCTTGAGCGCCGCGATCAATCCCTGCCGATCGAACTTGGCGACATAATCGTGGAAGCCGACCCGGCGGCCACGCTCGATCGCTTCGGCCGATACAACCGAGGACAGCGCGATCACGGGCAAATCGGCCGTGCGGGGGTCGGCGCGCACGATTTCGGCGAATTGGAAGCCGTTCATCTCCGGCATTTCGATGTCGGTGATCACCACATCGAACGCGCGGTCGCTCTTTGAGCGCGGCCAGCGCCTCATGCGCCGAACTGACTGCGGTCACCACGTAGCCCGCGGCCTGCAACACCGGCGTGAGCATATTGAGGAAGAACGGAGAGTCGTCGACCAGCAACACCGCGTGTGCGCGGTGCTGCACCGGCTGCTCCTTGCGCCGGAACCAGTCCTCGAATGCGAGCGGCAGGAAGTGACCGACATCGATGATCTCGGTGGCCTGGCCGCGGACGATGGCCGAGCCGAGCACGCCCGGATTGTCGCTCGCGACCTGGATATCCAGGTTGTCGTCGACGATATCGACGATTTCGTCGACAACGAGGGCCATCGAACGGCTGCCGTCGGAAAAAACCAGCAGCGACTGCGCGCCTTCGGCCTTCACCCGCACATCGTCGCTCATGCTGATGAGCGGCATCAAATGACCGCGGTACTGCACCATATGGCGGCCATTCGAGAGCTCGATCTTGTGAGCGTCGATTTCCTCGAGCCGCGTGATGAGTGACAATGGCACGGCCTTGGGCTGGCTCGACCCGGCGCGGAACACCAGAAGCGACGTGCTCGCCTCATCCGACACAGCATCACGGCTGTCCGTTGATTGCTCGTCGTCGAGCTGCGAGGCAACGGTATTTCCGAATGCCTGCGCGACGCCGTTTGGATCGATGATCATGATCACCGATCCGTCGCCGAGAATTGTATTGCCGGAAAACAATGCGATGTGGCGCAACTTGCTCGACATCGGCTTGACGACGATTTCCTCGGTGTGAAACACGCCGTCAACGACGATGCCGAAAGTCTGGCTGCCAACCTGCGTGACGACGATAAAGCCGCCATTGATATCGCCGGCGTCCTTTTCAAGGCCGAGCAAATGGCTCAAGCCGACCAGCGGGAGAAGCTTGTCGCGCAACCGCAAAACTCGCGTGTCCTTGATGCGCTCGATACGGTGCTCGCTGCCGCTACGCGCGCGCACCAGTTCGACCACCGACAGCTGCGGAATGGCGAAGCGGTGACCGCCCGCCTCTACGATCAATGCCGCGACGATGGCGAGCGTAAGCGGAATCTTGATGGTGAAGCTCAGTCCTGCGCCGGCGACCGACTTGACGTCGATCGTGCCGCCGATCTGATCGATATTGTTGCGCACAACGTCCATCCCGACGCCGCGGCCGGAGACGTTGGTGACTTTCGCGGCGGTGGAGAAACCGGGCGCGAAGATGAACTTGTGAATCTGCGCTTCCGACAATTTCTCAACTTCGGCTTCGGAGACCAGACCTTGCGCAATGGCCTTGGCCTTGATGCGCGCCGTGTCGAGCCCGCGGCCATCATCGGAAATCTGGATGATGATGTGGCCGCCCTCGTGATAGGCCGAAAGACGGATCCTGCCGCCCTCCGGCTTGCCGGCAGCACGCCGCTGTTCTGGCGTCTCGAGGCCGTGATCTGCCGAATTGCGGACCATATGCGTGAGCGGATCCTTGATCAGATCGAGCACCTGGCGATCGAGTTCGGTCTCGGCGCCCTGCATCTCCAGCTCGATCTGCTTGCCGAGCTCATTGGAAAGGTCGCGCACGACGCGCGGAAGCTTTTGCCACGCATTTCCGATGGGCTGCATGCGCGTTTTCATCACGCCTTCCTGCAGCTCGGCCGTCACATTCGAAAGGCGTTGCAGCGGGGTCTTGAATTCTGATTCCTCGTGACGGCGCACGATCTCGAGCAACTGGTTACGCGTGAGCACCAGCTCGGACACCATCGTCATGAGCTGTTCGAGCGTATCAACGGTCACGCGAATGGATTGATTGGCGTTCTTTGTGCCGTCGTCATCCTTGGCGGGCGCATCGGCGGGCGCCGGCGCAGGCTTGGCAGGCTTTACAGCAGGCGGGTCGACCGGCGTTTCACGAAACGCGCGTTCGAGATCATCGAGCGTGTCTTCATCCGGTCGCAGCGGCCGTTCCAGAGTCTGGGTAACAAGCGTCCCAACGGTGTGCTGCGACTCCGCGCGCGGGGCCGGCGATCCGACCCACTCGACCATCTGCTCAAGTTCAGCGATCAGATCGGTATCGCCACCTTCCGGCTCGCGCTGCTCGCGCTCCAGCGATTCCAAAATCGTCTTGATGCGGTCGATGGTGGCAAGAATGAGTGTGACCGCCTCGCTCGACGCAGGGGCGCCGTCGCGAAACTTGCCCATCAGCGTTTCGGCGGCATGCGCGAGGGCTTCCAGTCGCGGCAAGCCGAGGAAACCGCAGGTGCCTTTGATCGTGTGAACGAGCCGGAAGATGTTGTCGAGGATCTTGGCGTTGTTCGGATCCTGCTCAAAACGCACGAGCTCGACGTCGACCACGTCGAGACTTTCGTTCGTCTCGGTGACAAATTCCCTCAGCAGGTCGTCCATAAAAAACGCCTTCATCGACGGGCTTCGGCCCGTCCGTCGCTTTCCGTCGGAAGCGCGGCCAGTGTGTCGTTGAAGCGTTTAATTTTGGTTGCGTGGTACCGATACGGCGCGCGCCGTTAACCGGTCATTAACCGCCGGAAGGTCCGCCGGCGCGCAGCCTACTGCGCAGTGACGACGACCGTTTCGCCGACCATTTCAATGGCCGCCTTGATGCCACAAGCCTTGGCCAGGAGACCGGCGTAGTAAGGCTGAATGCGATGGGCATCGAGACCCTCTGCCCCGCTCTCGCCGGTGAGCAAAGGCGGAACCGCAGGCGGAACTTTGGCGTTCGCGCCGGCGGCGCTGACCTTGAAGCCCATCGTGTCACCCGTGCCGATGGGCTCAACCGTCAGTGTACCGCCACGCGGAATTGCCTGACCCGCGATCAGAAGCATATTGAGCAACAATTTGACCCGGTTTTTGGCAAGCAGCGCGCGCGGTAGGCTCCAGGTCAGCTTCGTTTTTTCGTCCTCAAGAAAGCCCCGCGCGATGCTCTCGGCGTCGCCGAGGTCGATCTGGGCTCCGGCGGAACCGGCTGCACCGAAGGCAATCCGGCAGAATTGCAGTTTGGCCGAGGCGGTGCCGGCACTCCTTTTGATCAGGTCGAGCGCGAACACCTTGGTCGCCTCGTCTTTTTCTTCTTCCAGCACTTCCAGGCCGTTGACGATGGCACCGACCGGGCTGATCAAATCGTGGCAGACACGCGAGCACAACAAGGCCGCGAGATCGAGGGCATCAATAGGCGATCCAGACATAGACTAGTCTCCGCTGGGCATGCAGGCTGCGCGGATCGGCGAATCGATGACAGCGCCGACTTGGTCCGGGTGATACACCGCACCCGCACGACCGCCAAGGAGGACCGCAGGGCGGCAAAGGGGCATCGATTTAAAAGGACACGGAATTTGATGCCGGGTTCCGAAATTCCGCCGGCCGAAGCGGTCAGGTTGCTGGATGACTTGACCAGAATCATTGCTCACGCGTGCACGGAAATTCGCGCGGTTTCGCCGGTCACCGTGGTGCAGCGTATCAAGCCCGACCGGTCTCCGGTTACAGTCGCCGACGAGCTTTCCGAAGCGACAATTCTGCAAGGCCTGGCACGACTGCTGCCGGGAATACCTGTCATTTCCGAAGAATCAGCCAACGATCAGCCAATGGCGGGTCTCGACAAGAGCTTCCTGGTTGTCGATCCGCTCGACGGTACGCGAGAGTTTATTGCCGGTCGCGACGAATTCACCGTCAATCTTGCCATTGTCACCCGCGGCGTGCCGATAGCTGGGATTATCGCCGCGCCGGAACGTGGCCAGGTCTGGCGCGGCGTTGTCGGCGAGAAGGCTGAACGGCTGCGGTTATTAGCGGACGGCGCCGACGATGCACGGGCGATTCACACACGCCGCTGGCCGGATCACGGAGCCGTCGCCGCCGTCAGCCGTTCGCACTTCGACAGCGCCACTGACACATTTCTTGCCGCGCTTGGGCCGATCACGTGTCAAGCTGCCGGTTCGGCCATAAAATTTTGCCAGGTCGCAGAGGGCGCCGCCGATATATATCCGCGCCTCGCCACCACCTGCGAATGGGATGTCGCCGCAGGGCATGCGCTTGTCGTCGCGGCGGGTGGCAAAGTGACGAGCCCGCTAGGGTCGCCGCTGGCCTATGGCCGCACCGCAGAAAATTTTCGCGTGCCCGCCTTCATCGCCTGGGGAGATCCGGGAAAGGCGGCACCGATCACGGCCTAAAGACGAGCCGGACAATCAATGCCCAATCAGTGTCCAATCAGTGTCCAAGAGAACGCGCCACGCCGGGCCATTTTCGTTCGGCTGTGTCAATGATGCGGCCCGGATCGGCGAGAAAGGTTGCGCGCGTTTTCTCGCTATAGAAAAGATAGAGCCTCTGACCGGCCACCACCCAGAACAACGGGTGTCCTTGGACGGATCGGTCGCTGCCGATCCCTACGGGGTCATAGCCACCAAAACGGGGAGCGTAGACCTCGGGGTGCGCCGCAAAGGCCCCCCGGTTGCCTTCATTGGTGAACCGCCAAACGACGCCATCCAGATTGAGTTCGATCTCAGGGCGCCCAAATTCCGCTTTGCTCTCCGTAAAATAGGCCACGGGGTCAAACCCGCTGATGGCGAGGCCCGTGCCCAGATTGACCGCCAGTTGATTGTCGGTCGCCGCCAGCAGCGTCCAGGGTGCAAAAATACCGCAGCCCAAGGCGGCCCCAAGCAATAGCCGAAGCAATACCCGGAGCGATATTGGCGGCTTCCGTTGCTGCCGTCGTGCAGTCATAGTTCTCAGCGACGTTAAAATGATTTGGGACGAGACGTCCGCGGCCACAATAGCGCGGCCGACGTGAGCATCCGGTTAAGCGGGGCCTGAGGCCTCACCACCCAATGGAGCATATGATGCGCGCGATCTTGCGCTTTGCGGCGTTGGCCCTTTGCCTCATTACCCTTGTTCCGAGACCCGCAGCCGCCCAAAACCCGCCGCCACCACCCCCGGCACAGCAGCAACCCGGCACGTTCACGCCCGGTGAACTCGTGCGGGAAGGCCACCGCTTTTTCGGCTCCGTATCGCGCGGGCTGGCCCAGATCGTGGAGACGGCGGTCAGCCGCTGGGGGCAACCGAACGGCTATGTGCTCGGCCAGGAAGGCAGCGGCGCCTTCGTGGTCGGCCTGCGTTATGGCGACGGCAAACTATATACAAAGAATGCCGGCGACCGCCGCGTGTTCTGGGAAGGCCCCTCGGTCGGTTTCGACACCGGCGGCGAAGGCGCGCGCACAATGATGCTCGTTTACAATCTGCCCGCGACCGAAGCCATCTATCAACGCTTTGCGGGCATCGACGGCTCTGCCTATTTCATCGGCGGCTTTGGCATGACCGCGCTCGCATCCGGGAACATTATCGTCGTGCCGATCCGCTCAGGCGTCGGGTTGCGGCTTGGCGCCAATATCGGTTATCTCAAATTTACGCCGCGGGCGACGTGGAATCCGTTCTGATCGCGGCCACATTTACCACCTTCCTGCACAATTCGGCCGAAACGCTTTGGCGCGCGACGCCGCGCCTGCTTTAGGCTAGTCTGAAAGGGGTGCCGGACGGGTTCCGGCATGCCGGGCCAAGAGCACCAAGAGGACCAAGAGTTCCGTGTCGATGACTCTAATGAGGGTGAGTGAGTTGGAGGCGTATGTTCCATGATTGAACCGATCATGTATTTCGGGATCGGGTTTCTTGTTGCTGCTCTGATCGGACTTGTTGTCGTTCCTCTTGTCCATGGCCGCGCCGTACGACTGACAATGCGACGGCTCGAAGCCGCAACGCCGTTGTCGATGGCCGAAATCCAGGCTGACAAGGATCAGCTGCGCGCCGAGTTCGCGATGTCGACACGGCGTCTGGAAATGAGCGTCGAACAACTCAAGACCAGAAGCACAAGCCAGCTTGCCGAGCTCGGCAAGAAGGGCGACGCCATCAATCGTCTCAAGGTCGAATTGGGCGAAAAGTCCGCCGCGATATTCGCGCTCGAGGCGCGCGACAAGTCGCTGCGCGACCAATTGCGCGCCACCGAAGAAGAATTCGCGGTTAAAACCAACATCATGCACGAGGCGCAACGTGCGCTGTCCGACAAGCAGGCCGAACTGGCGAAGCTCACGGGTGAACTCGACGAGCGGTCGACGCTTGCCGACTCCCAGAAGGTTGAAATCGTCGCGCTGAGAACGCAGGTCGAAGCGCTCAAGGAACGGCTGGACGGTGCCGGCCATGAATTAAAGGCGGTCGAGGACCGGCGCGACGCCGAACGGGTCGAATTGAAAGCCGCCGCCCAGGAACTGCTGGAAGAACGCGGCAGGGTCCAAAATCTCGCGCGCCGTGTCACCGAACTTGAGCAGCAACTGGTGGCGCAGACCAAGGAAGCGGAAATCCTCGGACGGCGCGCCCAGGATCTCGAAAGCCGTCTTGGGGAACAATCGCGATTGCTCAACCAAAGCGAATTCGAACTCAAGCAATTGCGTCAGGAAATGGAGGCCGCGCGCAAGGTCGAGAGCGACCTGCGCACCGCAATCATCGAAATCGAAGGACGCTCGAATTCCGGCACCCAGAAACTCAAAACCGAGAACGTGCAATTGCAGGCCGAGATTGTACACACGCGGGAGGAACGTGACCGTCTTGCCCGCGAACTCGGGATGTTGAAACGCGAAACAGAGGAAACCTGGGCATCGGAACGCGTCGAAAATTCCCTCTTGCGCGAGCGCATCAATGACGTCGCTGCCGAAGTGGCGCGCCTCGCGTCCGCGCTGGAAGGACCCAACTCGCCGATTGAGGCCCTGTTGGCCGCCGAAACGTCGCACGAACGAGTGAACGCTGGCGTCACCGCGGCTGGCGAAGTCGACATGGCTGATCCGTCAAACAACGGCAACCTGGCCGACCGCATCCGCGCGCTGCAAACGCATGCCTCCCGTCTCCCGCAAGGCGACGATCCGAAAACACGCAACTAACGGGCCCGCGAACGGCCTTCGCTTGACACGTCTCCGAGGCACTCATTATATCGCGCGTCCGCCAATGGCCGGGCGCTTAGCTCAGCGGGAGAGCGTTCCCTTCACACGGGAGAGGTCGTAGGTTCAATCCCTACAGCGCCCACCATTATTTCCTTCAAATTAAAAGGCTGCGCTGGTTAGGATTTTTGCGTGTCGCATACCCTCAAGCCAATCGTATCGACCTGGGATGTATTCGATACATTGCTTGCGCGCTTTGTCGACGCGAAAACGATTCTCGACCTCGTGGAAGCCCGCAATCCGGGCAGCAATTTTGTTGAACACCGGCTGGCAGCGCAGCGCGACCTCGATCGCATCGGTGCCCCATACGTTATCTATGAAATTTATGATGAAATGATTCGAAAGGGATTTTCCCCTGCGCTTGCGCGCAAGTGTCTTAGCGATGAGATTTCGGCAGAACGAGAAAATCTATTTCCCATTAAGCGGAATGTTCTGCGGGTCGCTCCGCAAGATCTCATCGTTTCTGACATGTACCTGCCGCCGGAACTGATCGATTCGTTTCTTTTTGAAATTGGCGAACTGGCAGCAGCCAACGTCCCGATTGTTGCTTCTAACTGGGGTAAAGCCACGGGCACGATCTGGAAGGAATTACAGCAAGCCTATGTCATTCGCCGCCATCATGGCGACAACCCCAAGTCCGATTGGGAAGTACCACTTTCGTACGGAATCGAAAGCGAACTGAATTCAGACGCCAAGTTGACGGACTGGGAGACACATCTAAGCATCACAGGTCTCGAACACCTGGCGCGGATTCAGCGGGAAGTCAGGCTGAGGTCCGTTGTATCAAAATTTGAATTATTCCACGGATTGGTTGTGGGGCCATATCTCAGCTTTCTCGCAAGCTATGCAATCCATCTTGTTCAAAAATTTGGCGAAAACGCTCGCTTCGCTTTTTTAAGCCGGGACAGTGACGAGCTTTCCCGTGTTTTCCGTGTGCTGTTTCCAAGCGTGACATCATTCAATATCGACCTCAGCCGCAGATTGCTCCACGATCCGCAATTCGACGCCTTCTTTAGGGGCCGCATCAATGAGTTGACGGTGATGGTGGATATCATTTCCACCGGCCGCTCATTCTTCATGTTTGCCGACAGAACGGGCGCTTCCGGTAAAACCCTGGCGGTCTTCCTGTTTCTGGAAAATCTGTTGCCCCCCGAACATAAGCGAGACCTTGCGGAACGACGTGACGCAGGTAAGTTTTATTATTTTCAATCGGTTCCTGAGCCGACCCAGTACAGGATGTTCGAATGCCTTCTACAATCACACTATCCGCCGGTAATTTCGCTGAGGCACGACGTACAATCTGGTGGCCTTGTTAAATCGTATGGATTGCCGGAGTTTTCCCAAAGCGAGCAAAACCTCATAACCTGGAAGGCTACAGTCGTTTCTGAATTCACGCGCACGCTTCTGCGGCGTGGCTTCGTTCTTCCAAATGAGGCGCAAACAAACCAACTGCTGCAAAAAAGCGCTCATGCAATCCTCGGAGCCGGGGGGATAATGGGCCTCTTTCCGTCCTTCCACGCTCGGGAACGATTTTACCAATATGATTATCCAAATTGGCCCTCGACGGCACAATCATCAAGCTAGGTTAAGGGTCGCACTCAGCAAGACTTGCCCGCGATGCGTTTTGAAACCGCGCGATCCCTCAATCGAATTCAACAATTGGCGGTGACCCAAAGTTTGCGCCCGGCAGTGTCGCGCCAACGCCACGCTACCACTGGTTCGCGATTATTTGCGTAGCGCCGGCGGCTCTCGCTTTAAATTCTTGGACGCGAGTTCATCAAGATAATCCTGCCAATAGGCGGCGTAGTTGCGCCCGAGTTCGCGCAGATAGTCCCAGCCGAAAATTCCCGTGGAATGAAGATCGTCGAACACCAGCCGCACCGCATAGTTGCCGACCGGCAGGACCTCGATAATGCCGACGTCGCGCTTGCCCGGAACGGTCTTGCGTTCCTCCGCTGAATGGCCCTGCACTTCGGCACTGGGGCTCTTGACGCGCAGATATTCGGCCGGCAGGTCGAAGCGCTCGCCGCCGTCGAACGTCACGCTCAAGGTCTTGCGATCCTTGTGCAGCCGCAGTTCGGTTGGCCATGCCTGCGTGTCTGACATCAATTCACGAACCGTACGCTGCCCGCACTCTGAACGTCGTAGCCACCAAGCTCGCGGGCACGGGCCGCGAACTCGTCCGATTGCAAAAACCTGAGCAGAGCCTGCAGCGGCGGCTGAAAATAGTCGCGCTGGCGCATCACCAGATCGAACGGCTCCCAAACGATAGGCGCGAAATCCAACCTGGCCGCATTGGCCACGCCGCGCGTCGCAATGCCGGTATCGGCACGCCCGGCGCGAATGGCCTGCGCGATATCGGGGCCCGTCGGGCAGACAGGAGAAGCCGCAACGAGCCGATCGAGCGAGGACTTCGCCCGATCCAGCAAAGCCAGGAGCAACAATTGCGCGCCGGCCCCTTTTGGCCGCATCGCAATGCGCGCGCGCTTTGCAATCACGTCGTCGATCGAGCCGAGCTTCAGCGGATTACCCGCCGGAACCAGAAAGCCCTGCTCGCGCCGGCAGAATGAAATCATAACGGCATCGTGCAAATCGCTGCGGTCTTTCAGGGCGCCAACATTCGCGTCTGCTTTCGCATCGTCGAGCGCATGCAGGTGGATGGCAGCAGCGACAGTCTCGCCCGCGGCGAAACGCGCAAAACCGGCTTCACTGCCGACCGCCAGCGTCGCAAGCCCTGAACCGCTTTCCCGCAAGGCCCATTCGAGCAGCGGGTCGTGGCTGCCGCCGACAATCGGGGCGGGCTCGGGCCGTGTCGCTCCAGCCGGTCGCGAGACACTGGACGCCAGCCAATGATCGAGCTCGGCTTTGGGAAACAACCAGCGGCCGGTCACCTTTGTGCACGGCACGGCGCCCTCTGCGACCATTTCGTAGATCTTGCGTTCCTTGAGGCGAAGATAGGCGGCAGCCTCAGCCGTGGTGAAAAGCTGCATGACGTCAACCTGCACTCACATGCACCTTTTTTGACAATGCCCCAACCCGAAAAAATGACAAGAGAATAGGAGATTGCGGCAACCGTGCGCGAGCGTCCCGCTCCCGAGCCGCCGTTATTGGCTCTTGAGTGTGCACTTTTTACCGGGAACGGGAGCCTCATAGTAACGCAGATAGACGGCCGTCCAGTCAGTCCGAATATCATACTGCGCCTGCGAGAGGGTCATGGTCGGGGGCTTCGCGCAGACCAGCTTGTGCAGAAGCGTTTCGACGCAATCCTTGCGAACGGCGTTCCAGGGCTGCGAGCCGTAAGGTTGAGGCCAGAGATTCCTGACATCGTCGGCACCACCCAATTCGCGCGAGACAAGGTGATCAATTTCGCACCGCCGGCCGCTCGCATCGCGAATGCAGGCCGGATCATTGTTGCCGGTCAGGCCATAGGCCGCAAACACTTGCTGTTTCATCGCCGCGCTGACGTGACGCGCGTCTTTTCCCCACTTGGTCGTGCAGATTTTCTTGAGTGTCAGGTCAGTGCGAGCGACGCCCGGCGTCAGCAGGTGGTTAGGAAGCAGCGGAAGAATTTGCGCAGACGCCGGAACAATACCCACCAATGCGAACGCAACTGCCAAAATAAAATGGCGCATGACTATCCCCCAATAGTCCGGTTTCGATCAGCGCGTGCCGTGTTCGATAGACAGCGGCGCGCCCAGTATTGTCACAGAGAACTGATGCCCTTTACCCTCCAGATCCGCGCTAAGCGCTTGATGCCATTGGCGCTCCCTAGGGGACTCGAACCCCTGTTTTCGCCGTGAGAGGGCGACGTCCTGGGCCGCTAGACGAAGGGAGCAAAAGTGCGCGAGCCATCGAAATAGCCTCGATCGGCCTGGTCCGCAAGCTTGGCGCACGGATATTGCGGCCGGCGGCAGGACATTCCACGCTAGGCCAACTTCAGGGGAGCTTTCGTATGATCGACAAGATCGCCGGCCTGGTGAACGCCGACGCCAGGCTCGTCCATCGCGGCCGTTTCGTCGATACCACGTTCATGATCGTTATCGATGATGACTACACCTTGCTGCGCATCCAGGAAGGCAAGGTCACCAAGGTAACGCCGGGCCCTTTCATCACGCCTGACTATGGTTTTTGTCTGCGCGCCTCGCGCAGCGTGTGGGAAAAATTCTGGCAGCCGCTGCCACCGCGCGGTTACACGGACATTTTTGCGCTCGTAAAGCAGAAACTTATGCAGGTGGAAGGCGACCTGCACCCGTTCATGGCGAACCTGCTTTACTTCAAGGATCTGATCGCGGCCCCACGGCGGGGGACGCAGCGATGAGCCCGCGCTTCGAACAGATTTTGGGCCGCTACCTGCAACTCGACTTGCTCGGCAAGCCGCACCGCCTCTACGTCGAGGAGGCCGGCCAGGGCATCCCGCTGTTGTGTCTGCACACCGCCGGCGCCGACACGCGTCAGTACCGCGGCCTCATGAATGACAAGCGCGTGACGGCGAACTATCGCGTGATTGCGTTCGACATGCCCTGGCACGGCAAGTCATCGCCGCCGGCCGGCTGGCAAGATCACGAGTATCAGCTCACCGCGCCCGATTATGTCCAGGCGATCCTCGATGTCGCCGGCGCACTCGAGCTCGACAAACCCGTCGTCATGGGTTGTTCGATCGGCGGACGTATCGTGCTGCACCTCGCCTGCCAGCATCCGATGCGCTTCCGCGCACTGATCGGGCTGGAATCGGCGCCCTATGCCGAGGCCTACTACGATCTGTCCTGGCTCAACCGCCCCGATGTCCACGGCGGCATGGTCTGCGCGGGCGTCATCTCCGGTCTCGTCTCGCCGACGGCGCCGGCGCATGAGCGCTGGGAAACGCTGTGGCACTACATGCAGAGCGGCCCCGGCGTGTTCAAGGGCGACCTCTATTTCTACACGACCGCCGACGGCGACATCCGGGACAAGCTCGGGCAGATCGACATCAAGCGCTGCCCGCTGTTCCTGCTGACCGGCGAATACGACTATTCCTGCACGGTCGAAGCCATGCTTGGGATCGCCGAGCGCACCGGCGCGCCGGCCACGGTCATGCAAGGCCTCGGGCATTTCCCGATGAGCGAGGACCCGGAGAAGTTCATCGGCTATCTGCTGCCGGTGCTGGAAAAGATCAGGGCGTTGTGAGGTTGTCATTCCGGGGCGCGAACGCAGTTCGCGAACCCGGAATCCAGATGCAGCCACCATGCGTGTTTCTGGATTCCGGGTTCGCCGCCACAGCGCGTAAACGCGCTTATGGCGGCGCCCCGGAATGACGGAAACTATGGCTTTTGTTCAAACCGCAACCGCCCCAGCGGCGCGAGCGTATCGGGATCGAAAGTGAGCAACTGGACCGCGCCGCCGACTTCGATGGTCACTACGATGTGGTCGCTTCCGATCGCGGTCGAGAGCACTTTGGCGCCCGGCGGCAGCGCATGGGTGACGTCCACGAACGATGGGGCGCTTTCCTTCACCTGCGAAAGGCGGTAGCCGATGACGGCCAGGACGACGCCGATGGCGAGGAAGGTCGTCGTCATAATGATGATCATCAAGCGGCGGACTTTGCCGATCGCCGCTGCGGCTTCTGGATCGAGGGGTTTGTGATCTTCGGACATCGGTTGAACCATGTCGGCCATTGAGACAGTGACAATCTCCGCCGAGGAGACCGGCAGCCGGCTCGACCGTGTGCTGGCCGCGCGCATACCGTCGCTGTCACGCTCGCGGTTGAAGGCGCTGATCCTCGACGGCCAAGTCTTGATCGAGGCGCGCACGATCCGCGATCCGGCGGCGCAGCGTCAATTCCGGCGACACCGTGACGGTGAACCTGCCGGCGCCGGTGGAACGCCAAGCCACAAGGCGAGGCCATTCCACTCAATATCGTCTACGAGGACGCCGCGATCATTGTCATCGACAAGCCGAGAGGCCTTGTTGTCCACCCGGCCGCCGCGCACGCGTCGGGAACGCTGGTCAACGCGCTGATTGCTCACTGCGGCGCCAGCCTGTCCGGCATTGGCGGGGTCAAGCGGCCGGGCATCGTGCACCGGCTCGACAAGGACACCACCGGGCTGATGATTGTCGCCAAGACCGACAAGGCCCATCACGCGCTCAGCAAGCAGTTCGCCGACAAAATCCATGGACCGCTTGAACGGGGTTACCTGGCTTTGGTCTGGGGTGTACCCGGCCGCCCGAAGGGCACAATCGACGCCCCGCTCGGCCGCCATCCGCACGCGCGCGACAAGCAGGCGGTGCGCGCAGACGGACGGACTGCGACAACGCATTGGCAGCTGCTGGAGCAATTTGCCGGACCGGACGGCAAGCCGGTCGCCAGCCTGCTGGCTTGTACTCTCGAGACCGGCCGCACCCATCAGATCCGCGTGCATCTCGCCCATATCGGGCACCCGATCCTGGGCGATGCGACCTACAGCACCGGCTTCAAGACCAAGGTCAGCCGGCTTGGACCCAAGGCGGCTGCCGCCCTGGGGGCCCTTGGCAGACAGGCTCTGCATGCCTATCTACTGGCCATTGAACACCCCGAAACCGGCGACGCCCTGGAGTTCCACTCGGAACTGCCGGGCGATTTGCGTCGTTTACGTGATGCCCTGCACATGGAGAGCCGTGAAGCCGGGCCAGGACGACGCAAGTAAGAGCAGCGAAATCAACGACTTGATGGCGTGCAGGGACGCACGTCCCCGTCACGGTGACGTGACGGGCGGAATGCTTCCTTTCGCTCGCCCAAGCCGTTATGCTGCACCTGCGATCGAGGGATTTCGCGGTCGCAACATCGAGTGCGCGCCGTCGGCTCGGGGAGCGGCGGCGACAACCGCCTGCCGATCATTCGGGGGCACAGTAAGGAGGGCGCTATCATGGCCCGTACAGCCGCATTGCCGGCACTCAAGGCCGAATCCGGTCTTTCACACTATCTCGACGAGATTCGGCGGTTCCCGATGCTGGAACCGCACGAAGAATACATGCTGGCGCGCAGCTGGCGTGAGCACGGCGATCGTGACGCCGCGCATAAGCTCGTCACCAGTCATCTACGCTTGGTCGCCAAGCTCGCCATGGGCTATCGCGGCTACGGCTTGCCTATTTCCGAGGTCATCTCGGAAGGCAATGTCGGCCTGATGCAGGCGGTCAAGCGTTTCGAGCCCGAAAAAGGGTTCCGTCTCGCCACCTACGCGATGTGGTGGATCAAGGCCGCAATACAAGAGTACATCCTGCGTTCGTGGTCGCTCGTGAAGATGGGCACCACCGCCAACCAGAAGAAGCTGTTCTTCAACCTGCGCAAGGCGAAGAGCAAGATTTCCGCGCTCGAGGAAGGCGATCTGCGGCCCGACCAGGTTCAGGTCATCGCCAAGCGTCTTGGCGTGACCGAGCAGGACGTGGTCGACATGAACCGCCGCCTCGGCGGCGACGCCTCGCTCAACGCGCCGATCCGCGACGACGGCGAGAGCGGCGAGTGGATGGATTGGCTTGTCGACGACGCGCCCAGCCAGGAACGCATCCTGGCCGAGAGCGAAGAGAGCGACAATCGCCACAAGGCGCTGATCTCGGCGCTCGATGTGCTCAACGATCGCGAACGTCGCATCTTCGAAGCGCGACGGCTCGCCGACGACCCGATCACGCTCGAGGACCTCGCGGCCGAGTTCGGCGTGTCGCGCGAGCGCGTGCGTCAGATCGAAGTGCGCGCGTTCGAGAAAGTGCAGAAGGCGGTGAAGACCCGCATCTCGGCGCTCGAACAACCCCGAAGCGGGCGCGATCACGGCGCACTGAGCTCACGTTAGCGCGCGAAAAGATTATGGCCGGGCTCACGCCCGGCCATTTTTTTTCGCCACCAATATCCGCTCATCCCCGCGCAAGCGGGGACCTAGCCTTATTTCAAAGAGCTGGATCCCCGCTTACGCGGGGATGAACGGAGGTGGTCATATGCGCGGAATGAACGGAAGATAGCGGGATACGAATGTTCCCCACATCGACGGGCGGAACGACTACTGCCCCCAGGCCCTGAACGCTTCCTCGAAGGCACGCGTGCCGGGGGTGCCCTTCTCCATCGCCAGGATCGCGCGCTTGCCGCTCGTGTAGACGACCGGAATGTCGAACCAGTCGCGCTCCTTGAGCAATTGAATATTGCGCTGCATGTCGACGTCGACCGAGGAAAGCCCGATCAGGAAATAGCCATTGGTCACTTTCACGGCGAGACCGGCGAGCGGAACGCCGCGCGCCTGTTCGTTCTGTTTCATCAACACGCCGGGCACGTTGCCGATGCCGCCCTCGGGGAAATCCGCCGGCAGCGTGAACAGGATCTCGATGGTATGGCTCGCCGGCAGCGCCTTGTCGGTATTGCGGCGGAGCGACCACGTCATCCGCAATTTGCGCTCGGGGATCTCGATGTCGGCGCGGACGGCGAGTTCGGGCGCAAGGCCCGGCCCCGGCGACACCGTCTCGGTGCGCCAGAGCGCCGATCCGACATAGCGTTTTCCTTGCGGGTCGTTCGGATCTTCATCATAGAGCACGACCTTCTGCGCCACCGCCGCAGCCGGCGCATTGGCTGAATCCGGCGCCGCCGGCCGGACTGTCCGATACGGTCGGCGATCTTCGGGCGGGCGGTCGGGCTGGCTCGCGTCCTTGGGCTTCGGTGCCGGCTGCGAGCGGAAGCTCGCCACCATCGATGTGATCGCATTGCGCTGCCAATATGCCACGCCGGCGATCCCGGCCAGCACCAGCAGAAGCAGGAACAGCCTGATGAGGCCCCGGTATGAGCGCTGCGGGCGCCGCGTGTATTCGTCTTCATCATCGTAACTGGCGGGCGGCGGGGTTTGCGGCGCATAGCCGCCGGTATGAGGCGGCGTGCTCCTCGATGTGCGGCGGCTCAGTGAACTGCGCCGGTTCATGGGCGGGCGCAGGCTCGAAGTAATGCGGCTCGGGCTCGGCCGGCATCGCCTCATAAGTTGCCTGCGCGGCGCGTTTGGCTTCGGCGGTCGCATGGCCAAGGCCCTCGACCTCGGCCACCGTCTCCCGGAAATCGCGCAGGCCGCGATCGCGCAGCGAGGGCTCGGCCGCCTCGGCCATCCTGAATTTCCGCGCGCGGCCGCTTGGCGGCTTCCGCCTCGACCTTGCGGATCGCTTCCTCGAGGGCCAATCGCTCGCGCGTGATATCGGTCTCGTCGAGCGCGGGTTGGACACCGCGCAGCTGGCTGACCAGCGCGGCGCGCGCACGGTCATACAACGCGCGACGGTTCTCGCCCGTGTTCTTGTCGAGTCCGCTGACGGCGCGGGCGATTAGAGGATAATAGTCGGCCATTGCACGTTATGTTGCTGGAGCATGATCCCCGTCCGAAACCGGCTTCCCACGTTCGGGTTCATGCTTGACCCCGGTTCATGTCTTTTTTCGGCAATCATAGCTCAAATGGATTTTTCATCAGGATCGTATCTTCGCGCTCCGGACTGGTCGACAGCAGGGCCACCGGGCAGCCAACCAGCTCTTCGATACGACGGACGTATTTTATCGCCTGCGCCGGCAACTGAGCCCAGGAGCGCGCCCGCGCGGTCGGCTCCTTCCAGCCGTCGATGGTCTCGTAGACCGGCTCCACCCGGGCCTGCGCTTGCTCTCCCGCCGGAAGGTAGTCGATTTCGCGACCGTCCAGACGATACCGCACGCAGACCTTGATTTCATCAAAGCCGTCGAGAATGTCGAGTTTCGTGAGCGCCAGCCCATCGATACCGCAGGTCTGCACGGTCTGGCGCACCAGCACCGCATCAAACCAGCCGCAGCGGCGAGCCCGGCCCGTGACGACGCCAAATTCGCGCCCGCGCTCGCCAAGCGTTTTCCCGATGACATTGTCCATCTGGTCGGTCGGAAATGGCCCGAGGCCAACCCGCGTCGTATAGGCCTTGCAGATGCCGAGCACGTAATCGATCGCGTTCGGGCCCAGTCCGGAGCCGGTCGCCGCCTGCGCGGCCACCGTGTTGGACGAGGTGACATAGGGATAAGTGCCGTGATCGATGTCGAGCAATGCCCCCTGCGCGCCCTCGAACAGGATGCGCTTGCCCTCGCGCCGCTTGGCATCGAGCAGCGACCAGACCGAATCCATGAACGGCAAGACCTTGGGCGCGATGGCGGCAAGATGGTCATAAACCTCCTGCGGCTTGATCTCGGCCAGGCCATGTCCCGCGGCGGAGCGCGTTGTGATGCGCCAGCAGGCGCTCGATCTTCGTTCCTAACGACGGCAGATCGGCGAGATCCATGAACCGAATGGCGCGGCGGCCCACTTTATCTTCGTAAGCCGGGCCAATACCCCGCTTCGTCGTTCCGATGCGGGTGGCCGCGTTCTCCGCCTCGCGGATGGCTTCGAGCTCGCGGTGGAGCGGCAGGATCAGGATCGCGTTCTCGGCAATGCGCAGGCTTTCGGGCGTCACCGCAATGCCCTGTTTCTTCAGCTGGGCGATCTCGTCAACGAGCGCCTGCGGGTCGACCACCACGCCGTTGCCGATGACTGAAAGCTTGCCGCCGCGGACAACGCCCGACGGCAACAGCGACAGCTTGTAGGTTTTGCCGTCGATGACCAGCGTATGGCCGGCATTGTGGCCGCCCTGGAACCGCACGACGATGTCGGCCTGCTCCGACAGCCAGTCGACGATCTTGCCTTTGCCTTCGTCGCCCCACTGGGATCCGACAACCACGACATTCGCCATCGGAATCCCTTCCCTGAGCCAGCGCCCGGACACTTTGAGCCGGGAGCCACCGGCCAGGTCCACCTTCGGATAAAGGATGCTCCCTTTGGAGGCAAGCCAAAGTCCACCGCCTTTTGCGGCCCGAGCGGGACGGCAAAGGAGCTGATCTTGCGGGCTAATTTTAGATACGCAGCCCGCTCGGCCTGCGAAGCCTGCCGCAGCGCGCGCATCGGAAAGGCAGTGCTAGGGCTGAAGCACGTAGGTGCCAGGGGCGGCCGGCAGCCGGGCATCCGTGGCCGGGAAGGCCGGCGGAGCTGTCAGCTCACCGGAGCGGGCCTTGAGCCAGGCACTCCATTCCGGCCACCACGAACCGTTCTTGCGCGGTGCGGTCGTCAGCCAGGTGTCGGGGTCGATGTGGTTCGCATCGGCGGCCGCGGTCGCAACCTGAAAGCTGCGCGCGCGGTGATCCGGCTCCGAGACGATACCGGCATTGTGCCCACCGGTCGTCAGCAGATACGTGACTTCAGTCTCGGCCAAGTGATGAATCTTGTAGGTCGAACGCCACGGCGCCACGTGATCAGTGACTGTTCCGACGGCAAAAATCGGCAACCGAATATCCGCCAGCGACACCGGTTTGGATCCGACGACGTAACGGCCCGCGGCGAGATCGTTGTTGAGAAACAGGCGACGCAAATATTCCGAATGCATGCGGTAAGGCAACCGCGTGGTATCGGCATTCCAAGCCATCAAATCGTTCATAGGCTCGCGTTCACCCAATGAGATAGTTGTGGCTCATGTACGACCAGATGAGATCATTCGACCGCAGCATCTGGAAGGCGCCGGCCATCTGCGAAGTGTCGAGAAAACCCTGCTCCCACATCAAGTCTTCGAGGAAGCTCACCTGGCTCTCATTGATGAAGAGCATCATCTCGCCGGGTTCGGTAAAGTCGGTCTGCGCTGCAAGCAATGTGAGCGACGCAAGGCGATCGTCATGGTCCCGCGCCATCGCGGCGGCCGCGATCGACAAAAGCGTGCCGCCGAGACAATAACCGACCGCGTGGACTTTCCGGTCCGGAACGATCGCGTTGACCGTCTCGAGCGCGTCCATAATCCCGAGCGTACGATAGTCTTCCATACCGAGGTCACGATCCTGGTCGGTCGGGTTAATCCACGACACCATGAAAACCGTGAAGCCCTGCTCGGTGAGGTATTTCACCAGTGAATTATACGGCGACAAATCGAGAATGTAGTATTTCATGATCCACGCCGGGACGATCAGCACCGGCTCCGGCCGCACTTTGTCGGTCGAGGGCGAATACTGAATCAACTCGATCAGCCGATTGCGGATAGACCACTTTACCCGGCGTAACGGCGACGTCGCGCCCGACCACGAAATTTTTCTGTACCGACCGGCTTCTTGCCGCTGACCTTGCGCTCCCAGTCTTCGACCATGTTCCTGAAGCCGGTGGCCAGGTTGGCGCCACCCTTCTCGAGTGTCCGGCGCAACGCCTCGGGATTGGTCAATAGAAAATTCGAAGGAGAAAACATGTCGAGCATCTGGCGCGACATGAATTCGATCATCATTTCGTGCTGCTTGCTGACGCCGCGCACACCCGTGGTCGCGTTGTACCACCACTGCTGATTGAACAGGAAAGCCTGATAGATGAAATTGTATGGCCACTTCTGCCAATCCTCGCCCGTGAAACGGCGATCCTGCGGCAGCGGTTCGATGCATGGCTCGGCAACGCCACCGCCGGTCATTGCAGAACTGGCGACATGATTTCCGAAACGCGTCGCTTTGCGAAAAGCTTTTTCGACCAACTGCATGCGCTTGCCGGGAGAGCCGGCGAGATGCGTTGCCCAATCCAGATAGGCATGCACCATCGCCGCCGGCGACAACCCCATGGTCACACGAGCAATCGCGGCATGCAGCGAACGGTCGGTGACATCGGCAAGAGCGGTTACAGCATAAGAGTCGCGCTGGTCAGGAACGTGGCGCGGGCCCATCTCTTCCACGCGTGGGGGCGCTGAACGCGCGGCCGCTGGCTGGGTTACTACCGAGAGTTTGCCGGACGATTTCGGCCGCGCGCGGGCGCTATTGGACGGCTGTTCCATAACGCTTTGCCTATCATCGGCGCCAAGACGCATAATGATATACGTCAAACCCTGCCCGAAATGTGTCAAAGCCCGCTTGCAGCGGGCCTCAAGCCACAATACTCGTAAAATCAGAAATGCAGCGGCTTGGCCTGTTGCACCTGCGGCAGCGCCCGGACCTTGCCGAGCACGGCCTCCGGCAATTCGCCATCGATTTCGATCAGCGCAACGGCATTGCCGCCAGGCGCGTCGCGGCCGACGTGGAAGGTTGCGATATTGATGCCGGCCTCGCCGAGCGTCGAGGAAAACGTTCCGATAAAGCCTGGCTTGTCGAGATTGGTGATGTAGATCATCGAAGGCCCGAATTCGGCATCCATCCGGATTCCCTTGATGTTGACGATGCGCGGCCGTCCATCGGCAAACACGGTGCCGGACACGTGCCGGGCTTGCCGTTCGGTCGTCACGGTCACCGTGATCAGGCTTTCATAGTCCTCCGGCATTTCGCGCGTCACTTCTTCGACCACGATGCCACGCTCTTTGGCCACCATCGGAGCCGAAACGACATTCACGTCGCCCAGCATCGGCCGCAGCAAGCCCGCGAGCGCCGCGGACGTGAGCGCCTTGGTATTCATTTGCGCGACGGCGCCTTCGTAAGCGAGTTGGACCTTGCTGATGCCGGTTTCGGTCAGTTGCCCGGCGAAAGAGCCGAGTTTTTCCGCCAGCGCGACGAAGGGCTTGAGCTTGGGCGCCTCTTCCGCGCTGATCGAGGGGAAGTTGATGGCATTGGTGATGGCGCCGCGCAAAAGATAGTCCGACATCTGCTCGGCGATCTGCAAGGCGACGTTTTCCTGCGCCTCTGACGTGGACGCACCGAGGTGTGGCGTGCACACGACATTGGGCAGACTGAACAGCGGGTTTTCGGTGGCCGGTTCGGTGACGAACACGTCAAAGGCGGCGCCGGCGACATGGCCGCTTTTGAGTGCGTCATAGAGCGCGGCCTCGTCCACCAGCCCCCGCGCGCGCAATTGATGATGCGCACGCCCTTTTTCATCGACTTGATGGCAGTCGCATTGATGACATTGCGGGTTTTTTCGGTGAGCGGCGTGTGCAAGGTAATGAAATCAGCCCGCTTGAATAATTCATCGAGCTCGACTTTCTCGACACCGAGATCGTCAGCGCGCTCCTGCGAGAGGAAAGGGTCAAAGGCGACGACTTTCATCTTCAGTCCGAGCGCGCGATCGGCGACGATCGAGCCGATATTGCCGCAGCCGATGACGCCCAGTGTCTTGCCGAAGATCTCCACGCCCATGAACTTGTTCTTTTCCCACTTGCCGGCGCGCGTCGAAGCGTCGGCTTCCGGGATTTGCCGCGCCAAAGCCAGCATCAGCGAAACGGCGTGTTCCGCGGTCGTGATTGAATTGCCGAAAGGCGTATTCATGACGATGATGCCGCGCGCGGTCGCCGCCGGAATATCGACGTTGTCGACACCGATCCCCGCGCGCCCGATCACTTTCAGACCTTTGGCCGCCTCGAGGATCTTGGCGGTCACTTTGGTCGCGGAGCGGATGGCAAGGCCGTCGTAGTTGCCGATGATCGCGGCAAGTTTGTCCTTGTCCTTGCCGAGCGCCGGCTGGAAATCCACCTCGATGCCGCGATCCTTGAAGATCTGCACGGCGGCGGCAGACAGGGCGTCGGAAATGAGAACTTTGGGCATGGGTATCATTGCTTTCCAATTCGAGTGGCTTCGGTTTTTTCACCTCTCCCCGCGTGCGGGGAGAGGTCGACATTCGAGCGAAGCGAGAATGTCGGGTGAGGGGGCGTCGAGATTCCTGCTGGTGCATCGAGGCCCCCTCACCCGGCTCGCCGCTTCGCGGCGCGCCACCCTCTCCCCGCTGCGGGGAGAGGGAAGAAAGTGTCACGCCGCTTTCGGCAACGCGGCTTTCGCTTCGGCGAAGGCCCAGTCGAGCCACGGCGTGAGCGCTTCGATGTCCCTGCGCTCGACGGTCGCTCCGCACCAGATGCGCAGGCCGGGCGGCGCATCGCGGTAATACGCAATGTCGTAGGCGACGCCTTCCTTTTCGAGCAGCCCGGCCAGCGTCTTGGCAAAGGCTGCCTGGTCGTCACCGGAGAGCCGCGTCACCGCCGGATCGACAACTTTCAGACAAACGGAAGTGTTGGAGCGCTCGCCCGCATTTTTCGCGAGATGATCGATCCAGGCGGTCGCCGCAACCCAGTCCGACAACGTCTTGGCATTGGCGTCCGAGCGCGCGACGGTCGCCGACAGGCCGCCAACCGATTTTGCCCATTGCAGCGCGTCGAGATAGTCCTCCACGCAGAGCATCGACGGCGTATTGATCGTCTCGCCGGCAAAAATGCCTTCGTTGAGCTTGCCGCCTTTGGTCAGGCGGAAAATTTTCGGCAGCGGCCAGGCCGGCTTGTAGGTCTCGAGCCGCTCGACCGCACGCGGCGAAAGGACGAGCATGCCGTGCGCGCCCTCCCCGCCAAGCGCCTTCTGCCAGGAGAACGTCACGACATCGAGCTTCGGCCAGTCGAGTTTCTGCGCGAAAGCCGCCGACGTGGCATCGCAGATCGTGAGGCCCTTGCGGCCGGCGGCAATCCAGTCGCCGTTCGGGACACGGACGCCCGAGGTGGTGCCGTTCCAGGTGAACACCACATCGGTCGAAAAATCGACTTTGCTCAGGTCCGGCAGTTCGCCATACGGCGCCTTGATGACGCTGAATTCTTTCAGCTTGAGCTGTTTTTCGACATCGGTGACCCAGCCTTCGCCGAACGATTCCCAGGCCAGCATCGTCACCGGGCGCGCACCCAGAAGAGACCAGAGCGCCATCTCGACCGCGCCGGTGTCGGAGGCCGGCACGATGCCGATGCGATAGTCGGCCGGGACTTCCAGGACCTCCCGGGTGAGATCGATGGCGCGCTTGAGCTTCGCCTTGCCGATCTTGGATCGGTGCGATCGTCCGAGAACCGCGTCGGTGAGGTTTTGCAGGCTCCAGCCCGGGCGCTTGGCGCAGGGGCCGGATGAAAAGTGCGGGGTTGCCGGCCGCACGCCGGGCTTCGTCGCCGTCATGAGTCTATCCTTCCAGATAGGCGCCCCTCGTTGGGGAGGGGTGTCCCACTGGCGGAGATAGGCGACTTACCCGCCGCGGTCAACTGTCGTGAGTTGGCTCAGAACAACGATGCGCGGATTAAGCGCGCGCCTTGCGGTGGCCTAGAATCGCAGGCCGACGCCGACGTTGGCGGTGTTGATATTGTTGCGGGCGCCGTTGACTGACGCAAACGCGATAAATTCCCATTCTGCCCGCATGAACATACCTGGCGTAATGGCCCAATCCACGCCGAGCCCGGCGACAACGCCACCGATGAAGGCGTTGTCTTTGCCGGCGCTGGAGGTTGATGGCGTCAGGAGGGCAAAGCCGAGGGCGCCGCCCGGTGGGGACGGCGCCAGCGGAAGCTGAGTCAAAAAATCGCTGACAGATACTGTGGTCGAATAGTTGAAGCGGCCGACCGCGGCGCCAATCACCGCGTAGGGCAGAAATTGGCCGATGGCATAACCGCCGCGCGCGCGCAGCGTTGCGTAGTCAACGAGCTTGAGCGTGGTCCGCGCGTCAATCGTTACGTCGTGCTGCATGTTGTCCGACGACGTTACAACACGCCGCGAGATCGAATTCGCTGGAGCCGGCATCCAGATTCGATGCGATTTTATAACCGAGGTCAAAACCCACGAACGAGATTGATCCCATTGCATGTTGTAACCGATGAACCCACCGAAAACCGCACTGTTGGTGGTGCCCGGCGCAAGCGTCGTCCATTCCGAGGGAGCAAACTCGCTTTGCAGCGCGGTATTGCGCAGAATAAAGGCGACGAGCCCGCTGGTGCTGTTGCCGGGATCGGTATTCATGTTGGCGTAGCCGGCTTGCACGCCGAATTGCCAGCCATCCCAGCGCGCATAGCCAGGCTCCAGCGAGCCGCGCAGCGGCCAATCCGCTGCGCGCGCGCTGCCGGCCGATGCCATCATGATGACCGAGCAAAATGCGGCGGCGATGCCGAGCGAAACCAAGTGGCACGAAGCATTGCGGCCGGCTGTGACCGGGGCCAGTTTGATGCCGACTACGAAGACCCAACCGACTCATGACACAGCCCCGTTCGTTTCCACCACTGTCATCCGTCTATCCACTCGCCTCTAACCTCTGCTGCGCAGCGGCGGTGGCGGCGGCGGCGGATAGTCGTAACCGCCGAAGTTGTAACGAAGGCCGAGCTTGAGATCGTGGGACGTCAGATGATGGAACTCGAACGGCGTGTCCGTGCCGCCAGCATAGTTGATCAGTGTATTTGTCTGGGCATCGCCAAGATCGATGTAGCGATAGGCGAGCTCGAGTGTCATGGCAGGCGTGACCCTGTAGCCAACACCGGCGTGGAGGGCCCATGCGAAGTTCCACTTGCTGAAGTCGCCGGAGTGCGCATCGCTTACGCACAGGCTTCCGGGACACGCAGTTTAAGTTTACATCGCCGAAATTGGTGATCGTATTGCGGCTAAAGCCGACGCCGGCGCCGACGAATGGCGTGAAATTCCACCAGGTCCCGAGGTCGACATAGCCGTTGAACAGGAACGGTCCACTCGTATTTGCTGCCGGTGTAACGATCGGGCTCGAGTGCCGAGCGCAACATGTGCCGAGATCGAGCCCGTGGAAATTGGCCCTGCCGCGATATTCGCCGGTGAGGTCGGCGCGCAGCCAATTGTTTACGTTGTAACCGACGCCAAGCCCGAAGAATGGAGCGGCGTCGAAACCCTTGTCGATATTAACAACCGAATCGAATCGGCTATAATTCTCATTGAAGAGGCTGCCGACACTTCTGGTTGCTGAAGCCGATATCGCCGCGCAGATACCAGCCTGAAAAATCCACTGCCGGAGCCAGGACGGGCGCCGGCATATCGGCCGCATGCGCACCGTTGATGATCGCAAATGAAGCAACCGCAGCCAACGCTGACAGCCTGAGACGCCGAGTAAACATCGCAATCCCCCACAAACAGATGCCCGTCCAGACAGGACGGCGACTGCGGGAACGATGGCAGCAAATCCTTAATTGGCACTTAACCTTAATTCTTAACCACGCCAATTAACGAAACGATCGGCCGCGCAAACGCGCACGCACGCAAAACGCGGCACGCGAAAATCCGCAAATTAAGAATTTAGTTACCGGAGAAAGACCGCGACGGTATCAGGCGGCCACTTCGCTCAGTGCTTCGACCACGTCGTCGACAACTGATTCGACAAGGTTCCGGTCGTCGCCCTCGCCCATCACGCGGATGACCGGCTCGGTGCCCGAGGGCCGCACGATCAAACGGCCGCCACGGCCGAGTTTTTTCTCGGCACTGGCGATGGCCGAGCGCACGGCTGCGCTTTCCATCGGCTTGCCCGTCTGGTAGCGGACATTCTTGAGGATCTGCGGCAGCGGCTCGAAGCGGTGGCAGAGCTCGGACACCGGCTTGTCGCCGCGCTTGACCACCGCGAGCACCTGCAAGGCCGCGATGAAGCCGTCGCCCGTCGTCGTGTAGTCCGACAGGATAATGTGGCCGGACGGTTCGCCGCCGATGTTGTAGCCGTGTGCGCGCATCTGCTCGAGCACGTAGCGGTCGCCGACCGGCGTCCGCACCAGTTCGATACCCGAGGCCGCCGAGATAGCGCTCGAGGCCGAGATTGGACATCACCGTCGACACCACGCCGGGCTCGCTGCAGCCTGCCGTCTTGCTTCCAGCTCTCGGCGATCACGGCGAGCAGCTGGTCGCCGTCCACGACATGGCCGCGCTCGTCCACGATCAGCACGCGGTCGGCGTCGCCATCGAGCGCAATGCCGATGTCGGCGCGCATCTCGCGCACCTTGCGCGACAGCGCCGCCAGGTCGGTGGAACCGCAATCTTTATTGATGTTGAAGCCATCCGGATCGACGCCGATGGAAATCACGTCGGCGCCCAGTTCCCACAGCGTGCCAGGCGCGACTTTGTAGGCGGCGCCGTTGGCGCAATCGATGACAATGCGCAGGCCTTCGAGCGACACGGCCTTGGGCAGCGTCAGCTTGGCGAATTCGATGTAGCGATCCTGCACGCCGTCGATGCGCTTGGCGCGGCCGAGATCGGCGCTTTTGGCGAGCTGCTTGGAGAGATCGGAATCGATCAGCTCTTCGATCTTGGATTCCACTTCGTCACTGAGCTTGTAGCCGTCAGGTCCGAACAGCTTGATGCCGTTGTCGTCGAACGGATTGTGCGAAGCCGAGATCATGACGCCAAGATCGGCGCGCATCGAGCGCGCCAGCATGCCGACCGCCGGCGTCGGGATTGGGCCGGTCAGCAGCACATCCATGCCGACCGAGGTGAAGCCTGCGACCAGCGCGTTCTCGATCATGTAGCCGGACAAACGGGTGTCCTTGCCGATCAGGACGCGGTGACGGTGCTCACCGTTCCGGAAGATCAGTCCTGCGGCCTGGCCGACCTTGAGCGCCAGTTCCGGGGTAATGACCCGGTTGGCAAGGCCACGAATGCCGTCAGTCCCGAAATAACGACGAACCATCAAACTATCCCCTGACGCCTACGCTACGGCGCGATGCACCTGAACAAGCCGCCCGTTAACAGGTCTAGGCTGCCCAACGGCCACATATTAGTGCCAACGCCGTGGATTTACTTCAAAATTTGTGAGGAATCATTACCGGGTGCGGTTAACCGTTTCGCCGGTAACGGCACGTGCCAAAAGCGCCCATTTCACGCCCTGCCGGCACTGTGCTACCCGAATTCCCGACCATCGAACCCCAGAAATGCCCAGACCGTATGAAAACCGTCACCTGCATCGAGGACCTGCGTGAGCTGGCCCGCCGCCGGGTTCCGCGCGCCTTTTTCGACTATGCCGACAGCGGCTCCTACAGCGAGGAGACGTTCCGGGCCAACCGCGCCGACCTCGAGCACATCAAGTTGCGCCAGCGCGTCCTGGTCGACGTCTCCAATCGCAGCCTCGCCACAACCATCCTGGGACAGAAGGTCGCGGCGCCATTTGCGCTCGCTCCGATCGGACTCGCCGGCATGCAACACGGCGACGGCGAGATTCTCGCCGCGCAGGCCGCCAATGACGCCGGGATCCCTTACACGCTGTCCACGATGTCGATCTGCTCGATCGAAGATGTCGCGGAGGCGACGCGCCGGCCATTCTGGTTTCAGCTCTACGTCATCAAGGACCGCGGTTTTTCCAAGGACATCCTGTCGCGCGCGGCGCAAGCCAAATGCAGCGCGCTGGTCCTCACTGTCGATTTGCAGGTGCTCGGCCAGCGTCACAAGGACATCAAGAACGGCATGACCGTGCCGCCGGAAATCCGGCTCGCCAATATCATCGACATTGCGACCAAGCCGGCCTGGGCCTGGAGCATCCTGAAAGGCAGAAGCAAGACGTTCGGAAATCTCGCCGGCCACGTGAAGGGCATGGAGAACGTCAACTCGCTCGCCACCTGGATTCAAAACCAGTTCGATCCGGCGCTCTCGTGGAAAGACGTCGAGTGGATCAAGAAGATCTGGCCGGGCAAGCTGATCATCAAGGGCATCCTTGATCCGGAGGACGCAAAGACCGCGGTCAAGCTCGGCGCCGACGCCATCGTGGTGTCGAACCATGGCGGGCGTCAGCTTGATGGCGCGCCGTCATCGATCTCCGCGCTGCCGGCGGTCGTGCAGGCGGTCGGCTCCGATACCGAGGTGTTGTTCGATGGCGGCATCCGCACCGGCGCCGATCTCATGCGCGCACTCGCGCTCGGCGCGCGCGCTTGTCTGATCGGCCGTGCCTATGTCTACGGATTAGGCGCAGCCGGCCGGGCCGGCGTGAGCAAGGCGATCGACATTCTCAAGAACGAGCTCAGCGTCACCATGGCGCTGACCGGCACCAACCGCATTGCCGACATCGGACCGCAGGTGATTGTTGGTGGTGAGGGGAAGAAGAAGCCGGCGACGCAAGCGGAAGACGGCGAAGTAAAATTCAGCTGTCGTCCCCGCGCACCACAGCGGGATCCGTCATCCTGAGGTGCTCGCGCGCTCAGCGCGAGCCTCGAAGGATGAACGGCCACGGCGGCGGCGTTGCCGAGTTCTGCCCGCCGTCGCCCTTCGAGGCCCGCTTCGCTCGCGCCTCAGGGTGACGGCTCATCACCTCCACCCCAACCGCGGCGCTTGGGCGCAACCAGTAACAGGATTCGGGTGGCTCTCGTTGCCGCCTTACCGTCAGGTCCTCGGTATAATAAAAGGCTGAGAAAACCGGGGCTGGACCATGACCACCAAGACCTACGGGACGGTCAGTCCCGAGCGCCAGAGGGCGATGAGCGGGCTGGAGTTCGCGAAGGGCCTTGCCAGCGGCGTGCTGCCGCTCAACACGTTCGCACGGACCTTGGGCTATGACGTGGTGGAGGCCGAAAGCGGCCGCGTCGTCATCACGCTCCACCCGACAGACGCTCATCTCAATCCATGGGGCACGGTGCACGGCGGCCTCACGGCGACGCTTCTCGACAGCTGCATGGGCCTGGCCATCCACTCGACGCTCGAAAAAGGCACCGGCAGTACGACGCTCGAGTTCAAGATTTCGCTCGTCCGGCCCATCACGCCGGAGACAGGCCAGATCAGGGCCGAGGGCAAAGTGATCAACTGCGGTCGTCGTGTCGGCACGGCAGAAGGCCGCCTCACCGACGCCAAGGGCCGATTGCTCGCGCACGGCACGACGACGTGCCTCATTATCGCGAGCTAAAAAGCTGAGCGGCAGAACGTTACCTCTCCCCGCTTGCGGGGAGAGGTCGACCGAGCGAAGCGAGGTCGGGTGAGGGGGCGCTACCGCAAGTCTGAGCGGCTCGGAACGCCCCCTCACCCCGACCCTCTCCCCGCACGCGGGGAGAGGGAGCACAGGCTCCTCACCGCCACCCCAATCCCGGCGCGACGTGCTTGAGGATCGATTCAATGACATGCACGTTGTAGCCGACGCCAAGTTGATTGGGCACGGTGAGCAATAGCGTGTCGGCTTCCGCGATCGCTTCGTCCTGCTTGAGCTGTTCGATGAGAACGTCCGGCTCCGCCGCGTAGCTGCGGCCGAAGATGGCGCGGTCGGTGCCGCCGAGGAAACCGATCTGGTCCTTCTCGTCGCCGCGGCCGAAATACATGCGGTCGCGGTCGTCGGTGAGCGCGAAGATGCTGCGGCTGATCGACACCCGCGGCGTGCGCGCGTGGCCCGCTTCTTTCCACGCCGCCTTGTACAGCCGGAGCTGCTCCGCCTGCTGCACATGGAACGGCTTGCCGCTCTCGTCGATCTTGAGCGTCGAGCTTTGCAGGTTCATGCCGAGCTTGGCCGCCCATTCCGCCGTCGCATTGGTGCCGGCGCCCCACCAGATGCGCTCGCGCAGGCCCTCCGAGTGCGGCTCGACGCGCAGGAGACCCGGCGGGTTCGGAAACATCGGGGACGGGTTGGGCTTGGCGAAGCCCTTGCCGAGCAGCACCTCGAGAAAGACCTCGGTGTGGCGCCGCGCCATGTCGGCATCGCTCATGCCCTCGGGCGGCACGTAACCGAAGTAGTGAAAGCCGTCGATCACCTGCTCGGGCGACCCACGAGAGATGCCGAGCTGCAGGCGGCCGCCGGCGATGAGGTCGGCGGCGCCGGCGTCCTCCGCCATATACATCGGGTTCTCGTAGCGCATGTCGATGACCGCGGTGCCGATCTCGATCCGCTTGGTGCGCGCGCCGCAGGCCGCGAGCAGCGGAAACGGCGAGCCGAGCTGGCGGGCGAAATGATGGACGCGGAAATAGGCGCCGTCGGCGCCAAGCTCTTCGGCCGCGACGGCAAGCTCGATCGATTGCAGCAGCGCGTCGGACGCCGACCGCGTCTGCGACTGCGGCGACGGGGTCCAATGGCCGAAGGAGAGGAAGCCGATGTGTTTCATGGGGGTTTGTCCGAGCCGCGCCTCCGGGGCGCCACCGCGACCTAAAGCGACACGGGATAATCGGGGTAATCATCCCAAGTCCGGCCATCCAATTCACGGCCGGAAGTTTTCTTCCGCTTTCCGCCCCACTGTTTGAAAAAAAACTTCACACTCTGCCGCTGGCAATCGTCGCGCAGTTGTTCTGCCCACCACCGCTCCATCGGTCGCGCTCGCGGGCCGCTCTCGCCGCCAACAATTGCCCAGTGAATCCCCGATAGAGGGGGCGCTACGATCGGCCCGAGCAAAGGCTCGAACGATATGAAACGGATTGCGGCCGGGACATGCCGCAACGTGTCGATGCGATCGAGATAGTCACGGCTCTCAACCGAGGTGCCGAGCCAGACATTCGGCAAAACTGAAAAAGCCGGCTGCGACAGCACCTCAAGCATCCGCTCCGGTCGCTTGGTCAAGATCTGGAATGTATGTCGTCCGGCCTGCTCCATGACGGTCCAAATTCGACGGATGACCTTTTCATCAACTCCATCCTGAAATAAATCGGACATCGAGTTGACGAAGATTCGCTGCGGTTTTTTCCAAGTAAGCGGTGCTTTAATCGCACCCTCGTCAATGTTCACGCGACCGGTCCAGACATGGCGCTTGCCCGACTTGCGCGTCGTCTGGGAATATTTCGCCATGCCCATCGCCTGCAAGCGCGCCGCCATCCGCATTGCGTAGCAGTTGGTACAACCCGGCGAGAGCACCTTGCATCCAGCGACCGGATTCCAAGTTGCTTCGGTCCATTCGATATCGGATGCGGCCACCAGCGGTTCTCCGTCAACTTCTTATAAGAGTTGGCCTTGGCCCGAGACATTTCGTATCTTGTCCCAAAGGCTTTTCGCAAAGTCGCTACGACTAACAAATATAAGCCAGTACAGACGTTGATTTTTCGTTGTGCCGGAAACTAGCTCGGCATGCCGCGCCGGAGGTAAGCCGAGCGCCGTCATTTTCGAAATCCAATACTCAATAAACGCCGCACGTGTTGCCCTTTGCGATTGCTTGAGGTCTACGACAGTCCGCCAACCGGGTGCAAAACGATCCAATGGACCATCGGCCGAAATTGAATAGGCATCAAGGTTGCGCTGCAAGTCCTGTGCGCTGACATGGATTAGCAAGTCAATGCGTTTCAGGCTGCTGAACGATTCGATAACGGAGAACGGCAGATCGTCCAGATTGTACGGATCAAGGAAAACAAAGTGCAGCCCGTATTTGTTTAGCTGCGAAACGATACGAGCAGCCGTAACCTCAGCGGCGCCGATTGCCGCAAGAGCATGGCCCCCTGCACTCGCAATGCGTTTGGCACAGGCATCGCATTTTTCCTGATCGGCATCGGCGATGTAAAATTGGGAGAATGGCACGCCACCCTCTTTCCCGCATTTGAACGCGACGAGAGAACTGCCGTCGATGACCTCACCGCTCTCGCGTACGACCGCACGCCCCGCACCGCAGTAAAGGTCGATGTAAGTCGCACCGCCGCTGCCTTGAACGAATTTCCTGCGCGCGGCACGTGAGATGTCGATGTATTTGCGAAGCCGATCATGCTTGTCCTTCGCCCAAACACCAACTTCATCAAGTGGCAAACGATCGTCCTCCAACATCGCCTCGCCCTGCTTGATATGGTGTTCTTGGTTTGTTCTTAGCACACGAAAAGGTTGAATGCCAGCATAAAGCAAGGAAGGAAGTAGCGAGATCTGCTCAAGGCACGCGAGGGGGGTGAGCGAGCAGCTCCGGCCGACATCATGTCACGGCACAATCCGCTCCGCGCGAAACTGCCGCATGAGCCGCACGAACATCTCTTCGCTGTCGACCACGTCGTGAAAGCCGAAGCGGCGCGATTTGGTGACGTCCGACATCACGTCCCAGTCGCAGCCGAAGACGTAATCGGCAAAGGGCCAGGCCACCAGCTCATCCTAGGCGTAGGGCTTGAGCCCGTGCTTCTCCGTCATGGTGCGCCAGAGCGGCGCCTTGTCCGCCATGTCGGCCGTCAGGCTCGTGGTGCGGACGTCGCCGGCCGGCATGTCGAAAGCGGCGGCGAGCTTCGGCCACAGATTTTTCCAGCGGAAATAATCGCCGTTGGTGATGTTGAACGCCTCAAGCCCGCAGCGCGGCTCGTTCGCCGCCCACAGCGCGGCGTTGGCGAAGTGCTCCGACGCGGTGACCTGGTAGATCGCGGCAAAGGCGCCGGGCTTTCCCGGAAAATGCAGCGGCCGGCCGAGCTCCTTGCTGATCGCGGCGTAAACCGCGATGGCCGGCGCCAGACTCATCGGCGTGCCCGGCGCAAAGCCGCACAGAGTCTGCGGCCGCAGCTCCACCCAGTCCCAGTGCTTGTTGCGCTGGAAGGCTGTGAGCCAGTCGATCTGGTCGAAATAATAATTAGGGCCCGCATGACGCGGATCGCTCTCGCGCGCCGGCGTTTTGTAAGGCCCGAGATGCGAGCCGTAATATTTCGTGCCGGTGACCAGCACCACGCGGCGCAGCGCGGACGACGCGCGGTCGATCGCCGTGACGGCGTTGACCAGCATGTCGCGGTTCGGCGCGATGTTCGATGCATAGCCCGCGGCAGCGCCGGGCGCGGGCTGAAACGCCGCGTAGAAAACGTGCGTGGCGTCCTTCAAGTCCGGCAAGCTTTTCCGCCGTATCCTCGGCGTCGAGGAGATCGACCGCGATGTGGCGGTAGCGCGGCGCGGCCTCGGCGCTCCGGCGCGACAGGCCGACGACGGACCAGTCGCCGTGCGCGAGCAGCCGCGCGACGATGTAGCGCCCGATCACGCCGAGCGCGCCGACGACGACGGCCTGTTTGTGTTCTGCCATGCGTGCCCGATCCGTGCCCATGGTGCTTCACCTCTCCCCGCCTGCGGGGAGAGGTCGACTTCCGAGCGTAGCGAAGGAAGTCGGGTGAGGGGGATTCTCAGCGAAACCGAGTTTCTGGAAAGGCCCCCTCACCCGGCTCGCAAGCTCGCCGACCTCTCCCCGCAAGCGGGGAGAGGTAAGTGGAGCACGCGGCGCGAGGCTACTCCTCCTTCAACCCGTACGCCAACTGGTTGCCCGTGGCGCCGTAATATTTGAACGGCAGGAATTTTCCCGTCATGCCGATCTGCACGCGGTCGCCCTTGGGGTCGGCCTTGCGCGTGATGTCCATGTCGAAGTCGATCGCCGACATGATGCCGTCGCCGAATTCCTCCTCGATCAGAACCTTGAGCGCCGGACCGTTGACGAGGATCAGTTCATAGAAGCGGTAGAGCAGCGGGTCGGTCGGCGGCATCGGCGTCGCGGTGCCGCGCATCGGCACTTCGTTGATCAGCGTCTGCTCGGATTTCGTGAGGCCAAACAATTTGGCGGCGGCGGCGGCCTGCGGCTTGGTCAGCTTGTGCTGGCCGAGGATGGCGCCGGTCACCAGGATCGGCGACATGCCGCCGATCTGCTCGCAGATATATTTCCAGGTCCAGCCTTTCTCGCGCTTGATGTCGAGAAGCTTTTCGGTGAGTTCGGCGCGGTTCATTTGTTTTCTCCTTCGGTTCAACAGTCGCTCTCGTCATGCCCGGCTTTATGCCGGGCATCCACGTCTTGCATTAGATTGAAGACGTGGATGGCCGGGACAAGCCCGGCCATGACGGCTCAGTGCCCCGGCCATGACGGGGTGATTGCGATCAACGACGATTCAAGCAAATTCTACGCCAGTCCTTCCCCTATCTTGCCAAATTTCCGCTCGCATGCGACCCGATGGGCATGACCGCGGACGTCACCATCAAGGACGGCGGAAAGCTCACCCCGCATCCCTTGCGCGCGGCGATCCTCGGCGAAGTCCATGCGCGCCCGTTTACCCCGATCGCGACACCGCGCCGCGTCCTGCACTTCGCCTTCGATACCGCCGGCGATGCCGCCAAGCGCGACCGCGCGGCGCTCGCCGACCTGTGCGCCCGCCGCCAGCTTGAGCCGCTGAAAGCATCCGCCAAGCAGCACCGTGTCGTCTTCGGCGGGGCGGCGCTGCGCTGGGAACAGCATTCGGAATTTACCACCTACACCTGGGAACTGCCGTCGCCCGGCGTCGTCCCATTCGTCCCCGATGCTGCATCGCTGGCGGCGCCGATGACGAGCCTGCCGCAGCCGGGCCCGCTGCTGGTGGCGCTCGATCTGCACCTGCTGGCTGAAAAGAAGAAAAAATTCGCGATCGAAAAGCTGTTTGATCGCGCGAGCCTCGCGGTGGCGGAAAATTCCGATGGCGAGGCGCTGTTTGCCACCGACTTCCAGGCCGACCCCGCCGGCTTTGTGCGCATCCTCGTGCTCGACCGCGGCCTTGGCGACGAGCGGGCCGGAGCGGTGGTCCAGCGCATCATCGAGCTGGAGACCTATCGCACGCTCGCCTTGCTCGGCCTGCCGGAAGCGCAGCGCCTCGCGCCCTCGATCAGCCGTATCGAGAAGCGGCTCGCCGAAGTCACCGACGAAATGCGGCACTCCGAGAAGCTGGTCGACAATCATCGCCTGCTCGATGAATTGACCGCCCTTGCCGCCGAGCTGGAGGCGGGCGCCGCGGCGAGCCACTACCGCTTCGGCGCCAGCCGCGCGTATAACGAAATCGTGCAGCTGCGGCTGCAAACGATCGGCGAGCGCAAGGTCGAAGGCCTGCCGACCTGGTCTTCGTTCCTGGCCCGGCGCATGGCGCCGGCCATGCGGACCTGCGTGACGACCGAGGAGCGGCAGGAAAATCTTTCCGAAAAACTCGCGCGCGCGGCGAACCTGCTGCGCACCCGGGTCGACGTGGAGCTCGAGCAGCAGAACCGCGACCTGCTCAAGTCGATGAACGAGCGCACGCGCCTGCAATTGCGATTGCAGACGACGGTCGAAGGATTATCGGTTGCCGCCGTCAGCTATTACGTGGTCGGACTGTTCGGCTACCTGGTGAAGGGCGCGCACGACGAAGGCGTTCCGGTCGATATCTCGCTGGCAACCGCATTGTTCGTGCCGGTCGCGGTCCTGGCGATCTGGTGGCTGGTGCGCCGCATCAGGCGCAGGCATATCGCAGGGGCGGACTAGAGAGAAAGCCGAGCACGTCAGATTGACGGGGCGATTCCTTGCCGCGTCATTGCGCCAGGCGACAAGCAGAACGAGGTTTGACCATGCGCACCGAGCGGCTCGAATTTCCCAATGCCAAAGGCGAAAAGCTCTCGGCGCTGCTCGATTTACCGCTGGGCCGGCCGGCAGCCTTCGCCTTGTTCGCGCACTGCTTCACCTGTGGGAAGGACAACCTCGCGGCCAAGCGCATTTCCGAGCGGCTGGCGATGTGCGGCATCGGCGTGCTGCGCTTCGATTTCACCGGGCTCGGCACCAGCGAAGGCAATTTTGCCGATACGCATTTTTCGTCGAACGTCGATGACCTGGTCGCCGCGGCGGATTACTTGCGTAAAATACACGGCGCGCCTGCGATCCTGATCGGCCACAGCCTCGGCGGGGCGGCGGTGATTGCAGCCGCGCATCGCATCGCCGATGCGCGCGCGGTCGTGACGATCGCCGCACCCTGCGATCCGGCGCACGTGACCGGCCTGTTCAAGGAGCAGGTCGACAAGATTCGCGAACAGGGAGAAGTCGAAGTCTCGCTGGCCGGACGTCCGTTCCGGATCAAACGCGAATTTCTCGATGACATCTCGGAACAACGGATCACGGAGCGCTTGACCAATCTTCGCAAGGCGTTGTTGATATTCCACTCTCCGACTGACGATACCGTCAGCATCGACAATGCGTCGCGGATATTCCTGGCCGCAAAACATCCCAAGAGTTTCGTTTCGCTGGCCGGCGCCGATCATCTGCTGAGCAAGAAGAGCGATGCGATCTATGTGGCCAACGTGATCGCCGCCTGGGCCGAGCGCTATCTTGAGCAGCCAGCGGAGCGCAGTGAGGAGCAGATCGAGGTCGGCACTGTTCTCGTGCGCGAAACCGGCAATGGAAAATTCCAGCAGGAAATCCTGAGCGGGCCGCACCGGTTTCTGGCCGACGAGCCCGTCAAGGTCGGCGGGCAGGACTCCGGGCCCGGTCCCTATGATCTGCTGCTCGCGGGGCTTGGCGCCTGCACCTCGATGACGCTGCGGCTTTATGCCGATGGCAAAAAGTTGCCGCTCAAGCGCGTGTCCGTGCGGCTGACCCACAACAAGATCCACGCCGAGGATTGTCTCAATTGCGAGACCAAGGAAGGCATGGTCGACCGGATCGATCGCACCATCACGTTCGAAGGCGCGCTCGATGCCGAGCAACGCAAGCGGCTCCTCGAGATTGCCGACAAGTGCCCGGTGCACCGGACACTGAAATCGGAAATCGATATCCGGACGTTCGAACGGCAAAGCTGAACGACTTGGCTGAACGACTTGGCTGACGGTGCGGATGTCCGGCTCGATGGGGTTTGATCGCCTTCGGCGCTCAACGGGGATTTGATCGCCTCCGGCTCAAGCGGATGTGATCGCGCCGGGGCGGCCGCCGCGGAAATTTTAGGTAGTGGCGGGGTTAAAATTTAAGGGGGTGGTGAGGGTTCTGGCACATGATTTGTATGTGTAAGGGCCACACGATTTGCATGTGGACGGATCGCCATGAACAAACACGCGGATCCCCGACTCGTTTGGCTGGCCAGCGTGCTGGCTGCGGCAGTGTTCATCGTCTACGTCACGCACATCTAGGCAGGGTTCTAGATTTGGGGCTCTAGGTTTGGGGTTAGTCAGTCCCGCATCACCCCACTCCCTTGCGGCTTGACGTCCCCCCATCCTTCGATCACATTAGAACAAACCAAGAACACATAGATCACACGGCCCAGCCCGACTGGGCCGAATGAGTACGCATCTTCAAGGGCTTAGAGATTGGGTTTAGCGATGATCGCGCAGCTTCGCCAACGTCTTCAGGCCCTGCAAAGGCCGCCAAAGATGGCACGAGGGATGGAGAACGGCTCCGGCACACTGCCCTTTGGCATTGCCGCGATCGACACGATGCTTGGCGGCGGGCTCATGCGCGGAGCCCTGCATGAAATTGCGGCACCGGCGGAGGCCCATTCCGCTGCGGCCACCGGATTTGCTTTGGGGTTGGCGGCGCTCTGCGGTGCCACGCGTGCAGCCCGAACTCCCTCTCCCCCGCGCGAACTCGGGTTTACCCGAGTTCGCCAATACTGATTGGCCGAAGTCGGAAACATCCGACTTCGGCTGGGGAGAGGGTCGGGGTGAGGGGGCGTTTCGGCAGGCTCAGAATCGCAGCGATGCCCCCTCACCCGCCTGCCATCGCTACGCGGAGCCTGCCATCGGGCCGGCCTCCGGCCGGACCCGTTGGGCAGGCGACCTCTCCCCGCAAGCGGGGCGAGGTGAAAGAAGAAGCATTCTCTGGATTGCCGAGGAGATGGCGCGCGCCGAAAGCGGCGTACCGCATGGCGCCGGCCTCGATGCCTTCGGCCTCGCCCCCGAACGGCTGGTGACGGTGAGCGTCGCGCATCGCCGCGACCTGCTGTGGGGAATGGAAGAAGCCCTGCGCTGTCGCGCCGTGGGCATCGTGATCGGCGAAATGCGCGCCGGCAAAATCGACGAGATCGCGGTGCGGCGGCTCTCGCTCGCCGCCGGAGAGAGCGGCGCGCTGGCGCTGCTGTTGCGCGCCGCGCCTCCGGGCGACAGTTCCACCGCCGCCACCCGCTGGATCGTCGGCACAGCGCCCTCCTTCGTCATTCCGGGGCGCGAGTGCAACGAGCGAACCCGGAATCCAGAAACAGACTCAGCGATTGCGTCTGGATTCCGGGTCCGGCCCCATCGGGCCGCGCTTCGCGCAGACCCGATAGAGCCGTCCCGGAATGACGAAGAAATAAGACCACGCTTTGCCGCACACCTTGTCCGCAACCGTCGAGGCCCGGTCGGATCATGGATTCTCGAATGGAGTGACAGCGATGAGCGTTTCATCTTCGCAACGCATGCTCAGCCTGTGGCTGCGCCGGCTTTCGACCGACCGCATCGTCAGATCGCGTGACTCTTCTCCCTCTCCCCGTATACGGGGAGAGGGTCGGGGTGAGGGGGCGCTTCGGCAGGCTCAGAATCGCGGCGATGCCCCCTCACCCGTCTGCCATCGCTACGCGGAGCCTGCCATCGGGCCGGCCTCCGGCCGGACCCGTTGGGCAGACGACCTCTCCCCGCAAGCGGGGAGAGGTAAAAAAGCAATTGTCGTCACCGGCAAGCGCGGCAATGTCGAGGTTCTCACGGCTGTCGACGAGGCAGCCGAGCGGCTTGGTCTCAAGCCTGGCCTGACGCTGGCGCAAGCCCGCGCCATGCATCCCGGCATCGATGTAGTTGCCGAAGACATCGAAGCCGATGCCGCCCTGCTCGAATCCATTGCCGACTGGTGCCTGCGTTACACGCCGCTGGTCGCCTGCGATGCGCCCGACGGTTTGCTGCTCGACATCAGCGGCTGCGCACATCTTTATGGTGGCGAAGCGCGAGATGGTCGCTGACCTCAGCGGCCGGTTGGAAAATGCCGGCTTCGCCTATTCGTTTGCCATTGCCGGCACCATCGGCGCCGCCTGGGCCGCTGCGCGTTACGGCGCGCCGGCAAACCATGCCTGCGGCGAGGAGCGCACGCTGCTCGCGCCATTACCGCTGTCAGCGTTACGGATTCCCTCGGTGACGGCCGCAAGCCTCGCACGTGTCGGGTTAAAGCGTATTGGCGATATCCTTGATCTGCCGCGCGCGCCGCTGACCGCGCGCTTTGGATCCGAGGTGCTGCGCCAGCTCGACCGCGCCCTGGGTCACGATCACGAACCGCTGACGCCACGGCTGCCGGTCGCACCTTACGTGGCCGAGCAGCGCTTTGCCGAACCGATTGCACGCGAGGAAGATGTCCTGGCGGTTGCCGGTCGGCTGGCGCGGCGGTTGCAATTCGCGCTGGAACGGCGCGGCGACGGCGCCCGTCGCATCGAGCTCACATTATTCCGCACCGATGGCATGGTGCGCCGCATCGCCGCCGGTACCTCGCGGCCGCTGCGCGATCCGGACGAAATCCGCGGGCTGTTTGTTGAACGTCTCGCTGCGCTGGCCGATGCATTCGACCCAGGCTTCGGCTTCGACATGGCGCGGCTTTCAGTCATTGTTGCCGAGCCCTCCCCGCCTCAACAGATCGGCATCGGTGGCGGAGAAGACGAGGCCGAACTCTGCCGCCTGATCGATCGCCTGAGCGCGCGGCTGGGCGCGCGCCGCGTGCAACGGTTGACTGCACAGGACAGCCACATCCCTGAAATGGCCGAAGCCGCACTCCCCGCGCAGGCCGTCAATGGCGATGCCGGCTGGAATGCGTTTCGCCGTTATCGCGAGGAGGCGGCGCTTTCGCCGCGTCCGCTGCGGCTGCTGACGCGGCCGGAACCGATCGAGGCAGTTGCAGAAGTGCCGGATGGCCCGCCGCTGCGCTTTCGCTGGCGCCGTGCGCTGCATGAAGTGGTCGCCGCCGAAGGCCCCGAGCGCATCGAGGGCGCATGGTGGAGCGAGCACGGCGGGCAGGTTTCAGGAAGCCTTGCTTCAGGAAGCCTTGCTTCAGGAAGCCTTGCTTCAGGAAGCCTTGCTTCAGGAAACTTTGCTTCAGGAAACCTTGCACGAGATTATTTCCGCGTCGAAGACAAAAGCGGGCTGCGCTTCTGGCTGTTCCGCGCCGGCCTCTATCGCGATCTTGTGCCAGGCGACCCTGCCCCAACCTGGTTCCTGCACGGGACGTTTGCGTGAGTTGCCTTAAGTCATTCCGGGGCGCGAACGCAGTTCGCGAACCCGGAATGACAAAAGAGATCGGTATAATGCGTTACCTCGAATTTGCTGTTGCCTCGAATTTCTCCTTCCTGCGCGGGGCCTCGCATCCGGAAGAACTGATGGTGCAGGCCGCCAGTATCGGGCTTGCCGGCATCGGCCTGTGCGACCGCAACTCGGTCGCCGGCGTAGTGCGCGCGCATCTGGCCAGGCGCGAGCAAAATCTGCCGCTGCGTTATCACCCCGGCGCGCGGCTCGTCTTCGCCGACGGCACGCCCGACATCCTCGCCTACCCGCGCGACCGCGCCGGCTGGGGAAGGCTCACCCGTCTGCTCACCGTGGGAAATCTTCGCGCCGAAAAGGGCGATTGCATTTTACGTCTCGACGATCTGCTGGCGCATGCTTTCGGACTTGAGCTGGTGGTGATGGAAAGATCCAGCGCAATATCAACTCCGTCATTCCGGGGCGCGAACGCAGTTCGCGAACCCGGAATCCATACTCCGCAGCGCAGGGGTTATGGATTCCGGGTTCGCGGCCTAACGGCCGCGCCCCGGAATGACATCGAGAAATTGCGCGAAGCCGTCCCTCACCGCGTCCGTCTTGCCGCGAGCATGCCCTATCGCGGACGCGATCGCGCAGGATTGATGCGCAGCAAGGAGCTTGCACGCGCGGCGCGGGTGCCGCTAATCGCAATCAACGACGTGCTCTTTCACCATCCCGACCGGCGGCCGCTCGCCGACGTGCTTGCCTGCATTCGCGAGAAGACCACGATCGACCGCGCCGGACGCAAGCTCGCCGCCAATGCCGAACGCTACCTGAAGCCGTCCCAGGACATGATGCGGTTGTTCCGCGACGCCCCGGAGGCGATCGAGGAAACGATGGCGCTCAGCGACGCGCTCACTTTTTCACTCGACGAACTGCGCTACGAATATCCCGACGAATTGGTAGCGGGTTTCGACAACGCGCAGGATGCGCTCGCCCATCTGACTTATGACGGCGCCACCAGACGCTACCCGCATGGCATTCCGGCCAAGGTGTGCGCCAATCTCGAGCACGAGCTCAAATTGATCGCGCAGCTGCAATACGCGCCCTACTTCCTCACCGTCTACGACATCGTGCGCTTCGCGCGCTCACAGGGCATTCTCTGCCAGGGCCGCGGCTCGGCCGCCAATTCCGCGGTCTGCTTCTGCCTCGGCGTGACCGAGGTCGATCCCGACCGCGCCGACCTGCTGTTCGAGCGCTTCATTTCTCCCGAGCGGCGCGAGCCGCCCGACATCGACGTCGATTTCGAGCACGAGCGGCGCGAAGAGGTCATTCAATATATCTACGGCAAATACGGGCGCGAACGCGCGGGCATCGCCGCCACCGTGATTTCCTACCGCGGCCGTTCGGCCATCCGCGAAGTCGGCAAGGCCTTTGGCCTCTCCGAGGACACCATCGGTGCGCTGTCGTCCTCGATCTGGGGCGGTGGCGGCGGCGCGGTGTCGAAGGATGCCGTCACCCGCACCGGCCTCGACCCGCAAAGCTCGCGCATGCGCCAGATCGCGGCGCTGGCGGCCGAGATCAACGGCTTCCCGCGTCATCTGTCCCAGCATGTCGGCGGCTTCGTCATCACCCGCAGCCGGCTCGACGAAGTGATGCCGATCGGCAATGCGGCGATGGACGACCGCACTTATGTCGAGTGGGACAAGGACGATCTCGACGCGCTGGGCATCCTGAAAATCGACGTGCTCGGCCTCGGCATGCTGTCCTGCCTGCGCAAGGCGCTCGATCTGGTGGAGAGGCACTACGGCCTCTCCGTCACCTCTCCCCGCGCGGTATCTCCTCCGTCATTCCGGGGCGCGAACGCAGTTCGCGAACCCGGAATCCATACTCCGCAGCACAGGGGTTATGGATTCCGGGTTCGCGGCCTGACGGCCGCGCCCCGGAATGACGTCGGTGGGTTGTGCGACCCTGCCCTCCCGCACGCGGCGAGCGGCGAAGAGTCCGCGCTCGCACAACGCTTAACCCTCGCCACCATCCCTCCCGAAGATCCCGCCGTTTATCGCATGCTGTGCCGCGCGGATTCGCTCGGCGTGTTCCAGGTGGAAAGTCGCGCGCAGATGACCATGCTGCCGCGGCTGAAGCCCGTGAACTTTTATGACCTTGTGATCGAGGTCGCGATCGTGCGGCCGGGGCCCATCCAGGGCGACATGGTGCATCCTTATTTGCGCCGCCGGCGCGGACAGGAAGCCGTCACCTATCCATCGAAAGCGCTGGAAGCGGTGCTGTCGAAGACTCTCGGCGTACCGCTGTTTCAGGAACAGGCGATGAAAATCGCCATCGTCGCCGCCGGCTTTACGCCTTCGGAGGCCGACAAACTGCGCCGCGCCATGGCGACTTTCAAGCGCGTCGGCACCATCGGTACTTTCCAGCGCAAGATGATCGACGGCATGCTGGCCAATGGCTACGAACGCGATTTCGCCGAGCGTTGCTTCCAGCAGATCGAAGGCTTCGGCGAATACGGCTTTCCTGAAAGCCATGCGGCGAGCTTCGCACTGCTGGTTTATGCCTCCGCCTGGCTGAAATGCCGCTATCCGGATGCCTTTGCCGCCGCGCTCCTGAACGCGCAGCCGATGGGCTTCTACGCACCGGCGCAGATCGTGCGCGACGCGCGCGAGCACGGCGTCGAGGTGCGGCCGCCCGACATCAATCATTCGCAATGGGATTCAACGCTCGAACCGGGCCCATGCGCGGCCGAACGCCTGCACGAACTGCATCGCGAGATGCAGAACGACGTGCGCACCACCTGTGCGGTTCGCCTCGGCCTGCGCGAGATCAAGGGACTGAAAGAAGAGGATGCGAAATTGATAGTGGAGAGGCGGATGTTCTTTACCTCTCCCCGCGTGCGGGGAGAGGTCGACCCACCAGAGCGCAGCGATGGTGGGTCGGGTGAGGGGGCGCCGCCACAGCCTGAGCAATTCGACAGGCCCCCTCACCCGGCTCGCAGCTTCGCTGCTCGCCACCCTCTCCCCGCTAGCGGGGAGAGGAAATACCTAACTCCGTGCGCGACGTCTGGCTGCGCACGGGGCTTTCTCCGCGTGTACTGGAACGGCTGGCCGATGCGGATGCTTTCGGTTCGCTTGGTCTCACCCGTCGCGAGGCGTTATGGGCCGCCAAAGCGCTTGGCCGGGTTGGCGACCGTGATGACGATCTGCCGCTGTTCGCTGCTTCCTTCACCTCTCCCCGCGTGCGGGGAGAGGTCGATCCGCCCACCGGGTCCGGCCGAAGGCCGGTCTCGGTGGGCGGATCGGGTGAGGGGGCGTCGCCACAGCCTGAGCAATTCGACAGGCCCCCTCACCCGGTTCTCGCCTTCGGCTCGAACCACCCTCTCCCCGCCAGCGGGGAGAGGGAAAAAGCGCGTGAGCCCGACGTCCGTCTTCCGCCCATGCCGATCGGCGAAGAGGTCATCAACGACTACCGGTTCCTGCACCTGTCGCTGCGCGCACATCCGGCGCAATTCCTGCGCCCGGATCTCAACGCCCGCGGCATCAGGCAAAATGAGACGCTCCGCCGCGTGGTATCCGGCACGCGCGTGCGTATTTCCGGCCTGGTCACCTGCCGGCAAAGACCGGGTTCGGCCAACGGCGTCGTCTTCATGACCATCGAAGACGAAAGCGCGGTCGCCAATGTGATTGTCTGGCCGAAAGTCTTCGAGCGTTTTCGCCCGGTGGTCTTGAGCGCCCGCTACGTGGCGATAACCGGCCGCGTGCAGGAGGAATCGGGCGTCATCCACGTGGTCGCCGATCGGCTGGAGGACCTCACACATTTCCTGGCGCGGCTGGCCGAGCATGGCGCCGATATCGACGGCCTGGCGCGCTGCGACGAGGTGCGCCGGCCGATCGAAGATCAGCGCGAGGCACGCGCGCTCGGCGGCCGCCACAACAGGCTGGTTGCACTGATGCGCGAGATGCCGGAACTTGCCGGCGATCTCGACGTCTCCGCGCGTGGTTCAGCGCATGCGCCCACGCGTCACGCTATTGTGGCACCACCTCGCCGCGCCCGACATTGACGCGGTCGGTTTCCAGCGAGCCGTCCGGCTTCTTGACCGCACGCACGATCGCGATATGTGCGCCCGGTTTCAGCTCGCTCTTATCGCCTATCATGTAAGCCCGGAACACAGCATCGGGCGGAACGATGATCTTCTTTTCACCGCCCTGGTATTTCACCATCATCACCTGCCCGTCGATGCCAGCCACCGTCTGATCGACGGTACCGTTTGTCATCGTGCTGTTGGGTTTTGCATCCCACGGCCGATGGCCCTCGCTCAGCCCTCGCTGAGATTCCGCCAGAACCGTCACCTGCATGGCGCGCTGGCTCCCATCCGGCTGCGGCATAGCGCCGACACCGATATAGGAGCCTGGCTTGACGTCAGCGAGCGTTGCCTTGGCCACGCCGAAGACCGTGGCGTTCGCGGTGAGATTGACTTTCACCTCACCGAGCTTCGGAGATTTGACCGCCAGCACCTGGCCGTCAAAACTTTCAACCGTGCCGGCGACCCGCACGGGCTTGTCCTGAGCCGAGGCCGAAATGATACCAAACGCCAAACCGCACAAGATGCCGAACGCAATTCGCTGGATCATGGTCATTCCCCTGAAAATAACGACGTCGCCCTCGCGGGCAACGCCGTTTGAAAAGAAGCGTTCCGTCTCACATCGCCGGCGGGCCGGCGCGACCGACATAGAGCGTCTTCGCCAGCACTGAACCATCCGCCTGCTTGTCCCAGCCGAAGATGATGATCTGCGCACCCGGCTTGAGCTCCTCTTTCTTCCCGGGCGCGGCAGCGGCGATCACCGTCTGCGGCGTGACAATGATTTTCTTCTCGCCGTCCTTGTACTTTACCATCAGCGTCTCACCGTCTTTCGACGCGACCATGTTCTCGACGTAGGCATTCGTCATGGTGCTGTTGGGGCGCGCATCCCACGGGCCGTGCCGGTCGGGCACAACGCCGCGCTGGGCGGGAAGGAAAATATGAATCGAGAACGCCTCGATGCTGCCGTCCGGCTGCGGAATGCCGGCGATGCCGATGAAGCTGTCGGTCTTGATGTCGGCGAGCGAAGCTTTTTCCAGCGCTGACACGCGCGCGTCATCGGCCAGTTTCACGTTGAGCATGGCGCCGTCGCGCGTCTTCAGCGACAGGTTTGGACCATCAGCCTTCTCGATCTGTCCGCGAATGCGGCCCGGCTGCTGCGCAACGGCAGCGGTCGCGAAAACCAACGCAATGGCGGCAGCGCCAAGCGTCCGCCACGTCATATTCGGCTTATACATTATGAACTCCCTCCCGATCTGGTACAGGCAAAAAGCCGGTCTCAGTCAGGCAGAAAACCCCAGTCCTGGCGACTTATTCCATCGCCGGAAACCGTCACGTTTTCTTGAGCAAATCGGCTTCGATCAGCGCACGCAGTTCCGGCGTCACTTCGGGTCGTATGCCGAACCACAGCTCAAAACCCCGCACTGCCTGATGCAGCAGCATGCCGAGCCCATCGGCGGTGCGCAGGCCGCGGGCGCGGGCGGACGCCAGCAGCCCGGTCACCAGCGGCGCATAAACTAGGTCTGCAACGACAAGCGACGGTGGGCAGCGCAAATTGAACTCAAGCGGCGGCTGGCCCACCATTCCGAGCGTGGTGGTGTTGACCAGCAGTCCGGCACCACCGAGCAGGCCGGTCGTTTCCTCCCAACCGGCGACCTGCACGCGCGCGCCAAACTTTTTCCGTAACGCCTTTGCGCGCTCCTCGGTGCGGTTGATCACATAGATGCGGCCGACTTCGCGCTGCGAGCAGCGCGAACACCACCGCGCGCGCACCGCCGCCGGCGCCCAGCACCACCGCGGTTGACAGGCCGCGATCCCAGCCCGGCGTCGCGGCATCGAGATTGGCGAGAAACCCTTCGACGTCGGTATTGGTCGAGCGCAACCTGTCGTCATCGAACCAGAGCGCATTGGCCGCGCCGACCGCGCGCGCGCGCTCATCCGGCTCCGACAATTTGAGCACCGCCTCCTTGTGCGGCACCGTGACATTGGCGCCGACATAGCCATTGGCGCGCATGCTCTTGATGAAATCGGCGAACGCCTCCGGCGGCACGGCCTCGCGCAGATATTCGGCGTCGAGCTTGTGCTGCTTGATCCAGTAATTGTGGATCAGCGGCGAGCGCGAATGGCCCGCCGGCCAGGCAATAACGCAAACTTTTTTGTGTCCGTCGCTCATTGTTCGTCTTTTACCGTGTTACGCAGCACGCCGATTTGAGGTACCGCAATCTCGATGACATCGCCGGATTTCAGCCAAACCGGCGCTTCATTGCGCTTGAGCTTGATCGGCGTCCCGGTCACGAGGATGTCGCCGGGCTTGAGAGTCATGAAAGTGCTGACATAAGCAATCAGTTCCGCGAACGACTTGATCATGCTGGCGGTCGTGTCGTCCTGCGTCACTTCTCCGTTTACTTTTACCGTCAAATGCAAGGGCTTGCTCAGATCGACCTCATCGGCCGTCGCTATCCACGGCCCGATACTTCCGGTCGAATCCCAGTTCTTGCCTTGCGTCACATTGAATTTTCCGTGGCGCAGCCAGTCGCGGATCGTGCCTTCATTGCACAAAGTCACGCCAGCCACAAAATTAAGCGCTTCATTTTGGGGGATCCGTCGCCCGCTGCGGCCGATCACAAGCGCGATTTCGCCTTCATAGTCGAGCTGCTCCGATTCGCGCGGCCGCACGATCGGCTGTCCATGCGCTACCAGCGATCCAGGCGTGCGAAAAAACATGCTCGGGTATTTCGGTACATCCTGATCGCCGAAATCGGTATTGCGGTTCGCGTAATTGATGCCGATGCAAAGAATCTTCTCGGGATCCGCGATCGGCGGCATCAGCTCGATTTCGGCGAGCGGAAAATCCGGACGCACGCCCTGCACCGCCGCGCGCGCCTCGTCGAGGCCATCGCGGCGAAGCAGATCGAGCATGCTGGAAAATTTCGGCGCCAGCCGGGTTTTCAGATCGACAACGCCCTCACCCACCACCGCGCCAAAACTGTCGCGCCCACGCACCTTGAAGCTTGCAAGTTTCATCAGAAATCCCGGATGGTCCACCCATACCGGCGGCATGGAATAGGCGGCGATTCAGCGTTATGCTGTGTGCGGCGCCCGGTGCATGTATTCCGCGCATCGCGCGCCGTCAATGTTTGCAGCCGGCCTTCTAAGTGACCGTCCGCCCAAGTCGAGAACTCCCATGAAATCCATCTTTATCGACTGCAACGACCAGCTGGCGCCGGTGTGGGACAAAGTTGTTCGCCCCGACGATCCGACGATCGACATCAACCGCAAGGCCTTCATCCGCGATGAATTGCCGCGCGTCCTCAACGGCTACGAGATCGCGCTCGACGACCATTCGTATATGCCGACCGATCTGGTGGCCCAGTGCCCGCAGCTTAAACACATTGTCTTCCTGGGCACTGGTGCCGCCAGCTACATGAATGTCGACGAGCTGAAATCGCGCGGCGTGAGCGTCCACACCATCAAGGGATACGGCGACACTGCCGTCGCCGAGCACACGATCGCCTTGATGTTCGCGGCCGCGCGCGATGTCGCGCGCATGGACCGGGAGGTGCGTGGCGGCATCTGGACGCCGCAGGAAGGCGTGCAACTGTTCGGCAAGACGCTCGGCGTGATCGGGCTCGGCGGCATCGGCAGCGAAGTTGCGCGCATGGGCAAGGGCCTCGGCATGGACGTGATCGGCTGGAACCGGACACGCCGCGCCGGCGTGCCGCTGGTCGAGATCGACACACTGCTGGCAAAATCAGACGTGGTTTCGCTCAATCTGGTGCTCAACGATGAGACCCGCGGGTTCCTCAGCAAGGAGCGCATCGCGCGCATGAAGCCCGGCGTGATTTTGGTCAACACCGCGCGCGGCGCACTGGTGGACGAAGGCAGCGCTGCTCGACGCGCTCAAAAGCGGCCACATCCGCCACGCCGGCCTTGACGTGTTTCACGCCGAGCCGCTCAAGGCCGATCATCCGCTGGCGAAACTGCCCAACGTCACGCTGACATCGCACGCGGCCTTTCGCACGCTGGAAGCGTCGATGACCCTGTTACGCCGCGCCATCGATATCGTGAAAGCAATTATCCTAGTCATTCCGGGACGGCCGAAAGGCCGGACCCGGAATCCAGACGCATATTCTGTCTTTGTTTCTGGATTCCGGGTTCGCGCCTTCAGCGCGCCCCGGAATGACAGCGCCTTTCAGTAATACCCCGGCGTACCACCACCATCGACCGCGATGGCCGTGCCGTGAATATGGCGCGCGTGCGCGCCGCAGAGAAATAATGCCAATGCGGCAACGTCTTCCGGCTGGCCGATGCGGCGCAGTCCGCTTTTGGTCAGCGCCTCTGCCCGCACCTGCTCCACCGACTTGTTCTGCGCTTTGGCGAATTGCGCGAACAGCTGCTCAACCCGATCGGTCTGCGTCTGTCCGGGATGGATGACGTTGACGTTGATATCGTCGCGGTTGCCAAGCGCGGTCAGTCCCTTGGCGAAATTGCCCATCGCCGCATTGACCGCGCCGCCGATCAGAAATTCCGGGCCGGGCGTACGTGCGGCGCCACCGATAATATTGACGACGTTGCCATGCGCGGCCTTCAGCAACGGCCAGAACAGTTTGGTCAGTCGCACGGTCGCAAAAAACTTCAGCGCAAAACCGTCGGTCCAGGCAGCATCCGGCAACTCGAAATAATTGCCGCCGCGGGTCGCCCCCGCATTGTTGACCAGCACATCGCAACGCTTGAAGCGCTCGTTGACTTTGGCGAAGACCTGCTCGCAAACCTCCAGCGTGCGCAGGTCGCCGGCGACAGTCATCGCCTGCGCGCCGCCGGCCACAGCAACCGCCTTGGCGCCCTCCGCGAGATTGGCTTCATTGGCCGCCGCCAGCACGGTCTGCGCGCCTTCGCGCGCGAATGCGACCGCGATAGCGCGACCGATGCCACGGCTGCCGCCGCTGACGACGACGACCTTTCCCTCGAATTCCTTCGCCATAGGTTCTCCCCTCATTTTGTGCGGTCTTTATACGCGGCATGCGGCCGCATCGCGAGCGCCTTGCCTGCATTGACCTGCCGCCGTTCCCGGTCACAATAAGAATAATAAAGACGGGGAGGACGCGTGAAACCGGCGCCATTTGCCTACAAAAAAACGCGCACGCTGAAGGAAGCGATTGCGCTGTTGGGCAAGCACAAGGATGCGCGCCTGCTGGCGGGCGGGCAGAGCCTGATTGCCACACTCAACATGCGGCTCTCCGCGCCGGACCTGCTGATCGACATCAATGGCATCAAAGGTCTCGACGGCATTGCCAAGAAAGGCTCCTCGATCGAGATCGGCGCGCTGGCGCGGCACGCCCAGGTCGAGCGATCCGAATTGATCGCCCGGCACGCGCCGTTGATCGCGCTGGCGATGCCGCATATCGGCCATGCCGCCATCCGCAACCGCGGCACCTTCGGCGGCTCGATCGCCTTCGCCGACCCGGCGGCGGAATTGCCGGCCTGTCTGTTGGCGCTCGACGGCGAGATCGAAATCACCGGGCCGAAGGGAAAACGCAAGGTCAAGGCCGAGAAATTCTTCAAGGGCCTGTTCGAGACCGCGCTCGGGCCGCGCGACGTGCTCACCGCAATTCGCCTGCCGGCCGCGACCAAGGATACGCGCGTCGGCTTTGCCGAGCTCGCGCGCCGCCACGGTGACTACGCAATCGTCGGGCTTGCCGCCAGCGCGCGCGCCAGCGGAAAAGGGCTGAGCAGATGTGCGGCTGGCTTATTTCGGGGTCGGCAACACGCCCCAGCGCGTGAAAAAAGCCGAAGCCGCGCTGGCGAGCGGCGACATCGATGGCGCGGTCAAGGCGCTCGATCTTGAGCCGAATGACGACGTCCAGGCGACCGCGAAGGTCAAGAAACATCTGGCTGGCGTTCTGCTTCGCCGTGTCGCCGCGCAATTGATGGAGGCGCGATCATGAGCCTCATTGTCATCGCCGGGCAAGCCGTCCGAAGGACGCGTGCTTTCGCACGCCTATGTCCCGGGATCCCTCGGACGGCGTCCAAGCGAGATGCCGGAACCGCCGTCAACGGTGAACGCGTGCAGGAGCGCGTGGACCCGCGCAAGACGCTGGTCGATTTCCTGCGCGAGGATCTGTCGCTGACCGGCAGCCATGTCGGCTGCGAGCATGGCGTGTGCGGCGCCTGCACCGTCCGGGTCGATGGCGAGATCGTCCGTGGCTGCCTGATGCTTGCCGTGCAGTGCGACGGCGCGGCCGTGGAAACCATCGAGGGCCTGTCCGATTCCGGCGAGGTCGCCGACCTGCAGGCCGCGTTCGAGCAGCGAAATGCACTGCAATGCGGCTTCTGCACGCCCGGCATGATCGCCGCGGCGCAGGATTTGCTCAAACGCGCAAAGGACAAAAAAAGCGTGCCGAGCCGCGAGGAAATCCGCGAGCATATCTCCGGCAACTACTGCCGCTGCACCGGCTACCACGCCATCGTCGATGCGGTCGAAGCGGTGGCGCAAGCGCGCGCGGGAGGCAACAAATGATCCCAACCGTTCGTCCCCGCGAAAGCGGGGACCCAGTTCTTTACAATATACTCATTGCGCGTTGCCCTGGGTCCCCGCTTTCGCGGGGACGAACGGATTATAGCGTGATGCCATGAAAATCACCGAAGACGTTCCCTCCGCGCTGACCGCTCTCGACCGGCCAAACTCCTATATCGGCCGCTCGGTGCCGCGGCCGAATTTGCACCGGCTCACGCAAGGGCGCGGACAATATGTCAGCGATGTTTCGCTGCCGCGCATGACGCACGTTGCCTATGTGCGCTCGCCGCATGCGCACGCCAGGATCGTCAAGATCGCGGCCGAGAAGGCCAAAAAGGCCCCGGGAGTCATTGCAGTCGTGACCGGCGCCGAACTTGCCAAGGTGATGACGCCCTGGGTCGGCGTGCTGACCCATTTAAAAGGCCTGAAATCGGCGCCGCAGGCCCCGATCGCCGTCGATGTCGCCTGCTGGCAGGGCGAAGCCGTGTGCGCCGTGGTCGCGCGCACGCGCGCCGAAGCCGAGGACGCCTGCGAACTGGTCGATGTGAGCTACGAGGAGTTGCCGGTGGTCGCCGATCCGGAAACCGCGCTCGATCGCAAGACGCCGGTGATCCACGCGTCGCTGGGCGACAATCTGTGCTTCGAACGAAAGCTCGATGTCGGCGCGGTCGACAAGGCCTTCGCGGAATCCGACGCCGTCATCGAAACGACCTTCCGCTTTGGCCGCCACACCGGTGTCACCAACGAGCCGCGCTCGATCGTCGCCGACTGGAACGAAGGCGAGAAGCGCATGACGGTCTACCAGGGCACGCAGGCGCCGCACATGATGCAGGACCTGTTCGCCAAGCATCTCGGCATCGCCACCGACCAGGTGCGCGTGCTGACGAAAGATGTCGGCGGCTCCTTCGGCATCAAGGTGCATACTTATGCCGACGAAATGGCGACCGTCGCATTATCCAAACTGCTCAAGCGCCCGGTCAAATTCGTCGCCGACCGGATCGAGAGCTTCGTCACCGATATCCATGCGCGCGACCACCGCATCAAGGCCAAGATCGGCGTCAACAAGGACGGCACCATTACCGCCTTCGAGATCGACGACTTGACGGGCATCGGCCCCTACTCGGTCTATCCGCGTACCAGCGGCATCGAGGCCAACCAGGTCGTGAACCTCACGGGCGGCCCCTATAAATGTCCGAACTACCGCGCGCAGGCGCGCGTGGTGTTCCAGAATAAAAACGTGATGTGCCAGTACCGCGCGGTCGGCCACCCGATCGCGGTGGCGGTGACGGAAGGGCTGGTCGAGCTCGCCGCCGCCAAAATCGGCATGGACCCGCTCGAATTGCGCCGACGCAATCTGATTGCCGACGACGCCTATCCGACGCAATCGGCCGCCGGCCTCAAGTTTGAGCTGCTCTCGCATCACGAGTCGCTCGCGCATCTCGACGCGATGATGAATTATGCCGGCCTGCGCGCCGAGCAGAAAAAGCTGCGCGACACAGGGCATCTATCGCGGCATCGGTTTCGCGAGCTTCATCGAGGTCACCAATCCGTCAGCCGCCTTTTATGGCGTCGGCGGCGCACGGATCACCTCGATGGACGGCGCCACCGTCAAGCTCGATTCACAAGGCGCAATCATCGTGGCGACCGGCGTGACCGAACAGGGCCAGGGCGCTGAAGCGGTGGTGGCGCAATGCGTCGCGTCGTCATTCGGCGTCTCCATGGACAAAGTGCGCGTCATCACCGGCGACACTGACAACACGCCTTACGGCGGCGGCACATGGGCTTCGCGCGCGGCCGGCATTGGCGGCGAAGCGGCATGGCAGGCGGGCAAGGCGCTGCGGGCCAATGTGCTGGCGGTTGCCGGCGCGATGCTGCAGGCGAAACCACGAGGATCTCGACATTCGCAACGGTATTGTTGTTGATAAAGACAAAGGCACGGAGCGCCTGCCGCTCGATGAGCTGGCGCGCGTTGCTTACTTCCGCCCCGACACGCTGCCGCCCGGCTTCCAGGCCGAACTGATGGTGACGCGTCATTATGTGCCGCGCGCCTGGCCCTTCGCCTTCACCAACGGCATTCAGGCAAGTTACCTCGAGGTCGACACCGACACCGGCTTCGTCAAGTTGCTCAAGCACTGGTGCGTGGAGGATTGCGGCACCATCATCAATCCGCAGCTGGTCGACGAACAGATCCGCGGCGGCGTGGTGCAGGGCATCGGCGCCGCGCTGTTCGAGCAATGCCTCTATGACGAGCGCGGACAAATGCTCAACGGCAATATGGCCGACTACCTGGTGCCGATGGCGGTGGAGATGCCCGACATCGAATGCGGCCATGTCGTTTCGCCCACTGCCGACAGCGAGCTTGGCGCCAAGGGCGCCGGCGAAGCCGGCACGGCCGGCGCGCCGGCCTGCGTGATGAACGCGATCAATGACGCGCTGCGCCCGCTCGGGGCGCAGCCGCTCACCGACATGCCGTTCACGCCGGACAAGATTTTGCGCGGCGCTGGGAAAGGTGTAGTTCGCCCTCATCCTGAGGAGGCCGCGCAGCGGCCGTCTCGAAGGATGGGGCGGCACCCGATCTCGGGTTTACCCGAGATCGGAAAACTCAGTAGCCAATGAGGCCAATTCAATCAGAACTTGATCATGTCGCTCTTGGTCAACGTGGTCTTCGCCGACACCAGCGGCGCATTCATAAAAGTGAAGATCGTGGAGTATTCGGCGTAAGGGTCGACCGCCGACATACCATCAACCGGCACGATGACATTCATTCCGCGCGCCGCCGCACCGCTCCCCGTATAAAGGACGGCCCCGTTTGACGCAGTGCCAACCACGATCACGGTGGCGATGCCTTTATCTTTGAGTATCTTTTCAAGGTCGGTGTGCAGGAATTTATCAACTCCCGACAGTACGTGCGGTTCATCCGCCTATGGCGCAACATCCTTGATGACGTCGGCCGGCGTGCTGTTGGCAATGATGGAGTAAACCACGGCCACTTTGTGCGCACGTGCCTCGCCGAGCAGTTTTTTCATGGCGGGGATCGTGTCGAGACAGCGCGGCCGCTTGCCGCAGTTCTGGTTCATGAAATCGAGCATCAGAAGCGCGGTGGTCTTCGGATCGACTGTGACCGGCTTGAGTACCGGCGCTGCCGGCGCCTTCATCGTCGCCCACTCGTCCATGATATTGGCGGCCTGCGCCGGCAGGGCGAAAGTCGCCGCAACAGCAGCGGCCGCGATCAGATTGTATTTCATGAATATCCTCCTCGAGTGACGTTTTCTTGTCGTGTGCTTGCGGGCCGGGATCATGCGCAAGCGTTGCATGCCCTGTCAAAGCACCAGTGACGCACCCCGCTTGATGAAACACCGGTGACCGGCGATTATTGCCGGGATAGCGGGCGGCACAATTCGACGCCGCGAAATAACGAAAAGACCGGAAGGAACGTCATGAATATCAAGGTCGGCAAGCAAGCGATCGCCGAAGCCAGCAAAAAGCTCAGCAACTGGGGCCGCTGGGGCAAGGAAGACCAGATCGGCACCCTCAACCATGTCACGCCCGAGGACATCGTGAAGGCGGCAAGCCTGATTCGCTCCGGCAAGGTGTTCGCGCTTGGCATCCCGCTCGACCGCGAAGGCCCGCAGACCGGACTGTTCGGCGGGCGCTTCAATCCGATCCATCAGATGCTGGCGACCGGCACCGACGCCATCGCCGGCCGGCAGGACTGGAACAAGATCCGCTACGCCGATGACACGCTGATGCTGTGCGTGCAGGGCGCCACCCATTGGGATGCACTCGGCCACATCTTCTACGAGGACAAAGGCTACAACGGCCACGAGGCCAAGATGGTCGATGCCCGCGGGCTCAACGTGCTCGGCATCGAGCATTCCAAGAACAAGATGGTCGGCCGCGGCGTGCTGCTCGATATCGCGCGCTACCGCGGCGTGAAATGGATGCAGGATGGCGAAAGCATTTCCAATGACGAACTCGACCAATGCGCGAAGCAACAGAACGTGTCGATCGGGCGCGGTGACTTCGTCATCGTGCGCACCGGCCAGATGGAACGTTGCCTCGCCGAAAAGGAATGGGGCGGCTATGCCGGCGGCGATGCGCCGGGCGTCAAGTTCGAGAATTGCTACTGGTGTCAGGACAAGCAGATCGCGGCGATCTGCACCGACACCTGGGGCGTGGAAGTGCGGCCGAACGAAACCACCGAGGCCAATCAGCCCTGGCACTGGGTCGTGATCCCGGCCATGGGCCTGTGCATGGGCGAAATCTTCTATCTCAAGGAACTGGCCGAAGACTGCGATCAGGACGGCATCTACGAATTCTTCTTCTGCGGGCCGCCGTTGATCATCACCGGTGGAACGGGATCGCCGATCAATCCGCAGGCGATTAAGTGACGCCGCAGGCGTCATCACCGGGCCGGCGCGAAGCGCCGTGACCCGGTGATCTCGATGTTATAATGGGAGGTGCCCGCCTGAGCGGGATGGCCGGGTCAAGCCCGGCCATGACCGCGGGGCAAGAGGCGCGGCCGCGGACAACAAAAGGACTACACCATGCCCCATTGGCTCAAGCGCGGAATGGACGCGGGCGCGATCAAGGCCGCCGACGCCAAGGTGCGCGAGACCGTCGAAGGCATCCTGGCGCAGGTCGACGAGCGCAAGGATGCCGCGATCCGCGAATTGTCGGAGAAATTCGACAAATGGTCGCCGAAGGATTTCAAGCTGTCGCCGCCCGAGGTCGAGAGCGCGATCGCGCAAGTTCCCAAGCGCGATCTCGAGGACATCAAGTTCGCGCAGGCCCAGGTCCGCAACTTCGCGCAGAAACAGCGCGAGACCATGCACGACCTTGAAGTCGAGACGCTGCCCGGCGTCGTGCTCGGCCACAAACATATCCCGGTCAATTCGATCGGCTGCTACGTGCCGGGCGGGCGCTATCCGATGGTTGCCTCGGCGCACATGTCGATCGTCACCGCCAAGGTCGCCGGCGTGAAACGCATCATCGCCTGTGCCCCGCCGTTCAAGGGCGGACCGCATCCCGGCCATCGTCGCCGCCATGCATTTCGGCGGCGCGGATGACATTTACGTGCTCGGCGGCGTGCAGGCGGTCGCGGCCATGGCGCTCGGCACCGAGAGCATCGCGCCGGTCGACATGATCGTCGGCCCCGGCAATGCCTATGTGGCGGAGGCCAAGCGGCAGCTGTTTGGCCGCGTCGGCATCGACCTGCTGGCCGGCCCGACCGAAACGCTGATCATCGCCGACGACAGCGTCGATGGCGAGATCTGCGCCACCGATCTGCTCGGCCAGGCCGAGCATGGGCCGACCTCCCCGGCCGTGATGATCACCAATTCCGAAAAACTCGCGCGGCGACACCATGAGCGGAAGTCGAGCGGCTGTTGAAAATCCTGCCGACCGCCGATGCGGCCGGACAGGCGTGGAAGGACTACGGCGAAGTGATCGTTTGCGACAGCGAGACCGAGATGATCGCGCGAAGCCGACCGCGTGGCCTCGGAGCATGTGCAGGTCATGACGCGCGATCCGGACGTCTTCCTCAACGGCATGAAGAACTACGGCGCGCTGTTCCTGGGGCCGCGCACCAACGTCGCCTATGGCGACAAGGTGATCGGCACCAACCACACGCTGCCAACCAAGAAAAACGCGCGCTTCACCGGCGGGCTCTGGGTCGGCAAGTTCATGAAGACCTGCACCTATCAGCGCGTGCTGACCGACGCGGCCAGCGCCAAGATCGGCGAAGTCTGCTCGCGCCTCTGCATGCTGGAGGGATTCGTCCGCGCATGCCGAGCAGGCCAATATCCGCGTGCGCCGCTACGGCGGGCGCAACGTGCCCTACGGCCAGGCGGCGGAATAAATGGTCGATCTCCCCAAAACACCGTCCTTTCGCGTCGACGGGAAACGCGCGCTGGTGACCGGTGGCGGACGCGGCATCGGGCTCGCCGCCGCCGCTGCGCTGGCCGACGCCGGGGCGCACGTCACGCTTGCGGCACGCACGACCAGCGAGATCGACGAGGCCGCGGCAGCGATCCGCGCGCGCGGTCAAAAAGCCGACACGCTTACTCTCGACGTCACTGACGACGCGGCGATCGACACGGCGCTCAAGGGCAAAGTCTTCGACATCCTGGTCAACAGTGCCGGTGGCAACCAACCTGGCCCGTTCGTCGACACCAAGCGCGAAGTCTACGACTGGCTGTTCGATCTCGACACGCGCGCAACGTATTTCGTGACGCAAGCGGTGGTGCGCGAACTCACCGCGGCGAAGAAACCCGGCTCGATCATCAACGTGTCGTCGCAGATGGGTCACGTCGGCTGGGCCGGCCGCACGATCTACTGCTCGGCCAAACACGCGGTCGAAGGCTTCACCAAGGCGCTGGCAGTGGAGCTGGCGCCGATCGGCATCCGCGTCAATTCGCTGGCGCCAACCTTCATCGAGACGCCGATGACGGCGCCATCGTTCAAGAACCCCGTTTTCAAGAAAGCGGTGCTCGACAAGATCAAGCTCGGCCGGCTCGGCCAAGTCGAAGACCTGATGGGCGCTATCGTGTTCCTCGCCAGCGACGCTTCGGCGCTGATGACCGGCAGTTCGCTGGTCATCGATGGCGGCTGGACCGCGGAATAGGAGAACCCGATGCGCGCAATCGCATTTGCCGCCTTACTGCTTGTGAACGCGCCAGCTCATGCCGCCGACAAGGACAGAATTGTCGGCACCTGGAAGCTGGTCTCCGTCATGTACGAAGACGCGCAAACCAAAGAGAAGACACCGGTGCTGGGGGAACACCCGCGCGGCTACCAGATCGCGACGCCGGAAGGACGGTGGCTCGCGCTGGTGACCGCCGACGGGCGGCCGGTGCCGAAGACCGACGAAGACCGCGCCAAGGCACTGCGCAGCATGATCGCCTATAGCGGGCGCTATCGCGTCGAAGGCGACAAGGTGATCACGAAGGTCGAAGTTGCGTGGAACGAGGCCTGGGTGGGCGGCGAGCAGGTCCGCTTCCTGCACTTCGAAGGCGACGATGTGCTGCACATCGAAAGCCCGCCGATGCCGCACCCCAATGTCAACGACAAGGTCGTGCGCGTCATCGTGACGTGGGCGCGGGACAAGTCATGAGGGGCCTAAATCTCATCGATTGTTTAGCGAAAACTTGCGATCGCGGTGCCGACATACCGCCCGCCCGATTTATATTGATCCAGCGCAATACCTAATTTGAGCGGTCTGTCAGCCTTTCTTCAAATTCAGAAGAAAGAGGCATCAATGATCCGCGCAACTGTGCGAACGGCGCTCATAATATGTAGCGTCATATTTCCGTCCTTCTCCGTCTACGCGCAAGATACGAAACCCAACATCGTCATCATCCTGGCCGACGATCTCGGCAACGCTGATCTCGGCTATCGAGGTAGCGACATCAGGACGCCGAATATCGACAAGCTCGCAAGCGCCGGCGTACGGGCGGAGTCCTTTTATGGAATGCCGGTTTGCACGCCATCACGTGCAGAGCTGATGACCGGTCGCTATGCAATGCGCTATGGCCTGCAAACGCTCGTGATATTTCCGAGCCATGCTTATGGACTGCCGACAGACGAACGCACGCTGCCGCAGGCACTCAAGGAAGCCGGATATCAAACGGCCATGGTCGGCAAGTGGCACCTCGGCCACGCCGACAGAAAATTCTGGCCGCAGAATCGCGGCTTCGATCATTTCTACGGAAATCTCGTCGGTGAGGTCGATTACTTCACCAAAGATCGCGGCGGACTGGTCGATTGGCAGCGTGACGGAAAGTTCAGCAAGGAAGACGGATATTTCACGACCCTGATCGGGAATGAGGCCGTGAACATTATCAAGACGCATGACAAGTCGAAGCCGCTTTTCCTCTATGTTGCTTCGCTTGCGCCACACGCGCCCTATCAAGCGCCCAAGCAAGACATCGACGCCTACAAAAATGCGGCTGGCGATGTGCATCGGCACACCTATGCCGCCATGATTACCGACCTGGATACTCAAGTTGGGCGGATAGTTACCGCGTTGAGGCAGAAGGAGATGCTCGACAACACGCTCATCATGTTCAGCAGCGACAACGGAGGTGCTACGAGCGCGTTGTTCGCAACCGGAGCGCGGTCGCCAGAAGAGCGTGAGGAAAGTGGCGGCGTGGAACTTGGCGCAAAGACTCCGGCGTCAAATGGCGATTTTCGTGGCGGCAAAGGCTCGCTGCACGAAGGTGGCGTGCGGGTGCCGACCATCTTTTATTGGCCGACCAAGCTCAAACCACACATCGTCAACGATCCATTGGGTATGGTGGACGTGATGCCAACGGTTCTGGCGCTCGCCGGGGCCAAAGGCAGCCCGGATCATCCGTTTGACGGAAAGGACATCTGGCCAACTTTGGCAGAAAACAAGCCGTCACCGCATGAGGACATTTTGATCAATGTCGAGGCTTTCCGCGGCGCGATCCGCAAAGGCAACTGGAAGCTGGTCAAGATAGCGCTCCTTCCGGGAAAGAGCGAGCTGTTCGATCTCGAAAAGGATCCGGGTGAAAAAAATAACGTCGCTGGCCAGTTTCCCGAGATCGTCAGCGATCTGGAAGGACGGCTACTGACTTATGCCAAGCAAATGAAGCCAAGTCAGTGGATCAAGGTCCAGCCAGCGTTCCTTGGCGCACAGGGCAAGACGATCTTCGATCCGGACTTCGACATCGACGACAGCGGGCTACCGCATGAGAAGCCTCTGCTTCCAAAGTGAGCGCGTCTGATCGTCGTAGACGATGGCCGACCAGAAATCCTTGACCGGAATGTCTGGAGGCCCGTACGGCTCGTAGTTCCGGCGCAAACGGGTAGCCCTTCTTGCCGTGGCATCGCAAGCGGCAACCGTGCTAGATCCACCGCCAGTGAGAAACCGCTAGTGAAGGACGCTCCATGGCCTACGAAGGACAGAACCAACAGCACATGTTCCACGCTGTATCGGGATTTCGCACATCCGTTCCCCCGGAGCGCCCGGACCTTTTGTTGCTCGAACTAAGGACACTGGACGCTGATGTAATCCGCTTATCGATGACAAAAGAGTTGGCGCTTTTATTCAGCGAAGAAATAAGAAAAGCGGCGGCCGGATCAGCCCGTTCCGGACTTCTTTCGTGATGCCCGAATTAGGCGCCGCCCTGTGTTATTCCATGCGGGGAGCGTCGGTCATTGCGCGTCGGCGCCGACCTGCCGTTTGAGTTCGCTGATCAAGGCCGCAAGGCCCGGGTCGGCCGGCGCGATCTGGGCCAGCCGTTGCGCATAGTCGAGCGCGGATTTCGCGTCTCCGCTGTCGCGGTTGAAGCTGATCAGAGCCAACAGCGTGTCGCGATCATTCGGGTGGCGCGCAAGATTGCCCTTTAGAACCGTCATCGCCTCCTGAATCCGTCCGCCCGAATGCAAGGCGACGGCATAGACAAAGGCATATCGCGACCGCTCGGGGTCGAGTTCGCTCGCTTTGTTCAATTCGGCCAGCGCCTCGTCGTTGCGCTTCAGGCGCACGAGCGCCAGGCCAAGCGCGTGATGAAGGCCGGAGTCGCGCGGCGACGCAACGATCGTCTCCTGCAAGATCTTTATGCTGTCACCATCGCGCCCCTGCTGCCGGTCAAGATCGGCAAGATTGATCGCCGCCGGTGCGAACTGCGGACTTAGCCGCAGGGCGGCGGTAAATTCCCTTTCGGCCTCGGCGGTGTTGCCGCGACGGACATAGAACGCTCCGAGCGCCGTGCGCGCTTCCGGACGATCGGCGTTGAATCGCTGTGCGACGACGAATTCGTCGGCAGCGCGCTCGAAGCGCTCGCGATCTGCCTGCGGTTGCCTCGGTGTCGGTACCGGCGCGAGCAAAGATGCGGCCCGGATGCGCACGCCGCGGACGGAATCGGACAGCAGCGGCGAGACCAGGGCCCACAGGCTTTCGGGCTGGACGCCCTCCAACATGTCGAGAGCCCCGAGGCGCACCATCGGGTCGGGATCGGAGAGGTTCTTTCTCGCCAGATCGAAATTGGCCGGCGAGATGTATGCATTCAATTCGGCCAGAGCGCCGGCACGCACGTAAGCCGGCGTATTGCCGTTGGAGGCGACCGCGGCTAGCAGCCTTTCCGCATCGGGCTGCTCCGTCCATGCAGCGTGAAATGCTTCGGCGTAATTCTGGAAACCTTTCCGGTTTGGCCCATGCCAGCGTTCGACGGCCGCGGCCGCCCATTGCGGTGACTGGTCGCGGTGGCAATCGTTGCAGGCGTTTGGCGTACCAATTTTTGCCGACAGATCGGGACGCGGGACGCGGAAGCTGTGATCGTGCCGCGGGTCGACGACCATGTAGGTTCGCGCCTGCATGTGACAGGACGTACACGCGAGCGCCGGCTTCACATCGTCATGATGGCGGTGGGCGGCGGTGTCGAACTTGTCGGCGGCGTGACATTGCAGGCAGACACCATTGCCGGGCGCACGCAGCGCCGCGCTGTGCGGCTCGTGGCAATCGCTGCAGGTGACGCCCTTTGCGAACATCGCGCTCTGCTTGAAGGGTTGATAGTTATAGGGCTCTTCGACGTCGCGTATCTGGCCATCGGCATAAAAGATCCGACGCTCAAATGGCGACACCCGATGCGTATCCGACAGCCAGTGGCCTGGGACCCAATCCTCGGAGAATGCGCCGACGCCGTGCGTGGCAGAAGCCGCAGGTCTCCACCTCGGTGCGCAGGAGCGCCGGTGGAATACTGCGCTGTGGCTTGCCGGTCTGCGGGTCTGCCGTCCATGTGACGTTCGCGCGTTCGTCGAAGCGAACCGCAAGGCCTTTGCTCCGGTCTTCGCGCTTGCCGAACGGCCACCAGCTTGCCTGGTTGCGCGCCCACGCAATATGGTCGGACCCGGTTCCGTGACAGGTCTCGCAGCCGACGCTGATCTCGCTCCATGTCGTCGCGAACCGGTCGGTCGCCGCATCGTAATTCTTGCGCACGCCGGTCGAATGGCACTCGGCGCACATGAAATTCCAGTTCTGGTTCAGCTTGGTCCAGTGCAGGACATCGTCGTGTCTGATATTTTCATCGGGATAGAGATGAAACCAGCGCTGGCCGCCCTGATCCTTCGGCCGTGAATCCCAGGCGATCGACAGCGCCTGAATGCGCCCGTCGGGAAACTCGATCAGATATTGCTGCAAGGGATCGAGGCCGAAGGTGTATTTGATCTCGAAGGTTGCGAGCTTGCCGTCAGGTCCGTCGGTCTCGACGAAAAATTTTCTATCCTTGCGAAAAAAGCGTGACGTCGCGCCGTAATATTCGAACGTCACGCCGGAGAAATCGCCCAAGACCGACCGGTCGGTGGCGTGGTCCATCGCTTTCTTGTGCTGCGAGGTTTGCCAGAGCTTCGCCTCGGCCTGATGGCAGCCGGCGCAGGTCTCGCTGCCGACGTAGGTGGCCGCCGCCGGCGTGGCGGAGTTTCCCGCAACGAGTACCGGTAGCGTGCCGCCGCCGGCTGTCAACCATGCCACCGCGCCTGCCGCGATTACCAATAGGATTGCGCTTGCTATCCACCAGGCGCGTTTGCGCGCGGGCGGTCCGTCGCCGGACCGGCCGTCACTGGACGGAGTGCCACCGCTTTTATTTGCCTTGAATCTTTGCCGCGGCTCGCGACTAGAACTGGCCATCGATGAGCTTGTCTCCCGCCCGTACCGTGGCACAAAAACGATCGCGCCGCGACACGCTGACGTCTCACTGCCCTGGCGGGAAAATGACTTTCCAGTCTTTCTTCATGTCAGCCACCGTCCATTTGTTGACAGCTGCGGCATCCAGCGCCTTGTCGAGTTTTCCAAACTCGGTGTCGCGGTCATAGGCATATTCCCGCTCGGCATCGGTGTGGTGGACGATCAAGCCAAGACGTCGGCCACCTGACATTGTTGTCCATTGCAGCATCTCCAGATCACCATCGGAATTGCCAAACGCGGCGATCGGGCGGCGGCCGATGAATTCATTGATGCCGACCGGCTTGCCGGCCTTGTCATCGATAAAATTGACCTCCGGCAGGCGGAAAAGTTCAGGCCTGCCCTGGCGCATTTCGAACCTGGTCTTGATTGACGAGCCCACCACCTGTTCGGGTGGAACGCCATAAATCCGCTCGCTCCACGGGCGCATGAATTCGATGCCGCCACCAGAGACGATGTAGGTCTTGAAGCCGTTGGCACGCAAATAGGCGAGCACCTCCAGCATCGGCTGGTACACAAGCGCTGTATAGGGGCGCTTGAAGCGCGGATCGCGCGCGGTGGCGAGCCAATCGGTGACGATCTTCGCGAATTCATCGCTGGTCATGCCGGCATGCGTCACCATGATCAGTTCGGCCAGGCCACGCTCGCCGGATTTGGCCAGCGTCTTCATGTCGCCGTCGAGCACCGCCTTGAAGGGCTGCTTATCTTTCCATTCCGGATGCATGGGCGCCATCGCCTTGACACGATCGAGCGCGAAGGCCAGTTGCACGTACATGGGATGCTCTGACCACAGCGTGCCATCGTTGTCGAATGTCGCGACGCGCTGCGGCGCCGGAACGAAATCCGGCGAACCCTCCCGCGTAACAGCGGTGACAAAATTGATGATCGACTGCTTCGAGGCGCCATCGTTCCAGGAGGGCAGCGGGTCGCCAGTCGCAGTCTGCGCAGCCGCAGACAAGAGTGTTTCGGACAGGACTGGAAGGACTGCGAGAGCTGAGAGCAGAACCCGGCGGCTCACACCACTGAAGTATGGGGTGGATGACATGATTAGCTCCTCTTATGCGCTTTCTGTGACGAAATTCATCGCGACGCACCTCTGCCTGAACGGCGCCTCAGGGCCGCAATGCTAAAGTTTTGAGTTCCTTGCGGGCCGTGCCAAAAGTGCCAAGTTGATAGACCGATGCTGACGCCGGCGAGAACGTGAATGCCTCGAATGGTTCCGCGAGCACCTCTTTCAGGTCGGTCTCCGTAGCGACGCCTGTTGTGACGTGCGGATTGAATTTTTTTCCGGCGCCGATCGACGCAAAATTGGCCACGTAGGCGATCAAACTTTGTTGTATGTCGCGCCCTTCCTCGGTCGTCACGAATGCTGCGGTGGTCCCCGTTTTCACCGTGAACGGCGCAACCGCGTCGAGCAGGTCTTGTTGCAGTTTGATCAGATCTTCTGTCGGTTCGATGACAATGCCCGCGATCCCAATCGGCGGATCAGGGATGTAGTAGTATTTGAACGCCTTCAACTTCCAGTTCGTCGGCTTGTATTTAGTCAGTACCTTGTCAGCCGCGGCGTAGACACTGTCGAGTTCAGCCGTGCGGACAAACTGCTGTAGCATCGTAATATGCGGCTGGTGCGTTGCGTCGAGCGCGAACCCCTTCGGATAGGCCTTGAGTAGTCGGGCATTAGCGGCTTTTGCGCGCTGGATCATCGTTGCGTCCGGTTCGAGCGCAATGTCGATGGCCGTGACGGGGGTTTGCTGCGCACCGGATGGCGTCGTGTGGCCGAGCAGCGATGCCAGGCCGATACCGAGCGCAGCCAAGATTTTCTTGTAGTCAATCACCGTGCGCCCCTACAGCGTCTCGATGGCTTTCATGACGGTAACTTTGGGATTCGCTCTGCAATAGTCCGCCACCCGTTTTGAGTTTGCCGCGAGGGTCTTTACGTCGATCGTCGTGTTATTGCGCTTGGCGTTGTAGTAGCCGCTCATCCACGTTCCGATGACGACCAGATCGTCGGGGTATGAATTCACAAGCTCGGCGCAGGTGATTTTGGCCATATCAATCTTTGTTTGCGCGGTGACGCCGCTGCCTGAAATCATCAATGCGCCGGTCGCGATTGCGAAAGCTGCTTTTAGGCTGGTCACGATTTTCTCCTGTAAGTTTTTCCGCGGCCGACCGTGACCGGCCGCAGAAATTCAGTGTCAGCGTTGACGGGCCCTATTTCGACGGCGATTCCTTCAGCTTTTGCATCACTTCATCCATGTTGAAGCTGGCCGCCTTCTGCCGCTGCGGAAAGTCCCGGAACGTCAACAGGAACTGCCCGACGTAGTCTTGTGCGGGGACAAGAAGGAAGGCGTGATCCAGTAGCCAGTCATAATAGGTGTTTGAGGTGATGTCCGCCCGCTCGTACGGATCGGTTCGGAGATTGAAAATCTTCGGAATCCGTAGCGTTGTGAATGGCTCCGACCAGACGCGCAATGTTCCCGGGGCGCGCTGCTCCATGAATACGAGCTTCCAGTTGTCATAACGCAGGCCCACCAATTGCTGGTCGTCATTGACGTAGAGGAACGACTCGCGCGGGTTCTTCGCAACTTGTCCCGTCAGGTAGGGAACGAGATTATCGCCGTCGAGATGGACCTTGTAGGTCATGTCGCCGACCTTGTATCCCGTCAAAGCTTGTTCTTCACGCCCGTATCACCGGCCGCTGCCAGAATCGTCGGCAGCATGTCGAGATGGGCGACCATCTCGTTGGATACCTGCCCGGCTTGATCTTGCCCGGCCAGCGTAACATCGCCGGTACCCGGTAAGCGCCTTCCCAGTTCGAGTTCTTCTCGTTGCGGAACGGCGTCATCGCACCGTCCGGCCAGCTGTTCATGTGCGGACCGTTATCGGTGCTGTACATGACCAAGGTATTATCCGCGATGCCAAGGTCATCAAGTGCCTTGAGCACTGTGCCGACATTCTTGTCATGGTCGATCATGGCGTCGTGGTACGGGACTCTGCCAACGCCCGGACTGTCCGATGCTCTCCGGCTTGGTGTGGGTGCGAAAATGCATGTGGGTGAAGTTCACCCAGACAAACATCGGCTTGTTGGCGGCCCTCTGCCGCTTGATGAAGTCGGCGGCACGGTCCGCAATGTCGTCGTCGATCGTTACCATGCGTGCCTTGGTAAGCGGGCCGGTGTCCTTGCAGACTTGCTTGCCGACCTTGCCGAAGCGCGGATCAACCGTTGTGTCATCTTTATCCGAAGCTTTGCAGTCCATCACGCCACGCGGGCCGTATTTCGCGCGGAACGCCGGGTCTTTCGGATAATCCGGAAGCTCCGGCTCTTCCTCGGCGTTCAGGTGGTAGAGATTGCCGTAGAACTCGTCGAAGCCATGTACGGTCGGCAGGAACTCATTGCGGTCGCCAAGATGGTTCTTGCCGAATTGTCCGGTCGCATAACCGAGCGGCTTGAGCAACTCCGCAATGGTCGGATCTTCCTTCTGCAAGCCCAGCGTGGCTCCCGGCAGGCCGACTTTGGTCAGACCGGTGCGCAAGCCTGATTGGCCGGTGATGAACGACGCGCGGCCCGCGGTGCAGCTTTGCTCGGCGTAATAGTCGGTGAACATCACACCTTCTTTGGCGACGCGGTCGATGTTGGGTGTCTGATAGCCCATCATACCGCGCGAATAGGCGCTGACATTCGATTGGCCGATGTCGTCGCCCCAGATGATGACGATGTTGGGCTTTTGCTGCTGTTGCGCGGCTGCCGGTAAACTTGTCGCTGCCATCGCAACGGCCAAAATTGGCAGACCGAGCCAAACAGTCCTGATCCTGCGCATATTTACGTCGTCCTCTGTTGACTGCCCGGACGAGATGTCGGCAGCCGAGTACATCTGGTTAGACGACTTTGGCTTTCCCCGATTTGCGTTGGATCAATTGCGCCAGGGTCTAATAAATGACGGGCGGCCCTTGCGAGCCGCCCGCTGCGAAATCCACTTCAATTACTGGCCAGGACCTTTGGCCGCTTTCTCGGCCTCCTCCATCCTTTTACCCATCTCCGCTTTGATTGCGTCGAGATTGAAACTCGCGCCTCGCTGCATCGGCGGGAAATCGAGGAAGGTCTGGATTTCCTTGGCCATAATTTGCTGGACGAACACGAACCGCCAGAATTGGTACTTGAACCAATCGAAGTATTGCTGCCCGCCTTCTTTTGTCCCGGCGTTTGGCCAGCCCGTGCGCTCGAACGGATCCAGGCGCAGGTTGGTGATGTAAGGCACGTCCGGGTGGGTCTTTTCGCCCAACCAGCCGGCCGGCTGGTCGATGAAGCGGAACTTGTAGTCATCAATGCGCACCGCGCCGACCGTGCTTTCACCGAGGTAGAAGATTTCGTGACGCGCGGACGGTCCTTTGCCGGTGATGGCGGCCAACTGGTTGTAGCCATCCAGATGGTTCTTGTAGGTCCGGTCACCGATCGTTTTGCCCTTCAGCAATTCTTCGACGATGTTCGGATTCCCCGCGGCGGCCGCAAACGTCGGCAACCAGTCCAGGCCGGAGAAGATCCCGTTCTGCACTGAGTCCGCCGGCACCTTGCCCGGCCAGCGAATCATCGCGGGCACGCGGAAACCGCCCTCGAGGACTGTTCCCTTGGATTGCGCGAACGGCGTCTGACCGCCATCGGGCCAGGTAAAGACTTCGGTGCCGTTGTCGGTGGTGAAGACGACGATGGTGTTGTCGTCGACGCCCAGGTCCTTGATCTTCTTCATCACGAGGCCGATGTCGTCATCGAGCTGGGCCATGCCGGCTTCTTCTTCCGACCAGCCATTCTCCGAGTTACGCAGCGCCTCGTATTTGGGAGACAGATGCGTGACGATGTGCATGCGTGTCGGGTTGAGCCAGACGAAGAACGGCTTGTTGTCGGCCTTGGCCTTGTCCATGAACTTGAGGGCAAAATCGCGGATCTCGTCGTCCACGGTTTCCATCCGTTTGGGATAGAGCGTGCCCGCATCCTCGATCCGTTGTTTGCCGATCTTGCCCCAGCGCGGCATCTCCGTGGGATCGTCCTTGTCGGTGGCCCAGCTATGAACCATGTTGCGCGGGCCGACGACATTCAGGAGGTTCTGCGGATAGTTGGGATGCGCAGGGTCTTCCATCGCATCGAGGTGATATAAGTAGCCGAAGAATTCGTCGAAGCCGTGCACGGTCGGCAGGAACTCGTTCTTGTCGCCAAGATGATTCTTGCCGAACTGACCGGTGGCGTAACCCATCGATTTCAACACGGTCGCAATCGTCACCGCCTCGGCCGGCAGGCCGACTGACGCGCCGGCCTGGCCGACCGTCGTCATGCCCGTGCGGATCGGGAGCTCGCCGGTGATGAAATTCGCGCGACCAGCCGTGCAGCTTGCCTCGGCATAGTAGTCCGTGAACAACATGCCTTCCTTCGCGATCTTGTCGAGATTGGGTGTTTTGCCCGCCATCAGACCGCGATGATAAGCGCCGATATTCCACATGCCGATATCGTCACCCATGATGACGACAATGTTCGGCTTCTGTTGCTGTTGCGCGGCTGCCGGAAAGATCATCGCAGTTGTTGCGATGGCCGAAGCCAACAGACCGAAACAAGTGCTTCTGATCAAACTCATGTTTGCGCTATCCCTCTGCTGGTGACAGTCTGAAAAAGCTCAACCGCGCCGAAGCGCTGTCCTGCCGGACGAATATTTCAATTAACGCGACCGGCGCGCTCAGCAATTTGATCTGGATCAAAATGGCCAATACCATCGGACTTACTCATTCACTCTCTCGACCAGACCCATTTGCTATTGAAAATACATTCGAACTCGGTGGCACTTGCGCTGCGGCTCGTCATCAATGACGGCTAAAGTCATCCTCACACCGGAATCGGGCAAGTTAAACTGCCCAAAGAGGAAGGCGGCAAAATACAGCGGCCGGAACGAGTTTTACGGCTGCCCGCAGTGATTTAATTCAAACCGTCTGCGCGGCGCAGCGGTTCTCCGTGGGACGTAAGGGGCGTACGACCGCCACTTACCGTGTCCCGGCTTTCTCGATTGCATCAAACAGCTGGCGCGCCGGAAAGGGCTTGCGCAGGCAATCAACACAGCCGATTTCAAGGGCCTGCCGGCGAACGGCCTCGTCATCCAGCGCGGTCATGAAGATGACCGGAACATCTGAGTGCGAAGCCTTTAGTCGCCGCTGCAATTCAATGCCGGACATGCCGGTGAGATGAATGTCCAGAAGAAGATAGTCGGCTTCAGGTCCAAGCTTGCTTGCCAGGAACTCCTCGGCAGAGGGAAAGACCGCGGTCACAAAGCCCTGCGCGTCCAACAGATCCTTGGTGGCCCTGAGCATGCTCGGGTCGTCATCGACGATGGCCACGACCTTGCGCCGCCCTTGCATAGATTTCTTATGACCGTCTGGTCCAGACAACCCGGGTCGGAAAGCCATCTCCATGTTATTTTCATTGTGACAGAAATGGCGGCTGAGCAAACCTTCCCCTTTGGGAGACCTGTAAAATGGACGTAAAATTTTGCGGGCTCACTGTTGTCGCGGCGTATCAGTCGCGCGGCGTTCGGCGCGTGCGGGTTCGAGCGTCCACGACTGTCCCGCCATGCGGTAACAATCCGAGGCGCTCGGCAATGACCGCGGCCTCGGCCAGCGAGCGCACCTGGAGTTTCTGCATCAATTGGTGGCGATGCAATTTGACCGTTCGGTCCGATATGCCGAGCTCAAAGGCAATTTGCTTATGGGCCTTTCCGCGCACCAGAAGGCCAAACACTTCCTGTTCGCGAGGGGTCAGCTTCGCAAAAAGGGATTGAAGAACGGAAACCTCGTTTCCCCGTGCCAGCATCTCTTCGTAGCGGCCGAGCGCGCGTCGGATTGCTCCCAGCAATTGTTCCTTGGTCGCGGGCTTCGTCAGAAAATCTTCTGCCCCCGCTTTGATCGTGCTGACCGTTGTCGGGATATCGCCATATGCGCTGAGAAAGACGATGGGTAACTGACATCCCAGGTCGGCCAGCTGGGCCTGCAATTCCGGGCCGCTCATGCCGGCCATTTGGACGTCCAGCAGGATACAAGCGGGACCACCATTCAACGGTGCGGCAAGAAGCTGTTTCGCGGTCTCATAGAGGAAAAACGCGATAGCCGCACGCCTTCAGCAAATCGCCGATGGCGGTGCGGAACGAGGCATCGTCATCAACAACGTGGATGACCGGCGACGGCATCGTCATGTGGTTGCCACCTTCAACAACGGTACCGTAAAACAAAACATCGCACCACCTTCAATCCGGTTTTCAGCCCATATCTTGCCGCCATAAGTCTCAATGATCGTGCGTGCGATGGAAAGCCCGAGTCCGGTACCTTGTTTTTTGGTCGTGTAAAACGCGTCAAAGATCGTGCCCAACTTGTCGGGAGGAATGCCCATTCCGGAATCCTCGACCCATACTTCGACCGCGGAATTTCCGTTCGGCGCGACGTTTATTGACATTTTTCCTTGGCCGGGCTTGCAAGTCTGCATGGCATCGATTGCGTTCATCGCCAAATTCAAGATGACCTGCTGCAGGTGAATCCGGTCAGCGCGCACGACAAAGTGGTTGGTTTCCTGGTTGGCTTCGACCTCAATCCCTTTTTTCACTGCTTCAGGCCGGACGATCTGCAGGGTGTCGTGAACGACCTCATTAAGATCGATTTGCTCCAGCTCGTCCTCATTTTTTTTCTTCAACAGCGCACGCAGATGGCTGATGATCTGCGCGGCGCGATCATTGTCCCGAAGGATATTGGAAAGTATCTGTTCGGCCCTTGCGACGTTAGGAGGGTCGGCGCCGAGATAGAGCATCGCGGCCTCGGCGTAGCTCTGGATGGCTCCCAACGGTTGATTTAATTCGTGAGCGATGGAGGCCGACAACGTGCCCGCGACAGCCGTGCGGTTCAAGTGAATGACTTCCAGCAGCCGGTCGCGCAACTCCAACTCGGCGATCCGGCGGCGGCGTCGCTCTAAATACAGTCCTGCGATCGCCGAAGCCTGCGCGAGCACAATCGCAATAATGGCGATTATCTGCCAGCGGTATTGCTCCCATAGATCGAACTGATGAAATTGCACATCGGTGTCCGCCGGCAGCTGGGATTTGCTCAGTTTCCATCGCTTGAGTTGTCGTTCGTCGACTCGATACATCTGAACTGGAATTGTTTGACGAGGAACCATAACAAGGTCCTTGCTCGACAGAATTCTGCAATACGAGATCCGCCGTCGCGACGCCCTGCTCTTCCCAACTGTCCATATAACCGCCTGCGATTCCTGTGCCTAAATAGCTGCTGATTGGCGAATAAACGGGCGCAGGAGAAATCGCTGCGACACTTGTGGCCACTTCGGGCGGGACGCGCGGTTGACCGGAACCGTCGACGAAAACATACGACATGATTGCGATCGTATCTTTCGACAGCTGCGAGACTTGTTTTAGCATCTCATCGTATGGGAGGCCGGTAATGTATTTGATGGCGTATCGATCGCTATAAGGTTGTAGCTCGCGGCGCGCATCATCCAACCATTGTCTGTCGTAGTCACTCGCTCCACCGACGACGACGACATTGCGAGCCTTCGGCTGAAGCTGCAGGGCCAGCTCCAGGGTCTTCGAAAAACTGTATTCCGTAGCTACAAAAAAGAGGTTGTCGAACTCCGCTGTTTTTGTGATCTCCCTTGCGGGCACATTGGCAATTATCGTTGAGACGTTAGGCGCGAGAGCATTATGGTTCTTTGCCAAGAACGGAATTGCGGCGCGGCCCAGTCCTATTAGTACATCAGGCGGCGCTTCCGCATACTTTCCGGAAAGGTATTCTAACGTTTGATTGAGGTGCGCCTGGCTTGGAAAGCGCACGAGCTCCATGTAATCGATAAATATCTCGAACCTCTCGGTCGTCTTTTCGCTAAGGCGCCGTTTGAACGCCTCGATGGTGCGCACAGCGGCTGGCTGCGTGGGTGAAAGGCTTTCTAGAAAATAGATCCGTCGCAGCTGGTTCTCAGCGTGCGATTGGCATCCCATGCAAAGCAAACTCACGAACGCAAAATATTGCATCCTAGAGGCAACACGAAATACCGTTTGCGTCGCGCGAGGGTTTGTCGCCATGTCGCCCCCAAGCTGAAGCTGAACCAAAGTTGCCCCATGAATTCTACCACCAACGCTAGTCTCCAACCATTGCCTCGACATCCTGTCGCCCGACCCGCGTGCGGCAAGTCGCGACAAGCTCCGGTATCCTGAACTAATCACGAACATGTGACGGTCCGAGGCTGCCTCAAAGGGAAGTTTCGGACCGCGATCTTTTTCGGCACGTTGAGGCCGTGGGAGAGCGTATTCCCGAAAGACCTGCTGCACGACCCGAAGGCAAAACGAGGAAACCAGCGTTGGAGAGGTCTGCCATGAGGAACGTTTGCATCGGTTTGCTCACATTGGTTGTCGTCGTGATCGCCGCATGTATGCCGGCATCCGCGCAGCTTCCGCAAAAGCCCAACATCATGTTCATCATGGGTGATGACATCGGAATTATGCAGCCCAGCATCTACCACCGGGGGCTGATGGTTGGCGAAACACCCAACATCGACCGCATCGGGCAAGAGGGCGCGCTCTTTATGACCTATTACGCCGAGCAGAGCTGCACGGCCGGACGCACCGCATTCTTTACCGGCATGCATCCAATACGCGCGGGCATGGTCATGCCCCAGCTGCCTGGTGCGACAAGCTCCTTATTGCCGGGCACACCATCGCTGGCAAAGGTTCTGCTCGACCTGGGGTACAACACGGGCGAGTTCGGCAAGAACCACCTGGGCGACAAAGCGGCTTCGCTTCCGACCGCCCACGGCGTCCAGGAGTTTTGGGGCTACTTGTATCACCTCGATGCGATGCAGGGCGTAAGCTTCCCGGACATCAACAAGTCCCCCACAGACCAGACTGTCGTGCCGTCATGCAAGAACACGCCTGTTCGCGGGCTCTCCGATCCGCCGGGCGCGGTTGATCCGAGGACCGCGCTGTGCATGATGCCGCCGCGGCCGATCATCTCGTGCACGTCCTCCAACGGGACCGAGCAAAACCAGACGTGCAAGGACGAAGGTCCTCTAACGTTGGAGCGTTCGAAAACAGTCGACGAGGAAATATCCGCCAAGGTCGTCGATTACCTTGACCGCAATGATCCGAAGAAGACAAACAAGCCGTTCTTCGTCTGGTACAACCCGGCGCGCATGCACATCACGACAGTGTTCTCGCCGAAATACGAAGCGATGCTGGGCGAGAAGGGCGGCAAGGACTGGGGCATCAACGAAGTCGGCATGAAGCAGCTCGACGACAACATCGGCGTCGTGCTCAAGAAGCTGCAGGACATGGGGCAGCTCGACAACACGATCGTTGTCTTCACGACCGACAACGGGGCCGAGGCCATCACCTATCCGGACGGCGGCGTCACTCCGTTCCGCGGCGGCAAGCTCACAACCTGGGAAGGCGGCATGCGGGCCCCGCTCGTTGTGCGGTGGCCAGGCCATATCAAGCCGGGTACTGTAAAAACCGAGATCATCTCAGGTCTCGACTGGCTGCCGACTCTGGCCGACATTGCCGGTGGCCCGAAGGGCGACGGCTTAAAGAAGCAGATAGAGGCAGGACAGTATCCCGGCTTCGTCAAGACAACGCTCGACGGCGTGGATCAGCGAGCTTACCTCGAAGGCCAAGGTCCGTCAGCGCGCGATACCTTGTACTACTGGACCGGTACGCACCCGTCGGCAGTCCGCTACAAGAACTGGAAGTTCTACTACACGATGGCGCCATCCTCGGCGACCGGTGGATTGACGGGGACGATAACTTATCACTGGACCCAGGTCGACAACATCAAGCGCGACCCGTTTGAGCAGGCCGTTGCCGAAGATCAAAAGACGCTGCTCGGGATGGGCGGCGCGATTGCGGCGCCGAGCACGGCCTACATCTACGACTGGAACCTGGTGCCGATCGGACAACTCCTGTGGCTGAAGGAACTTGAGACTTTCCGCACGTTCCCAGCTCTGCAGGCACCGGCGAGCTACAATCTCGACCAGATCATCCACGCCATACAGGAAGCAAGGACTATCAGCCACGCGGGTGAGTAAGTAGGGCAGGTCAATTTGCTGGCCTGACCGGCGCTAATGGAAGACGTTGCCGGGCAGTCCAAAAAGACCACCCGGCAGCCGAGGGCGCTGACCCGCTCATGACCAGATGGAGTGTTTGTGATGCCTCGAGCCACGCCGGTTTCTACGATTTTCTTTGCGGTTCTATTTAGCTCAGTCACTGCGATTGCACAGACGGCACCAAGTACCCAATCCGGGTCAACGCCTGCATTAAAGGCTATTGGTGCATCCACCTCGGCCAAACCGGAGATGGAACCGTCATTGATTGTCTTAAATTCGCGCGGCGCAACCCTGCAAGGTGACAAGCTCACGCTCACCGGCGTTTCGCCCAACGCTATCGTGTTCGCCGATCGGCCGGTGCGGGCTGCCGGGCACGCGCTTACCGCTCACCTCCTGGAGGAATGGGCGAGCGGCGATAGTTTCGGCAAGGATCCGCCAAATGCGACGGTTTCGGCACTTAGTAAGGATGCTTCGACAAATCGCGATGCGGTCGTCGTATTGAAGTCGCCCAAGCTCGACGGTGACAAGCTGACTTTCGACGTGCAGGTCCTCGAAGGAAACCTGAACGGCGCAGATGGCCCGGCTGCCGTATTCATCGACATCATCGGGCTGCCGTTCACACCGCTTTCTTATGCGGGTGTTGCCCGTCGTACAGCACGTCGCGCTGCATGGTATGGCGCTGCGGGAGCCTATGGCGCGGCAGCCGCTTACGGTGCGGCGGCGGCCTACCGCGCAGCCGCTTACGGGTATCCACCGGCGCCCTACTATGCGCATCCCGCATGCGGTTATTACCCGTATCCGCCTTGCTACTGAAGCGCCTGACACGGCGCGACCAAATCTCACTGGAGAACATTCGATGTCACGAACATGTTCAGCACTGCTGGCACTCGCTCTGATCGCAATGACGGCCGCGTCTGCCGATGCTCAATCACCCAACTGGACGCAAGCGGGCATGCTGCGTTGCAGGCTCAATCCGAGCATCGGGTTTATCATTGCCGGCCATCAGTCGATGGAGTGCCAGTTTACGCAGAATGCGCAGGTACCGCCGCAGCCCTATGCCGGCGCAATTAACACTGTGGGCATCGATATCGGCATCTCGGCAGGCGGTGTCCTCGCCTGGGCCGTTCTGTCCCCAACGGTCGGCGTGCCGTTCGGCGCGCTCGCCGGTGACTATGTCGGCGCAACCGCGGATGCCGCCCTTGGCCTTGGCGTCGGCACGAACGTCCTGGTCGGCGGATCCGGACGCACCATTGCGCTTCAGCCCGTCTCGGTAGAAGGGTCGGTCGCCCTCAATGTTGCTGTCGGAGTCGCTGCGCTCAAGCTGCGACCGCTGCCCTGAGCGCAGAGCGCGGAAGTCTACGACAGTTTCCGAAAGTGCTTTCATCTTCGCGGAACACTTCCGGACCGAGCCACAATTCAAAATGGGGGACACGATGCTCCAGACCAGATCAACACTCTTCGTTGCCGCGGCATTGGCTGCCGCGCTCGCGCAAACCGCGTCAGCCGCGGACTTGCCGCGCCGGCCTGCGCCGGCCCCATTGTTGGCTCCCACGCCAGTCTACAACTGGACCGGAATTTACTTTGGTTTGAACGGCGGCGGCGCCTGGGGTCGGCAGGATCCTCTTAATCTCATCACGAACCGTTTCGATGGCGAGTCCGTTGATTTTTCCGGTGGCGTGTTCGGTGGAACGGCTGGCGCTCAAATTCAATCGGGCCACGTTGTCCTGGGCTTTGAAGCCGATCTCGACTGGGCCAACCTGAAAGGGTCTGCCACCTTCGTTCCGAGCTCCGGCGGAATACCAATTACGCCGCCCTCTCCCGTCAGTGCGAGCACCAGTATCGATTGGGAAGCGACGGCCAGGGCGCGGATCGGATACGCTCAAGAGAATTGGCTTTTCTACGCGACCGGCGGCCTTGCATTGTTAGGCGCTAAATCCACCTTCGTTCCGGCGATCGGGGTTTCCTGTGGCACCTTCGGGATCATCAACTGCTCGGGCACAAGCAAGCAGGTCGGCGCAGTGCTTGGAGCAGGCGTTGAATATGGCATTACGCAAAATGTCAGCGCGAAGCTCGAATATCTTTATATGACGGCAGCTTCGCTCGATATCTCGCATCACAGCGAAATACGTGCCGGCCTGAACTATCGATTCGGCGGATTGTAGGAGGTCGAAGTCGCGCATGTCCGAAGCACGCTGGGCATCGCGCCGGAGCTTCAACAGAATTCAGGAGAGACAGTATGCGAAAAACTTTTATCATGGCTGCGGCAGGGCTCGCGTTGTCCTTCGTCACCACAAATGCCAACGCTCAGGTTAATCTGAGCACGTATGCGGACTCTGAAGGATATCTCGATGTCCAGACGTTGAGCTGCGCGCAACTCGCCGGAACCTGGCAAGACCAGGCTGATTTGCTCACCACCTGGTATAGCGGCTGGTACAACGGACTTGCGAAGAAGCACTACCTCAACATCGGACGGTCGAAGGAAACTGAACACGAAGTTATCGTGTACTGTAAGGCCAATCCGCAAGTGAAAATCATCGAAGCCATCGACATCGTCTTCAAGAAGTGGCGCGCGGAGCGCGGTATCATCATCGCGAAGTAATGAAGTTTCGTTGGAGGCGATGCGCAATGCGAAGTGTATGTGCAGGAATTGGATTTCTGGTTTTGGCGACGTCTCTCGTTGCCGGTTCCGCTCATGCGCAAACCTACAATCCCTGGTGTGCAATTGCGGATAACGACGGCAACCTCAATTGTGCTTACGCCAATGAACAGCAATGCCGGCAAACCTTGAGCGGCATTGGCGGAGAATGCGTGCGCAATCCGGCTGGCAGCGCCGCGCAAGTACCGGCGATCCCGCCGTCTTCAGAAAATGCGCAGGGGCTGCTGCCTCTGCAATTGGAGAGTCCGGGGCCGCCACCAGGGCTTGGCGGCTCCCCTGCGCCGGGCCCTCCGCCGTGACGAGTTATATTTGCGGTTTATGATGGAGCTGACGATGCCGATCAGTCGCACGCTCTTCGGATTTGTGCTGGTGAGCTCCAGCCTTTCGCTTGCGGTCGCGCAGCAACAACAGGTCATTGTTATTCCGAACAATCTATTCACGGCCGCCGGCTTCATGGTGAAATACGCAACCACGCCGGAAAAGCGCGCGCTCCTGAATTCATTGCCACCCGACAAGCTCGTCAAGCGTACGAAAGATGGAATTGTCTACTATGTGTACGCGGACGCGGCTGGTTGCAATTGCGCTTATGTCGGCACCGCAAAGGCCTATGCCGCCTATCAGAACGGGCCGTTTGATCCGGGAGCCGGTGGCAGCACCAACGCCCTGCAGGCGATCGATAGTGATGTCACTGCGCCCTATATTCCCGCGAATATCGGTCCGAGCATGGACACCATTTTACAGCCGGATTTTTGATTGCGGTGAAAGCGATGACCGCTTTACGCCATGGGCGGACATTGCGATGACCCCGTCACCGTGGGTTGTTTTCATCAATCCTGAATATTGGAGCGCAAAAAAAACCAGACAACGCCCGCAAATATGGCCAGCAACGTGATCAGGATGCCGCCCATGAATGAATACAGCATTAGTCCGCCCGGGCTGCCTTTTTGAGCGCATCAATCAATATTTTTCCCGGAAAGGGCTTGCGTAAATACGCAACGGCGCCTGCAGCCATGGCCTGGCTTTCGACCGCGGCATTGTCGTGCCCTGTCATAAAAATGATGGGAAACTTGTAGCCATCCGCTGCCAATTGGCGTGCCAATTCCACGCCGGAAAGGTCGCCGAGCTCAATATCGACAAGGAGGCAACGCGCCGAGCATGTCGACGCACAGGCGAGAAATGTTTCTGCTGAATCGAAGGTGTGCGCGCGATATCCGTACGCCGACACGAGCGCGGCCATTGCAGCGCGCATTTCCGGATCATCGTCGATGACGGCGATAATCTCTTGTGAATTTGACATCAACTCTCCTAAGCCGGCATGCATTCACACAGAGCTTCAGCACGACATTGAGGCCGTCGCTGATAGGCCGTCTGGCTGCAAGGGTTCTGGCGCAGGCATTCGCCTGCAGCACGCACGCTTGATAGCCGCGACATTCCATCTGTGTCTTGTTATTATCTGCCAAAGCTTTGTCGGCGTACGCCAGGCAACCAGGAATACGATTGACGATCGCACTGCCTTTGCACGTAGGGGGTGCTGTTATGGGCCGTTCTGATGCCAGGCGTCTTGGCACTCTCCCGAATGCGATCGGGACATTAACGCGGCTCGCCTACGCCCACGCAAGATCGCGCGGAATCGAAACACGGGCTTTGCTTGAAAATGCAAATATTACTGTTAAGCAAATCAACAACACAAATCTCAAGCTCAGAGTCCGCGACCAAATCCATGTTCTTGGATTTCGTCGCCAGGGCAGCGAAGGATGACTTGTTCGGATTTCATCTTGCCCAGGCACACGATCTCCGCGAGTTCGGCTTTCTCTATTATGTTGCGGCCTCTTCGGAAGTATTGGGTAACGCGTTACAGAAAATCGCGCGTTACAGCGCCATCGCCAATGAGGGCGTGTCGCTGACATACGTTGATGGCAGAAATGTCGGCATGAGGTTCCAATACGTCGGGGTCAGCCGGCACCTGGATCGGCATCAGATTGAATTTTTTATGGCGTTACTGGTTCGTCTGTGCCGGCAGCTGGCGGGCATTGAGTTGGTACCGACGCGCGTTCGGCTCACGCATCGTCGCAGCGGTCGAAGCCCGGAATTGACTGAATTCTTCGGTGCCAATGTCGAATTTGGCGCGCCCGTTGATGAGCTTTCGTTCGCGCCGATGATAAAGAATACGCCAATCGTCAGCGCCGATCACCATCTGAATAAATTGCTGATCACATATTGTGAGGAAGCGCTTAGTCGGCGGCGACAACGCCGCGGCGCGTTCCGCGCGAGCGTTGAGAATGCCATTGTGCCGTTGCTACCGCACGGCAATGCCAATCTCGACGCTGTTGCACATCAACTCGGCGTTAGCCAACGCACACTGGCCCGGCGGCTTGCCACGGAAGGACTGAATTATTCCATAGTTTTTCAAAATCTGAAGACCGATCTCGCCAAGCGTTATTTGGCCGATAATGATTTGTCGATTTCGCAAATTGCCTGGTTGCTTGGGTATCAGGAAGTTAGCTCTTTCACACACGCATTCAAACGGTGGTCGGGAAAAACGCCTCGACAGGCCCGCTCTCGAAAGAATTCCTGAGTCCGCAAAAAGCGGAGCTGGAAATTCGCGACAATTGCCAATTGTTAATTCCACCGTCATCTCGCGGCAATCCGGCGCTCTCTATTCAACGGCCCAACGCTCCACCGGTGTGGAGCAACCCCGTTCAATGGAGACACCACAACCATGAATTTAACAAGCAAAAGGCGGATTCTTTCCGCGCACCGCCTTGTCCTTCTAGCAACCGCGACCAGTCTCGCCGCCGCTACCCTGGTGGTTGGGTTCGAAATTTCCCGGTCTGACATTCTCACTGTTTCCGCAGCCGGAGCTGCCGAAAACACGCATCGACCGGTCGGCTTTGCCGATATCGTGGAAAAAGTGAAGCCGGCCGTGATCGCGGTCCGCGTAAAAATGGATCCCGCTGTAAAATCGGCGGGACTCGACAGCGGTTCGCCAGTCCCTCCGAACTCGCCTATGGAGCATTTTTTTCGCCGCTTCGGGATGCCTGACGGGAACGGCTCTCCTGACGGTCAGCGACAAACGCCAAATCACGCAGTGACCGGTCAGGGCTCGGGTTTCTTTATCAGCGCCGATGGATATGCAGTGACCAACAACCATGTGGTCGACAAGGCGCAAACCGTCGAGATCACGGCAGATGACGGAAAAACCTATGGCGCCAAAGTTGTTGGCACCGACGAACGCACTGACATTGCTCTGATCAAGGTCGATGGTCGCAGCGATTTCCCCTTCGTCAAGCTGGCGGACAAGGCCCCGCGCATTGGCGATCTGGTCCTTGCAGTCGGCAACCCGTTCGGACTTGGCGGTACCGTCACCAACGGCATCGTCTCGGCACGTGGCCGCGACATCGGAGCCGGCCCCTACGACGACTTCATCCAGATCGATGCATCGGTCAACAAGGGCAATTCCGGTGGTCCGACCTTCGACATGGACGGCAATGTCATCGGGGTTAACACCGCAATCTTTTCGCCTTCTGGCGGCTCTGTCGGAATCGCTTTTGATATTCCGTCGGACACCGTCAAGTCGGTGATCGCCCAGCTCAAGGACAAGGGTACAGTCACTCGCGGATGGATCGGCGTGCAGATCCAACCGGTCACGGCGGAAATCGCCGAGAGCCTTGGTATGAAGCGGACTGAAGGTGCGCTTGTCGCCGAGCCACAGGCCGGTAGCCCTGCGGCCAAGGCTGGCGTCCTTTCCGGTGACGTCATCACTGAAGTCAACGGTCAGGCAATCAAGGACGCTCGTGAGCTTGCCAAACAGATCGGCTCCATGGCGCCCGGCAATACAGCCAAGCTCGCGATACTGCGCAAAGGTGAAATGAAAACAATCTCGCTGACGCTCGCCGAACTGCCAAAAGAGCGTGACGCTCGGGCAATACCTTCGGACATCAGCCCGAACGGCGGCGATATACCAAAGCTTGGATTGATGCTGGCCCCCGCCGGCAAGGTCGCCGCCGGTGGCACCGAAGGGGTCGTCGTGACCGACGTTGACCCCCGCGGAATCGCCTCCGAGCACGGCTTCAAGACCGGCGACGTCATTCTTGATGTGGGCGGCAAGTCGGTTGCTACCCCGGTGGACGTTCGCAATGCCATCAGTGGCGCACAAAAAGATGGCAAGCGCACTGTGCTGATGCGATTGAAGTCTGATAACGCGATGAAGTTCGTCGCGATCCCGATCGCCCGCACTGACCGGGGCTAGGGCGTTCCTCCGGTATCCGGTGCTAGGACCGGAGGGACGACACCAGGGGCAGACCTCAAGTCTGTCCCTGGCTCCGTCTCAGCCTTCGTTCGCGCTGCGCGTTGGCCATCGCCGCAAATAGCCCTACGGTCATCCCCGCACAGCACTGCACTGGAAGCGGGTGCAATCCTGATAAACGCTTCGACACTCGGAGGATGATATTTGCTTCAGGGACCGGCAGTCGTGATATCGCGCGCGACAGGCATTGATGCATTGCTGTTTTGCGGTCTGAGCGGCGGCCAAGATGGTGGGTGCACCATCGGCATCTCGCACAATGACTTTTCCCTGGCTTGGTAACAGAAGTACTGCGAAGAGTACGAAGATGACGGCAAACGAAAGCTTGCGATAGTTCATGGCCTGGCCCCCCTAAATGTTTTCAGAAATTACGGACTGTCCCCACTATATCTACCTCACCGGGAACAGAAGCGCGACCGAGGTCCGCAACTGCCAGTCCGATGTGCCGGTCGGGCGTATTGCGTTGTAGTATGCGGCTATAGATGCGTTCACCGGTTGATCGCCCAATCTGAATACGCGGCCAAAACCACCACCGACCGGCACGGTCCATTGCTCCCCGGCCGCTGCGAGCCAGTTCACAGTGATGATGGGTGATGTGGTCAAGTACCAACCATGCTCCATGTTGTAGTTGACGAAAGGCTGGGCGAGACCGGTATTTACCGCCGGCCGCAACGAATTGCCGCCAACCGACCACTGATTGTTGAGCAGCACACCGAGCACCCAATGCCCTGGCGTCGTCAGGAACACGGCCGTCGGGCCGGCCAGGACTCTGCCCGTCCCGAGAATAGGATCGTTGGCGGACGGAACGGTGAAGACGGGGCCCACACCCCAGATCAGTTTGCCCGGGTTCGTCGGCGACAGAAACAGTGATTGGGTAATATCGCCAATACCGTTGGTGCTGCTGTCGATCGCCGGGTCAGGCTGGCTTACCAACGGAATTATGGTGCGCGAGATGACATTCCAGTCCTCGTTCAGGTGCATTGGAACGACGGGCTGGATATTGAGTATTTCCTGCGTGCGGTTGAAAGGCCCAGCGTTAAAATTCGTATTGCTCTGGAATGGCAAGCTCACAAGGTCCGCGATCGGGTTCTGCGATTGCTTCTGCAGTTCTTCATCTTTAGCAGGCGCACCTGGATGGCCGGCGCGCGACGGCTCAGCCGCAGCGGTAACGCCGCTCTCGAATTTATAGTTGGCGCCAAACTTGACCATTTGAACGTCGTGATTCAGCGCAACCACCGGCACCGTGGCCGAATTCCAGTTTGAGAGTGCGAGATAGTCGTATTCGAGCTTGACCGTCCAATGCGGCTTGAACCCGTACTCAATACCTCCGCCAATCAGCCAGCCACCGTTGGTGCTCGATCCGCTCCAATTCGGCGAGCCCGGATGTATTCAAGATAGCCTCGCTTCGCACCCAGCCGCCGCCCAGCTTGGCGAAAATAAGCCAGCGGTCGTTCACGAGGCCAACGCGGCCTGCCACGGTGCTCATCCAGTGATTGCTGACGGAACCTAACGTCGGAGCGGGAAGGGTCGGATGATTGAAACTTGCCCAATCGAAGTCAGCTTCAGCCCCAAGCAGAACGTGATCCGGCCTGAAAATTATAACCGGCTTGAACACCGCCGATGAGCTCGGTCATGCCGCCATAAAAATTATTGCCGGGAATGTTCAGGCTGCCACTTGTCCACCCCCCGCCAAAATTGGCGCCCACATAAAACCCGGACCAGTTGTAGGGTGGCGGTGCGATCGGAGTTTTGTTGAGCGGGGCCTTCGTGGGCAAATCCGATGCAAGAGCGGATGCTCCAACGAGTTCAAGGGCCGCGATGCCTGCCAGGAAGAGTGTTTTCACGATGCCCTCCGATTCAGCCGGACCGCTCCGCCTTTGTGGCCGGTGCACTGCGCGAATTTTATTACAAGGACCGGGGCGACAGTATTGCCTCAAGGGGCATGTGCACGGACCGCTACTTCGAATTGGTGGTTTGGGTGCCGGACGACAGGAGAGTGGCTATGGTCTCCCACGCAACATTTTTCAAGTCGACGAAAGGCGGGTTATCAAGTTCTACCGCTGTCTCGGCCTTTGCATTGCACCCTTCTACAAGCCGGGAAATCTTGATTTCACCGTCCGTGTAATACCGGTCGCCTTCTCCATTCCGGCCATTGAGCGTGGGGCCGACGCCGGAAACTTCATAGATCGCCTCAACAACCTTTGCGGTTTTCAGGTCAGCCGTGAGCTGGTCGCGCTCGGCATCGATATCGGGGGCGATATGGTGTGTGACCTGCGCCGTCAGGCGGCTCAGACCCACGCCGCGATCGAACGTCGCCGAACCAAGCCACACCGGCCTACCTTCTTGCCCCCGGTTCAGCACCTGCCAGAACCGTACGTGCTGGCGGCGATCTGCGCTTTTGCCGTCGGGCTTTTCGAATGCCAGATCTTCCGCCCTGCCCTGGTAAAAAAGATTGCTCACCGGAGCGTCGCGGTACGGCCGGTCGAGGACGACGCTGCCCACAATTGCAACACTCGACCGCAGCGTAATTGGATCGGCCGGATACCAGCCGGCCGCATGCATCGCACACAGCACATCCTCTTTTGATCCGACCAATCCGACATTGATCGCATCGCCGGGAATGCCTTGGGCCGTCCGCGTCACCATAGGGAGACCCGCGAGCCCCTTTTGATGCTCATAATGGGTCCAGGCCAGCGGAAGTACAATGTAGGCGAGGACGCCGTAACTGCAGAGAATTGCAGCAATGGCGACAATTGCAGTCTTCGTTTTCGAACGCCGCGATGCCATTGTGACAGCCTATCAAAATCTCGCTAATCCCGACACGGCACGGCAATCGACTATACCGGTCACACAAGGTGATCGCAGGTTGGTTGCTTGCGTCGTTGTGAATTTATTTAGAGCAAGGCCAGGCCGCAACCAAAGCGTTCACGGCGGTCTGGTGAAAATTGTTGGGACGTTGCTCCGGATGGTTTTTCAGATAAGCCGTGATGGAAAGCACCATTTGCGCAAGGGCGGCTTTGCTGTCCGGGACGACATCAGCCGGCGGGCACATGGCAAATTCAGGCTTTAACAATGGCGCGAGCTTCATAATTGCCGTCACCGCCCCAAAGCATGCCGACGCTTGCCGGAGTTGCCTGGAGGCATCTTCTGAATCAGTCGCCGGACGCTTGCCTTGAACGATATCGGCGGCTGCCAGGCAACTCGGAAAAAACGCCGTTCCGCTCGTCGGGTCGCTTTGCGCGTGCGCCAGCGTTCCAATGAGCATTGCTCCGAAAACGCCGATCCAACGTTTCATCCGTCGTCCCCCGCGTGAGCCCAGCCGATATCCGCTTTGGATCATGAGCGGATATTGACGGATGTCCAAGCGCCGTCTGCTTTACCCCCAAAGCCGGGCTTTTGTGTTGGTGATTGGAGCGCTCTCTGCGTGATGCGCCAATAAGCAGCGCAATTCCAGCGAGGAGCAGCAGCAGTTTCGGCATTCTTCAATTTCCCTGATCGCGAAACAAAACGGGCGGCGGGACAGCCCGCCGCCCGTACAGAGTCCCGAACGGAAGTAATGACAAACCGTACGGATGGAGGTTAGCCGCCCGAGCCTGCGCGGGGGTGAGACGGCAGCGCAGGTCTACTGACCGTAACCGTCACTTCCAGTGCGGTGATCGCGCACGACTGGCTCATCACGATGATCGCGCACTACGACCGGGGGGTCGCGATGATCGCGGACCACAACCGGGTCACGGTGATCGCGCACCACGACCGGACCGTTATACGCGTTTCCGCCCGGCCGGTGATCGCGAACGACGGTATCACCACCGCTCGGGGGAGCCGCGGGAGGCGGAGTGCCCGGCGGCTTGGTCGCGATGGGTCCCGGCTTGCCCGGGTCGCCGCCCGTCGTCGTACCGGTACCCTTACCCGCACCTTTGTCTTTGCACTTGTCGCTCTTGCACTTGTGCTTGTCTTTGTCTTTATCCTTGTCGGCGTATTTGTCCTTGTGCTTGTCCTTGTCGTGGTCGTTGGAATCCGATTTGTGGTTCGAGTTCATCGAACTTTGCTTGTCGGATCCGCTGCGGCTCTTTGCAAGCGCGCCGTCCGCAGCAGCGAGAAGCAAGAAACCCGTCGCCAACATTAAGGTCAGGCGAACGGTCTTCGGGAGGCTGGTCATAAGTCACCTTCTGATTGTAGGCAGGCGCCGCGTGCCTGCGAATGGATTGCCAATTCACCCCGCGACACCAAGGCGACAAGCCGCCAGCGATGCCGTGTCGGTGAATCGAAGAATTCTTTGCGGCGCGTGCGAAAGACAGGACATCCGCAGTGCATTTCTGAAGGCGACGCTATCCGTGGACGCGGCGCGTTACCTGAAGATCGGCTCCACACAGCCGTGATTTTTTGTGAAGAATTCCCTGAGACGACCGCTATCCAGGACGTCCGCGCCGCCCCCGGCAAAAAGCACGGAAATCATCACAGCGGGCTGATGACCCGCATCAGAGAGTTTTATACGTGCAATTTACGTTGCGATGAGCGCAATTGGGCGACAAGCGAGTCCGGGGCACAATCGGGACAGGCTAACGACATGTTTTCCATCATTTGCGGCGCAATCTTGATTATCGTAACCAGCGCCATCTTCTGGTATTTGCTGCCGCGCAAGGGCCGGGTGCATCCGTTCGTCGAAAGCCTTGACGGCGGCTCGATGATCACGATCGTGATCATGACCGTCTTTACCTTTGGCGTGGTTATGCTGACGGCGGGATTTCTCGGCTAAACGTGTCCGATCCGAAACGTCATTTGTCTGCCCACATTCCGATGCGGAGCATTCGCTATGGATGTAGCGGACATCGTGACAATCTCACGCGATGTCCGCTTTACCCCCGGAGCATCAGGAAGCCATTCCGGCGCTAATGTTCTTTCCCGGCCAATGACCGCAAAGAGGGTGTGTCAATCAGACAACCCTTTCTTTAATGCCGCTGCCTTGCGGGCTTGCTCAGCGTCGTCACGGTCTGCCTTCTTCATTTCCTGCAATTCAATTGTCACCTTGGCAATTGCACCGGCGAACTTGGCCGGCACTGTGTAGGCCTCAGTGACAGGCGTACCCTCGTCCGCACCCACGTCGGCGGCGTCATCAATTGAGAATGCGCAGCATTGAGTATGTTCGATCCGACCCGTGGCGACATTTTTTCCATTGACGAAGAGCGTACCAACCCCACCTTTGCCGACACCGCCGCCGTCATACGCGAATTCGACGCGGATGGTTGCCTTCCCGGCAGGCAGCGGCTGTTTCGTCGTCACCGTGTACCGCTGCAGGCCGAGCCAGTTGTAGGTGTATGTCGGCTTGCCATCCTTCAGGTAAAGGCTCCAGCCGCCGAAGCGACCGCCCTGGGCGAGGATCACGCCGTTCGCCCCGCTCTTCGGAATTTCCACGTCGGCGGTGATCGTGTGCGACCGGTTTTTCACATTGATGAAGGCATTCTCCGACATCCCGGTCATTCCCTGGTGAACCGTCAGCGACGTGCGGCCAGCCATCAAGTCGGGCCGTCCGACCAAACCCGCATTCAAGCGCTCCAGGGTCCGGTCATCGAGGGGAAGCACGGTATTTTTCACTGCTTCCTTCAAGAAGAGTTCCTGGAGCTCTTTCAATTTGTCAGGGTTCTTCGCGGCCAGGTCGTTCGCCAGGCTGAAGTCCGACCGCGTGTCGTACAACTCCCAGATGTCTTCCTCGAGCGGCCTTCGGACCTTGAATTCCCATGCGGCGCGATGGACGGTCCCGGCAAGCCAGCCGTCGTTGTAGATGGCGCGGTTGCCGAAGATCTCGAAGTATTGAGTGGTGTGCCGGCTCGCCGCTTTTGAATCGGCAAATGTGTAGGCCAGGCTCACGCCTTCAATGGGTGTCTGAACCGTCCCGTTCACGCTCTTCGGTTCAGGCAAACTCGCCGCCTCGAGGATTGTCGGCACGATGTCAATGACATGGTGCCACTGCGAACGTATTTCGCCCTTTGCTGTAATGCCCTTGGGCCAGTGGACCACCATCCCGTTGCGGGTGCCGCCGTAACTGGAGGCAATCTGCTTTGTCCATGTGAAGGGCGTGTCGCCTGCGACCGCCCACCCTGCGGCGTAGTGGCCATACGTCTTCGGCCCACCGAGTTCGTCGTAATGCTTGAGGACATCCTGGACTGTCTCATTCACGCCGTTGAAGTACGTATACTCGTTGAAAAGCCCGACCATGCCGCCTTCGGCGCTCGCCCCGTTGTCACCGACGATGTAAAAGATCAGCGTGTTGTCGAGTTGACCGGTCGCCTTGATCGCTTCGATCAACCGCCCGGTCTCTGTGTCGGCATACTCGCCAAAGCCGGCGAAGACTTCCATCTGGCGGGCGAACAGCTTCTTCTCGTCTGCACTGAGCGTTGCCCAGTCCTTGATGGCTTCGGGCTTGGGAGCGAGCTTCGTCCCGTCGGGCACCACGCCCAACTTGATCTGGCGAGCGAGCGTCTCCTCGCGCACCTTGTCCCAACCCTGATCGAACTTGCCTTTGTATTTAGCGATCCACTCCTTCGGCACTTGATGCGGCGCATGGGTGGCGCCCGGCGCGAAATAGATGAAGAACGGTTTATCCGGCGTCAGCGATTTCTGGTACTGCATCCAGCCGATCGCCTGATTAGTCATGTCGGTCATGAGATGATAATTCGGATCATGCGACGGCTCGACCGTGTTCATTCCGTCATAGAGCAGCGGCGCCCACTGGTTGGTCTCTCCACCCATGAAGCCGTAGAACTTGTCGAAACCAGAGCGGGTCGGCCAACGGTCGGTTGGACCGGAGGGACTGATCTCCCATGCCGCAGTTTCGTGCGACTTGCCGAAAGCCGCCGTGCTGTAGCCATTCAGACGCAACATCTCCGCGACCGTCGCCACACTGTTGGGGCGCTGTCCGGTCTGTCCGGGAAATGCGGTGGCAGTCTCCGCGATCGAGCCCATGTTGTTCACGTGATGGTTGCGGCCGCTGAGCAGCGCGGTTCGCGTGGGCGAGCAGAGCGCCGTGGTGTGGAACTCGTTGTAGCGGAGCCCCTCATTGGCCAACCGCTCCACTGTCGGCATGTGGATGGGCCCGCCAAAGGCGCTCGACTGGCCGAAACCCATGTCGTCAATGAGAACGATAAGGACGTTGGGCGCATTCGCGGGCGCCTTGACCTCAAATCGGGGCGGCGGAGTCGCATTGCGGACATCGAGCACGGTGCTATGGGGATACTGAGGCTCCGGGATCGGCAGCACCGTGCGGTCTGTCGGTAACGTAACGCTTGCGGGGGCAGATTGCTGGGCGGCGACGGGCGCTACCGTTAGCGGAGCAAGCATCAGTGCCAACGACAGGCCGAATGCGAAGGTGATCGACGTCCGTGTCATGGCTATTTTCACTTCCTGTTTGGGTAACGGCTCGTCCGCGCTTGTCGATGCCTAGATGTTTGGCGCGGTACCGACCAATCCGGGGCCGGTCACCGAATTGCGGCCGCGAAGCACACGCTCGATGCCTTGGGCGGTCATTGATCTAGATCAAACCCATGCTTGGCCGACGCAGGCCGCGTATTGCCCGCAGCGCTTTAGTTTGATGGCAAATGTCCGCTTTGGGTCATTAACGGACAGTCATCGTCAGCGCGAGTTAGGTTGTGTAATTTAGCTCCATTACAAATTAGCAGCGCAATTCATGGAGGTTTGTAATGTTGCCTGAAGTAGTAACGCTCAATCAGCTTTCGCTTGTGATATCGCAGGCCGCGGCACCCGCCTTCCTTTTAGGTGCGGTGGCGTCTTTTCTTTCGGTGCTGGTCTCGCATATGAGCCGCATCATCGACAGATCACGATCAATCAACGACGCCCCGGATGACGACCCAAACAACGCGAAGCTCAAAGCCGCTCTACCCCAACTGAAGTTGCGAGCAGCCCTCGTCAACCGGGCAATCTACTGGGCGGTCGCAAGTGGCATTTCTACCTGCCTTCTTATGATTGCCGCTTTCGGGAGCGCATATTTCGGGATCAGGCACGAACCCGGTGCGGCCATCCTTTTCACACTATCGCTTGGGCTCTTCACGTTTTCACTCATCTCGTTTGCACGCGAGGTAAAAGTCGCGATGACCCAGACTGATTTTGGCTGAGGTGGGCGCTCTGCACAGAATTTCAGCTAACCGCGATGTCCACTTTTGGTCATGGCGGATACTGTGCAGCGCCGAAAATTCGGCTGTTCTTATTTCGCCTCGGTGGCCAGCCAAGCGCGACCGAGAAGAATTGACAGAACTGCGTGAAGCGCAACCGCCGGCCATAGAAAGACGCCAGCCAACCCATCGGCGATACCGAGGTAGGCAAGATACAGCGCGACTAATGAGCTGTAGGTCAACATGCCGAATAGCGGCGGGCCCGGCCAGCAGGCGATCCCTAAACCAATCAGACCGAGGCCAGCCACGCGCGCAACCGCTATGGCGACGCCGGTGAAACCGGCACCGAGCAGCAACTGCCCAACAAGCGACGGGACAATCAACAACGCCAATCCGGTCGCCGCTTCAGCGACCGCCGCGAAGATCAAAGCCTTTTTCATGCTCCGATTTCACTCTATCTCTCGCGCTGGTGACGCTTGTTGGTCACGCGGCGAAGCTGCTAGCGCTTCGGTGTTTCAATAGGATCCGGCTCCGGTGCGGCCATAGGTGCAAGTTCCGCCTTGGACTCAGGTGCTGTCTTTCGCTCCGGTTCGAGGTTGAAGGTCAGCTTGTTGATTTTGCCGGTGAACTTGAACGGAACATCGTAGCGATACTCCAGCATCGCGACCCCGGTGCGGGTGTCCTGCCCGACGTCGAACGTCTCGTCCTCTGCGAATGTGACCGGCGTGGTGTGTTCCATGGATTTCCTGTCCACTTCCTTACCGTCCACTGAGAGCACACCCGTACCGCCTTTGCCCAAGCCGGGACCATCCGATTTGAAGTCGAAGACAATGGTGTGCTTGCCGGCGCTCAACTCCGGCCCTGACCATATCGTGCGCTTGAGGTTAAGCAGGTTGTAGAGGAATACGGGCTTTCCCGCGCGAACGCCCGCCACACCCTTGCTCAGGAAAAGACCGTAACCGCCGAAGCGCCCGCCTTCGGTGACGATCATGCCTTCCGCGCCGCCCTTGGGGATCTCGACTTCAGCAGTGATGGTGTAGGACTTGTTCAAGATGCCCGGCGCAGCGCTGTCCGGCACGCCGGTCAGTTCGCCGGAATATGTAAAGACCGTTCGCCCCGCCGTCAGGCTCGGGCGCGGTGTGTTCCAGCGCGGGAGCGTCGTGTTATCGAGGGGCAATACGTTGTACTTCTTCGCCTCGGAATCGAAGAGGGTCTGCATGTCCTTGACCTTGTCCGGCATCTGGGCAGCCAGATCGTTGAACTGGGTGGGGTCCTCCTGGAGGTTATAAAGCTCCCACTTGTACCCGGTGATGACATCCGGCGGCGGGGCGGAGCTCAGCTCCCACGGGAGAGTCACCGGAGTCGTGGAGGCCATCCACCCATCGTGATAGATTGCGCGATTGCCGAGCATCTCGAAGTATTGCGTCGTGTGCCGGGTTGAGGCGTTGGCGTTCGCCTTGTCCCACGTGTAGGCCATGCTCGTGCCTTCCATGGGGCTCTGCTTGATACCGTTGATCGTCTCAGGTTGCGAAATGCCGGTTGCTTCAAGGATGGTCGGAGCGATGTCGATGACGTGAGAGAACTGGCGGCGGATGCCGCCAACGTCCTTGATGTGACCGGGCCAGGACATGGCCACGCCCTGCGCCGTTCCGCCGAAATGCGACGGCACCTGCTTCACCCACTTGAATGGGGTATCAAGCGCCCACGCCCATGGCGCCGCAAAGTGCGGGAACGTCTTGTCCGATCCCCAGAACGGGTACCAGAGGTACTGCGCCTTCACAGGAACGGGAACGCCATTAAAAGTAGTGAACTCGTTTGGCGTGCCGTTGAGCATGCCTTCGGCGCTCGCGCCGTTGTCGCCGCTGATATAGATGATCAAGGTGTTGTCGAGTTGGCCCAGGTCTTCGACGGCCTGAATGACGCGGCCAATCTCATTGTCGGCATAGGCAAGGTAGGCTCCGTAGACATCCGCTTGCCTGATGAAGAGCCTCTTCTCCAGCCTGCTGAGAGAATCCCACTGCGGCAGGTCTTTCGGCCAAGGTGTCAGCTTGGCGTTTTCGGGCATGATGCCCAACCGCTTCTGGTTGGCGAAAATCGTCTCACGCAACTTGTTCCACCCATCATCGAACAAGTGCATGTCGCTGATCTTCTTGATCCACTCCGGTGTCGGATGATGAGGCGCATGGGTGGCGCCGGGTACGTAATAAACAAAGAATGGTTTGTCTGGCGCGATCTCCTTCAGCTGCTTCATGTACTGGATGGCCTCGTCGGCCATCGCCGTTTCCAGATTCCAGCTCGGGTTGCCCTGGAAGGGATAGATCTGTGTCGTGTTACGGAATAGGTGCGGTTGCCACTGGCTGGTGTCGCCGCCGACAAAGCCATAGAAATATTCGAAGCCCATACCGTTGGGCCATTGCTCGAATGGCCCGGCCTGGCTCGACTGATAAGACGGTGTGTTGTGGTCCTTACCGAACCACGATGTTGCGTAGCCGTTCGCCCTCAGGATTGTACCGATGGTGCCCTTGTCAATCGGAATGATTAAGTCGTAACCGGGAAACCCCGTCGCTATTTCGCCGACCACCCCATTACCCACCGAGTGATGATTGCGGCCAGTAATCAGCGCCGCCCGCGTCGGTGAGCAGAGCGCAGTGGAATGGAAATCGGTATAGCGCAGACCCTGCGCGGCGATACGGTCCATCGCCGGTGTCGGGATCACCCCACCAAACGTCGACGGCGCAGCGAAGCCAACATCGTCGGTCATAATGAGCAACACGTTGGGCGCGCCTTTCGGCGGCACGACGCGCGGGGCCCACCAGGACTTCGACTCCGAAGCCTTCTCCTCGATCACCCCGCCGAATTTTGGATCGGGGGGCGGAAGTTGCTTTCCATCGATTGTGGTGGTGGCACCGGGCGAACCTGGAACACCACTGGTCTTGCTGAGCCGATGCCGAAACAAAACTAAGGGCGAGAAGAACTCGCGCCCGCAAGCGCGCTGCGACTGAGTTTCATAACGAAAGCTCCCTGCGCCATCAAAAAGGAATACGTGCGCTTTGGCGCAAGAGAGTGCTCGTATTGAGCGAAGCACACTTTGACTCAGGTCAAACGGGAACGGATGTCGAATGTCCGGTTTGTGCCAATAGCGGACCTCACTGCAGCAGTTTTAAAAGATTAAAGAGGCCGCCTTCTGAGGCGGCCTCTTGTGTGATCATCGCAAATTTTTCTGGACGACTCAGTCTAAATCAGTAACACGGCCAACACGGGGCAGCGCCGCCATCATAATAGCCGCCATAGTAGCGCGGCCGCACATAGACCGGTCCCGGCGCGTAGGCATAGGGACCCGCACCGTAATACCCATACGGTCCTGGGCCGTAGTAGTAGCCGTTGTTGGCGACGGCCGATCCGATGATGGCGCCGGCGGCAAGTCCGCCGATGACACCTGCGGCGGCCCGCCATATCCAGCCCATATCCATAACCACGGCCGTAATAGTGTCCGCCATAACCGACGACCATAATACCGCACATCGGTGACCATATTCGGCACCGATGCGTTAACCGTTGCGGTGTTTGTCAGCACCGGGAAAGCGTTCGATGGATTTGCAAAAGACATTGCAAGCGCACACGAGGCGCCGACACCGAAGATATATTTACGAATTGAATTCTTCATGATTTGGCCTTTCGAGCATTTGTATTTCTTATTGTTGAATTGGACGCAGCTGCCCATATAAAAGCATAGACAATTTCCGATCCGGCGCATTGACGCAGGTCAAAATCGATCGTCGGGCTCAGAGCCGCCCAAGCAACATCAGCACAACAACGATGATGAGAATCGTGCCGATAAGGCCCACGCCGCCATGGCCGTAACCATAGCCATAACCGCCGAAGCGGCCGCTGAAGCCTCCGAATAGAAAGATGACAAGAATGATGATCAGGATCAGACCGAGCGACATGATTTTAATTCCCTTGGAAGAATCAAACTAAAAATATTTCTTGTCGATTGAGATGCTCTGACAGATGGCGCTCAGCGCCATGCGCAGTGACGATAGCCGCTCTCATTGATCCAGCAGTGACGATGGTGCGAGTGCCGAACGACATCGGGACCGCCTACGACACCGCCGATGACGCCTCCGACAACTGCGCCGGGAGGACCGGCAATGACGGCTCCCGAACCCGCGCCAATCGCAACGCCTTCCAGCGTTCCGGCCTGCGCCACGATCGGCGTCGCCGTCAGCATCAATGCGAACAGTCCCATCTTGAGCGTCGAATGCATGAAAAATCCCCTTGGTTGACCTCAATTGCCGTCAGTAAAAATTGCGGATTTCGCTCGGAAAAACACGGCGAGTTGATGAGGTAATTCTTCTTTGGATCTAAGTCACCAACGCCTGTATTCGATAATTGTTCCTGACCTGAAACAAATATTTACGCCGATAAATACTTACCCGCGATTGTAATTTTAAGTCGATTGGTGTTTCGTTTTACTTGTCGAGCTATTTGAACCTTCACCCCATCCGTGCGTTGCCGGTTCATGCGCGTAGGGAACATCCCGATGAACAGAAGTTTCAGACCGCTCATCAAGATCGCGGTCGCGGCCGCAATTGCAGGCGTTGTGGTTTTCCTCACGACACTTGCGCCGCAAGCAAATGCTCCCGTGGATACGCGCGCATTGCCACAGGCCTCCACCAAGGGAGATCGCCTGCCGCTCGCCGTGAAGGGCGCGGCATGCTCGAAACACGGATGGCCTGATTTTGAGCAGCGCTGCCAGTTCGATTTCAGAAAGCCTGCCAACGAAGAACAGAAAGTGCGCATCATCGCACTTCGCTAGCCGGGGCAGCGCGCCCGCGCGCTAGCCAAACCACCTGTTTCCCTCCGCGGACTGCCTCCAGCAATAAAAAAGCCCGAGTGATGCTCGGGCTTCTAAAACAAAACGCTGAAACTGAATAGAACAGCTTACGAGAGCTGGCTGAATGCCTTGGTAGCGCCCGTCTTGAGCGGCTCTACGGTCGCCATCGTGACCTTCTGAGCGAGCGTTGCGAGTTCCTTGGCTTGCTCCGTCAGCGTTTCGAACTGCTGGCGTGAGTGATTAGTCGACAATTCGAAAAATTCAGACGGCGATTTCACGCCCGACATTTTCTGGGCAAATTCAAAGGCCGCTTCGGTATTGTTGTTGGCGAATTCCATGACTTTAGCCTGGTAGTCCTGCGCACCCTGAACGGCCGTCGAATAGCTGTTCTTCATCAAGTTGGTGGCTTCCGTCGTGGCGGCGCGCATCTTCTCGAAGCCTTCTTTGGCTTGCGCGGCGCCATTTGCGTCGCCGAAAGTGCCGGCGGCATTTTGACGGAATGCGGTTTTTGGCGGTGGTTTTATTGGCAATCATGACAGTCATCCTGAGGGCGTGTTCCATTGTGGATTTCCGGAAGCGACACCCTGGGCGCTGGTCGGATCATCCTAGACCGCAGGAACGGCGAGGAACTTTTCAGACGCCAAAACGCCAATGCGATCGTGTGAAATCGATATATGGTTAGCGCAACGCTACAGCGCAATACGATTTGTCTGCGAGGATACAATTCGTGATCGAAACAACGACAATGCGCATGTCATCACTGGACCCGTTCCGAGATCCCTTCGGCCGGAACGAAAGCCGTCTTTATCGCCTGAGGCGGAATGGCTTTGAACGTCGCGTGTGTCATGGACACGGCGGTGCCGTGACTATCGCTTGCAATATCCACAGCCGCATCAAGCTGCCTCGCCAATGCCTGGATCAGACTGGTGCCGAGCCCGGCCTTGCCCTGGCTCGCCTTCACATCCGGCTTGCCGACGCCGTTATCGGAAATCGTCAGCTTCCAGTCCTTTTCCGCGACCTTGTACGAAACCACGATCGCCGCATCCCGTTTTGGATCCGGAAATGCATGCTTTAACGCGTTCATCACCAGCTCGGTCACAATCAGCCCTATGCTGACCGCCTCGCGCGCTATGGCGGTGCCGGCATCGGCTTCGACCTTCAGCGAAATCGGCCGGCTGTCGCCGATCATCGATTGCGCCAATGTTTCGCAGAGCTTGGTAAGATAACTGGCGATTTCAATCGGTTCGTTTCGGCTGACGATATGCAGATGCTGCTGAACGGCGCTCACTGACAGAACGCGCTGATGCGCGTCCTCCAGTTGCAATCGCGCCTCTTCCGATTGGACGGTACGCGCCTTGATGAGAAGAATGCTGGCGATGATTTGCAGACTATTGGCGACGCGGTGCTGCATCTCCTCCAGCAACATGTCCTTTTCCCGCAGGAGCTCCGCCACCTGCCGCTCGATGGCACGCCGGTTGGTAACGTCCTCGAATGCCAGAAGCACGGTGGAGTGGGGTCCGTTCTCGTAGAAGACCTCGCGCGCATTCAGAAGCATGGTGCGCCGCCCGATCACCGGAAACTCCCGATCGACTTCATAGCCCTCAACAGCCGACCTGTTCCTGGTGATCGTCTCAAGAAGATCGCGAAGCTCGGGGATGTTCCATTGACCGCCGTCAATCTCGTAAATCAGACGCCCCTGGACATCGTCACTCACGAGCCCAAAGGTCTGAAGGAAGGACCGGCTGGCGGCAATGACGCGCAGATTCTGATCGAGAACCACGAGTGGATCGCGCACGGTATCGACGATGGCCTGCGCAAGCGTAAGTCCGGCCTGGACATCGACGAACGGCGTAGACTTCGACGGGAGCGAAGTAAGCATGTGAACCTTCTGCCCCGCTTTCGAGCAAGGGCAAGGCAGCGCAGATTTTCCTAAAAGTGGCGCCAACGCCGTGGACGCTTTCATTGTGCGTCCGATACCGGTCATAGTGCGCCTTTATTCGTGAATAGTCGAGCGAGTTGCCATCACGATAAAGCGTGTTGTCATCACGATAAATCGTGCCCCGCCCTCGCTATTTGCCTTCGCAATAGCCACATATGCAGTCCCTGATCTGCGTAATCCAGGGCCCTCGAAGAACAGGCTCTGTATGTTCAATTTGTTCAATCCAGCCAATTTCGTGAGACAATTCACGAGGATGAAGGCCGGCAGCGAATTGAGCTTTCAGGCTCGCGCTATCGCGCGATGGGATAACGAAGGAGGCGCACCCAAAGCCTCCGAACGGCACAACATTCCGCAAGACGAAGCGCCCCGGCATCGCGCGCCGATGAGCGATGGCGAGCAGGATGTGTCTTTCATACGCCAAGCGTCGCCCGGATCAAATATCCCGGGAACTTAGGGCTCTCGACGATCTTTATCATCAGTCATTCTGGAAGGTACAAAATTGAAAATCGCGCAGATTGCACCCTTGATGGAAAGCGTCCCTCCACGGCTGTACGGCGGCACCGAGCGGATCGTCTCCTACCTGACTGAAGAGCTGGTAAACCTCGGCCATGAGGTGACCTTGTTCGCGAGCGGCAATTCGATCACCGCCGCCAACCTCGTACCCTGCGTGCCCCAGGCGCTCCGGCTCGACGCCAGCGTCCGCGACACGATTCCCTATTACATGTTGATGCTCGATCGCGTCCGGCAACAGGCCGACGACTTCGACATCCTGCATTTCCATATCGATCAATTCCATTTCCCGCTGTTTCGGCCGATCTCAGGCCGGACCGTCACCACGCTGCACGGCCGTCAGGATCTGACCGATCTGCTCCCGCTCTATCTGGGCTTCAGCGAGATGCCGCTGGTGTCGATCTCGAACGCCCAGCGACGACCAATACCGAACGCAAACTTCGCGGGAACCGTCCACCACGGCATCCCGGCGCACCTGCACCGCGGCACACCGGAGGGGCGCGGCGGCTACCTCGCCTTTCTCGGCCGCATCTCGCCGGAGAAGCGCCCGGACCGCGCCATCGCCATCGCGCGGGCGGCGGGGATTCCGCTCAAGATTGCCGCCAAAGTCGACCGCGCCGACGCAGTCTATTTCAAGAATCGAGATCGAACCCCTGCTCGATGGCGGCGGGGTTGAATTCATCGGCGAGATCAACGACCACCAGAAATCACAATTCCTGGGCGACGCGCGCGCGCTGCTGTTTCCAATCGACTGGCCCGAGCCCTTCGGGCTCTCCATGATCGAGGCGATGGCCTGCGGAACGCCGGTGCTGGCCTTTGGCTGCGGCTCCGTTCCCGAGATCGTCGAGGATGGCATCACCGGCGCCATCGTTGAAACCATGGACGAAGCGATCGCCGCCCTGCCGCGCGTCATTGCGCTTGATCGAAAAAAGGTGCGTCAGCGTTTCGACCAACGCTTTTCCGCCACACGAATGGCAAAAGACTATGTTGGTATCTACCGGTCGCTCCTGGCGCCGTCCGCAGCGCGCAAGCCGCAGGAAATCGAGCTTGCGCCGAACGGCAAGGATTTGGAGATTTTGAGGCCTCTCGTTGCTTAGCCACAGCTCGATCGCCCGGCCGATCGAGGAGGTTCCCGAAATACCTTTCTACATTCCGGGGACTGGATCCTCCACGCGGCCCCGACGCACGCTCAAGCAGGGCGATTGCTTCGCCGTGTTCGACAGCCATGCCGACATCGGGGCGGCGCCGGGCGGACCCGACGGCATTTTCTATTGCGACACACGCTATCTCTCCCATCTGGAAATGCTGCTGAGCGGCAAACAGCCCTTGCTGCTGGGTTCTGTTGTGCGCGACGACAACTCCTTCCTCACCGTCGATCTGACCAATCCCGACATCTATCTCAATCAGAAGCTTGTGCAGCCGAAGGACATGCTGCACGTCGTGCGTACGCTTTTCCTCCTGAACGGCACAGTTTATCAACGCCTGCGCTTGCAGAACCACGGCGACCATCCTTTCGACGTCGAGCTTTCGTTCGCCTTCGCCAGCGATTTCGCCGATTTGTTCGAGGTGCGCGGAATGCACCGCAAGCGCCGCGGCATCGCAAGCGCGGAGGTCGGCAAAGCGCAGCGTCGCGCTAAACTATCAGGGCCTCGACGGCAAACGGCGGCGCACGGCGATTCTGTTCGAACCGGCACCGGAGCATCTGTCTGAGCGCCTCGCGGGCTACGCCTTCGTTCTCCAGCCCAACGAGGCCCGCTCTATATATGTCACCGTCAATTGCGAGCCCGATGCCGCGGAACGCATCGCCGTTCCGTTTCGAAAGGGGCTGCGTGCGGCATTCCAGCAACGCCAGGCCGCGAGCCGTGGCATGGCTACGATCACCAGCTCGAATCAAATCTTCAACGAGATGATATGCCGCTCGATGGCCGACCTTGCGATGCTGACGACCAATACGCCGCAAGGCCCCTACCCCTACGCCGGCATTCCCTGGTACTCGACCACATTCGGCCGCGACGGCATCATTACCGCCCTGCAGATGTTGTGGTGCGATTCCCGGATCGCCAAGGGTGTGTTGCGGCGGCTCGCCGCCTTTCAGGCCACCACATTCGATCCGCTGGTCGACGCCGAACCCGGAAAAGTCCCGCATGAGATGCGCGGCGGCGAAATGGCGGCGCTCGGCGAGATCCCCTTCGGCCTCTATTACGGCAGCGTGGATGCAACGCCGCTGTTTGTGATGCTGGCCGGTCTCTACGCCGAGCACACCGGCGACACAGAAACGTTGCGCGAACTTTGGCCCAATATCGAAGCAGCACTGGGCTGGATTGATGGGCTAGGCGATCCCGACCGTGATGGCTTCGTCGAGTATCGACGCGCCGACGAAACAGGCCTTATCAATCAGGGATGGAAGGACTCGCACGACGCGATCTTTCATGCCGACGGCGCGCTCGCACAAGGTCCGATCGCGCTCTGCGAGGTGCAGGGCTATGTCTATGCAGCCAAGCTTCTGGCTGCGCGCGGCGCGCGCCGGCTCGGCAAGCACGCGCGCGGCGATGTCCTTGAGGCTCAGGCCAGAAAACTCGCCGAACAATTTGAGGCTGCCTTCTGGTGCGAGGATATCGGCACCTATGCGCTCGCTCTGGATGGGCAAAAGCGGCCCTGTCGCGTGCGAACTTCGAACGCCGGACAGGTGCTGTTCAGCGGAATCGCCGCGCCAGAGCACGCGGAGGCGGTGATGCGCGACCTGATGCGGCCGTCGTTCTTTTCGGGGTGGGGAATTCGCACGGTGGCGCGCGAGGAGCGCCGCTACAATCCGATGTCATATCATAATGGCTCGGTCTGGCCGCACGACAATTCACTCATCGCCGCCGGCTTCGCGCGCTACGGACACAAGAGCGCGGTGGACCGCGTGTTCAAAGGCCTGTTCGAAGCAGCGAGCTATATGGACCTGCGGCGCCTGCCTGAACTCTATTGCGGCTTCCAGCGCGGTCGCGAACGTGGACCGACACTCTATCCGGTCGCCTGTTCGCCGCAGGCCTGGGCCGCGGGGACACCGCTCCTGCTCCTTCAGTCGTCTCTCGGTCTCGAATTCAATCCGGACCGTCATGAAATCCTGTTGCACAAGCCACAGCTGCCGTCATTTCTCGATGAGGTGACCATGCGCAATTTGCGTCTGGGCCAATCGACCGTAGACGTAAGGCTGCGCCGGCATGGCGCTGACGTATCGCTTCAGGTCCTGCGCAACGAAGGACAGATCAAGGTGGCCGCGGTTTATTCGTGACGACCGCCGCAGACAGTGCGCTCATGCGCGCTTGCTTGTGCCAATAAGACACACGAGCGCGGCGACGCGACCAACCGCCCAGTGCGCCCTCAAAGATAAATCCCGCAGAGGGAACCAATCACCGGCGCGGGAGCTTGGTGTTGCGTCCAGCCCCAGACGGTTGGAAATCCCAACCTTTGGAGCGATACATGCAATCCAAGCTTTTGAAATCCATTACTCTCGCGGCCATAGCTGGCTTGACGTTGGCCGTCACGGTATCGTCGCAGCCTGCATACGCGGGCGGCAATGGCGGCGCGGTCGCCGCGGGCGTTGTCGGCGGTCTGGCTGTTGGCGCGATTGTCGGTTCGCAGGCCAACCGCGGATATTACGGCGGCCCGGGCTATTATGAGTCCGGCTATCAACCCGTCTACGGCGGATGTCACACCGAGCGGCAACAGTTCGAAGACGGATACGGCCGCATCCGCACCCGGCACGTTCGCGTGTGCGACTGATCGTCAAAGAGCCAGCTTAGAGCCAGGTGGGAGCCAGGTTTCGGAACCGCCCTCAGTGCGGTTTCGGGTTCTCTCCCAACTTCAACCCTGCCGGCGACGGCGGGGTTTTCGTCATTTGGAGCACTTCTTTAACCGGGAACCCCGCGTTAGTTCGCCGTTCACGGATAGGTCGTTAAGATTGCTACTTTCAAGGCTGTCACATGACTGACGTCCCGCTGAAATATGCAATTCCGATCATGGTACTCGCATCGGTGCCGCTCGGCATCGCGGCGTATCACCTCCTGCCGGTGTCGGATACGGTCAAGGCCGAGTCTCCAAAATCGGCGGCGATCACGCTGCCCGATAGCGACATCAAGAACGCCTGCAAGTCGGCATACTCGGAGTTGCTCGTTCTAGGGAACACGTTCCAGACGAGCGATTGTGTCGATCACAAATTTATAGACCGCGATACCGGTATGGTCGCGTTCGACGTCATGAGTCCCGATGGGGCAAAAAGAATGCAATTCGCCGTAAGGCGCCGCGCGGATGGAAACAATTGGGACCTGTTCGATCCGAAAACAGGCAAGCTCTGGTCCGAGGTGCTTGGAAATTGACCCAAGCCTCGCGACGTCCGAAATCTGCGGCGGTCATCCGCCGCAGAAAAACTGTGCAATCGGAAGGCTATTTCACCTCTTCGATCTCGCCGGGCCGCCAGGTTTTGTCGAACCACTTCTCAAGCGGCCCGTACAGGCGGAGGATCGTAAACCAGCCCTTTTTCGGGACAGTCAGGCTGCTAGTCGATACTGGCAAGAAGCATGCAATGTCTGCTTTGGGTGATTAGCGGACATGAACGCTGTCCAATTGCTATGTCCGCTTTGCCCCCAAAAGCGGATATTCGTGGCCGCGATTGAAATGTCCGCTAAGTGCCAAAAGCAGACATCGCACTTGATCTAAATGAAAGAGGCCGCCAATTGTGGCGGCCCCCGCGAATTGCAGTTCTACGATTGGACGTTTTTTACATGCCATCAGCAATGAACATGCGTGACTTCGTTGTTTTCATGCGAACCTCGTTGACCTTCTTTTGGTCCGATGAATTGTACCAAGCTCGCGCTTTCTCTGCGCTGTCGAAGGCAGCGATGATAACTCGTTTCGGTGGAGCTCCATCTAGACCCGCTATTTTGTCGGTGCGGACCAAATAGCGACCGCCAAAATCTTTGAAAATTGCGGCGGCGGCTTCATTGCTTCTTCCCGCATTCGCACCAAAACCGACCGGATCGGTGACTTCGTCAATGACAACGATTGCATAGACGGGCGGCTTTGCCTGGGCATGAAGCCCTTGAATTGCGATAATTCCTAGTGTGATGCCGGCCAGCATCGATAAACCAATCACGTGAGGTATTTTCATCGTCTCTTCCCTCGTTGCCGAATAATATTTTTAACAATCAGTACTCGACCTTCGTGTGCGCAATGATTGGGATCAATAAGTCAGAGACATTTACCAATCGAGACTTCGTTCGCGCGGCGCTTCCAAAGCGGACGCAATACAGCGGCCGCTGTTATTGATCTCAATCAAGGCGCCTCATGCGTGCGTGTTCAATACTGCTGCGCCGCTGTCCATGAATGCATACAAGCTGCCGATTTTCGAGACGCTGGTACGGCGCGCCATTTTGGCCGCAGGGCAGTCGTAGATCGAAAAGGGACATCGATACTATCGAACAGCGCCGCAAGCGCAGATAAGAGTTCAAATGGGAGTTATCAAAATGACAAGACGAGAAGCAAGCGCAGGCATCCTGGCCGGCGCGATGGCTGCAGCCGCTTCGGCGCTTGCCGCGGAGGAAACCAGGACAATTGCTCTACCGCCGCCGCGCAAAACGGGCGGCAAGCCGCTGATCGAAGCATTAGCGCTGCGCCGGTCGACGCGCGAATATTCCGACCGGGTGTTGCCGCCGCAAGTCTTGTCGGATCTGTTGTGGGCCGCATTCGGCGTCAATCGCCCCAGCGGCGACCGGACCGCACCGTATTGGCGTCACATCATGGTCATCGACGTCTATGCGGCGATGGCGGATGGCGTGTGGCTCTACGACCCGAAACGTCACGCCTTAGTCGCCCAGTCCCGCGACGACATTCGGGTTCAAACCGGCCAGCAGGATTTCGTCGGCACCGCCCCACTCAATCTTGTCTACGTCGCGCACGGCGAGCGGATGCAGGACATCTCGCCTGAGGAGCGGCGACTTTATGCCTCCGTCGACGCCGGCTTCATTGGGCAGAACGTCTATTTGTTCTGTGCATCGGAGGGACTGGCCACGGTATTTCGTGGCGCTGTCGACACTGCCAAGCTCGGAAAAACCATGCAGCTTGCGACCGACCAATTCGTCACCTTCGCGCAGACCGTCGGCTACCCCCGTAGTTAAGAGCACAGCATTGTATGTCCGCTTTGGGTCCTGAGCGGACATGACAGCGTCAAATCTCTATGTCCGCTTTACCCCCGAAAGCGGACGTTGGCCGACCGGGCTTCGCATCAATATTGACCCCTCGGTTCAAGCCCGAACACGTGCTGTCCGTACATGGCCGAGACCGAATCCCAATTCAGGCTGATATGCGCACTCGCGGCATGGATGTCGCGCCAAAAACGCTGCACCGGATGCTGCAAGCCGAGCGCGGCGCCGCCGGCGGCAATAAAGACGGCATCAACCGCCTGAACCAAAAGCTTGGTGGCGAACGAGTGCGTGAGACGATTGCGCATACGCAACTCGATACCCGCCTGCTTGCCGGCAGTAACAATCGCGAGCGTGTCGCTGATGTCGCGATGGATCATGAGCTGCGCTGCATCAATTGATGCCGTCGCTTCGGCGACACGCATCTGGATGGTGGTGAACTCGCTCATTTTGTTGTTTCCACCGGCGACGGCGCCACGTGTTGTACGGCCGCCCGCCTGCTCCTTGAACGCTTCGAGCGCACCGCGGGCCATGCCAAGAGCCGGCGCAACAAGACAGTGCGGCACGACGGCCAACATGGGTTGGCGATAGAGCGGGTTGGCATTGGTTTTGCGTGCCCGGCCCGTTTCCGGTCAACATCTCGGCGAAGGTGACCGTGCGGTAAGTCGGAACGAACTGATCCTCGACCACGATGGTCTTGCTGCCGGTGCCGGCCAGTCCCATCGTGAACCAGTCGTCGTGGATCGTGAATTGCGATCGCGGAACGAGGAAAAATCCCGGGTCTCAGCCCACCTTCGAGCGGCAGCATGCCGCCCAGGATTCCCCAGGTCGCATTGTCACAACCGCTGGCAAAGCTGAAACGGCCGCTGAGCCGGTAGCCGCCTTTTTCCGCCACGGCTTTGCCGGTCGGCGCATATGACACGGCGGCGATTGCGTCACGATCCTGGCTCCAGACCTCTTGCTGCGCCTCTTCCGGATAACAGGCAATCAGCCAGGGATGCACAGCGCCAAGGCTGTAAACCCAGCCGGTCGAGCCGTCGCCACTCGCAACAGCGGCAACCAGCTCGACGAACGCGTCATAACCGTATTCGAAGCCGTCGAACCGGGCCGGCTGCATGACACGGAACAGTCCCGCCTCACGCATTTTGGCAATCAGCTCAGCGGATACTTGACGGTTTTGTTCGGTTTCAAGCGCATGCTCGCGTGCCAACGTGCCGATCGCGCGCGCGCGATCCAGCAACTCGTCCATGCCGGGCTTCTTCACTCGCGCGGATTGAATTGCATTGACCGTCACGCCGAAGCTCCCATCATCGCCGGCTCCGAAGACCAGGCAACAATCGTCGACGATGCTTACAACTTCATCATTTCGTCCGGCGGCATCGGACCCCACAGGTTCGCGGCGGAGGGATCCTTCGCCCATACTTTCGGACGCTGCGGATTGTCGCGGTGCCACGGCCTGGGATCGAAATAACCCAGCGCCTCGTCTTTCATCTGATCCAGCTCGGCGAACAGCTCGGTGATGAGGCCTGCCGGACTTTGATGATAGGCGAACAGATTATGGCCGATGCCGTGGCGCCCCGGCCCCCAAAGCATCTTGTACCCGTTGATGCTCAAGTAGTCGCAGGCGGTCTGCAGGTGTCCCCAGTCGCGCAGCTCGAATGCGGTATGGAAATGACGGTTCGAGCCCGTGCTGATCAAATTGATGGTGTGATGATCAACACCGCACCGCAGGAATGAGAAGAAATCGCCCATCCAGTCGGACACGCGGAAACCCAGCACATCGCAATAGAACTTGGTCACGGCCTTTGCGTCCTCACAATGGAACGCGACGTGCCCGAGTTTGTGCGGGACAACACCCTTGGTCTGGAATTTCTGGTGCTGGAAATCGGCCCGTTTGAACACCTCCATGATGGTGCCCTTCGGATCTTCGAAGCACACCATGTCCGCGATCGTCGGCTCGGGATCCTTCTTGCGCGTCGTCTTGATATTCATCGCCGCGGTTTGCTTTTCAAACGCGTTGAGGTCGTCGTCCGGCCCGATCTGAAATCCGATCCGGATACACTTGGCCTGAGCCCCCTTTTTCAGGACGACCGAGTGATGGTCGATCGTGCTTGAAAGATAAGCGGCGTCCTTTTCCCTGGCCGACAGCGTGAGGCCAAGGATATCCGTGTAGTACTCAAGTTGCCGGTCGAGATCGGGGACCTCATAGGTCGCATGAGCGATTTTGCGCACACCAATCATTGCATCACCTCGTGTTACTGCCTGAGCTCTTCGCATTTGTTTCGGGTTCGAAAATCTCGATGATGGACGCGACGTCGCGGTCGCCGATCTGCGGCAGCGCGCGGTGGAAAATGTCGATCAGACAGTCGACCAACGGCGCGTCGACGCCGACCTCGTCGGCCAATTCCTTGCCGCGCTCGAGATAGTGCGCAAGGCCCTGGGCCGAGCCCTGCTGCGGCATGAACTTGCGCTGCACCATCCAGGGCGCACGAATTCCGAACTGCGTCGAGCCGCCGCTGCCATTGGCGATCGCCTTGATCATCAAATCGACATCGACGCCGGCGCGAAGCCCGATCGCCATCGCCTGCGCGGTGCCGGCAATGTGCAGGCCGACCATGATATTGTTGATGACCTTGACCGTGGTGGAGGAACCAAACGGACCGAGAAAAATCGAGATCTCGGCAAACGTCTTCACGATCGGCGCCAGGCGCTCACAGGCTTGCGCATCGCCGCTGAGATAAATGACTCCTTTGCGGGCCTCGACCATGCCGGGAGTTCCACCGACCTCGCCATCGAGAAATATGGCGCCCTTCTTGGCCAAGGGAGCAATGTAATTTTTCTTGAGCGCCACGGCGTGCGAACCGAACTCGACGACGATCTGACCTGGCTTTGCCGCACTTACAATCCCGTGCGGACCGTTCACGACCTCCTCAAGCGCTTCGTCTGAAGGAAGACAGGTGAAGACGATGTCGGCATTCTCCGTTGCGTCGGCCGACGATTTTGCCGCAATGCCTCCGGCTTTTTCGAATTCCGCCAGGGAACCGCGCCGATAGCCGAGCACACGGTGCCCGGCCTTGATGAGATGCCGGCAGATCGGAAAGCCAATCTTGCCGACGCCTATAAATCCGATCGTTTCCATCACGTCCTCTCGCGCTGCCGCGCCGGCTTCCTCAGGAATCGTCCTGAATCATGCGGTTAACCAAGGTGCCGCAGCCGTCGATCTCGATTTTGACTTCGTCGCCGACCTTGAGAAATTCGCCGCGCGGCATGCCGACGCCGGCGGGCGTTCCCGTCGCGATCACATCACCGGGCTGTAACGTGAAGTGGCGCGACAGGTAAGCGATCTGCTCTGCGATATTGTGCACCAGCCGCGCAGTGTTGGAGTTTTGCTTGAGAACGCCATTGACCCAGAGCTTGATGGCCATGTCATTGGGGTCGCGGATATAGGCAGCGGGCGTGAACCACGGCCCCATCGGCGCCGCGTCCTCGAAGCATTTCTGGCCGACCCAGTCCATGCCGAAGGGAGACCCTTCGCGCTTCATCAGGTCACGGGCGGAAAGATCGTTGACGATCAGATAGCCGGCAATTGCATCCAGCGCCCGCTTTTCGGAGATGTTGCGGGTGGGCCGGGCGATGACGACGCCCAGCTCCGCCTCCCAGTCTACCTGGCGTGAGAACGACGGCAGCCTTGCCGGCGTGCCGGTGCCGATAATCGAACCGGCAGTGGTTTTCATGAAAAAGTACGGATCCTTGGCCTTGGTCATCGCCGGCGCCTTGCCGGTCACGCGCTTTGCGATTTCGGCCATCTCCTCGAGATGGTCCCAGTAGTTCGCGCCGGCGCAGTACAGCGCGCCCGGATATAAAATGGGCGCCAGCAGCGACACGTCGGAGAATGCGACGCCACCCTTGTGGTCTACAGTCTTTGTGGCGGCCTCGAGCAGCGGATGTGCTGTGTCCCATTCTCGCAGCAGACCGAGGACAGAGCCGGCATCCTTCAGCCCGCGAACCAGTGACGCCGCGGGATAGACACGATCGCCGACTTTCACCCCGGCTTGCGGGGCGCCGGAAGCCGATCGAAAGCTGATCAGCCGATAGCCGTCCTCAGCCATTGGAGGCCTTCCGGCGCGCGACGCGATCACGCGCGCGCGTAGCGCCGCGCGCGAAACGCCGGCATCTCTGATGGATGTTGAGAAGAGAACGGTCGCGCGCCGAGCGCAGCGCGTCAGCCGTTGCTGACGAATTCAATTTTTCCTCCCACACCGTCTTTTTTGAGCGGACGTTTTGTGTAATGTACGTTACCGTATACATGGTCATTTGCAAGGCCAAGATTTGAGCGGCGCAACAACGATGGATGACCGCGCGCCAGATGCTTTGCTCTTCACGTCGTCAAGCGGATCCTGAATGTCGGAAATATTCATCGGCGGAAACAAAGGCGTCCCGCGACGCACTATTCGCAACGTCGCAAAAAGATCGCAGCCGCGTCGCGGCGGCCGGCTGACCGAAGAGCGCCAGCGCGAGATCGTCGCGCTCATTGCGCCATTGTTTCTTGAGCGCGGCTACGAGCAGGTCACCATTGACGATATCGTCGAACGAATTGGCGGGTCCAAGCGCACGCTTTACGAGCGTTTCGGGGGAAAGGCCGGGCTATTCGAGATCGTGATCACCGAATATTGCGCGAGCGTCCAACGGGATATGTTCGCGGCGGTCGACAAGAATGCCAGTCTCGAAAAGCAGTTGACGGCGATCGGCACGCACTTTCTCAACATGATTTTGCATCGCCGTATCCTCGAGCAGCATCGGTTGATGGTTTCGATGGGCCGCAGCTTTCCGTCGGTCGCCAGGCTCTTTTATCAGCTTGGCCCGATATCGGCTTACGGCCTGGTCGCCGGATGGATTGAACGCCAGCAAAAGGCCGGAAAGCTTGGCCCCGGCGACCCCACAATGCTGGCCGAACTTTTTCTGGACATGCTGACCGGCAAGCACCAGCTGGCGCTGCTGACGTCATCGTACGAAGCGACTTCACCCGAAGGGATCGCACGCACCATCAAGGCCGCGGCGAAATTGTTTCTCAATGGCGCACGGCGCGCCGGATAGGAATTGGCGGATAACTGCGGAGCGCGAGCTTGCCGCCCTACGGCACGCGCCAAAAACAAGACGGGGCAAGAAAACGTGGGAGGCAAAACATGCGCGCAACACTTCGTTTGCGTGTGGCAATCTGGACGCTTGCTTGGATTCTTTTAGCTTCGGCATCGCCGGCGTACTTACGCGACGCTATGGCGGCCGATCCGGTCAAGGTCGGCTTCAGCTTGGGACTGACCGGCGCAAATGCGCCGAATGGCAAACAGCTGCTGATCGCGCTCGAAATCTGGCGCGATGACGTCAATGCGAAAGGCGGGTTGCAGGGCCGGCCGATCGAGTTCGTCTACTATGACGACCAGACCAACCCGGCAAACGAAAATAACATTTATACGAAACTGCTCGACGTCGATAAGGTCGACTTGATCCTCGGCCCCTACGGCACCAACCAGATCAGCGCGGCACTGCCAATTCTCGCGCCGCGGAATCTGACCACGATCGGTATTCTCGGCACCGCTGCCAACAGCGAAGTGCATTACAAAAACTACTTCTCCATGATCCCCCTTGGGCCAGATCCGAAACGCGAGTTCTCTCGGGGGTTTTTTGAACTGGCGGCCGCGCAAAAACCCAAACCAAAAACAGTTGCCCTCGTCGGCGCCGATGCCGAATTTGGGAAAAATGCAACAGATGGTGCGCGTGATAATGCGAAGGCCGCCGGCCTGACGATCGTCTACGATCAGCGCTATCCGCCTGCGATCACCGACCTGACGCCGATCGTACGCGCCATCAAGGCGACCAATCCGGACATCGTATTCGTGGGCGCATATCCACCTGACTCTGTTGGTTTCGTGCGCGCGGCAAACGAAGCCGGCCTGACGCCCAAGATGATGGGCGGCACGATGATTGGTCTTCTTGCCACGCCACTCAAGATTCAGATGGGGCCGCTCATGAACGGCTACCTGAACAACGCCGAGGTCTTTGTACCGATTCCGACATTTAATTTCCCAGGAGTTCGGGCGCTGCTGGACAAATATCGCGAGCGGGCAAAGGGACAAGGCGTAGATCCGTTCGGATATAATTTTGCTCCGTACGGCTATGCAGCGGGCCAGGTACTGGCCGCCGCGGTCGAAGGCACCAAAAGCTTCAACCACGCCAAGATCGCGGAGTACATCCGCACCCACGCGTTCGAAACCGTGGTCGGCCAGATCAAGTTCGGCAAGGATGGCGAATGGGCCAAGCCGCGCATGGTTGTCACGCAGTGGCAGAACGTAACCGGCAATGATTTGGGTCAGGTCACCGATCTCAAGAAGTGGGTCGTCGTCTGGCCGCCTGAACACAAGACCGGAAACATGATTTATCCGTTCGAATCCGCGAGAAAGTAAAACACGGCTTGCCGGCTCCATTCTTCCTGGAGCCGGCAAGTTTTCCTGGAGCCGCAAGTCTTTATTCAAGGATTTTAACGGCTGGCCCGCGCTGCCTGGTAATAACTTGGGTCGTCGTATTTCCGCGGTCGCTCAGAGTCTTTTGCCGGGCGGCCGTACTCGCTGCGCAACCTCAATACGGTTTCAATCCCTTTGATATCCAAAGCCGCTTTGCGGTCGAACCCGCTATTGCGATCCAGCAGAACGTCGTAAGTCGACGAAGCCAGTTGCGGAGACATCCCCGGTACCTTGGCCGCAAGTAGCTCACATGCAGCCTGTTTGTTGCCTCTCGCATAGAGCCAGTCCAGTGCATCGAGATAGCCGCGGATAAATGCCGTCAGCGTATCTGCATTGTCCTTTGCCCAGCTTCGCCGCGCCGCACCTGATATGCCCTGATAGTGCGGCAGAACTTCAGATGCACTCTGCAAGACGCGAAGGCCTGCTTCCTTCCCGATCAGATCGAACGGAGTGACCAGAAGCGTGCCCGCATGCTTTCCCGCCTTGAGCGCTTCGAAGCGCTGCAAAGCGCCTCCGGCCCGTTCGAACGAAACATCATCCTCGCTCAAACCATTATGCGCGAGCATCTTCCTGAGGACGAAGGCAAAACCGGTTGTGAGCGCATCAACCGAAAGCGTCTTGCCTTTGAGCTGAGCGTAGGACGCAATGTCGGGCTGAACCACCAGCCGCAAGAACGCGGAGTCACCGCCCATAAATGCGAAAAGATCCGGCGTCACATCGATTTTTGCTTCGCCCTGCCCCTCTTGATAGGCGACGATGTTGTCAAAGCCGGTGAGCGCGATCTCCCAACGTCCCGGCGATCATTCCAGTGAGCTGCTCAACGGAATTGACGGTGTAGTGCGGCTCTACGTCGAGGCCATACGATTTGAAAAATTGTCGTTCGATGGCAGTCCACAGCGGCAAATTGAACCCGCCCGGAAAAACAATGACTTTGATCGTGCCGGCCACGATATTTTCCCGAAATGAACTCACCGAGCGTCACGATGTCCGCTTTGGGTCATTGGCGGACATAGCGCAACAATTTTGGCGCAACAATTTAGGACTTTACGACACGCAAAATGAGAAACATGGTCACGACGGCGATCGCAACGATGCCGACTTTATGCGGTTCAGCGCAAAAGCTTGGCATGCTTTCGCAGGTCTGATCCGCCCACGCATAACCGTGATTTTGATATGTCGCGGCGGCGTAAAACCATCCCGTAACCGCAAGCGTAAGAAAAACCACGAATGGCATGTCGAACGCCTCGACCTTATGATTCGTTGCGTCAAAAGTAGGCGGGCAATAGCGGAAAGCAAGAAAATTCGCCGTATTTTCGCCGATCAGGCTGCGTCGGAACTTTGTGGCGCAGTCATTATGCCAGCGCGCACCAAACCGGCGAGCTTGGTCTCATATTGATGTACACGATCGGTGGACGCATGGCGCACCACAAAAGTAAGCCCCCGGAGTGACACCCGGGGCCTTCGCCGCAAAGCGTGATTGGCTCTATAGCGGGGTGGATGTCCGCTTTGGATCATGAGCGGACATCCGACAAGACCGCCCGGCGTCTCCTTTGCTGCCGAAAGCGGACATCGACCATCGCCGGATGGCCAAATCACTTTGTTATTTGTGCGCAGCCGCTACGTCAGCTTCGGCAGGTCCGCGAAATATTCCGGGTGCTCTTTCTCGACCTGCTGCATGAACTCCGGCCGGAACAGGCTCGGCACGTTGAGCCGCGGCGCGCCCTTCAGTGTGTTGGTGAGCACCTCGTCCTCGGCATTCTCGAAGGCCTGCAGCACGTTCTTTGACATGCGCGGGTCGAAATGGATGTGCTTGATCGACTTCTTGCCAATCGCCACGTCGGTGCCCGGCACCCACTTGGCGAAGATCTCGACCGCTTCGTCGGGGTTTTTGCGCGTGAAGTACGACGACTGCGCGAGACCTGCGGCGATGCTCTTGATCACGGCCGGCTTGGACTCGACCGTCGGCCCATGCGCAACCGCTACCATCACATAGGACATGTGCTGGCCGCCACGGATCACTTCATATGTATCAGGCACCTGGGTGAGCGCCTGCGTTACATAGGGCTCCCAGGTCACAATGGCGTCGACCTTGCCCTCCTTCAGCGCAGGCGCGAGGCCGAACTGCGACCAGATGTTCTCGATGGTGACGTCGTCGTATTTCACGCCGGCGCGGCGCAGCACCATCTTGAAATATTCGTCGGAGGTCTGGCCCTTGGCGAGGCCGACCTTCTTGCCCCGCAGATCGCCGATCTTGCCGACATTGATGCCCGTGCCCTTCCTGGTGACGATTGCGAGCGGCGTATCGCAACGATCGTTGGTGGCGTCGTTCATGATCAGGCCGATGACCTGGAACGGGTTGCCGGCATGCACCGCCTTCAGATACGTGGTCGTGCTCATATCGCCGACCTGCGCTTCGCCATTGTGCAGGGCATTGACCATGTCGGTCCCGGTATCCACGACCCTGAAGCTGGCGTCGACACCGTGCGCCTTGAAGAAGCCCTTCTCCGCGCCGATGAACATCGGCAGATGGCCGAAATTGTTCGCGATCACCACATCGAGTTTGGGCAAGTCCGCCATGGCAGTTCTCCCGGCCGTTGCGCGCGTGCGGCTATGATTGCGCCAGCACCTGCGGATTGACGCAATTCGGCGGCGTGCGGCCGTCGATCAGCGCCTGGATATTGTCGACAACAATATTCGCCATCTTGTCGCGGATTTCCATCACCGCGCTGCCCAGATGGGGCGTCAGCACCACGTTTTTCATGGTGCGCAGTGCCGGCGGCAATTTCGGCTCGTGCTCGAACACGTCGAGCCCGGCGCCAGCGATCATCTTTTTCTTCAGCGCGCGCATCATCGCCTTTTCATCGATGCACGGCGCCGCGCGCGGTATTGATGATGAAGGCCGTCGGCTTCATCAGCGCAAATTGCTTGTCGGAGATCATGTGCCGTGTCTCGGCATTGAGCGGCGGATGCATCGACACGAAATCGGATTCCCGACAACAGCCGTTCGAGCGAGACGCGCTGCATGCCGAGCTCGCGTTCGGCGTCGGGCTTGCGGACGCGGGCCCCAATACAGGAGGCGCATGCCGAAGCCGAGCGCCCGCCGCGCGGTCGCCATACCAATACGGCCGCCGCCGCCGACCAGCCCAATGGTCTTGCCATGCACAAGGGTGCCGGCGAGATGGTTCGACTGCGAGCCGGGGAACCTGCCGGCGCGCACCATGCGCTCGCCCTCGATCATGCGGCGCGCCACCGCGATGATCAGCCCGAAATGAATGTCCGCGGTCGCTTCTGCCACAATCGGCGGCACAACGGTGACCGGGATGCCGCGTTTGGTCGCTTCCGCCACATCGATATTGTCAGGCGTAATCGACATCGAGCACACCGCGCGCAATTTCGGATTGGCCGCAAGCACCGCCCGGTCGATGCGGTCATGCAGCAGCGAGAACAGAATGTCGCATTTCTTCACCGCCGCGATCAGCTTCGGCTTGGCGATGATCTTGCTCGAGTCGGGGTTGATCTTGACGCTCGCAATCGCGCGCAGCCGCTCAAGCGCGCTCGGTGCGATCGGCTGGCTGACAAAGACGCGCGTTTTGCCGCTCACCGCTGCCACCGCACGATACCGGCCACGCCATCGACCGCGCATTGCACGCCGTCGGGAATTTTACGGGTGGCGTCGAGCACGCCGAGCACCATCGGAATGCCGCGCTCGCGCGCGAGCGAAGCCAGATGCGACGTGGAGCCGCCAAGCTCGGCGACCACGCCGGAGACCCGTTGCAGGATGTGGCTGAGCGCCGGCCCTGCGACTTTCGTGATCAGGATGTCGCCGGGTGCCACGCGCGACAATTCGCATTCGCAGTTCACCACCACCGCCCTCCCCGATCCCCAGCCGATGCCGGCGGGGTGGCCGTTGAGGCCCGGATGCCGCAGCCAGATTTCGTCCGGCACGATCGCCGGCTCCATATGGAGCGGCCGCGATTGCAGAAGCTTGAAGCCGCTCGGCGTCCATGGCCCATTCGATTTCGACCGGCCCGCCCGGCGAGCTGCTCGCATTTGCGCAAGAGACGGCCGAGCGTCACCGCCTGTCCTGCTGTCAGGCAAGGCTCGCTCACCATGTCCTTGGGCACGAGTTCCGGCGCCGAGACGCCGTGCGCGCAGGTGTCGCGATGCGCCTTGCGGCCGGCGTCGACCGTGCGCAGGAAGCCGGATTTGCTCAGCACGATGCGATCGGGCACCACCTCACCCTGCGCAATCGCAGAACCGAGGCCCCAGGTGGCCGAGATCAGCATGTGGCCCTCGGCCGTTTCGCTCAAGCCGCCACCGGAGGCGCTTGCCGAAACAAGCGGCTGAATGAGCACACCCATCGCCGTATCGGCCGGCGAGAGCCCGTGATTGTCCATGTAGCGGCGCGCGTGCGACGTCCACAAAGCCGCCCAGCAGGCGCGCACGGCGGTGAGAAATTCGGTTTCGTCGGACAGGCCGAGGAAGCTTTCGAACTGCCCGGCAAAGTTGGCGCCCTTGCGATCCTCGATCAGCGCCGAAGAGCGCACGACGCCGAGCGGCGCGGTCTCGCGCTGCTTACGCCAGGCCGCAAGCAAGGGCTCGAGAATTTCCGGTGCGATCGGCTTTTCGTAGAGAGCGAGCCTGACCTGGATCGAGATGCGACGCGTGGTCGGCACATCGCCTTCGTTGTATTGGCGCAGCAAGTCCTCGATGCCGAGGTGACGAAGTTGCTGGCGGTAAGCGTCCGCCGTCAGCGCAAAGCCGCCGGGCGTCGGCAGGCCGGCCTGCGTCAACCCGGCAAGATTCGCTGCTTTCGGGCCGACCCGTTCGGGATCGGCGGCAAAAGGATCGTCAAGTTGAAGAATGAAAGCGGTCATTATTGCCTTGGATCGCCTTGCGCTTCTTTAATGTCATGGCCGGGCTTGTCCCGGCCATCTCGCTTAGGAGAGCACAGTTTGTGGCTCGAGATCCCCGGGGCTCGCGTTCCGCTCGCCCGGGGATGATTTCGGCCAAGCGGCCGAATTCATTTCACATGATCCCCATAACCCGGCAGCGGATCGACGACTGTGATCTGCTTCACAGGGAAGTTCGAAACGATCTCGATCTCGTTCTTTTTCACGATCAGCATTTCCTCGATGCGAACGCCGTAGCGGAAACGCTTGCCGTGCTGGGTTTCGAGGGCAAAGGTCATGCCCTCCTGGATGTCGATCGGATGGTCGAGCGACCAGATGCGCGAGATCACCGGCGGGTCATATTGCGCAAGACCCAGACCATGGCCCCACAGATTGGCGGCGGCCTGGTCCTCGTCCTCGTAGCCCCATGTTTCCATGGCCGACGGCCACTTCATCGCGATGTCGCGCGTGGTAGCGCCGACTTTCACCGCGCCGATCGAATCATAGAGCCACTCAAGTGCAGTCGCGTAAGTGTCCTTCTGCTCTTTCGAGGGCTCCTTGCCGACGCAGTACGTCCGGTAATAGCAGGACTTGTAGCCGTTCCACGTCAGCGCCGCCAAATCCATGAACACGATGTCGCCGGGCTGAATGATGCGGTCGGAGAAGTTGCGCCAGTTCGGCCAGGTGTTCGGCCCGGACGAGACGATCACGTCCTCAACGTCTTCCATGCCGGGGATGTTGTAGAGATATTCCATCAGATGCGCGGTCACCTGGTTCTCGGTGATGCCGGGGCGCAGGAACTTCATGCACTCCCAATGCGTGGCGTCGCCGATCGCGCCGACGATGCGGAAGCATTCCTGCTCGTCGGGGCTTTTGACGGCGCGCGCTTCCATCATCGGGGTCATGCCGTCGACCCAGTTGATGTTGTTCTCCTTGAAGACGTTGATCATGTTGATGTCGATGAAGTCGACGCCGAGCTTCTGGCCGGCGACGCCGTTGTCCTTCATCGCCTGGATCACCGCCTTGACGAATTTGTTGACCTGCTGCGTGGAGGCCGGGCCCGCCGCGCCTTTGATCCACGCGAACGAGTGACGCACGTTCTCTTTCGGAATCCACGGGCTATGGCGTTCGATCTGGAAACCGATGTCGCCCTGTTCGAACAGAACCGGACGGCCGTCGCCACACAACATCGCGTAACGCAGACCCGGCTTGAGCCGGTTCCATCCCGGCGTCAGCGTGCCGGTGATGTAGCGCACGTTCTCGTCGTACATGCAGAGCACGGCGCCGAGGCCGTGCTTCTTCATCATCTTGCGCGCACGCTCGATACGGTATTCGCGCAGCCGGTCCCAGTTGACCCGCTGCTGCCAATCCATACCGGCAATGCCGAAATTCGCACCCATAGCCATCCCTCCCGCCCGGCGCCTGCACGCGCCCGTTGCTGATTTGCCGGAACTCTAAGCCTGTTGGCAGCGAAAGAAGAAATAATATATTCTGGGCTGGAGCATTAGATTTTCTAATGCGGCGCGTTTTGGGGGTCTCATGGCCAATATCCCGCTGCGGCAAATCCGCGCCGTTATTGCGGTCTGCGAAGAAGGCTCTTTTACCCGCGCAGCGCAACGGGAAAACGCCACGCAATCAGGCATTTCCCAGCATGTGGCGGCCGTCGAACGCACGCTCAAGGTCAAGCTGTTCGAACGAACCACCGGCGGGATAACGCCGACGCCCGCCGGCCTGCGCTACTACAAGCGCTGCGTGGAAGCCGTCGGCACGCTTGAGCATGCTGCCGAGGAAGCGCGCTCGCTCGCCGGCGAAGTGACCGGCGAACTGCGCATCGGCCTGATGCCGACCTTTACCCGCGCCGTGCTCGCTCCGGTGCTGGATGATTTCGTCCCGCGTTGCCCCGAAGTGCGCCTGCATATCGTCGAGGGCTACAGCGGCATGCTCACCGAGATGGTGCTCGACGACGAACTCGATTTCGCGGTGGTTCCGGCTTACGAAGGCACTGTCGGCTTGCGATCGCGGCTGTTGGTGCGCGACCGCGAAATGCTGATCTCCGGTCCGCGCCGCGGACTTGTGCCGCTGTCACCGATCCGGCTCGCCGACTGCAGGCCGCTGAAATTCGTGGTGCCGGGGCCGGACAATACGCGGCGGCGCAATCTCGAAACATATTTCCAGACGCACGGGGTTGAAGTCGCGGCTTTGCTTGAGATGGACGCGATGATCGCCACGCTCGAATTTGTCGCCCGCTCAGACTACGTGACGATTTTGCCGAGCGTGATATCGGTCAATGACATTGGTCGTGACGAACTGGTGGTCAATCCGATCGTGAGCCCCGAGCTGCACGCCGAATTCGTGGTGATTCAGCCGACACGGCGCACGCTATCGACACAAGCACGCATGTTCCTGCAACGCTTCGAAGCCGAAGTCACTCATATTCACGATGTGTGGGACGAAGCGATCGCGGGCCCGGCTCGCGGCAAGCTGCGCGCCTGAGTTACGCCGGTACGCGGCCCTTCACTGCATTGGCGAATGAAATCTGGGTAACGCGACCCGACGCATCCGCGGGCAGAATCGCACGCAGCCTGTCCTTCACGTGTGCAACTTCCTTCTCGGTCAACGCCGCGACCGTTGTGCGGATGGTTCCGGCCAGCGTACTCGTCGTCCAAAAGTCGTCGATATTGGCAAACGTCCTCTGCACTGTGATCTTCCGGATCTCGATCGAATCGAGACCGGCGTCCTCCCAGGCTGCGCGTAGGGCATCGACACGCGATATTTCGGGTACGGGCGGCCCCAGCGCCGTGCGCCCGATTGCGCGAACTTCGGAAAGGATCGGTTCCATTGGCAACCCGCCGCCCGGCAAATCCCAGGCGTAGGCCGCGACCGTTCCGCCGGGGCGCACCACCCTCGCCATTTCGGAAACACCCTTTGCCGGATCGGGCACAAAGAAAATGACGAGCGCCATGATCGCCGCGTCAAAGCGATCGTCAGGGAAAGGCAACGCCATCGCATCGCCGACGCGAAATTCCGCAACTTTCGCGGTATGCCGCTCGCGGGCGAAGGCGATTTGTTCGGGCGAGGGGTCGATGCCTTGTACCTCGGAAGGCTTGCAGCGATCGACCAGCAGTTCGGTAAATGCACCATTGCCGCAGCCGACATCAATGCAGCGTAGTCCCGGCGGTAACGCGAGCCATTCGAGAAACTCTTTGCCGACGAGACGGCTCCAGACGCCCATCATGCGTTCGTAAGCGTCCCCGTCTGTGAAATAGTTCTTCTTTGACTCTGTCATGTGTCGTCATACTCGCATCCACGCACCGTTCGTGTCGACAGACTTGAACACCGCCTCCAGCGCCGAAGCCGTTTGCAAAATGCCGGCCGGCGGAATCGGGAATGTGCCCTGCCCCATCGCGGCCTTGGCGAAATAATCGAGATTGCGGCCAAGATGATTGTCGGCCGGGCGATCGATGACCTCGGGGTCTTTTCCGGCGCGACGAACGATGGCGCGCGTCTCGCTGACGCTTTCGGCCCAGCAGTTCTCGCCGAAGATCGCGATGCGCCAGGCGAACGGCGTCTTCATGGTGGTGACAAGCGTGCCGGTGGCGCCGTTCTCGAACTCGATCAGCGCCGACGTCGTGTCGCCGGTCGGCAGCTTGAGCGCGCGCGCTTTCGACAGCGCGCTGATGCGTTTCATCGGCCCGACCATGTCGCGGAAACAATCGAGCACGTGGATGCCCATGCCGGTCATCCCGCCGGCGCGGCTTTCTTCCGCCCGCATACGCCAGCTGTCGGCCGGATAATTCGCCAGCCAGTCGTGGCTGTAATTGCCTTCCGCATGCATGATCGTGCCGAAGACACCGGCCTCCTTCAGCTCAGCCAAAACGCGCATCGACGGCATCAGCCGGAAATGGTGGCCGACGGCAATGACGATGCCGGCGCGCTTGCAGGCATCGAGCGCGGCCTGCGCATCGGCCTTGCTCAGCGCGAACGGCTTTTCGCAATAAAGATGCTTGCCCGCAGCAGCGATCGCTTCCACCTGCGCGCGATGCTTGGTGTGCGGTGTCGCCAGCACGACGGCCTGGATCGACTTGTCGGCCAGTACGTCCTCAAACGAAGTGCCGATGGCGATGTTCCGCTCGGCGGCAAAATCGCGCACGGTGTCGGGCTCAAGCGTCACCCCACGCACGAAACGCAGTGGCGCACCGAAGTCGTGCGCCGCCTTCACCAGCGTTTTGCCCCACCAGCCGAGGCCGACAATTGCAGTGTTCAGCATTGTATCCGTGCTCACACATTGTCATGGCCGGGCATAGCCCGTCTAGAAGACGGGCGTGAACGCCCTGATGCCCGGCCATCTCGCTTAGGAAGGCACTGCGTCCCTTATGGGGATGCCCGGCACAAGGCCGGGCATGACAAGGTGGGACTACGCCGCCGGTGCGCCCGGCTGCTTGAGCGGATGGGCGCGCGCGAAAGCATCGTTCTTGGCGCAGGTCGCGGCGATGCGGGCAACGGTCGGATAGGGCGCGAGGTCGACCTTGAAGAAATTCGCGCCGGCAACCTGGCTGGCCACGCAGATGTCGGCGATGGTGATCTGCTCGCCCTGGCAATAAGTGCCGGTGTCCTTTTCGGTGGCGAGATGCTGCTCCAATGCGGTCAAAGCCGCCTTGTGCCAGTGCTGGGCCCACTTCATCACGCCCGCTTCATCGACCTTGAATTCAGCGCTGAGATATTCGCGCACGCGCGGCACGATCAACGGATGCGAGTCGGCCGCCACGATCTGCGCCAGGCCGCGCACGCGGGCGCGCGCACGCGCATCACGCGGCAGCAGCGGCGGATTGGGATGCGTCTCGTCGAGATATTCGATGATCGCCAGCGACTCGAACAGCGCGGGGCCCTCGCCATCGACCAGCGCCGGGATCGCCATCATCGGATTGACCGCGCGGAATTTGGCGTCGCGCTGGTCGCCCTTCATGAGGTTGACCTCAACGATCTCGGGCGTGAGGCCCTTGAGATTGAGTGCAATGCGCACCCGATAGGTCGCCAGCGAACGCCAGAACGAAAAAAGTTTCATCGTCGCCTCCTTACGTTGCTGTCATGCCCGGGCTTGACCCGGGCATCCCGCTTAGGGGCGCACGGCTGTGCCCGACTAAGCGAGATGGCCGGAACAAGTCCGGCCATGACGTGTGTTGATTACTTCTTCGCTCCGCCCGGATCGGCTTTCAGTCCCGCCGCTTCAATGCCGGCGACCGCGATGATCTCGTCATTGTCGGCGGTGTCGCCGGAAATGCCGAGCGCGCCGATAATCTGGTTTCCGGCATCACGGATCAATACGCCGCCCGGATTGGGCACCAGCCGTCCGCCGCTCGCCGCCGCAATGGCGGTGAGAAAATTCGGATTCTGCGCCGCGCGCTCCATCATGGTACGCGAGCCCCACCCCATGCCGAGCGCGCCATAGGCTTTGCCGACGGCAACCTCGAATCGGATAATTCCCGAGCCGTCTTCGCGCTTGGCGCAAACGAGATGGCCGCCGGTGTCGAGCACCACCACGGTCTGCGGCATTTGCTTAAGTTCCCGCGCCTTCTTTAGCGCCACATCGACAATGCTGGATGCTTGCGCAAGTGTTACGGACATTCGTGTACTCCCTTTTATTGGTCTATTTCTTTCGGCTCGCCCAATAGACCGACATGCGCGAGCCATCGCCGCCGCCGAAGCCGTGTTTGGTCGCGTCCTCGAAGCCCGACAACGCAGCCTTGGTGACGAGCATCTCGGCACCATTAGATTCGCCGGTTTCGACCATTGTGCGCAGATCCTTCACGCCGTTGGCGATGCTGAACGTGGTTGGGCCGGGATCGCGGCCTTCGAACATTGTGACAATCATATCGGCGCGGTTTTTCAGCGCCGGATTGGCGCCATTGGTGTCGACGAACAGATCGAGCAGGCGCTTCGGCTCCCAGCCGACATCGCGCGCGATGGCGAAGGCTTCGCCATAAGCTTGCCATGCCACCATCAGCGGCAGGTTGATTGCGAGCTTCATCGATGCGCCGGTGCCGACCGGTCCGCAATGCTCGAGCCGCCGGCAGAGTTGATTGAGGATCGGCTTGGCGCGCTCGGCGTCGGCAGGCTCCGCGCCCATCAGGCCGAGCAACTTTCCCTGACGTGCCGGTGCAGTCGAACCTCCGACCGGGCACTCGACCATCGCCGCGCCCTTGGCGCGCACTTTGGGCGCAAGCGCAAGCGGCACCTTCGGTGGCACCGTGCTCATCTCGATGAGCAGCTTGCCTTTCACATCGCCGGACAAAAGACCGTTCGGTCCGTTGTAGACCGCATCGATCGCGGCAGCGTCGGTGAGCATGGTGATCGTTGCTTCAACCGCGCTGGCAAGTTCCGCGGGGGTCGACGCCACCTTGGCGCCTGCGTCCGCCAGCGCCTTGGTTTTTCCGGGCGTGCGATTCCACACCGTGACTTCATGGCCGACTTCCATAAGCCGCGCCGCAACCGCCGCGCCCATGACGCCGAGACCTGCAATACCAATTCGCATACGTCCTCCCTTGATCCTTTTGCGACAGACGATAGGCGATCACGGCGGCTCTTGAAAGCGGCCTCGCCCGCGCGGGCCCACTCGACAGTCCAGCACTCAACGCATAAGACGGGGCGGGACAAGGATGATGCGATTCCGCATCGGGGAGACGGTGAATGGCTGTGAGACGAAGCAAGGGCACGGTCGGCGTGATCGGCCTCGGCATCATGGGCGGCGCGTTCGCCAAGAACCTGGCAGCGGCCGGCTGGCACGTGGTCGGCTACGACACCAACCCGGCGCGGCGTCGCGAAGCCAAGCGCGCGGGTGTCGAGGTCGTGCAGAATGCCGCCGAAGTCGCAGCCGCCGTGCCTACCATTCTGACGAGCTTGCCCAAACCGCAGGCGCTGATGGACACCGTCGGCAAGATCGCTGCCGCAAAGCTCAAGAGCAAAGTGCTGGTGGAAATGAGCACCTTTGCGATTTCAGATAAGGAAAAAGCTGCGCGGGTCCTGCAAAAGGCCGGACATGTGATGATCGATTGCCCGGTCAGCGGCACCGGTGCACAGGCCAAGAACCGAGACCTTGTCTTCTATGCCAGCGGCGACAAGAAGATCATTGCGCGGCTGCGCAAGATCCTGACGGCCTTCGGCCGGCACGTCTTTAATGTTGGGGCATTCGGCAATGGCAGCCGGATGAAATATGTCGCCAACCTTCTGGTTGCAATCAACAACGTCGCGTCGGCCGAAGCCATGGTGCTCGGCATGAAGGCTGGCCTCGACCCGCGCATGATCGTCGATCTCATCACCGCAGGCGCCGGCAATTCACGCGTGTTCGAATTGCGCGCGCCGATGATGGCGAAGGGCCGCTACGACGACGTCACCATGAAGATCTCGGTATGGGATAAAGACATGCAGGTGATCGGCGACTACGCGCGCAAGATCCACGTGCCGACGCCGATCTTCAATGCCACCAAGGGCGTCTACATCAAGGCGATGAAAACCGGGCTGGGCGCCAAAGATACCGCCGCCGTCTGCGCCGTGCTGGAAAAGATGGCCAAGGTGAAGCGGCGCAGGAAGTAGCCCGATGGTTTTTCGTCATGCCCGGCCTTGTGCCGGGCATCCACGTCTTTGTAGCCTCTAAATCGAAAAAACGTGGATGGCCGGGACAAGCCCGGCCATGACGAATAGTGCGGGAGAGCGTGATGGCGTCATTGCAGCAGCGGACGGAGATCCGCGACGGCATGCGGATCGATTGGGATGTGCCGATCAGCATGGACGATGGTCTGGTGCTGCGCGCCGACGTCTTTCGCCCGGTGAAAGACGGACAATATCCCGTCATCCTCAGCTACGGGCCATACGCCAAGAGTCTCGCGTTCCAGGACGGGTATCCGAGCGCATGGCAGCGCATGACGGAGAAGCATCCCGACGTGACCGCGGGATCGAGCAACCTTTACCAGAGCTGGGAAGTCGTCGACCCGGAAAAATGGGTGCCGCACGATTACGTTTGCGTGCGCGTCGATTCACGCGGCGCCGGATGCTCGCCAGGCTTCATCGATCATTTCTCGCCGCGCGAAACCAAGGATTTCTACAACAGCATCGAATGGGCAGGCGTACAGCCCTGGTCGAACGGCAAAGTCGGCCTCAACGGAATTTCCTATTACGGCATCAACCAATGGCATGTCGCCTCGATGCAACCGCCGCACCTCGCCGCGATCTGCATCTGGGAAGGCGCCGCCGACTGGTACCGCGACATGACGCATCATGGCGGCATTCTCTCGACGTTCTGGGAGAACTGGTACGACATGCAGGTCAAGACCGTGCAATACGGCGCCGGCGAAAAGGGCAAGCGCAGCCGCGTGCACGGCGACCTTGTGTGCGGACCGGAAACGTTGGCGGACGCCGAACTCGCGAGAAACCGCGCCGACTTCGGCGCCGAGATTGCGGCACACCCGATGGACGACGACTACCACAAGGCGCGTTCGCCGAGATGGGACAAGGTCGTCACGCCGCTGTTTTCGGCCGCCAATTGGGGCGGACAAGGCCTGCATCCACGCGGGAATTTCGAGGGCTTCGGACGCGCCGCGTCCAAGCACAAATGGCTGGAAGCGCACGGGATCGAGCACTGGACGCACTTCTATACCGATTACGGCCGCGAGCAGCAGTTGCGCTTCTTCGACCATTTCCTGCACGGCAAGAAAGCCGGCTGGGCCAAGCAGCCCAAAGTGCTGTTGCAGGTGCGGCACATCGACAAGTTCGTGCCGCGCGCCGAGAACGAGTGGCCGCTCAAGCGCACGCGATGGACCAAGTTCTATCTCGATCCCGCCGCAATGACGCTGACGACCAAAAAACCGTCCGGCGTGGCGCAACTCAAGTTCGCATCGATGGGCGACGGTCTCACGTTCCTCACGCCGCCGCTCGCGCAGGAAACCGAAATTACCGGACCGTCGGCGCTGAAATTGTTCGCATCATCGTCGACTGCCGATGCCGACTTCTTCATCGTGTTGCGGGTCTTCACCGGCGATCTCAAGGAGATCGTATTCCAGGGCGCGATCGATCCGCACACGCCGATCGCGCAAGGATGGCTGCGCGCATCGCACCGCAAGCTCGACAAGAAGTTGTCAAAGGCCTACCGCCCCTATCACACCCACGACCAGAAGCAGCCACTCAAGAAGGGCGAGACGGTTGAACTCGACATCGAGATCTGGCCGAGTTCGATCGTGGTGCCAGCCGGCTATCGCGTCGGGCTCTCGATCCGCGGCAAAGATTACGAATACGGCGGGGCGAGCGGCGGCAAGCTGTCGAACTTTAAGAATGAGCTGAAAGGATGCGGCCCTTTCCTGCACGACGACCCGCGTGATCGCCCGCCCGCCATTTTTAACGGCACAACGAGCCTGCATTTTGGACGCGGCAAGGCGCCTTATCTGCTGCTGCCGATCATTCCGCCGAAAAAGCGAGCAGGTAAACGCTAGTCGCGCAGGGACTGCGGATGTCGACCAGCGCAACCTTACAAATGACCGGGCTGCGGCCATTTGGGGTGTTCATTCCCATTGAACCTAAGGTAAGGTTCACGCAACCTTCGACGTAACAGAAGGATCAGGGGGGAAATGGGTACGCAATTCTGGCTGGTCCAGGCGTTTAACGGCGTGTCGTATGGCGCGCTGTTGTTTCTAGTGGGCAGTGGGCTGTCGCTGATTTTCGGAGTCATGCGCATCGTCAACCTGTCGCATGGCTCCTACTTTCTGTTGGGCGGCTACATCGCGCTGTCGGTCATTCAAGCGACCGGCTCGTGGGCACTGTCGCTGCCGGTTGCCGCGTTCACGGTTGCGCTTCTTGGCCTGCTGATGGAGCGCCTGTTCCTGCGATCGCAGGGCTTCGAAATTTTCCGTAACGCCGTGATCGGAACGTGTCTGGGCGTACTCGCTGCATTGGCGGCGGTCCACGGCCAATTTATCGGGCCCGCCTGGAGCTCATTTATCGCCGTTGCTGCGCTGGTCGCCGTTGCATTCTTCTTCATCCTCAATCGCGTATCGATCGTGCCGGTCGAGACCGACGTGCTGCGCCAGGTGTTGCTCACCGTCGGCTTCGCCTTCCTGTTCCAGCAGGGCGCGCTCGACATCTGGGGCGGCAATAACATGGACATCAATCCGCCGGCCGCGCTGACGCAAAGCATTGTCGTGGGCGGCATCTATCTGCCGCTCTATCGCGTGTTCATGATCGGCATGGCGCTCGCCTTCGGCATCTTGCTGTGGCTGGTGATGGAAAAGACCCGCATGGGCGCGGCCGTGCGCGCGACCGTCGACGATGCCCAGATGGCGCGCGGCGTCGGCATCGATACCAACCGCATTTCGATGTTCATCTTCGCGCTTGGCGCCTTTCTTGCCGCACTCGGCGGAGTCATCGGCGGCGCGTTCCTCGGCATCTATCCAGGTCTCGACTTCGAGATGCTGCCGCTCGCCTTTGCGGTCGTGATCATCGGCGGCATGGGCTCACTCGGCGGCGCGGCGATCGGCGCGCTCGCAGTCGGCCTCGCCGATAATTTCGGCAAGGCGCTTTTCCCGGAAGTTTCCTATTTCACGCTTTACGCGCCAATGGTCCTGATCCTCGCGATCAAGCCGACCGGCCTATTCGGACGGGATTGAGCACGACCGATGGCAAACCAGAAACTCAAGATCCTGATTGTTGTCGCTGTGCTTGCGGGGCTCGCCTTTATCGTTCCGCACTCCGGCTCGTTCGTCGTCCTGCTGGCGACGCGCGCCATGGCCTTCGCGATCCTGGCGATGAGCGTCGACCTCCTGCTCGGCTACACAGGCCTCTCGTCGATGGGACAAGCAGCCTATTTCGGCGTGGGTGCCTACCTGACCGCCGTGCTCGCGACCAAAGTCCACTTCGGTCTCGGCTGGGATTTCTGGATCGTGGTCATCCTCGGCATGTTGCTTGGTGCGGCGCTCGCCGCGCTGTTCGGACTGTTCGCCATCCGCGCCGGCGGCGTCTACTTCCTGATGATCACGCTCGCGCTCGGCCAGTGCGTGTGGGGACTTGCCTATCGCTGGAATTCGCTCACCGGCGGCGACAACGGCATCAACCTCAACGGCCGGCCGAATTTCGGCCTCGATCTCGGCAACGAAGTCACCTTCTTCTATCTCGTGTTCGCGTTCTTCGCGGTGTCGATGGCGCTGATGTATGTGCTGGTGCGCTCGCCCTTCGGGCAAAGCCTCGCCGGCATTCGCGAGCGCGAATTGCGCATGCAGATCCTCGGCTACAACACATGGCTGCACAAATATATCGCTTTCGTCATCGCGGGCGCTTTCGGCGGGCTGGCCGGCGTGCTGTGGGCGCACACCAACGGGCACGTCAGCCCGGAGACGGTCGTGCTCACCACCTCGGTGGATTCGCTGCTCATGGTCGTGCTCGGCGGCTCGGGTACGCTGGTGGGGGCAGCGATCGGTACCGCGATCGTGTTCGGCTTGCGCGAATATCTCAGCACGCTGGTGCCGTGGTGGCAGTACGTGCTCGGCGGCGTTTACGTTCTTACGATCCTGTATTTGCCGATGGGCCTGATGGGGATTCTCTCCCGCTTCGGGCAGCGGCTCAAATCTCCAGGCAAGGATGAAGAGCTCAAGAAACTCGCGACCAAGCCTTCCTGATCAGTAACAGGAAGGCCATGACAACAAGGGAGGAACGTCGAATGACAAACAGACTGCAAAAACTATTGCTGGCCAGTTGCCTGGCCCTCGGTCTCGGTTTGACCACCCAAGTGAGCGCGGAGGAGTTGCGCATCGGTTTCATTGCGCCGCTCACCGGTATTTTCGCCCAAATCGGCAAGGACATGGCCGAATGGTTTCGAGCTTTATCTCGACGAGCACGGCGAACAAGCTCGGCGGCATGGACGTGAAATTCATCGTCGAGGACGAGCAAGGCAAGCCGGACACCGCCGTTACCAAGGCAAAGAAACTCGATCGCTGCAGGACCATGTGCATATGTTCCTCGGCGGCCTGCTCGCCTCCTCCGGCTATGCCATGGCACCGGTGAGCACGCAGGAAAAAACGATTTATATCTCTTCGGTCCCATCAGCCGACGATCTCACCCAACGGCAACTCGACAAATATCCGTATTTCCTGCGCACGAGCTGGAGCTCGTCACTGCCGAACCATCCGCTCGGCCAATGGGCATGCGAACAGGGATACAAGACGGCGGTTACTATCGCCGCCGATTACGCCTTCGGCTACGAATCGACGGGGGGCTTCCAGAAGGCCTTCGAGGATTGCGGCGGCAAGGTAATCCAGAAAATCTGGCCTCCCCTGGGCACCAAGGATTTCGGGCCCTACATCCCAACCATCAAGACCAACGCCGACATGATCTTCACCATGATGGTGGGACCGATGGCGCTGCAATTCCCAAAGCAGTTGCGTAGCGCCGGCATCAAGAAGCCGATCGTGGCCGGCGGCATGAGCTATGACGAATTCGTCCTGCCCTTCATGGGCGATGAAGTCATCGGGGACGTTTCGTCGCTGCATTATAGCGCCGCGCTTCAGACGCCGGAGAACGAAGCCTTCGTCAAGGCGTACCGCGCGAAGTACGGCAAGGTGCCGTCTTACTATTCGGAGAACAACTACACGACCGCGCTATGGATTGACGAGGCGATAAAAAGGCGCTGGCGGCAAGTGGCCGGGCACCGAGCAGTTCATCAAGATCATGTCGAGCATCAAGGTCAAGGCGCCGCGCGGGCCCGTTGAGCTCGACGACATGCGAAATCCGATCGAGAACGTCTACATCAAGAAAGTTACCGAAGACGAAGATGTTCGGCTACGACAAGGACGAACTCTGGAATGCCGTGATCAAGACCTATCCGACGTGTCAGCCAGTTCTGGACTTACGGCAAGGATAAGTTCTTGCAGCAGCCGGTCTATAGCCGCGACTTCCCGCCCTGCAAGTTCTGCGAATGAGCGAACGGATGCCGGGGCTCTGCAATGGGCCCCGGCAATTCATTGAATTCTGAGGACGCGCATGTGAGCACCGACACCCAAAGAAACGGAAGCCAGGTCCCGGCACTCGAACTCAAGGGACTCTGCAAGAGCTTCGGCGGCTTGCAGGCCACGCGCGAAGTCACGCTGCGCATCATGCCGGGCGACCGGCAGGCCATCATCGGACCGAACGGCGCCGGCAAGACCACGTTGTTCAATCTGATCACCGGCATCTATCCGGTGACCTCCGGGCAAGTTCTGCTCTTCGGGCAGGATGTCACGACGCTGGCCGAGTCACCGGCGCACCGCGCTCGGGATGGCGCGCACGTTCCAGGTCACCAGCCTGTTTCCGAAACTCACTGTTCTTGACAACGTTTTGCTCGCGATCAAAGGGCTGCGGCCGTCGAAATTCGTGATGTGGCGCTTCCTGTCGTCGTACAAGGACGTCTACGACAAGGCCCATCATCTGCTCGAACAGGCGAACTTCCTCGACCGCAAGGACACGGAAGTGCGCAACCTGTCGCACGGCGAACAGCGGCAGCTCGAGATCGTGCTGGGGCTCGCCAGCGATCCGAAGATACTTCTTCTTGATGAACCGGCCGCCGGCCTGTCGTCGGGCGAATCCACCGAAATGGCTGAGTTCCTGATGAAGCTCGATCCGAAACTCGCAATTCTTCTGATCGAGCACGACATGGATGTGGTGTTCGACGTCGCCTCAAAGATTTCCGTTCTGCATTTCGGCGAAATCCTGGAATCCGGCACGCCGCAGCAAATTCATTCGAGCGCCCGGGTGCAGGAAATCTATCTGGGGACGGACTAGCGCCATGGCGATTCTCGAAGTCCAGGACATTCACACCTACTACGGCGACGCCTACGTCCTGCAGGGCCTGTCGCTTCAACTGGAGCAGGGCCAGATCCTTGGCCTGCTCGGCCGCAACGGCGTCGGCAAGACCACGCTGGTGAATTCGATCGTGGGCTTCAATCCGCCGCGTCGCGGCAAGGTCGTCTTCAAGGGCGGCGACATTACACATCAGGCATCGTTCGAAACCGTGCGCGGCGGCATGGGGCTGGTGCCGCAGGGCCGGCGGGTCTTTCCGACGCTCGGCGTGGAAGAGAACCTGCTGGTGGCCGAGCGCAGTCCGGACCGGCACGGCTGGAATTTGCAGCGCGTCTACAAGCTGTTTCCGCGCCTGCAGGAGCGCCGCTCCCAGCGCGCCAAAACATTGTCCGGCGGCGAGCAGCAGATGCTGGCGATCGGCCGCGCGCTGATGACGAACCCCGACTGCCTGATCATGGACGAGCCGTCCGAAGGCCTGGCGCCGATCATCATCCAGGGCCTCTGGGAGGCGATCGGCACGCTCAAGAAAGAAGGCCTGTCCATCCTGCTGGTCGAGCAGAATGCGCATCTCGCGCTCAAGCTCGTCGATTACGTGCACGTCATGAGCAAGGGCCAGGTGGTCTATTCCGCCAAGCCGGAGGAATTGCGTGCCAATGACGAGATCAAGTCCAGCTATCTCGGTATTTAGCGCCGGACACGCGCGTTCATGATCGCGCCATTCGCTTGCCTATTTCAGCAGGTGGGCCGCGCCGGGTGGCCGCACCCGACCGGGCTTTACATCGAGGAATGGCTTGGCCGATGATGGGAGCGGTCGGGCCGCTGTGGTGGGTGAGCGGCCCGGAATTGACATCGCGTCGCATCAAACAAGGCCGGGTATCACGGCCTATCAAAATTGAGCCCCTGCAAGGGCGTAAAGGGAGGAACGGAATGTCTCGCAAAATTACCCGTCGTAAATTTACGGCCGGTACGGCCGCCGGCGTCGCAGCCGCGGCCTTCAATTTCCCGGCCCCGGCGATCGCGCAAGCCGCGCCATTCAAGCTCGGCCTGCTCACCATCAAGACCGGACCGCTCGCGCAAGGCGGCATCCAGATGGAGCAAGGCGTCATCACTTATCTGAAGGAGAAGAATTACAAGCTTCGCCGGCCGCAAAGTGGAATTCGTTTCCGCCGATACCGGCGGCAGTCCAGCCGGCGCCAAGACGAAGGCACAGGAACTGGTCGAGCGCGACAAGGTCGACACCATCGTCGGACCACTCGCTGCCTTCGAGCTGCTGGCGATCACCGACTATATCGCGCAGAGCAAAGGCTCCTCTGCTGAGCCTCGCCGCCGCCGAGGACCTGACTCAACGCCGTCCGAATCCGTATTTCCTGCGCGCCTCCCGACCTGCTCGTCGCAGGCAATGCATCCGATGGCGGACTATGCCGCGAAGGAAATGAAGCTCAAGCGGATGATCACCATCACCGAGGATTTCGCCTTCGGCTACGAGCAGATGGGCGGTTTCCAGCAGACCTTCGAAGACAATGGCGGCAAGATCCTCAAGAAGCTGTGGCCGCCGCTCGCCACGCCCGACTACACGCCGTATCTCGCGCAGATCGCGGATTGCGATGGTGTCTGCCAGGGCTTCGCCGGCGGTAATCCGCTGAAATTCATGAAGCAATATGCCAGCGCGGGCCTCAAGTTCCCCGTCGTGACGGGCCAGACCGGCGGCGACGATGCATTGCTGCGCAGCTATGGCGATGAGGCGATCGGTCTCATCAGCTGCATGTCCCTACACGCTCGACTGCCCAGACCGAAGCGAACAAGCGTTTCGTCGCCGGCATGCAGAAGAACTTCAATCTCGATCCCGGCTTCTACGCGGCCGGCCTCTACATCAACTGCATGGTGATCGACGCAGCCCTGAAGAAAGCCGGCGGAAAGAGCGACGACAAGGCCGAATTCATGAAGGTCCTGAGGTCCGTGTCGCTCACCGATACGCCACGTGGGCCGGTCAAGTTCGACCATCTCGGCAATGCGGTCGGCAACTTCTTCATCCGCAAATGCGAGAAGGTTGGCGGCAAGCTCGTCAACAAGACCATCAAGACCTACACGAACGTGAGCCAGTTCTGGACCTACGACGAAAAGAAGTTCCTCGAACAGCCGGTCTATTCGCGTGACTTCCCGCCACTCAAATCCTGATGAATGACATGACGCGGGCGCCGCACAGGCGCCCGCGATTTTTTGACACGGTGAGCGCGGGACGACGGCGACCATGAATTTTTGGCTGGTGCTGGCGGTCAACAGCATCACATTCGGTGGGCTGCTGTTCCTGCTGTCGGCGGGCTTTTCCCTCATCTTCGGGCTGATGCGCATCCCGAACCTGACGCACGGCTCTCTCTTCATGGTCGGCGCCTATGTCGGCGTCACCTTCGTTCTGGGCATCCACGGATTTCAGCTGAATTTCTGGCTCGCGGCCGTGCTGGCGACGTTGACGGTGGCCGCGCTCGGGGCGCTGGCCGAACGGCTGCTGCTGCGCCGCATGCCAGGCGACCAGCTGGCGCAAGTGCTGGTGACGCTCGGTCTGTCGTTCATGGCCGCCGACCTCTGCCTGCATGATCTGGGGCGGCGATCCGATCTCGGTTCCGACGCCGCCTGAACTTGAGGGCTTTGTGCGCTTCGGCGCGCTGGTGTTCCCGGCCTATCGCGTCGCGATCATCGTAATCGCCATCATATTTGCGGTCGCGCTTTGGCTGCTGCTCGAACGCACGCGCCTCGGCGCCATGATCCGCGCCGGCGTCGATGATCCTGACATGGCACGTGTGGTCGGCATTCGCGTGTCGCAGCTTTTCACCATCGTATTCGCGCTCGGCGCCGGGCTGGCGGCCTTTGCGGGAATAATTGGCGGGCCGATCCTGTCGGTCTATCCCGGGCTCGACCAGGACATGCTGCCACTGGCGCTGGTCGTGGTGATCCTCGGCGGCACCGGCAGCCTGCTCGGATCTTTCGTCGGCAGCATCATCGTCGGCTTCATCTACAATTTCGGCCAGGCGCTTTTGCCCGAGCTTGCCTATTTCGTTCTCTTCCTGCCGATGTTGCTGGTGTTGCTGCTGCGGCCGCAGGGCCTGTTCGGAAGGCACGTGCCATGACCGCGCGGCTGCTCGCTCTTGGCATTGCATTTGTCGCGCTTGCCACGCTGCCGTACTGGATGTCCGGCATCTACTACGTCAACGTCGCCAGCCAGATTCTTTTCTACGCGATCTTCGCGCTCGGACTGAACGTGCTCGTGGGATACGCCGGGCTGGTTTCGCTTGGCCATGCCGGCCTGTTTGGCGTGACGGCGTATGTCACCGGGTACATGCTGCAACTTGGTCTCGGCCACCCTGCGGCGATCCTCATCGCGCTGGTGGTCAGCCTGCTTTCGATGGCGATCTTCGCCGCGCTGTCGCTCCGTTCGACCGGGATCGGCTTCATCATGATCACGCTTGCCCTGGGCGAGATCCTTTGGGGCCTCGCCTATCGCTGGATCAGCCTCACTGGCGGCGACAATGGCCTGAGTCTGAAGACACGACCGGAACCGTTCGGCTATTCGCTCGCCGACGCCAATACATTCTACTATGCGACATTCATCACGTTTCTGCTGTCACTGGTCGCGATGGCGGTGTTCGTGCGCTCGCCGATGGGCGCTGCGTTGATGGGGACGCGCGATCAACCGCGCCGCATGAATGCCCTCGGCTATCACGTCTGGGCCATTCGTTTTTACGCGTGCCTGTTTTCGGGTCTACTGACTTCCGTGTCAGCCATCCTGTTCGTCTACTACACGCAATTCATCAGCCCGCAGACTCTCGCCCTCACCTCCTCGGCCGAGGTGCTGCTGATGGTCATTTCCGGCGGAGCCGGAACACTACTCGGGCCGGTCGTCGGCGCGACCCTGGTCGTGGTGGTGAAAACCGTGGTGAGCGGCTTCATCGAGCGCTGGAATTTTCTGCTCGGCGCCATCTTCGTCGCCATTGTCATCTTGATGCCGGAAGGTCTGGTTCCCGGCACCGCACGGCTATGGCGACTGGCGTGGCGCAAGCGCGGTACCAGCGCCGTGCCCGGCGGGGCGGAGGCCAAGCCATGAGCGCTTTGACCGTTTCCGCCCTGACCAAATCCTTCGGCGGGCTGCATGTGACCCGCGGCGTCGATCTTAATGTCGAGCCTGGCGAGCGGCGATTGATCATCGGTCCCAATGGCGCCGGTAAGACCACGCTTGTTCAACCTGATTACGGGAGAGCTGACGCCGGATTCCGGTTCAATTCAACTGTTCGGCCAGGACATCACGAAAGTACCGAGCCGCCGCCGTCCCCACCTCGGCATGGCACGCACCTACCAGATCATCACGCTGTTTGCGCGCGACACCATCCTTCACAATGTGACGCTGGCGTTGCTCGGCCTGTCACCGTCGCGCTGGAACCCGCTGATCGATCTCAAACGCCAGGGCCATTTCGTCGAGCACGCACAGGCCGCGTTGGAACGCGTCGGCCTCGGCCATATCGCAAACCGCCCCTTGGCACAGACCTCCTACGGGGAACGCCGCCGCGTCGAAATCGCAATGGCGCTGACCCAGAATCCGAAAGTGCTGTTGCTCGACGAGCCATTCGCCGGACTGTCGATTGACGAGCGTCGCGACGTGCAGAAATTACTCCTGGCAATCCCGCGTGACGTTACGATTGTGATGATCGAACACAACATGGATGTGGCGCTGGAATTCGCCGAGCGCATCACGCTTCTGCATTTCGGCGAAGTGATCGTCGAAGGCAACCGTAGCGAAGTCGTCGCCGATCCCCGCACGCGGGAGGTCTATCTTGGCCACTAGCGCGCTCAGCCTCAGCCACATCGACGCGTTCTATGGCGACAGCCACGTCCTTGGCAACGTGTCGTTCGAGCTCGGCGAGGCCCGCATGCTCGGCCTGCTCGGGCGCAACGGCGCTGGCAAATCAACCTGCATGAATGTCACCATGGGCCTGCTGCCACCGCGCCACGGCGAAGTAACAGTGTTCGGGGAAAAAGTGAGCGGCCTGTCGCCGGAAATGATTGCCGCGCGTGGCGTTGCGCTGGTGCCGCAGGGCCGGCGCATTTTCAAGAGCCTGACCGTGCGTGAAAACCTGGTGGTCGCCGCCCGCAAGCCGGATCCCGGCAGCAAGCATGCGCCCTGGACTGCCGACACCGTGTTCGGAATGTTTCCGCGCCTGTCCGAGCGCCGCAGCCAGATCGCCGCGCATTTGTCCGGCGGCGAGCAGCAGATGCTTGCCATTGGCCGCGCTCTGATGGGCAATCCGCGTGTCCTGCTGATGGACGAACCCTCCGAAGGACTGGCGCCGCAAATTGTCGCCGAGGTGATGGCCACCATCCGCAAGCTGAAGGAAAGCGGGCTATCGATTGTGCTGGTTGAGCAGAATCCGAAGCTGGTGTTCGACGTCGCCGATGACATCGTCATCCTCAATACCGGGCGCGTGGCGGTGATTTCGACCCCAGCAAAGCTCGAAAAAGATGGCGTCGATTTGCGCCAGCACCTCGGGGTGTTCTAGGACGTTTCCACACATGAAGCGGCAATGCGTGGCAAAGGTTTACACTCGGGCCGGCCGAAGGCCGGACCCGGGTGCCACGCCATAACAGAGGCAATGCGAAATGGCTGAGATCTGGAACAAATATGCGAACACCGCTGCGCGCAAGCACGGCAAGCCCGGGCGCGACGAGCGGCCGAAAAGTCTCACCGTCGATATGCACGCGCATGTCGCGGTGCCGCGCGTCGCCGAGATCGTGACGCCGCATCTCAAGCAATCTACCGATCCGCTGGTTCAGAACTCGACGCCCGAGACGCAGGCCCTGATGGCAAAGCAGGCCGCCGACATCCGCACGCGCATAAGCACGACGGACGAACGCTTTGGCGTGATGGACGAAATGGGCGTCGACACGCAGCTCATCTGCCCAGCGCCGCCGCAAATCTATTACTACCTGCCGGTCGATGTCGGCGTGCAGGCTGCCCGCGCCCTCAACGACGGCATTGCCGAATATGTCGGCAAGCATAGCGACCGGCTGGTTGCGCTCGGCGGCGTGCCGATGCAGGACGGCAATGAGGCGGCGAAAGAGCTTGAGCGTTGCATGAAACAGCTCAAGTTCAAGGGCGTCGAGATTCTCACCAACGTCAACGGCAAGGAGCTATCCGATCCTGCTTTCGCGCCGTTCTGGAAGAAAGCCGAAGAGCTCGACGCACTGGTGCTGATCCACCCGACCGGTTTCACCCAGCCGCAGCGTTTCGCGCGTTTTTACTTCAACAACGTGATCGGCAATCCGCTCGACACCACGGTGGCGCTGCACTACCTGCTCTTCGACGGCGTTTTCGAACGGCATCCGAAGCTTCGCGTTCTGGCCGTGCACGGCGGCGGCTTCCTCGGTGCCTATTCCGGCCGCATCGATCATGCCTGGGGTGCCCGGTCGGATGCGCACGGCAATTTGCCGAAGCCGCCGACGACCTATCTGCGGCGGAACGTCTATTTCGACACGGTCGTTTTTACGCCGCATCAGCTCGAAGCGCTGGTGAACACGTTCGGCGCCGACCGCATCGTCATGGGCACCGACTATCCGTTCGACATGCTGGAATATGACCCGATCGGCCATATCAATTCTGTCGCCAGTTTCGACGACAGCACCCGCGCCGCGCTGGCCGGCGGCAACGCCAAGAAGTTGTTGGGGATGTGAGCGCTAAATCTTTAGCAGGCTCGGTAAAGGCCTTTTTATGCTAATATTCACTCTGCCGCATTTGAAAATAAAACGGCGGAGGCGGTAGTGACCGGGATTCAAACCCACATTCCGACGGAAGTACATTTTGATTTTCTGGGAATGACCATCCCGGTTCATTGGGATTATCACGCCATCCTGATGGTCACAGTCTGGTTCGTGCTGGTTCCGATCTGCATCATCACCATCCGTTTCGGTAAACCGAAGCCGACACTGACCGGCCTGCACCGCAAAGTCAGCATCAAGAATATCGAGTGGTGGTGGTTTAGCGTCCACAAATACGGGCTGATATTTTCGATCAGTCTGGCGCTCGCAGGAGCCATTGTCGCCGTGACGGTCAGCAGCGGCTTTAGCGGGTCGTTGCATTCGATGTTCGGCCTGACGACCGTCGCGCTCGGATGTTTGCAGATCATGGGCGGCTGGCTCAGAGGCAAGCACGGCGGGAAAAATTATTACTCCGCCGATCCGAACGATCCGAAGACCTGGTTCGGCGACCATTACAACATGACAACGCGCCGTCGTACGTTCGAGGCCTATCACAAAACGGCGGGCTATTTCGTCTATTTCTTTGCCGCCGGCGCGGTTGCCAGCGGCCTGATGCAATATCACGTACCGGGTCTTGCGGAGTTCATCGTCGCCATGGTGCTCATCGCGTTCGTTGTATCCATTGTGCTGGAATACAAGGGGTACCGTTATGACGGCTACCGCGCCGCGCATGGCTACACGATGGACGCGCCTTTCAACAAAGAACGTGAATTTCTGTAACCCGGTAAATTGCAACTCACGCGTACAAGAAATCCAGCACCGCCGTCTCGGCGATCACCGCCGCATCGTCGCTGTGCCGTCCGGCGCGCGCCTGCTCTTCTTGGGTGCGGCTAGCCTGCAAATAAGCACCGAGGTGCCGCGCGCGCTCAATGATGCGGTGGTTTTCCGGAAGCCGCGCCGCTTCGAAACGCTTGAGCGCGCTCTCGACGTCAGCTTCGCGCTGCAACGCTTCCGCCAGGGCCGCTGCGTCATCCGCCGCCTTGGAAACGCCTGCCGCAACATGCGGGCGCGCAACAAAGGCGGCATCGCCCGCAACCGCCACGCGGCCGAAGGCCATGCGCGGCGATTCCAGATCGTAGATCGGCTGCAGGATCGGTTCCTCGATCAGGCGCACGACCTGGCGAAACTGCGGCGCGACCAGCCGCTCGGCATCGGCGCGCATTTCCGCAATCGCCTCGCGGCGGATCAGCGGCGGTGGAATTGAAATCGCATGCGTCACACCGTGCTCGTCGGTCAGCAGCCATTTCAGCTTGGTCGCCTCGTCGGCCGGCCGGTACCAGACGACGTTGTAGCGGCGATGGCCCGGACGGAGATCGTTGTCAGGACCTGCCACGGGGTACCCGAGGAACTGCTCGCCGGGCGGCAAACCGAACGTCATGTATTCGAACAGTTCGTGATGAACATCTGGCGGGAAATCGGATTCCGCGATCAGCGCGCGCCAGGCCGAATAGCCGGCATAGCGCGGCATAACGTCCGGAAGGCATTGCTGGCGCACGGTGGAGCGGATGCCGTCAGCACCCACCAACAGATCGGCCTCGATGATTTCGCCATCGGAAAAATGCGCCCGCACGATATCCGCGTCCTGGGTGAATTTGGCGAGGCCGCGCCCGCGATGATAGCGCTCGGGCGGAAAGGCATCGCGCAGCAGGCGATAGACGCGTTCCCACGCGGTCAGCACCTGTGGGCATTCAATCTGCTGTGTCAGGCGGCCCTGCGCGTCGAGAATCTTGCGGGTTGTAATGTTGACGCCCAGCGCGTCGGTGGCGAGACCAAGCCCGCGCAGCCGCGCGATTAATTCAGCCTGCGCCACGATCCCGGCACCACGGCCCGATAATTCGCTATCGACCCTTTCGTAAATATCTACCGCCCACCCGGCCCGCCGTAGCAAAAGGCCGCTCAGCAGGCCGCTCATCGAGCCACCCACTATGATTGCGCGCTTTGCACGAGCTCCGGTCAATGGCTCAGCCCTGATCTTTCCGTTTACCCATTTATCCTATATATGACCGCCAACCGCTTTGGAGGAATTCACATGGCCCTGACCATGCGCGAGAAGCAGGCCGAGAAAAAGGGAATGTCGCAGTGGCCGGCCGATATTGCCGCCGAGTTCGAACGCGAGAGCAAGAATCCGAACCCGTGCGTCGGCTCCACCTTGTTGTCGGAGAATGAACGTACGCGCGTATGGATCATCCGCCTCGCCCCGGGCGAGCGCATCGGCTTCCATCGGCACGTGCTCGATTATTTCTGGACTGCCGTCTCGGGTGGCCGCGCCCGCCAGCACGTGCATGACGGCACCACCGTGGAATATACCTACCAGCCGGGCGAAACACGGCACGAAAGCTACGGCAAAGACGAGTTCAAGGTGCACGATCTTGAAAATCTCGGCGACCGCGAAATGGTTTTTATGACCGTCGAGTTCAAGGACAGCGCCAACAAGCCAATGACTCTGCCGGCCGGCGTCAGACCGCAATCCGCCGCCGCATAATTGAGCGAACACTGACGCGCCCGCCGCGTGGTAGTTGCCCACGGCGGGCGTTTCATTTTGTCGCGCAAAACAGGCTTCGGCCGATGGATCGACGGACTAGCCAAGCCTGCGGCCTTCCTGCAAACTGCGGCGCAACGTCCGGAACTCGTCGATGAGCATCGGGCCAAGAAGAAACGGGGCTTAAGAGGGGAAATCAGACCGGCACATTGGGCGTACGCGCCGGTTGAGAGCGGCATGGATATTTCCTGGGATTTGTTACTGAACGCGATCGCCGCCGGGCTCCTGCTCGGTGGATTCTACGCTGCCGTCACCGCCGGCATCTCGATTTCGTTCGGCATGCTCGACATCGTCAACATCGCGCATCCAGCCTTCGTCATTCTCGGCTCGTATCTCGCTTACTTCATCAACATCAATTTCGGTGTCGACCCTATCGTCGTCAGCATATTGATGCTGCCGTTCTTCTACGTGCTCGGCACGCTCGTCTATCAGGTCTACTATCTGTCGTTCGAACGCCGGGGTCAGGAATCCCTGCGCGGATTGGCGTTTTTCTTTGGTCTGCTGTTCGTCACCGAGGTGACGCTGATTTTGGTGTTCGGCGTCGATTACCGCTACGTCGAGGCTGCCTATATCGGGCCCAGCATCCACATCGGAATTGTCGATCTGCCGCTGCGCATGCTGGTGCCGTGCCTGGTGGCGCTGGCGCTTTTCAGCGTGATCCAGCTCATCATCACCCGCACCTTCACCGGCCGCGCCATCATGGCGGTGTCGCAAGATCAATTGGCGCTGCAATTGATGGCGGTCGATCCGATCCGCATCAAACGCATCGCCTTCGGCCTCTCGATCGCAACTGCCGCGGTCGCCGGTGCCCTGCTGATCATCATTCAGCCGGTCGAGCCGTCGGTGGGGCGCGAATATATTGGCCGCGTGTTCGCCATCTGCGTGCTCGGCGGACTGGGCAGCATGCCTGGAACGTTGATTGCCGCGCTCTTGCTCGGTGTCGTCGAAAGCATCACGGCGACGTTCTACGGCCCCTCATGGGCGCCCGCCGTGGCCTTCGGTTTCCTTCTGCTCACGTTGGCCTTCCGGCCCGCGGGCCTTTTGGGACGGTAAAGGCCATGAGCACGACAAAATTCTCCCTGATCGCAATTGCAATCGGCGCGTTGTTCATGGCATTCGCGCACTGGTTCCAGGTCGATTATCTGTTTTTCGCTTGCTACACGATCCTGCAATTCATCGTGCTGGCGACCGCCTGGAATATCCTCGGCGGTTATTGCGGCTATGTGAATTTCGGTTCGGCCGCTTTTTTTGCCATGGGAGCCTATTCATCGGTCGCGCTGCACAAGTTCGATCCGCAAACGTTTGAATTTTGTTTTACCGACTCCACCTGCATGACGTTCCATTTTCTCGATTGGGCCTTCCCGCTTCCAATACCGGTTCTCATTGTCATCGGCGGCATCGTGTCCGGCATCGCCGGCTTCGGCATGGGCTATCTGACGCTGCGGCTGCGCGGCTCGTTCTTCGCCATTGCCACGCTAGCGCTCGCCGTGGTGCTGCAGACTTTGGTGGTCAACTGGGACTTCGTCGGTGGCTCACGCGGCGCCTACATCATTCGTCCGGACAATCTGGAATTCGCGGGCATCCAGATCAACTACATCGAATACCTGTTCGCGCTGATGCTGCTGCTGGCAGTCATCGCGCTGAACACTGCGCGCATCATCGAGCGCTCGCAGCTCGGCTTCGGATTCGCCACCATTCGCGACGACGAACTGGCGGCCGAGGCCTGCGGCGTGCCGACGCTTCGTCTCAAGCTGATCGCGACGACGCTGTCCGGCGCCTTTATGGGCATGGCCGGGGCACCGTTCCCCTACTACATCGGCTATTTGCAGCCGGCCTCTGCGTTCGGCCTTGAATATGCGGTCAACTCGATTGCGATGCCGATGATCGGGGGCACCACCAGCTGGATCGGACCGTTGGTCGGCTCCATCCTGCTGGGTTCAGCGCAGCAATACGCCACCGTGACGATCTCGTCTGCCGTCAATCTTTTGATCGTCGGCCTGATGTTGGTTGCGTTCGTCATTATTGCGCCCAACGGGCTGGTCGGCCTGGTGCAGGATCGCTTGCGCAGGAGACGGTCATGACCGCGCTTCTGCATGTCGACAATATCAGCAAGCGGTTCGGCGGCTTTATCGCGCTCGACGGCATCGAACTTGAGGTCATGCGCGGTGAGCGGCTCGGGTTGATTGGACCCAACGGGTCCGGCAAGAGCACTCTCGTCAATTGCATCTGCGGGACGCTGCAGAACGAGAGCGGCAGCGTCGTTTTCGACGGTCAGGCGATCGATGGCCTGGCCGCGCACGAACGCACTCACCGCGGAGTCGCGCGCAGCTTCCAGTTGCCGCGGCCTTTCCACAGCATGTCGCTCGCCGACAACTTGCGTATCCCTCTCCTGTACACCGTGCGCGCGCGGGAAGGCATGCTGCACGCGCACAGCGACCTTGAGGGGCGCTGCCACGAGCTGCTCGACATGGTCGGCTTGCTGAAAAAGGCCAAGCAGATGCCGCGCGATCTCACCCAGGTCGAAATGCGCAAGCTCGAACTGGCCCGCGCCATGGCGGCCGAACCGAAGTTGCTGATCGCCGACGAATCCATGGCCGGCCTGTCTCACTCCGAAATCGAAGATATCCTGGCGTTGCTGGTACAGCTGAATGAACGCGGCATCACCATCATCCTGATCGAGCACATCATGAGCGCGGTGATGAGCTTCTCGCAGCGGCTGGCTGTGCTGGTTTCAGGCAAGAAAATCGCCGACGGCAAGCCGGAAGACGTGGTGCGCGATCCTGAAGTGGTGAGGGCTTATCTTGGCCAGTAGCCTCACCATAGAGAACGTGAACGCCGCCTACGGAGCGGTGCGGGTGATCGAGGATGTCTCGGTCAACGTCAAACCGGGCGAGACAGTCGCTTTGCTCGGCACCAATGGGAACGGCAAGAGCACGTTGATGAAATGCGTCATGGGCATTGTGCGGCCCACGAGCGGGCGCATCGTCGCCGAGATCGACGGCGTGAAGCATGATCTGGTCGGCCGCACCACCGAGAACATCGTTGACCTCGGCATTGCGCTGGTGCCGGAAGGCCGCCGGCTCTTCCCGAAATTGACGGTGGAAGAAAATCTGCTGCTCGGCGCCTTCCGCCCAAAAGCGCGCGCGCAGATCAAGACCAATCTCGATTTTGCGTTCGAAGCGTTTCCGCGGCTGGCCGAACGGCGCCGCCAACTCGCCGGCAGCATGAGCGGTGGCGAACAGCAGATGCTGGCGCTGGCGCGCGCGCTGATGCTCGCACCGCGTATCCTTCTGGTCGACGAGCCTTCGGTCGGCCTCGCGCCCCTTTTGGTTGCCCGCACCATCGACGCCATCAAACAACTCAAGGATCACTATCAACTCACGGTGCTGATGGCGGAACAGAACTTTACGCAGGCCATTCGCATCGCCGACCGCGGCTATGTGATCGTGCACGGCAAGATCGCCTTCGAAGGCCGTTCGGCCGACGAACTCAACAACAACGACCTGATCCGGCAGTTTTATCTGGGGATGTAGCCGTCACCCTGAGGTGGCCGCCGAAGGCGGCCCTCGAAGGGCGACGGCCTGTGATTCTGTGGCCGTTCATCCTTCGAGGCTCGCTGCGCTCGCACCTCAGGATGACGGGTCAAACAAAACGGCGCGGGATTTCTCCCGCGCCGCTTTTTATTGGCTATGACGTTGCGAGCGTTAGCTCACTTCACCTTCTCAAACGGATAGATGACCTTGCCGGTCGACACATCCGCCGGCGTGAGCACGGTCTGGTAGGACATGCCCTTCCAGGTCTCGAGCCCGGCGCCTTCCTTGATGTCGTGGTACTGCACCTGCATCATGCCGGACTTGGTCCACTCTCCGCCCGGGCCGTAGCTCCAGTTCCCCATAATGGTCTTGTGGGGGGTCTTGCGCAGCCACTCGGCAATCTTGTCGTCGTTGACGCTCTTGGTCGCGGCAATCGCTTCGCCCAGCATGTTGATGTAGGCGTAACCCCAGCCGCCGAGATAATAGCCGAGCGGATCCACCTTCGCGGCGGGGGCCTGCGCCTGGTACTTCTTGAAAAAGTCCGCGGCCGGCGCCATCGATTTTTCGGTCGGCACCCAGGTCTCGTAGTTCACGAAACCGTTGAGCTTCGGCCCCAGCTTGTTCTTGAACACGGTGGCCTGCAGGCCGACCATCGCGCCGCCGATCAGCTTCGGCTTGTAGTTTGCTTCTTTAATCGCCTGGACCATGTTGACCGAACTGAGCGGATAGGAGCACACCACCACGATGTCAGCGTTCGAGGCCTGCAGCGCGCGCACGATCGGCGAGAGATCGGGCGAGTTAAACGGGAAGCTCTTGTCGTAGACGATCTTGACGCCGAAGGTCTTGGCGTTCTGACGCGCGCCCTCGCATGCGTTCTGAGAGAATTCCGCATCCTCGAAGGTCAATGCGACCGTCGTAGGCTTTGGATTCTGCTGCATCGCGACCTGGAAGAGGCCTTCGGTGAAGGACGGCTTGGTCTTCGGTCCGGTCGGCAGAACGGAGAAGTATTTCGGATATTTGAATTCGTGGTTCACGTCGAGCGCGAACAGACTGATGAACGTCTTCTTCTTCTGGATGACCACCGGCATGGCGGGCGCCACCATGTTGGTCGCGTATCCGCCAACGACGAGATCGACTTTGTCGACGTCGAGCAGCTTGGTGTAGATGCCCGGTACCGTCGACGGGTTCGACTGGTCATCGTAGTAGACCAGCTTGACCGGACGCCCGAGCAGACCGCCCTTGGCGTTGGTCTCTTCTTCCCAGATCTTCATGCCGAGCAGCGCTTGCTGCCCGTTCGGTCCAAGCGGACCGGTCTGCGCCATGCTGAAGCCGATCTTGATCGGCTCCTTGTTTTGGGCTGCGGCGGTCGCAACGAACATTGCGCAGGCCGCAACGGCGGCAACGGTCCCTGCGATGCCGGCCAAAGTCCGAGATTTGAATTGACGCACCATGTGGTCTCCTCCCGATGGGCTTCGTTTTTTTTGGTAACCGATAATGACAGCGGGCGATGCAATGGTCCACTCGCCAATGGGCTTATGAATCGGGGCTAAGACCGGGTTTTTCGCACCGCAAAAACGAGCGGCGCGGCCACCAGGCCGCGCCATTTAATCGACAAGCGTGGGCAGAGCAGTGGGACGGACCTATTGCCGGGCCTTTTCGAACGGGTAGATCACATTGCCCGACTTGAATTCGGCCGGGGTAATGATGGCCAAAGTGTCGGTGGTCTTGAACTGGTCGACGCCGTTGCCCTTGATGCCGCGGAATTGGGCCTGGAAGACCCGCGACTTTGCCCATTCGCCGCCTTTGCCGAACGAGACATCCCCGACAATGGTCTTGAATGTCGTCTTGCGCAGGTAGTCGGCGAGCTTGCCATCGTCGAGGCTCTTGGTAGCGGTGATCGCCTTACCCAGCACGTCTAGATAGGCGTAGCTGAACGGCGCCATATAGAATCCGAGCGGGTCAACGCCGACCTTGGCCGCGCGTTCCTGATACTTCTTCAAGAACGCTTCGGTGCCCTCGAACATCAGCGATTTTGCCGGCAACCAGAAGTCGTAGTTCATGTAGCCGTTGAGCGCAGGGCCGAGCTTGGTCTTGAACACGGTCGATTGCAGACCAACCATCGCACCGCCGATCATCTTCGGGTTGAGCTTGGCTTCGTTGGCCGCCAGCACCATGCCGACCGAGTCGAGCGGATAGGAGCAGATCACGACCAGATCCGCATTCGTCGCCTGGATTGCGCGCACAATCGGCGAGAAGTCGGTGGTCGATGGCGGATAGCTCTTGTCGTAGACGATCTTCAGGCCGGCCTTCTTGGCGTTTTCACGCGCGCCGTCCGAAGCATTCTTGGAAAATTCCGCATCGGCGGCCACGATCGCGACCGTCGTCGGCTTCGGGTTTTGCGCCATCGCGGTGTCGAAGAAGCCCTTGGTGAACGAGGTCTTCGGTTCCGGCCCCGACGGGATCATGGCGAAGTAGCGGTCGTACTTGAATTCGGTGTTCACGCCGAGGCCGTACAGCCCGAGGAACAATTTCTTGCGCTGCAGGACGACAGGCATCGCCGGCGCCAACATGTTGGTGCCGTAGCCGCCGACGATCAGATCGACTTTGTCGACGTCGAGCAGCTTGGTGTAGATGCCGGGGACGGTCGAGGGGTTGCTCTGGTCGTCGTAGTGAACCAGCTCCACCGGCCGTCCGAGCAGGCCGCCCTTGGCATTGGTCTCTTCGACCCAGATTTGCATCGACAGCAGCGCCGACTTGCCGTTCGGCCCCAGCGGGCCGGTTTCAGCAATGCCAAAGCCGATCTTGATTGGCTGCTTATCCTGCGCCGTGGCCGGCATCGCCAAAACGGCGGCGAGCGCGACCGCGCCCACCACGCCGGAAAACATTATGGATTTCAGGTATCGCAACATGTTGTCCCTCCCGAATTATTTCTGTTTTGCGGGATTTTTAGCCCAATCGGTCTGCCCACGCCAGTGGCCTGCCCGCCGGGGTGGGACGGCTAGACGCCTTCAACCATGATGGTCTCGACCTCGCCCGCACCGCTGCGCCGGAAGGCCGCAGCCTTGTCGTATTCCGGCGATGTGAAACAGGCGACGCCTTGCTCCAAAGTCGGGAATTCGATCACGATAAAACGATGGAATTTGTCGGGTCCTTCCATGATCTGAAAACGTCCACCACGGGCGAGCACCTTGCCGCCGAACCTGGCAATGATGCCGGGCACAAGGTCCGTGTATTTCTTGTATTCGACCGGATCATTGATCTTGGAACGCGCAACCCAATAAGCAGGCATAGATTCTATCTCCTCACTGCGTCATGCCCGGCCTTGTGCCGGGCATCCACGTCTTCATTATGCTGCACACAGTAAAGTCGTGGATGGCACACGCAACTCGGGCCTGCCCAAGTTGCGCAAATTAAATACGTAGCCGCAAGTCGGGTATACCCGACTTGCGGGTGGCAAGCCCGGGCATGACAAGGAAAAAATATGCCGCGCAAGATCGTCGACATTTCCGTACCACTCGAGAATGACGTTGCAGCCGATCCTCCCGGCTACGGCCCGAAGATCGAGTATCTCGATCACCAGGCGACAGCGCCCGACATCCTCAAATTCTTTCCCGGATTGAAAAAAGATGATTTGCCGGACGGCGAAGGCTGGGGCTTCGAATGGGTTCGACTGTCGACGCATTGCACGACGCATCTCGATGCGCCGTATCACTTCGCCTCGACGATGGATCACGGCAAGCGCGCGATGACCATCGACGAGGTCCCGCTGGATTGGTGTTTCAATCCCGGAGTGAAACTCGATTTCCGTCATTTCGCGGACGGCTATGTGGCGACCGCCAAAGATGTCGAGACCGAACTCAAGCGGATCGGCCACACGCTTTCGCCCCTGGAGATCGTCGTCGTGAATACCAGCGCCGGCACCGCCTATGGCCGTCCTGACTATGTCGCCAAAGGTTGCGGCATGGGGCGTGAGGCCACGCTCTATCTGCTGGAACGGGGCGTGCGCGTGACCGGCACGGATGGCTGGAGCTGGGATGCCCCCTTTATCCATACGATGAAGAAATATGCGGACACGCGCGACGCATCGCTGATCTGGGAAGGCCACCGTGCCGGTCGCGATATCGGCTATTGTCACATCGAAAAGCTGCACAATCTGGAGGCGCTGCCGTCCAAAGGCTTCTCGGTCAGCTGTTTTCCGGTGAAAGTGCGTGGCGGCTCGGCCGGCTGGACGCGCGCGGTGGCAATCATTGATGCTTGATTGCCCACCACGCCGGGCGATAGCATCCCATCCAACAACAAGGCCGGCCCAAACCCCGGCAATAACAAGCATTTCCAGGGAGGATTCACGTGGATAGACGCACTTTCGTTGCTGGCAGCGCTGCCACCGCCGCCGCTCTCGGCATCCGCCCCGCGTTCGCCGAGGACGCTTATCCGTCGCACGCCATCACATTCATCAATCCGTTTCCGCCCGGTGGCGCTGCCGACGTGGTCGGCCGTCCCCTCGCCGCGCTTCTTGAACCCATCCTCAAGCAGCCTTGCATCATCGAAACCAAGGCCGGCGCGGCTGGTGCGCTGGGCGGACAGGTCGCCGCCAGCGCCAAGCCCGATGGCTACACGATGCTCATCCACATCGTGTCGATCTCGGGCTTTGCCGAAGTCGACAAGCTGTTCGGCCGCCAGCCCAAATTCACGCGTGCAGACTTCATCCCGATCGCGCGGCTGACGTCGGGCCCGATGGTTCTGCTGGTCAACGACCAGCAACCGTACAAGAATGTGAAAGAGCTTGTCGCCGATGCCAAAGCCAATCCCGACAAGCTGACCTTCAGCTCGTCGGGCCTCTACGGCGCATTGCATCTGCCGACCGCACTGTTCATGCAGGCGGCCGGTATCAAGATGAAACATTTGCCGACCAATGGCGGCGGCCCGGCTTTGACTGCGATCCTCGGCAACAATTCGCAAGTGCTGGTGTCGTCGATCGCCGCGGCGAGCGGCCAGATCAAGGCCGGCAAATTGCGTGCGCTCGCCTGCTTCAGCCCGAAACGTGCCGCATCGCTTCCGGACGTGCCGACACTGAAGGAGCAAGGTTACGACGTCGAGTTCTCGCTGTGGGTCGGTGTATTTGCGCCGAAGAATACGCCGGCGCCGATCCTCAAGACGCTGGGCGACGCCATCAAGCAGGCGGCGACCGGCGATCAATTCAAGACGGCCATCAACAATATCGGTGACGAAGTCGCCTACCTCGACTCCGCCGCTTTCGCGAAGTTCTGGGAGGAAGACGCCAAGCGAGTCGAGGCGGCGGTGCATGCAATCGGCCGCGTTCAGGGCTGACGCGGCGAGATCGCGCTTCGCGAAATTCTGGAGGGATTAAATGGATCGCCGTAGCTTCATCATCGGCACGACCGCACTTGCGGCCGCCGGGCCGGCTTTCGCGCAGGAGCCATTTCCTTCGCACGCGATCACGATCATCAATGCGTTTCCGCCCGGTGGCGTCAACGATATCGTGACACGGCCTTTCGCATCGGCGCTCGAACCGATCGTTAAACAGCCGGTGGTGGTCGAAACCAAGGCTGGCGCCGGCGGCCAGGTTGGCGCGCAAGTCGGCGCCAATGCCAAGCCGGATGGCTACACATTGCTGTCGCACAACAACGGGATTTCCGGATACGAGGAAGTCGACAAGCTGTTCGGGCGACAACCGAAAACCACGCGCACCGATTTCATTCCCCTGGCGCGGCTGGTCGCCGACCCGGTTGTGGTCGTCGTCAACGAACAGCAACCATACAAGACCCTCAAGGATCTGATCGACGACGCGAAAAAGCGCCCGGAATCGATCATCTACAGTTCAGGCGGGCTTTATGGCGCGACCCATCTGCCGGTTGCGCTGCTCGAAAAGGCCACCGGCATTCCGAAGCTTCGCCACCTGCCGACCAATGGCGGCGGCCCGGCGGTGACTGCCCTGCTCGGCAACAACGCGCAAATGAGCACGCAGACAGTCTCCGCGACCTTGCAGCATATCAAGGCCGGCAAGTTGCGCGCGCTGGCATCGTTCGGAGGCAAGCGCTCGAAAGCGCTGCCAGACGTCCCCACGCTGAAAGAGCTTGGTTACGATGTCGAATATTATTTGTGGGTCGGCATCTTCGCGCCGAAAGCCACGCCCGCCAATATCGTTGCCACGTTGAGCGGCGTGATCGACAAGGCCGGAAATTCCGATTTATTCAAGATCGCCATTACCAATGCCGGACTCGAGCCGGAGTATCTCAATGCGACCGGTTTCGCGAAGTTCTGGGCGGAAGACGCCAAGCGTTCGAATGAGGCAGTGAAATTGATCGGCCGCGTCCAGGGGTAATTGCTGAATCGTTGAAAAATAAGCTGGTCTAAACGGCACCAACAACAGAGGGGAAGGACAATGGATCGCCGCAGTTTCGTCGTCGGTACTGCCGCTTCGGCCGCCACGCTGGCCACTGGCCGGGCAAACGCACAGGACACTTATCCTTCGCATACTATCACTGTCGTCAGCCCGTTTCCGCCGGGCGGCGTCAGCGACACCATTACGCGTCCGCTCGACGCGGCGCTCGAAGCCGTTTTCAAACAGCCGGTGGTGCTGGAAAACAAGGCGGGTGCGGCCGGCGCCGTGGGCGCGCAATTTGTCGCGACCGCCAAACCTGACGGCTACACGCTGCTCACCCATATCGTTTCGATTTCCGGCTTTGCCGCGGTCGACAAATTGTTTGGGCGCGCGCCGAAATTCACCAATGCCGATTTCATCCCGCTTGCGCGCATCGTCGCCGATCCAATCGTGCTGATTGCCAACAAGGACTTGCCGTACAAATCAGTGAAGGATCTCGTCGCCGACGCCAAGGCCAATCCCGACAAACTGATCTACAGCTCGTCGGGTCTCTACGGCGCCTCTCACATTCCAACCGTGCTTTTTGCAAAAGCCGCCGGCGACCTGAAAATGCGGCATCTGCCGACCAATGGCGGCGGCCCAGCCGTGACCGCCGTGTTGGGTGGAAACGTCAATTTCTTCATGTCGCCGACGTCGATTGCGTTGCCGCATATTCGTGCTGGCAAGGTCAATGCGCTCGCGGTATCGAGCGCCAAGCGCACCAAATCACTTCCCGACGTGCCAACATTCAAGGAGCAGGGATACGATCTCGAATATTATTTCTGGGTCGGCATTTTCGCCCCGAAGGGCACGCCGGCGCCGATCATCACGACGCTGCGCGACGGGCTGAACAAGGCCGCGCACAGCAAGCAATTCCTCGACACGCTCGACAATCTCGGCCAGGAATTGGCATATATGGACCAGCCCGAATTCACGACGTTCTGGGCCTCCGACGCCAAGCGCCAGGAAGACGCAATCATCGCGATCGGCCGCGTGCAGGGATGACACTCGCCATCACCGGCGCCCCGCTTTGCGGGGCTCCAGACTTTTGCCAGATGCCAAGTTCTCGACTGCAATGGGCCTTTCAATGACTTTGCGTGCGGACCACGTCGCAGGCGCTTTCTTCGTCTGCTTCGGAGTGCTGGTGATTGCCCTCAGCGGGGACCTGCCGACGGGCAACCTGTCGCTGCCCGGCTCCGGGTTCATGCCGAAGATTATTGCCGGCCTGACCATTTTTTTCGGTCTGGTGCTGATGCTGCGCGCAAAAGAGAGCAAGGTTTTCGCCACGCTGTCATGGAGCGACGCCAAACATGCCGGCCTTGTCGTGGCGCTCACCGCACTCGCAATCGCTGCATTTGAATGGCTCGGCTTCCTCACCACCGACGTGCTGCTGATCTTTGGCTTGCTTGTCGTCATCGAGCGGCGCCGGCTGCTGCCGGCCACGGTCTACAGTCTGGGCGTGGTGGTGACCACCTATGTTCTCTTCGTCTACCTGCTCAAAACACCGATCAACACCGGGCCATTCGGCTTCTAGGCACAATTCGTGGAACAAACCCTTCACAGCCTTTATCTCGGCTTTTCCGTCGCGCTGCTGCCGGCCAACGCATGGTACGCGTTTCTCGGTTGCCTGGTCGGCACGCTGGTCGGCGTGCTGCCGGGCATCGGCCCGCTCGCGGGTATTTCAATTCTGCTGCCGGTGACGTTCGGCCTTAACGCCACGCAGGCCATCATCATGCTGGCTGGCATCTATTACGGCTCGCAATACGGCGGCTCGACCACATCGATCCTGATGCGCATCCCGGGCGAAGCATCGTCGGTGATGACCTGCATCGACGGCTACGCCATGGCGAAAAAAGGCCGCGCCGGTGCCGCACTCTGCATTGCGGCCGTCGGCTCGTGGATCGGCGGGACCTTCGGCGTGCTGGTGCTCACGGTGGTGGCGCCGCCGCTGGCGACGATCGCCATTCGCTTCGGGCCACCCGAATACACTGCACTGCTCGTGCTCGGCCTGATTTTCCTGGCCTACATGTCGTCATCGTCGTTGATCCGAACCTTGCTGATGGCCTGCCTCGGCCTGCTGCTCGGCATGATCGGCATCGACAACATGACCGGGCACTTCCGTTACAGCTTTGACCTCGCCGAATTGGGCGACGGCATCGGCATCGTTCCGGTCGCGGTCGGTCTTTTCGGATTAGGCGAAATCCTCTCGACGCCCAGTGCCGATGCCGTGAAGGACATCATCACGCCGAAGCTGCGCGACTTGTTGCCAACCAAGAAGGAATGGGGCGAAGCGGCGATGCCGATCACCCGAGGCACCCTGCTCGGTTTCATCATCGGCATCATTCCGGGCTCGGCGCATATCATTTCCAGCTTCCTGTCCTACGCGCTGGAAAAACGCGTCTCCAGGCACCCCGAAGAATTCGGCAAGGGCGCCGTCGCCGGCGTCGCGGGGCCGGAAACAGCCAACAATGCTGCTTCAACCGGCGCCTTCGTGCCGCTGCTTGCGCTCGGCATCCCCACCAGCCCCATCACAGCCGTGTTGATCGGCGCTTTGATGATTCACGGCGTGTCGGTCGGCCCGACGCTGGTCAACGACCATCCGGATGTGTTCTGGGGTTTCGTCGCGTCGATGTATGTCGGCAACATCATGTTGCTGCTGCTCAACTTGCCGCTGGTCAGCGTGTTCGTGACCGTGCTGCGCATCCCTTACGCCTATCTCTATCCGCTGATCATCATGTTCTGCATCATCGGTGTCTACGAAACGAACAACTCGATCGTCGACGTCTGGATCATGCTGATTATGGGTGTGCTCGGCTATGCGCTGCGCAAGTTCGACTTCGATCCGGCGCCGCTTGTGCTCGGCCTGGTGATCTCGCCGATCCTGGAGCAGAGCCTGCGCCAGTCGCTGATCATGTCGAACGGTAACTATCTGATTTTCTTCAGCCGTCCGATTTCGGCCAGCCTGATGGCCGTCAGCATCGGGCTGCTCGCGCTTTCGGCCTACGCGTTCATGCTCAAGCGTGCCGACTGGCGCGCCAAGCTGGCCGAAGTGGAAGCTGGCGAAGTCGAGACTTAGCCGCTACGCCATTTTCCTCGCGTGCAGCGCCATCGCGATCAGCGCGATGCCGCCGAAGATCATGTTGATGCCGACCAGCAACCCGACCGCCCATACCGCGGTGCTCGGCAGGCCGGCAAAAATCATGACAGCCAGCGCCAGATCGACGATGCCGCTCATCAGCATCCAGCCCCATTGACCGGACAGCTCACGCTTGTGATCGAGCGCGAACATGATCGATACGGCGCCCTCGATCAGGAAAAAGGCGATCAACACAAGTGTCAGCGAGAACGCCCCGGTCAGCGGCGAACCGAGCAGCATCGCGCCGACGACAATGCCGAGCACGGCAGACAGCAGCGACCACCAGAAACCGGGTGCATGGCGCATCCAGAAACTTGTGACCAGGCCAACGATGCCGCTCACCAGAAACAGCCATCCAAAAAGGACCGTCACCGCCAGTGTCGCGATCGCCGGCAGGACAACGGCGGTTGCGCCCAGCACAAGGAGCACGACACCTTCGACCAAAAAAAGCACCCAGTGCTCATGGAGCGCGGTAGCTGCCGCGCGCTGAATGTTTTGAATGCCGGATTGTTGGGTGGACATGAAAGCCTCCAGAGGTTGCTCCCGCCACAACATCATATCGCTTTCGAGGTGGTTTCGATATAGCGCGAGGCAAAACGCACGCGCCGCTGGGCCGCGGTCTTCTTCCGCAATCTGTGTATATGCACCCTCGCAGCGTGAAAATCGGGACAGCTGCTTGATCAGGATCAATACGTGAGGCCCCTGCTTCCTATAAAGGCTTATCGATTGGAAATGGGTGCGGCATGGACGTCAAGGAAGCCATCTACACGCGGCGCGCGGTGCGCGAATTTACCGCTGATCCGGTCGATGATAAAACGATCCGCCAGCTCATCGATGCGGCCATTCAAGCGCCAAGTGCCGTCAATCAACAGCCGTGGTCGTTCTGTGTGATCCGCGACAAAGCTGTCCTCGATCACGTATCGAGCGAAGCCAAAGCGCATATGCTTCGAACCTCGCAAGCTGCACTGTCTCATCATTTCCATACAGTTCTTAACGATCCGAAATTTCACATTTTTTATCATGCCCCCGTTCTGATCCTGATTTCGGGCGTGACGGAAAGCCCATGGACGGTCGAGGATTGTGCGTTAGCGGCCGAAAATTTGATGCTGGCAGCCCGCGCCGCCGGATTGGGCACATGCTGGATCGGCTTTGCGCAGGCGTGGCTTGGAACGCCCGAAGGAAAAGCGGCGCTGAAATTGCCGGCGGCCTATGTGCCGGTTGCACCAATCATTGTTGGGCACCCGAAATCTGCGCCGCCACCAATTCCCAGAAAAGAACCGGACATTCGCTGGATCGGCTCGTAACGAATTGATGATCGGTAGCGTCCGTCTCTCTGATATGCTGACAGTTGGGGCGCACATGGACTTGCAATCATGCCGGACGATCTTGCAAACGCTCCCGATCAGGACGCCGTAGTTTGTGCTTTCGGACTCACACGCAAATTCGGCGATCTGACCGCGGTCGATCAGGTATCGCTGACGATCAAGCGAGGCGAGATCTTCGGCATGATCGGCCCCAACGGCGCGGGTAAAAGTACGCTCATTAAAATGCTGACGACACTGCTCCCGCCGACGTCGGGATCAGCCACGATCGCCGGCTACGATATTGTCAGCCAGCCTGGAGCGGTGCGGCGCCAGATCGGCTACGTACCACAACTGCTTTCTGCCGATGGCTCGCTGACCGGTTATGAGAACATGCTGTTGTCCGCACGTCTGTACGGCGTCCCGCGTCGGGAACAGAGAGAACGCATCACACGCGCGCTCGCACGGATGGGTCTGTCCGATTCGACGCATCATCTCGTCGGACAATATTCTGGTGGGATGATCCGCCGGCTGGAGATCGCCCAGAGCTTGCTGCATCGCCCGACAGTATTGTTCCTCGACGAGCCTACCGTCGGCCTCGACCCGAGCGCGCGTGAAACCGTGTGGGAACGCGTGCTCGATCTGCGCGACAGGTTTCAGCGGACAATGATCGTGACATCGCATCTCATGGATGAGATCAACGATTTCTGCGACCGCATTGCGCTCATCGACCGCGGCCGGATCGTCGCCGTCGGAACTGCATCCGAATTGAAGGCCCGCGTCGGCCCGAATGCAACGCTCGATGATGTCTTCATCCAGCTCGTCACAGCGACGAGCGAAACAGAAACAGAGGGAAGCTATGGCGAGGTCAGGCGAGCGCGCCGCGCAGCCCGCGAACACGGCTGACAGGTCTTTCAGCCAGGCGGTCTGCGACTATGCGACCCAGACCTATGCGGTGGCGGCCGCCGAGGTGGAGAAACTTTATCACGACCCGCTGGAACTGCTCACCCGCGCTGTGCAGCCGGTGCTGTGGTTGATGCTGTTCGGCGAGGTGATGGCGCGTGTTCGCGGTGTGGCGCCGGGGGACATTCCCTATCTCGACTTCCTCGCGGCCGGAATCCTCGCGCAAAGCGCGCTATTTGTCGCGATATTTTACGGTATATCCGCAATCTGGGAGCGCGACCTCGGAGTGCTGCAACGCTATCTCGTCAGTCCGGCGCCGCGTTCGGCACTGGTTCTGGGCAAAGCGCTGTCGGCCGGTGTACGAGCGCTATCGCAAGCGCTGATCGTCTATGTGCTCGCTTTGTTTCTCGGCGTCGGTATCAACCTAAACCCGCTTAACATTCTCGGCGTCGCCGCCGCCATCGTGCTTGGCTCGGCACTGTTTTCTACGCTGTCGCTGATCATTGCATGCATCGTCAAGACGCGCGAACGATTCATGGGGATCGGCCAGGTGCTGACCATGCCGATCTTCTTTGCCAGTAATGCCATCTATCCGCTGTCACTCATGCCGGACTGGTTGAGAGCCGTATCGCATCTCAATCCGCTCACTTATGAAGTCGACCTGCTGAGGTCGTTGATGCTGACCAAGGGCACTTCAGACTATGGCTTCCTACTCGACTTCGGTGTGCTGTTGGCGGTAACCGCCGTCCTCACCGGTATTGCGGCGCGGATGTACGGACGCATGGGCTATTAAATTGCAGCCTCACGCCCAGAGGCGTTCGCCGTCCATGCCCTTGTAAAGGTCGGCAACGTAGTCGCCGTAGCCATTGAAAATAAGCGTCGGCCGCCGTTCGCCGGTGCCGATGACCTCTTCGCTCGCCTGGCTCCAGCGCGGGTGCGGCACGGCCGGGTTGACGTTGGCCCAGAAGCCGTATTCCGACGCCTGCAAGGCCTCCCACATGCCCTTCGGGCGCGTATCGGTAAAGCTGAAGCGCACGATCGACTTGATCGACTTGAAGCCGTATTTCCACGGCACTGCCAATCGCAAGGGCGCGCCGTGCTGCTTGGCGATCGGATGGCCATAGGCGCCGGTCGCAAGGAAGGCGAGCTCGTTGGACGCCTCCGCCATCGTGAGCCCTTCAATATAGGGCCACGGGTACCAGGTCTGCCGCAGGCCGGGCGCGACCTTGGGGTCGTTGAACGTTTCCATCCGCACAAATTTGGCCGACCCGAGCGGCTGTGCAAAATCGACCAGCCTGGCGAACGGAAAGCCGGTCCACGCGATCGCCATGCTCCAGGCTTCGACGCAGCGGTGGCGGTAAGTCCTCTCCTCGAGAGTCATCTTGCGGATCAACTCGTCAATGCCGATTTCCATCGGCTTTTCGACCATGCCGTCGATCTTCACCATCCACGGGCGGATCGGCAGCGCCTGCGCCTGCGCGGCCACCGATTTCGACGAATTGAATTCGTAGAAATTATTGTAGTTGCCGTTGATCCTCTCGTCGGTGATCGGTCGGTCCAGCGGATATTTTTCGTTGCGTTTGGCGGGATAAAGATCCGCGGTCGGGTCCGGCAGCTTGTCGAGATCAGATACGCGCTGGGCATGTACCGCATAAGGCGCCAATGCGAGCGCGCTCGCGCCGCCGGCGATTAAACTTCGGCGGCTGAAGGCCAGGTGCTCGGGCGTGGCGAGACGGTCGGGAATGTCCCAGCCGCGGCGGCGAATGACGTTCATGGCGCAGATCCCCTTGAGTCGGCGCCCAGAATTACGGAACACGGCCTTCACTGGCAAGTCACGGTTCTGCGAGAGAAGCCGGCAATCGCTAGATCGTGGCGAGACGCCCGTTTATAGCCTGCGCGGCGGTCCGGCCTTTCATGCGCGCACGCAGATGGCCGATGAGCTGGGTTTGCGGCATCGGCTTTGCGAACAGATAGCCCTGCCCGACCTCGCAACCGATGGATTGCAGCTTGTGGCTCTCATGCGTCGTTTCGACGCCCTCGGCGACGGTCCGCAGACCGAAACGGCGGCCGAGCTCGACAATCGTCTCGCACAGACCTGCGTTGAAATGGTCGACATTGCAGTTGGCGACGTAGCTGCGGTCGATCTTCAGTTCGCTAAACGGCAATTGCTTGAGCCGCACAAGCGAGGAATAACCGGCGCCGAAATCGTCCACCGACAGATCGCATTTGAGTTCACGCAACGCGTCGGCAACGTCCTTGGCGAGATCCAGGTCGTCGATGATCTGGTCCTCGGTGACTTCCAATGTCAGCCCGGGCCAGTTGGCCGCGCGCGGACGCATCTCGCGCAACATGCGCGGGATCGGGAGGTCGATCAGCGCGGAAACCGGCACATTGACGGCGAGTTTGATCGGCACGCCGTAGTGCGCGAAATTTTCCCAATCGGCGAGCGCCGTCAGGATCACGCGCTCGGTGAGCGCATGCATGTCCTCGACGCCGGCATCGGGCAGGAAGAAGATCGGCGGAACAATGCCGCGGGTCGGATGGCGCGCGCGCACCAGCGCCTCGGCGCCGACAAGATGCATGGTGCGAAGTTCGATCTTCGGCTGGTACCACAGTTCGAACCAGTTGCGCCGGAGCACTTCGCCGAGCGGAATCGGCGCTTCCGAGTCGGCATAAGCAACCGGTCCCGATGAAAACAGATTGCGCAAACTTGCCAGCATGACGCAACGCCCGTGCCGCGCGCCCATGCGCGCATGAGGACGATTTTGCGGGGAAGCGGCGGCTGCACCGTTAACAGTCACCAACTGCCGCGGAAGCTGCTTTGTAACTGCTTACCAAAATGCCGAAAATTGTCGCGGCCGTGCGCGCCAACGGGCGAACGGCAACGATTTCCTGCGCAGAAGGCTATTCGGCTGCCCGACGCGCCGCGATGATTTGATCCGCAGTACGGCCGGTCAGCTCGGCCATGTGGTCGAATTTGAAGATGAACGAGCCGACGCCGGCAGTCGCCGAGCGCACCTCGATGATCAGGTCGCCGATTTCCGCCTCCGGCATCTGGGCGCGCACGGTGTCCCAGCCATCCCAGCCTTCGCGCGTGTCAAAGCCGAGGATCTGTCCGCGCCTACCCGACAGAATGGCGTTCATCTTCGCGGTCGCCTCAGTCGGACACACAATCTCGACCAGATGGATCGGCTCCAGCAGCACCGGCTGGCACTGCGGCAGGCCCTCGACGATGCCGATGCGCCCGGCCGTGCGGAAGGCTTGATCCGAGGAATCCACCGTGTGGTAGGAGCCGTCGATCAGCGCGACGGACAAATCGACCACCGGAAAACCAAGCGGTCCGTGCTTGAGCGCGTCGATGACACCCTCTTCCACCGCCGGGATATAGTTGCGTGGCACAACGCCGCCGGTGATGCGGTCTTCGAACTTGAAGCTGGACCCGCGCGGCAGCGGCTTGATCTCCAATACGACGTCGCCGAACTGGCCGTGGCCACCGGACTGTTTTTTGTGCCGGCCGCGCTGCGTAATCGGCTTGCGGATGGTCTCGCGGTAGCCGACCGACGGCGGTCGCGTCGACACCGGCACCGCGAAACGATCGGCGAGGTGCTCGGCCGCAACGCGCAGATGCATTTCTCCTTGGCCCCAGATCACCACCTCGTGGCTTTCGGCATTGTGCACGACCGTCAGCGAGGGATCCTCTTCCGTCAGCTTGGTGAAGGCCGGCCCGAGCTTGACGTCGTCCTTGCGCTCTTTGGCCTGCACCGCGATCGCGAGCACCGGCGCATAAGGTTTTACTTGCGTGAGCGCTGCGTGCGGCTGCTTTCCGGACGACAGCGTATCGCCGGTCTTGGCGCTGTCGAGCTTACCGAAGGCCACTGTCTCGCCACTCGCCGCCTGACCACGTTTATCGAAGTGTTGCCCCATAAGCTTGAACACGCCAGACACGCGCCCGGCATCGCCCGCCGAAGTCGCAAGCGTGGTGCCGTCGCCGGCCTGGCCGGCGAGCAGACGGGCAATCGACATTTTCCCGCCGTGCGTGGTGTGGAAAGTCTTGAGCACCAGCGCCACCGCGTCGGTGCCTCCTTTGACGCCGAGCCGGCTGGCCGTTTCATCGGCGCCCGGCGCTTCATGCCGCAACGCCTTCAGAAGACGCAACACGCCATTGCTACGGGTGGCAACGCCGAGAAGTACGGGGCAGACGATACGGTCGCGCAATTCCTTGGCGAGATCGTCGAACACCTTGTCGCGCGGCGGCTGGATGTCCTCGAGCAATTGCTCCATCAGCTCGTCGTCGTGATCGGCCAGCGTCTCCAGCATCGTGAAGCGCGCTTCTTTTTCGCGGCTGAGATCATCGCCCTTCAGGTCGACGATCTCCGACGGTGCGTGTTCCTTGTAGACAAAGGCGCGCTCGAGCGCGAGATCGACGAAGCCGGAGATGATGTCGCCGTTCCAGATCGGAATTTGCCGCAGCAGCAAAGGCACACGCGACGCCGGCTGCAGCAGCTTGATCGTATCGCGCACGCGCTTGTCGGCCTTGTCGATCTTGTTGAGAAACAGAAAGTGCGGAATGTTCTGGTCTTCCAGCTCGCGCAGGATCAGCTGGAGTTGCGGAACTTTCTTTTCGTCCGCTTCGCAAACGACCACCGCGGCATCGACCGCCGGCAGTACGCTACGCATGTCCTGGATGAATTCGATCGAGCCGGGGCAATCAATGAAGGTATAGCTGTCGCCCATGAAATTGGCGGTGGCGAAGGTGGCCTCCACGCTCATCTTGTGATGGCGGGCCTCCTTGCTGGCATCGCCGACGGTGGTACCTGCATCCACCGTGCCCTGGCGCTGGATCGCGCCGGTACGGGCCAAAATTGCTTCCAGCAACGTGGTTTTGCCGCTTTGGAATGGGCCCACCAGCGCGATGCACCGTGGACCCGAGTTCCTTGTGCCATTGGGACCAGTGCCGTTTTGTCCCATAAACGCCTCCCTTGCCGGCCGGGAGGTCGGACCTGGTTTCCCGGCCCTGTCACATTATCGTCTCAGGAGAGGTCGGCGCTGGCAAGGGTAGATATTTGTGCGGATATCTGTCGTTCCGCGCGGCAAAGTTGCTACTTGACGAAGCTCGGGTCGAGGACGTCGCTCGCATTGACGTTTTTGTCGACCAGCCCGCGACCTTTGTACCAGGCAACCTGCCGCTCGATGTCGGCCGGATCGAGTTGCGCCTGCGGTTCGATGAAGTTGGCGCTCGCCTCGACCGTTGCCGCGCCGCCATCGCCACGGTCCGGATAAACATAGCGCGCGATCTTTGTGGCGGCCTCGTGCGACTTGAGATCGGAGGCGCGCTTGGAATGAACGTCCTTGCGCAGCAGCGCGGCGGCATAGTCGGCGACGCCACGGCGATAGGCCTTCACGAATTTTTCGACCACCGCCCGCCTTGTCGCGATCATTTTTGTTGAAACGAACAGCGCGCCGAATTGCAGGTCATCGAGCTCCGAGTACCAGCCGACAAGCTTGGCGCGATTGGCTGAAAGAAGTTCACGCACATAGGCCGCCGGCATGATGGCCGCATCGACTTCGTTGGTGCCAACCGCGCGCGCGAGGGCATCGAGAGATGGCATCGGCTTCACGGTAACACTTTTTACGTCGAATTTTTTGATGCGGGCGATCTGTTCGAGCTGGTAGCGGGAAGTCAGGCTCCTGCTATCGACGGCGACCGTCTTGTTGGCGAGGTCCTCGAACTTCTGCAGGCCCTTCGCAAAACCGACATTGGAGGCGACGACGTCCGTATTCTCGTAAAAACGTTTCTCGCGCGTTTGCGCCGCGATCGCCTTGATCACGCCTTTGCCGGCGAAATTGAATGCAGCCGGCGTGAAACCCGCGAGACCGAAATCGGTGGTGCCGGCGGCAAGCAACTCAACGACGGCCTGGTCGGAACTCGTAGGCCGTCATTCCAAGCTCGATGCCTTCGTCCCGGAAATAGCCTTCCGCGGCGGCGAGAAACAACGCGCCGTTGTCCGTCAGCCGTTGCGTGCCGATCGCAACGCGCTCCTGCGCGGTGGCCGGGAGGCCAAGACCAGCGAGGAGCCCGGCGACGAGAATGCAAGCCGCAACCTTGAGGCGAATCATCTCCGCAGATTAGCGAAGACGGCCATAAGAGATAGTGAATCCGGGATCGGCGCCGTATTCAACGGGAGTTTCATTGCTGACGCCGAGAATTGATTCAATCCGGCTGTCATTCCGGGGCGCCGCGCAGCGGCGAACCCGGAATCCAGACAAAACTCATGAGGATGTATCTGGATTCCGGGTCCGGCCCTTCGGGCCGTCCCGGAATGACGCTAGCGCGTCACTTCAAATTGCCGCAGAAACGCTGGATACGACGGCAGGCCTCTTCCAGGTCCTCGGTTTTGGTCGCGTAGGAAATGCGAAACGCCGGCCCCAGCCCGAAAGCGGTGCCCTGAACGACGGCGACGCCCTCGGCTTCAAGCAGTTCGGTGACGAAATCCTCGTCGGTCGCAAGCTTTTTGCCGCTCGGCGTCGTTCTGCCCATTGTGCCGGCGCAGGACGGATAGACATAGAACGCACCCTCCGGCGTCGGGCATTTGATGCCATTCGCCTGGTTGAGCATCGACACCACTAGGTCGCGGCGCTCCTTGAAGATCTTGTTGTGCTTGGCAATGAAGTCCTGCGGTCCGTTCAGGGCTTCCACCGCCGCCCATTGCGACACCGCCGCCGGGTTCGACGTCGACTGCGACTGGACCATCGCCATGGCCTTGATCAACGGCTCGGGCCCGCCGGCATAGCCGATGCGCCAGCCGGTCATGCAATAGGCCTTCGAGCAGCCGTTGATCGTGAGCGTGCGCGGATAAAGCGACGGCTCGACTTGCGCCGGCGTGGTGAACACGAAGTCGTCGTAGACCAGGTGCTCATACATGTCGTCGGTCATCACGTGCACGTGTGGATGCTTCACCAGCACATCGGTGAGCGCCTTCAATTCGGCCCGCGTATAGGCGGCGCCGGTCGGGTTTGAAGGCGAGTTCAGCAATACCCACTTTGTCTTCGGCGTGATCGCGCGCTCCAGCTGCTGTGCGGTCATCTTGAAGCCGCTCGCCATCGTGGTCACGACCTCGACCGGTTCGCCGCCGGCGAGCAACACCATGTCGGGGTAGCTCACCCAGTACGGCGCCGGAATGATCACCTCGTCGCCGGGATTGAGCGTCGACACAAATGCGTTGTACAGCACCTGCTTGCCGCCGGTGCCGACGGTGATCTGGCTTGCCTTGTACTCGAGGCCGTTCTCGCGCTTGAACTTCTTGACGATCGCGTCCTTGAGCTCCGCGATGCCATCCACGTTGGTGTACTTGGACGCCTTGCCGCTCTCTATCGCCTTGATCGCCGCCTGCTTGATGTTGTCCGGCGTGTCGAAATCCGGCTCGCCGGCACCCAGCCCGATGACGTTGCGGCCGGCCAGTTTGAGCGCACGCGCCTTGTCCGTGACGGCGATGGTCGCCGACGGTTTGATGCGCTTGAGCTGGTCGGCAAGAAAGGCCATCGAAACACTCCGGTTTATGCCGCGGTTTGTGCGGTGCCCCTGTCGTAATGCCCGCTCCCGAGTCCATCAAGTGGCGATTTGGTGAAGATAATCGATGGGTCCAATCGCCCGCCGCGATCAATCCGGAACCCGCGGGAAACCCCCGTCCGGCGCCCATTCCTAGGCTTGAATCGACGCGATTAACCGGCAGGCAACCGCACCATGGTTAGTTGCCGGCAACGCCTGGGCGCGCAGGAAAACATCCATGATCGGGCATGCGGCGGGTTTACGCCGGCTGGACGGCATCATCTGGGCGATCATCATCGCCCTGGCCGTCATTATGTTGATGGCCCCGCTGGCGTCGAACTTCCAGCTGATGAGCCGCTCGTTCGCGACCGCCGGGGGCGCAACCGCGCTCTCGCTCGCCGGCTACTGGCTCTATCAAACGCATCGCCCGGACCCGCGGCTCGCCAGCGCACTCGGCGGAACCGCGCAGATCGTGGCCTTCGCCGCGGTCGGCGCGCCATTCTCTTATATTGCCGCTAGTCTCGATCTGCCGTTGCGCGATAGCTGGTTCGATGCCGCCGACCGCGCGCTCGGGCTCGATTGGACGTCATTGCTCAACTGGATGGATGCGCATGCGAGCCTGCATCCGTTGTTCAGCATCATCTATCTCAGCCTGTTGCCGCAGACTGTCATCGTTGTGCTGGCGCTCGCGCTTGCGGGACGGCTCGCCTGGATGCGGGTCTTCGTGCTCGCCTTCATGATCTCCGCCATCGTCACCATCGTGATCGCTGCGCTCGTTCCCGCGCAGGGTGTGTGGGGCTTCTACAAACTCTCGCCCGCCGCCTATCCCGACATCGTGCCGGCGACACAGGAATACCATTTGCCGATCTTTCTCGGATTGCGCGATGGGTCGTTCCGGCAATTGATGGCGATGGGCTCGCAAGGCATTGTGACATTTCCCAGCCTGCACGCGGCACTCGCGCTGATCCTGACCATCGGACTGTGGCCAATCCCGGTGCTCCGCTGGATCGGATTGGCGATCAACGCGCTGATGCTGGTGTCCATTCCGGTCGATGGCGGACATTACTTCATAGACGTACCGGCGGGGCTCGCCATTGCCGTGCTCGCAATTGTGGCCGCCCGTCGCATTGCAGCGTACGCCCATCAGCCGCGCACGCAGGGCGCGACAGGCCAAATCGGCCTCGTTCCCGGCAACTAGGCGTCCGGCCGTTCTGGCGGTAGACTGCTCCCAAAAGGCCCCACAGACGGGTCGGATTTTTTCGGGAGCGCGCCATGAAACTTTCCGCCGAGCAGCTCAAGGCTTTCGACGAACAGGGCTATGTCTTCTTCCCCAATTGCTTCTCGGAAGAAGAGATCGCGCTTTTACGCTCGGAGGCGGAAAACATCCTCAAGCTCGATCGCCAGGAAGTGTGGCGCGAGAAATCCGGCGCGCCGCGCACCGCTTTTGCCGCGCACAAGTTCAACAAAGTGTTCGAGGTCATGTCCCGCCATCCGCGGTTGGTCGAACCGCTGATGCAGCTGTTCGGCGAAAGCGTCTACGTGCATCAGTTCAAGCTCAACGCCAAGGCGGCCTTCGAAGGCGACGTCTGGCAGTGGCACCAGGATTACGGCACATGGGCGCGTGACGATGGCATGCCCGAACCGCGCGCGATGAATATCGCGATTTTCCTGGACGAGGTGCTGCCGATCAACGGCGCGCTGATGATCATTCCGAAGAGTCACAAACAGGGGGTGCTCGCCGCCGGGCACGACAAAACCACCACCTCCTATCCCCTCTGGACATTGGACAAGGATACGGTGACCCGGCTCGCGCAGGAGGCCGCCGGCCCGGACGGCGTTGGCATCGTAGCGCCGACCGGCAAGCCGGGGTCGGTGTTAATGTTCCACGGCAATCTCGTGCACGCCTCGCCGCCGAACATCACGCCCTACCCGCGCAAGATCGTCTATCTGACGCTCTGCGCCTGTTCCAATCACATTACCAAGTTCACGCGGCCGGAATGGATCGCGCACCGCGATTTTACGCCCATCGAACCGGTCGATGACGATGCCCTGATCGAATACGCCCGGGCGCACCGGGTGGCGGCAGAATAGAATTCTTCTTTTATAGGCCGCCGGAGATGATGCATTCGTTCGCTGCACTGCAGCGAATACGATTTAATTTTTTCGTTACGCAAGCGTTATTCGACGGCCTTGTTATTGCCGGACTTTGTCCGTCCTATCCGCCCATGCGCTTCGGGGGTCGCGCATGTTCCGGACGGTTGTTCGGCGTATTCGGAAGCGATCATTCGCATACGGATGTCTGAGCGATCCTGATTCTTATTCGGACCTGGTACGAGATGTACACGCTTTATTCGATGCAGCGATCCGGCAACAGCTACAAGGTCCGCCTTGCGCTGGCCCGGCTCGGCATTCCGTACAAGCTTGTCGAGGTCGACATCCTCAAAGGCGAAAGCCGCACGCCGGAGTTTCTCGGCAAGAATCCCAATGGTCAGGTGCCGTTGCTGGAAGTCGCGGCCGACCGCCATCTCGCGGAATCGAATGCGATCCTCTGGTATGTCGCCGGCGGCACGACGCTCGCGCCGGAAGACCGCATCGGGCGCGCCGAAGCGCTGCAATGGATGTTCTTCGAGCAGCACAGCCTCGAGCCGAACATCGGCGCGGCCTATTTCTGGCTGGCGTTGATCAAAGGCGGGCGCGACTTGCAGAGCCACGCGCTCGAGGACTGGATGGAAAACGGCTATCGCGCGCTCGGCGTGATGGAGACGCACCTCGCCCGCTACCCCTATTTCGTCGACAATCACTTCACGATCGCTGACATCGCCCTTTATGCCTACACCCACGTCGCCGACCAGTGCGACTTCGACCTCGGCCGCTATCCGGCAATTCGCGCCTGGCTTAAACAAGTCGCGGACGAGCCCGGCTACATCCCCATGAGCTGGCAGCCGGAACTGGCCGCCGCCCAGTAGCACTGGAATTCCTCGGTTTTTTTGGCCGCCGCCACGAAAACGCCCAGCTTCATGACCGGCTCCGCCCTAATCGGGTCGAACCGTTGCCGGTTTCAGGCGTTATTCAGACACCATTGTCGAAGCAGGCCTGTTTCAGGTTCGCCATCATGTTTATGCGAAGGCACATGCAGTCAGCCGGTTTTATGCCCCCCGCCGAGCGCGTCCTTGGCCGCGAGCGGCGCAATGCGGCCATTGCCGAGCTGGTCACCACCATCGCCCTCACGCTCTGCACGATCCTTGCCGTGACAGTGGTTTCGGTGGGCATCGCGCGTGCCGACGTGGTCGATAACGTCATCGATAATGAAAGCGGCCTGTTCGCGATCGCGCTTTTGCTCGGCCTGATGTTTATCGGCATGGGCGGACTGACTATCCTGTCGCTGCCGCACCCGCACCGGCACAAAAAGACCCACAGCTGACTCTAGCCCTATCGGAACTTCCGGCGATGTCGCACAGTTAAGGCGGCATTGATGGAGATTGCATGCGAGCTGAAGTTGAGCGCGCTCAGTGCCAGCAACGAACAATTCATCGACTTTGCGCTCTCACCACTTGTGAAACACGAAGAAGGCACCGGCCGCGATCAGCGCAAAGCCGAAGCCCTGGCTCAACGTGATCGGCTCGCGCAAATAGATGAACGAAAAAACGGCGAACACCGCGAAGGTGATCACCTCCTGCATCGTCTTGAGCTGGGCGGCGTTATAAACGGCGTTGCCGTAACGATTGGCCGGCACCGCCAGGCAATATTCGATGAAGGCCAGGCCCCAGCTGATGAGGATTACATAAAACAGCGACACCTCCTTGTAGCGCAGGTGCCAGTACCATGCGGTGGTCATGAAGACGTTGGACCCGATCAGCAAAAGAACGGGCGTGAGATAGGGCGACAATATCGGCATTGGGCGGGGCTCTCCGGGCGGGCGCGTGATCGGGTCCGGTTTAGCGGCCTGGCGATGCAGGCGTCCACAGGCAAGGCGGCCAAAGTCACCCATGTCACCGTGGCGTCATGGCCGCGCGCTAATAACACCCCGCGCTGTCTTTGTTGCCTCCAGCGTATAGCCCCCCTTTCTGCGGTTCCGTCGGCTGACCCTGCTCTCCGGGACCGCAAATTTTTTGCCGCCAACAACCTGTGCTAGGTTTCGCGCGTGGCCCAGGGCTGCGGCCGTACACGGCTCAGCGCTCGCACCGAACCGGGAGCGATATGATGCGCACCAGTCAACTGACAACTCTATTCGCGGCTCTGCTGATCGCTGGCGCGACATCGGCGCTGGCGCAAAACCAGCCGCGCGGCCAGCAGCCACCGCCGCCGCCCAAGGCAGGGCCCTATAAGCCGGTGACGGTGACGCCGCCACAGCCGATCGCCGATCCGAGCTTCGAGGCCTTCCGCAAGCAGATGGGCGAAGCGGCGCAGCGCAAGGACCGCGCCGCCCTGGCCAAGCTGGTTGTTGGCCAGGGCTTTTTCTGGCTGCGCGAGCAAGGCGACCGCGCCGACAAGAAGAAAGCCGGCGTCGACAATCTCGCGGCCGCGCTCGGCCTCAACAACAAAGACGGCGCCGGCTGGGACATGCTGGCGAGCTTTGCCGACGATCCGACCGGCGCGGCCTCGCCCGAGCAAAAGGGTGCGACCTGCGCACCCGCGGATCCGAATTTCGATCGCAAGGCCTTCGAGGCATTGCTCCAGAGCACGCAGACCGATCTGGGCGACTGGGGCTATCCGGTCTCCGCCGATCTCGAGGTCCGCGCCGCGCCACAGGCCAACGCGCCGGTTGTCGAGAAACTCGGGAGCGCCTTCGTACGCATCATGGCGGAAAACGGACCGAACGCTCCGACGTTCCTGCGCGTGGTCACACCTTCGGGCAAGACCGGCTTCGTGTCGGTGGATTCAGTCGCGCCGATCGGCAACGACCAGATCTGCTACGTCAAGGATGCGAGCGGCTGGAAAATCGGCGGCTATATCGGCGGCGGCGACGCGCAGTAGACGGAGCGCTCGGGTCTACCGGTGCTCAGGATCTGTTCGACGCAAGCGTAGCGGTTGCCCAGACCGGCGCAGGATTCGACGATCGATCCTCGGCGATCCGCGCCCAGGCGGGCCGTTCAAACAGGAAGCTGCCAAACCCGACACGCTGGATGATGAGATAGAGCACCACCGGACTTGCCGTCGCAACAATCAGTACGGCCAGGCAGAGCGGGCCGGTCTCCGTCAAGATCCCGCTCCACATCGCAGCGGCGCGGAAGATCGACATCGGGATGGTGAAGGCGACATAGACGACGAGAGAGTGCTCGCCGAGCCAGCGCAGCCAATCCATAAATGAGAGCTTTGACAGCAGCGCGCCACTGACGCATAGCGCCAGCGCTCCGACAATCGCCAGCAGGAGATGCAGCGGCGGCAGCGCGGCAAGGCCCATCCTGGTTTCGGTCGGCATGAGAACATAACCAGGCGAAAAGACGAGCAGCCCATTGGCGAGGGCCCAGATCAACAGGCCGGAAACGGACAAGGTCACGTGGCGCGCGGCCCAGTCAACGAAGCGAAAAATTGCGGGCGCAGCGGCATAGCCGACATAGAAAAACACGAAATAGGCGGCGAACTGAGTCACCACGTAGCTGGCAACTTCGACATGCGCCATCTGCAAGCCGGCGGCGACCAGAACGACCAGCCAGTGCGGCACGCGCAACTGCCAGAGCAGTTTGACGGCGACACTGAAGATACCGAGCATGTAGATAAACCACAGGACGCCGTAGGGCTCGACCACGCCCAACGCGAGCGCCTGGAGCATGTCGACGGGCGCGCGCGCGAAGAGACCGACCTTCAGCACAATCATGATGCAGGCCCACAGCGCATAGAAATAGAAATAATGGAGGACGCGCCGGTCGGCGTAACGCGGCCACGGCCGCGCAATCACCTGCGAGAGAAACAGGCCGGAGATCAGGAAAAATTCCGGCATGCGGAACGGCGTCGCAAAGCCGATGAGATAATGCAGAAAACCGACCTGCCCGATGTATTCTCCGGTGTTGTAGGCCGAATACATGGCCACGACCAAAATGATCGACAGACCCTTGGCCGTATCCACCCAACTCATCCGCATCGAATTGCTCATAACGCAACTCGAGACCGCACCACGTGTCGAAACTGCGTTGGACACCAGAGTTATGTAGCATTCTTTGCGATAGTTAATGTCCGTTCGCCGATGCGCGGCGCCGGTTTTTCCAGTTTCGCGGTAAACGAGTTAAGCAAAGATCGCGCGTAAACTTTTGGCGCGAAACATTCGGGTTTCGATCGAAACAAAGATGAATCTCGTTGCAGAGCGCGCGCGCCATGAAACGCGATCGTGCCGCAGCTTTGTTCCTTCAGGAACTCGCGTAATTTACTATGTCGGGCCTTTGCCGTTGTAATGCGCCCTCCCCACAATACGATTGCTGTGGCCCGGTGGCGGAGTGGCGACGCAGAAGCCATGCAAGGTTTTCCAGCCTGGTTCGATTCCAGGCCGGGCCTCCAAATTCCCAAAACGATAGCTGGATGTCTTCGGCGCGCGTGAAAGACGCCGTCAGCCGTATCGCAACTTCATGGCGAGGATCGGGGCCATCAACGTGAGCGTCACGGCGTTGGAGCCGATCAGCGGCCAGTCGCCGATGGCAAGGCCGTAGATCAACCACAGCACCACGCCGACGGTGAACGCGCCGGTCGCCGGCAGCGACAGCGCGCGCGTTTCTTTTTCACGGATGACCTTGAGGGCTTGCGGCAGCCAGCACAGCGTCGTCAACATCGCGCCGGTGCCGCCGACGACATCGATGAGCGGGAAGGTTGGCATAAGATAGCGTTACGGCTGATTCGACTCCGGAATATGACAGTCGCAAGCCGGACTGATCGAAGGCCATTGGAATGCAGGTAACTCCGCCATCCGCATCACGAAAGCTCGCCTGTGGGCGCTGCGGCGCGACTTTTGAATGTGGGCTTGAGACCAATTGCTGGTGCGCGGCAGAACCCTATGCCCTGCCGATGCCGACCTCCCCGGCCGAGGACTGCCTTTGCCACGCCTGCCTGCGCAAAGCAGCCGAAGCACTGGCGGCCGAAGCGCTGGCCGGAAAGGCCGGTCCTCGTCTATAGAAAGGGCCGCCGCAGTCCGCAGCCACTCCAGGTGAGACCATTCACATGATCGACTTTTATGCGCTGACCAGCCCGAACGTACAGAAGATCTTTGTCATGCTCGAGGAATGCGGGCTGCCCTACACCATCAAGCCGGTGGACGTATGGGCGGGCGACCAGTTCACGCCGGAATTTTCCAGGATCAATCCGCTGCTCAAGGTGCCGGCAATCGTCGACAGCGAAGGTCCGGGCGGCAAGCCTTACACCGTCATCGAGTCGGGCGCGATCCTCATTTATCTCGCCGAGAAGACCGGCAAATTCATTCCGCACGAACCGGTGGCCCGCTATGACACGCTGCAATGGCTGATCGTGCAGATTGCCAATGTCGGGCCGATGAGCGGCCAGCATGTGCATTTCAGCAAGTTCGCAGGCCCGGGCCACGACTACAGCGCGGCGCGCTACCGTACGCAGGTGCTCAAGCTGTTCGACCTCTACGAGCAGCGGCTTTCGGCGCACCCTTATGTGGCCGGAAATGACTACACGATCGCCGATATCGCGGCATGGCCGTGGCTGCGTAATTTCGAACTGCTTGCAATCGACCCGGCAAAATATCCAATCATTAAGAAATGGGTGGACAAGATTGCCGCCCGCGAAGCCGTCAAGCGCGCGCTTGCCCAGGTGGGTACGCTCAAGTCGATTCGCGACAAGGCCAGCGATGACCAGAAGGACCGCTTTTTCGGGCGGGGCAAATACGCCCGGGCGTAAGGCCACGAAACGGCATCGTGCCATTCTATCGACACGATGCGGCTCTAGTTCCGCGTTGAATTGTACAGCCATGAACGGCTTGCGCGCGGCGCCATTGCGTCGCGCGCGCCCGTGTTGAGACACCGATGTTTCGCATTTTTGAGAAATCTTTGGCGCCGACCGCCATTCCAGGAAGCGCCGAGCCGCCGCCCGGCCTGGTCGCCTTTTATTGGTATTTCGCCCGCCAGGCGAAAGGGCCTTTCGCTGCGCTGTTCGCGGCCGGCTTTGCCGTGGCGCTGATCGACGTGATGATCCCGGTCTTCATCGGAAAAGTCGTCACGCTCGTGAGCAACAGCAAGCCGGAAGAGCTGCTGGCCGCCTCCTGGCCCGTGCTGCTGGCCATGGCCCTTGTGCTACTTCTGCTTCGGCCGGCGGCCTACACCATCCAGCAACTGGTGATGAACCAGGCGATCGCCGCCAACGTCGCCAACCGGATCCGCTGGCAGAACCACTGGCACGTTGCGCGCCAGTCATGGGCGTTCTTCCAGAACGACTTCGCGGGCCGCATCGCCACGCGCGTGATGCAGACCGGACCGGCGATCCGCGAGAGTCTTGTCTCGCTGCTCACCGCCGTCTGGTTCATCATTATCTATGGCACGTCATCGCTGATCCTGCTCGCCACGGCCGATCGCTGGCTGGCGATCCCGGTCTTGCTCTGGTTCGCCGGCTATATGGTGATGCTGCGCATCTTCGTGCCGCGCATGCGCGACAAGTCGAAGGTGATGTCGGAAGCCCGCTCGCTGCTGACCGGGCGCATCGTCGACACTTACACCAACATCGTGACGGTGAAGCTATTCGCGCGCGCCAAGGATGAAGATGCCTATGTGCGCGAGGCCGTCGACCATCACACCGACCGTTTCCATGAATCGCTGCGCCTCAATACGCTGTTCGGACTGACGCTGGCTGTGCTCAATGCCTGGCTGATCGCGGGCACCGGCGCTTTCGCGCTCATGCTCTGGCGCTATGGTCATGTCAGCGTCGGCACGGTTGCCATGGCATTGCCGATGACGATGCAGATCGTCAGCGCGTCCGGGTGGGTGGCCTGGCAGGTGACCAGCATTTTCGAAAATATCGGCGTGGTGCAGGAAGGCATGATGACGATCGCGCAACCGCACACGCTTACCGATCACGCCGATGCTCGCACGCTCGATGTCGCGCGCGGTGCGCTTCGTTTCGAGGACATCCGTTTCGGCTATGGCCGGGAAAGTGGACTGATCGACGGCCTTACGCTCGACGTGCGGCCAGGCGAGAAAATCGGCCTGGTCGGCCGCTCCGGCGCCGGCAAGTCGACGCTGGTCAACCTGCTGCTGCGCTTCTTCGACCTGGAAGGTGGACGCATCCTGATCGACGGCCAGGACATCTCCGCAGTCTCGCAAGAGAGCCTGCGCTCGCAGATTTCGATGGTGACGCAGGACACGTCCCTGCTGCATCGTTCGATCCGCGACAACATCCGCTACGGCCGCCCAGGCGCGAGCGAGGCCGATATCGTGGCAGCGGCCGAAATGGCGCATGCAGATGAGTTTATCCGCGAACTCGAGGACTGGCGGGGCCGCCGCGGCTACGACGCTCATGTCGGCGAACGCGGTGTGAAGCTGTCCGGCGGCCAGCGCCAGCGCATTGCCATCGCCCGCGTGATCCTGAAGAACGCGCCGATCCTCGTGCTGGACGAAGCGACCTCGGCGCTCGACAGCGAAGTCGAGGCTGCGATCCAGTCGAGCCTCGGCACGCTGATGCAGGGCCGCACGGTGATCGCCATTGCGCACCGGCTGTCGACCATCGCGCAGATGGACCGGCTGGTGGTGCTCGACCGCGGCCGCATCGTCGAGCAGGGCTCGCATGACGAGCTGCTGCGCCGCAACGGCCACTATGCCTCGCTCTGGCGGCGGCAGTCCGGCGGCTTCATCGACGTCTCCGACCAGCAGGCGGCGGAGTAAGCCAAACGCATGATGCATGACGTAGCTTCGCAGCGCGGTCATTGCCGGGCTTGACCCGGCAATCCATGATGCCGCTCCGTCATGTCAGGCTATTGGGTCTACATCCTCACAAATCGCCCACGAAGCACGCTCTACGTCGGTGTCACCAACGATCTGGTCCGACGCACCTACGAACATCGCGAAGGTTTGGTGAAAGGCTTTACTCACCGATACGGCCTCAAGATGCTTGTCTTTTTCGAGAGATACGATTCCCCTGAAGCCGCGATTCAACGCGAGAAAAACATCAAGCACTGGCCCCGGCTCTGGAAACTGCAGCTTGTGGAATCGGCGAACCCGCAGTGGCGTGACCTTTACAACGACATTACCCGCTGAGCTTCGTCATGGATTGCCGGGTCAAGCCCGGCAATGACCGAGTGGAATGGTTTCGCACATACAACCAACTCGGCAACCCCGCTCTTTTCACCGCCGGACGTGCGGACCATAATGGCGGTTCCGCCCGCTCATTTCTCACACGGACAAACCGCATGATCCTCGAAATCGCGCAGATCGACGTGAAGCCCGGAATGGAAGCCGAATTTGAAACCGGCGTGAAAAAAGCCGCCCCGATTTTCAAGCGCGCCAAGGGCTGCAAGTTCATGACGCTCCAGCGCTCGCACGAAATGCCGCAGCGCTATCGCCTGTTCGTGCAGTGGGAAACGCTGGAGAACCACACCAAGGACTTCCGCGAGTCCCCCGATTTTCAGGAGTGGCGAAAACTCGTCGGCCATTGCTTCTCGGCGCCGCCGAATGTCGAGCACGTGACCGAAGTGATGCGCGGGTTTTAGGCGGCGCGCATGGCGCTCCCTCCCCGTTCGTTCCCGCGAAAGCGGGAACCCAGGGGCTGAATTTGCAAGTTTCTCGAATCTTGTCTGGGTCCCCGCTTTCGCGGGGACGAACGGATAAGGGGATTTGAAATGGCCAACCGCATCCTCACGACGCATACCGGCAGCCTGCCGCGCACCGCCAAGGTGGTCGAACTGCTGCTCGCCGAAGAGCAAAAGCCCGGTGCGCGCCGCGCCGAACTGCAGGCCGCGGTACGCGAGGCCGTGACGCAGGTCGTGCGCAAACAGGTCGAATGCGGCATCGACATCATTAATGATGGCGAACAGGGCCGCACCGACTACACCGTACATGTGCTGAAGCGACTGACCGGCTACGCGGGCGAGAGCGCGCCACCGATGGGCACAGGCGAGCCGGAATTTCCCGAGCTTGCGGAAATCCTCAAGCACTTTGCCTCACCGTTCCAGCACCGCCCGGCCTGCAACGGCCCTGTCGACTGGAAGAATTGGCCCGCCGCGCAGGCGGATATCGATGTCGCGAAAGCGGCGACGCAGGGCGCCAAGGCCGAAGATATCTTCATGACCTCGCCCTCGCCCGGACAAATCGCGCGCTATCTCAAGAACAATTATTACAAGAACGACGAGGACTACATTTTCGCGCTCGCCGATGTCATGCGGAAGGAATATCAGGCGATCGTCGCGGCCGGCTTTATCCTGCAGCTCGACTGCCCTGATCTCGCGATGCTCCGCCACATGGTCTATCTCGACCTTCCGCTTGCCGACTATCGCAAGATCATCGTAACCAACGTCGCCGCGCTCAATCACGCAGTGCGCGACCTGCCGCCCGAACGCATGCGCATGCATGTGTGCTGGGGCTCGACCATGGCGCCTCACCATACGGACGTCGAGTTTAAAGACATTGTCGATATCGTGCTGTCGGGCCGGCCGCACGCCGTGTCATTTCCGGCCGCCAATGCACGGCACGAGCACGAGTGGAAAATCTGGCGCGATGTGAAACTGCCGGCCGGCAAGAAAATTATTCCAGGCGTGATCGATTCCACGTCAAACATCGTCGAGCATCCGGAGGTGGTCGCCGACCGCATCCTGAATTTTTCTTCGGTGGTCGGACGCGACAACGTCATCGCCGGCGTTGACTGCGGCTTCGGCACATTTGCCGGCCGCGTACAGGTCGACACGAAAATCGTCTGGCTTAAGCTTCAATCGCTGGCGGAAGGCGCGCGCCGCGCCTCGAAGCAGCTGTGGACGAAGGCTGCTTAAACTCCGAACAACAGCGCCGGCGTCTCCACCAAAATGCGCCTACGTGTCGCTGCGTCCGGCGTCCAATCATAAAACAAATCGAGCAAATGCCCATCGTCCGGCATGATCTCTCCCGGGATGGACGGGTGCGGCCAGTCGGTGCCCCACAGCAGCCGTTCCGGGCTGGCGCGCAGCAGCGCATCGTGAAATGGCCGCGCGTCCGGATAGTCGGGAAATTGCGTCGATAGCCTGTAGGGCGCAGACACTTTCACGTGCACACTCCCCTCGCCAACAAGCCGCAGCAGCGCCTTGAAATTCACATCGCTGACGCCACGCTCTGCCGGAATGTGCAGCATGTGGTCGACGATCACCGGCATCTCGCGCGAAATACTGCGCAGGGTCGCGGCCAGCTCCGTCATCAGCCGCCAGTCGCAGAAAATCTGCATCGTCCAGCCAAGCTCGCGCATCACCGGGCGGAAGACTTCGAACACGTCGAGCCCGACGCCGCGCACATAACCGGGCTTGCCGGCGTCGGAGAACAGATGAAAGCGCAAGCCGCGCATCCCGAGTTTGTGCCAGTCACGCAACGTCTCCGGCGCAATACGCGTATCGGTGATGGCAACGCCCCGCAGCCGCTGCGGATAGCGCGCCAGCGCGTCGAGCAGCACGCGGTTGTCATAGCCATGCGCGTTGCCCTGCACCAGCAGGCCGTGCTCGAAACCGAGATGATCGAGCAGCGCGATGTAGCGCTCGGCCGGCGCGTCCGGCGGCGTGTAGCCGCGTCCGGGCATATAGGGGAACTTGTCCGCGGGACCGAAAATATGCGCGTGCGCATCCCAGGCGCCGGGCGGCGGTGGCACGCGCGGCTTGCGCGGCTGCGCCACCGGACCGGCAATGCGCGGCGGTTCTTTCACCGTGTTCATCGGCAGGCTTCAGCCAAGGTGGATATTGGCGTCCTTCACCACCTTGCTCCACAGCGTCATCTGGTCCTGCACGAAACTGCGGAATTCTTCCGGCGTAGTGATGCGCGTTTCGATGTTGAGCTGGCTGAAACGCTCCTTCACGAACGGGGAGCGCAATGTGTCGTTAAGACCGGCGTTGAGTTTCTGCACGATCGGCACCGGCGTGCCATGCGGCACGAAGACCCCGTTCCATTCATAGGCTTCGAAACCCGGCAGCGTATCCGACACCGGCGGAATATCCGGCAGGCTGTTGAGGCGGCCTTTGCCGGTATGCGCGATCGCCTTCACCTTGCCACCCTTGATCAGCCCGACCGCCGACGACCCGTTGGCGAAGAAGAATTTCACCTGCCCCGCCATCACATCGTTGAGGGCAAGTCCGCCGCCACGATAAGGCACGTGGCTGATTTTGACGCCGGTGATATGCCGGAACATTTCCAGCGAGAGGTGCTGCAACGTGCCATTGCCGGACGAAGCCATATCGATGCCATCGGGCGCCGCCTTGGCGAAGGCGATGACGTCGGCCACCGTCTTCACCGGCACCGATGGCGTCACCACCAGGATATTCGGCACCAGCGACACCAGCGCGACCGGGTCGAAGTCCTTGTTGTAGTCGAACGGCAAATTTGAATAGAGCGAGGAGTTGACCGAGAACGCCGTGGCATCGTGCAGCACAGTGTAACCGTCAGGCTCCGCCTTGGCGACCACCGCCTCGCCGATGGTGCCGCCGGCGCCGCCGCGATTTTCCACCACGAATTGCTGGCCGAGCGCTTCGCCAAGCTTGCCGAACACGATGCGTCCCGTGGTGTCGGCGCCGCCGGCCGGTGGATAAGGCACCATCACCCGCACCGGCTTGCTCGGCCAGGTGGCTTGCGCACGCACCGGACCCGCAAATGGCACCGCGGCGAGCGCCCCCAGCATTGTCCGCCGCGTGAGATTGGTGCCGGCCATCACATCCTCCCAAAACCAGAGTTTATTTCAGCAGTCCGACGACCCGCGCCATAAAGGCGGACTTTAACGATGCCACCTGGAAATACAAAGAGGCCGCCCGGCTCAGGCGGCCTCCACCGTAATCACTATTCGCAGAGCTACTGCGCTACCCCCTCGGTCGCATAAATTCGGAACGATCCATATTTGTTGCCGACTTCGCGCGCTTTCTTATAGGCATCGGAGTTATAGGCCGCCAAGGCCGCATCCAGATTTGCAAAAGTGTTGATCACGATGCGATTTTTTGGCGGTGTCCCCTCGATTGCCACCGTCTTGCCACCGCGGGCGATGGCTTTGTATCCCGGACCACTTTCACCAAGTGCCTTCACTGCCAGCGGGCCAAACTCCTTTACGAATCCCTCCTGGTTCGTCACGTCGATTTCAGCGACGACAAACGCCGGCGGCTTTGCCTGCGCATGAAGACCCTGGATCGCCGCAGCACCGAGAACCGCACCTGCAAGCACCGATAACGCTACCGTGTACCGAGTTTTCATAGTCTGCCCCTTTGTGTGCCGACAATCGGCAACAAACAGAACAGCACCACGTGAAATTTTAATCCAACGCAAAGCGTGATCAGACGTTCTAATTTACACAATGTTTATTCAGTCAGCCCTGGATCGTAATATCCGCATTGGGGCATTAGCGGACATGGCAGTACGCGCTATTTTTGCGGCATTTTCAGCACACTTTCGATGTCGGGGCATGACGCATCCACAAATGCAATTGTCTGCCCACGGGAAATGTCACAGAATGCATCATGACTCGCTCCTGGCGCACCGTTGCGGTATCGCTCGCGGCCGTCTTGGCCGTGCTGCCGGCCGGCATTGTCCGCGCCGAGCCGCCCGCCAGCCCGGTGAAGACAGACGCGGCGGCCTGCGCCCGCCCGGATTTTCGCGTCGTGCTCGACGTCGGCCACACCGCGAAATCGCCCGGCGCCAAAAGTGCGCGCGGCATCGACGAATTTGATTTCAACCTGCGGCTCGCCAGGCAGATCGATCAGGCGCTCCTGGACGCCGGCTTTGCCAAGACGGTCCTCATGGTGAGCGAAGGGCGGGCCAACCAGAGCCTGTACGCGCGCGTGGCGCGCGCCAACGAGCTCTCGGCAAATCTGCTGCTGTCCATCCACCACAACTCGGTGCCCGATCGTTTTCTGGAGAAATGGGAATACAACGGCAAGAAGGAAACGTTCAGCGACCGTTTCAAAGGCCATTCAATCTTCGTCTCCGACGACAATCCCGATCCCAAAGACAGCCTTCTGTTCGCCAGCATGCTTGGCCAGCAGTTGAAGGCGCGGGGCCTGCAATACACGCCACATTACACCGAGAGCTTCATGGGCCGGTGGCGGCGCGCGCTCCTGGACGCCGATGCCGGCGTCTACCGCTACGACACGCTGTTCGTGCTGAAGAAGACGCAGCTGCCCGCCGCCCTGCTTGAAGCAGGCTCGATCGCGAACCGCGACGAGGAATTGGTGATGGCCTCGCCCGAGCGGCAGCAATTGATCAGCGCGGCGGTAGTGGATGCCGTCGACAGCTTCTGCGCGGCGCAATTTCACAAACCCGAGCTGCAAATCGCGCGGCGCTCGCAGGCCCCGCACGTGCTATCGGCGCATTCGCACCAGCGCGCGCGCAAGCGCATCGGCAACGCTTCGCCATCAACGCTGGTCTCGCAGTCAAGCTTCGATATCCATTGACGCGTCACGACGCCGGTTCAGCGCGCGCGTTTCGACGCCGGCCGTTTTCGTCAAACCGGCAATACCCGCCACACTTGCCCCATCTTGCGCCGTGGTAACAACAGCGCATAAGGAAAATTATAAGGCGGCCGTGTGGTAACCGAAGATGAGGGGCATAAACAGGATAAGTAGAAAATAGCAAAATAGCCCGATCAGCAGCGCGGCAGCGACGGTAGCCGCAGGCTTGCCGACCCGGTCGGCCCATTCTTGCTCATTCTCATCGAAGATCATTGCAACCGCCACAGCCGCAACCGTTTGCGCCTTACGATTGAAAATTGGCCGACTGCATACGATATGTTGCGGCGTTTTCAGATTGGGCCAACGCCGCTCGTTCAAAGGGGAAAAAGCGGCGAGCAAAATAATGTCTCGCTTTCGCGGGCGCGCGCTTTGTTTGCAATTATTGCTTCAGATTAATGACCGGCGTTGATCAAAATGCTGCGCTTCCCTCGGGGGGACTTGGCTTCCAGGAAATCCGCTACCGCGTTCATTTGTCGAACAAGTCCATTCCCAAAGCAATTCAAAAAACTCCGCGGCGCAGTGAAAAATGGCGCCCATAGGGAAGGAAAGCAAATGAGCGAACAAGTCATGACATCCGGCGGGATGCGACCTGCGACCTCCCGCACGGCTCCAGCAGAAACCCACGCCCATCTCAACATCCCATTCAAAGAAGCATTTCTCGTCGCTTTGGCCGCCGGTCTTGGCTATGGGTTCGATGCGTATGCGGTCAATATCTTCGGAATGTTGGGCCCCACTCTGGCTCACGATCTCGATGTCTCGATCAAGACGATCGGACTGATCGGATCGATCTTTCTTGTGGGATACACGATAGGCACGATCGGATTTGGTTACCTCGCCGATCGCATCGGCCGGCGTGATACTTTGGGTTATTCGATAATCCTTTACGGTATCACGACGGCGTTGGGCGGCATCTCCGTAAATCTGTACATCTTTACGTTCCTCCGCTTTCTGACCGGGATCGGCGGTGCGGGGGAACTGGCAGTGGGCGCTCCCTACACCGCGGAGATGTTTCCAAAGAAATACCGCGCACTCGGCACCGGCGGCATAATGTTTTCGCTGTATTCTGCGGGATACATTTTTGCCGCGATATGTACGATGTTCATCGTCCCGCGTTTTGGCTGGCAATGGGCGTTCGGCTTCGCCATCATCCCGGCTATTCTGGTTTTCGCGCTCCGCCGGATCGTTCAGGAATCATTCCGCTTCAAGCACGCGCAGGCCGAAATCGAGAAACTGGTTAAAACAGAGGGCAAGCAGCGTCCTCGCACGAGCATCTGGTCAATTCCAGGGGCCAAGAAACGGATCTTCATCGGTTGGCTGCTCTATGTACCCAATGCCTGTGGCTATTGGGGGATTACGGTGTTTCTCACCACCTTCATGGTGCAGAAATTCCACGTGACGCCCGTCGATGCAATCTTTTACGCGATGACGTTCTACATCGTGCAGTTCTTTCTCTCCTATATCGGCACCGGGCTATCCGATCTTATCGGCCGGCGACCGACGGGTATCCTTGGCGCGCTAATCATGATGGGCTGCACGGTGGTCGCGTCGAGAACCGAAGACTTCAACACCTTCCTCATTTTCGGCGCGGTCATGATCGGCATGCTTGGCTGGCTGTGGGGTGTTGGCGATACCTACCTCAGCGAATTCTTCCGTACGACGCTGCGGTCGACGGGTTTCGGTATCATGGTCGGCGGGGGTCGGGTCGCCTCGATTTTCGCTCCGTATCTTGTTGGCTGGGGCATCGCCGAGTTCGGCCCGACTATTCCATTCCTGGCGACCGCGTGTCTCTGGGTCGGCACCATCATCGGATACTGGATTGGACCAGAGACATCCGGGCGCGAGCTCGAAGAAGTTCAGCTCTAATGAACTAACACTGGCCACTCGGGGTCATTAGCGGACATCGCTGCAAGTCAGAGCGGTGTCCGCTTTACCCCCGGAAAGCGGACATTAATTGGCGGCGCGGGAATGTCCGCTAAGTGCTAACAGCGGACATTGCGAGCAGATCCTGAAACCGGCCGGGGGCCACAACACCGGGATTTAGGATGGCTTAACGCGGGACGGGATCTACCGCTGCGTGATCGCGAGTTGCGGCCGGAGACTGTCGATCATGCGATCTGCCGATGTGCCCGGGGGGAAAAAACCAAGATACTTTCCATCCCGACCGACGAGAAAGACGAAGCCGGAATGGTTGATCACGGGGTCAGATTCCTTCGACTGCTCATTTTTCGAGTAATAAACTTTGTACGCGCGGGCAACTGTTTTGATCTGCTTTTCGCTGCCGGTGAGGCCGATGAGGCGTGGGTGAAACAGCGCCACATAGAGCTTGATCGCCTCAGGCGTGTCGTGTTCCGGATCGACGGTGATGAACAGTGGTTGCACCGACTCGCCCGCCGAGCCGAGTTTGTCGATGGCGGTAGAAATGGCTTGCAGATCGGTTGGGCAGATGTCGGTGCAATAAGTGTAGCCGAAATAGATCAGCAGCAGCTTTCCACGAAAATCGGCATCGGTGCGATGCCTTCCATCTTGATCGATCAGCGCAAATGGACCACCGATCTGCTCCTTGTTCCACATCACCGCGTCCATTAGCGCGGCGGCTGAGGGCTCCGCTGCTGTCGGCGGCCACAGCAGCCACCCGCTGGCGGCGGCGATCACACCGCCAGCAAATCCGAGGGCTAGAATGCCCTTGTTCACTGCGCTGCCGGACCCTTAGGCGCTGAAGGTTATGCGGCTGCCAGTGGTACCCAGGACGAGTTTCTCCGGCATCTGCGCGTGTACCGCTTGGGTGAAATTATCTCCGCTGCAATGCATCGGGATAATGACATCCGGGTTTAGCGTCTTGATCTCGGCTATCACTTTGTCGAGGTAGTCGGCCGGGGCTGGACCAAGGTGGAAGCCGCCGATTAGCGCATGGACCTTGTTCACGCCGGAAACTTCCATCGCCTGTCGGGCAGAATTGACGATACCAACATGGCCGCACGAACTAATGACGATAATGCCGCGGTCCTTCAGATTGAAGCAAGTCGCATGTTCGTGGATGTGCTCATCAGGCACAATCTTGCCCACGAGTTCAGCCGGCAAGTAGTGGCTGGCGTTGCAGCCCAACCCATCTTTCATCGCGAATTCGACAGATGTATTAGGCAGGACTTTTTCGATGGTGGTCCGCTTGATTTTTCCCGTGGTGAACGCGTGGCCAACAACCACCGGGGTTTCGCATAACGCCGTCTTGACCTTGCGTGATGCAAGCTCACGCCGGTCAAGCACGCCGAATTCGGACAACTGGCCGGGCGGGCCGCTGTAGCGCCGGCAGAAATTGTCTTCGCCGCCGGCGTAGAGCGTGAGGTCGGCGGGAAGTTGGTTGCGATATTTGTCGAGCATGCCGAGCAAGCCGCCATAATGGTCGAAGTGGCCATGGCTGACGACCAGCGCTTCGATCTTTTTCGGATCGGCGCCAACCATCTCCATGTTGTTGATGAGCGCGTCCGGCGTATAGCCGAAGTCGACCATGATGGTGCGTTCTTCGGCCCCACTCTTGGAATCGAGCAGCAGCGATAGACCCCATTGGTTGTGCAGCGCGCGCCGGTAATCTGTTTGGCGCGGGGCGGGCTCGACTTTAATGTTCTTAATCTGGGCTGGACGCAGAAAAAGATTGTAGGAACCGTCGACCAGCACTCGGATTGCGAGCTGATCGACCGTCGGTGGTTGGATTGGCGCTGCACTCGCGATTTCAACGCAGCCAAATCCGCCGGCCGCGGAGGCGGCGGCAATGGCGGCGGAAGCCTTTAGAAAGTCACGACGCTTGAGGTCGTTCATGATCGTTCTCCCAATAGCAACTTTCTACGGATGCCTGATGGAAGGATAACATTCGGTCCGGGCGAGCGGAAGATAAATGGCGAGGTACACAAAGACTTTGATGTTTTGGGAGGAGCCGTTCTGATAGGCCGCGCCATCGATCTGAAAGCGGTACAAGCGGTGACTTTTGCCGATGCCTTCGAGCCGCATGGTACTTCTCCTGCGTCGCCGACGAACATGTGGTCACTAATGATTTTGCATACCAAGTCGCGAATGACCCCTTAATGTCCGCTTTGGGTCATGAGCGGACATGACGGCCCCAAATCTTGATGTCCGCTAAGTGCCAATAGACGACATCGCACGCTTGGTTTGAAATAAATGAGGCCGCCAACTGAGGCGGCCCAACCCTTCTTGGCCCTTCCTCCGCCAACTTTTGATAGGCGGCAGGCTGTGTGGCTGTATCCATAGTCAACCGGTACGGCCGGCCGGCTGCGCGATGGACGCGATGCGGCTATCCTCTTCCTGGCGCACGATCTCCTCCAGCGTGCGGCCGCGCGTCTCGATGCCGATCGTCAGCACGACCATTGCCGCGACCGCAAAGCTCGCGGCGCCGAGCGTGAACACGCCGGCATCGCCGACTACCCCGATGATGTAGCCGACCACGATCGGGCCCGAGATGGCGCCCAGCCGGCCGAAGGCCGATGCCATGCCCGCGGCGGTCGAGCGCGCGCGCGTCGGGTAAAGCTCGGGCGTATAGGCATAGAGGCAGGACCACATGCCGAACATGAAGAACTGCATGATGAAGCCGCTGATAAACAGCGTGGTGTCATTCACGGCGTGGCCGTAAACATAAGCCATGACGGCGCTCAGCAGCAGGAATATCGCCGTCGTCGGCTTGCGGCCGATGCGTTCGAGCAACAGCGCCGCGGTATAGAAGCCCGGAATTCCGCCGAGCGTAATGAGCGTAATGAAGCCGATCGACTTCACCACGGAGAACCCGTGCTGCCCGAGGATGATGGCGAGCCACGAGGTCAAGCCGTAAAAGCCGAGCAGCGCGAAAAACCACATCGAGAAGGCCATGACGTTGGAGCGCAGATAGAACCTCGACAGCAGCACGGCAAACGGATTGCGCGTCTCCAGCGATGTCTCGGCCAGGAATGGCTTGGGCGCGGGAAGCTTGGCGCCCGCTGCCGCCTCGACGCCTGCCTCGATCTTTCTCATGACCGCGTCCGCCTCGGTATAGCGGCCCTGATCTGCCAGCCAGCGCGGAGATTCGAGCAGGCTGCGGCGCACCCAGAGCACCACCAGCGAGAGCGCACCGACGACCACGAAGACCCAACGCCAGCCGGCGACCGGCAGCACGGTATAGGCGATGACGCCGGAGATCACGAAGCCGACGGCCCAGAAGCCTTCCATGAAGGCGATATATTTGGCGCGCACATTGGCGGGGATGATCTCAGACAGGACGGCTTGCGCGACCGGCGCTTCGCCGCCGACGCCGACGCCGATCAGAAAGCGGAACACCATCAGCGAGGCGACGCTCCATGCCCCGGCGGCGGCGAAGCTGGCCAGGCCCCAGATGATCATCGTGCTTTGGAAGGCGATGCGACGGCCATAGAGGTCGGAGATCGAGCCGATGGCGAGATTGCCCACGAGCTGACCGAGGAAGGTCATCGAGGCCAGGTAGCCGATCTGCACCGGCGTGAGATTGAAATAGTCCTTGAGGGCGCCGATCAGGAACACGAGCAACGCGACATCGACTTGGTCGGCCAGCCAGGCCGTCGCGACGATCGCGAACATGCGCTTCTGATAGCCGGTCATCGGCAGGCGCTCGAGCCGGCCGGGGACATTGAGCTCAGCAGCTTCCAGCGCGACGCTGTGCGGGGCGATTATTGCGCTCATTACATCCTCCCCATATAAAAAATTTTGATAAAGTTACTCTTGGTCTACCAACGAGTCTCGGTCGCCACGTCTATTATGTGATTGGCACTGCCTTGCGATGCGCGGGCTCCACTGACCTGCCATCGAGTATTTCGTCCACGCGGACCATTTGCCGATGTCCGCTAAGGGTCATTGGCGGACATACGGGACATCTCAACGCACTGGCGTGAACTGGAATTTGAAGACAAAGGGTTTGTACAGCCAACCGAGGGAGTTGCGGTGTTGTGTTACAAAGCGAGTGGGAAAAGTGGCTCAGGCGAAAAATACAAAGCCATAGTCAGCAGCGGCTATATTCGACGAAATGGCTCTTGGAAAATGACCTTTCACCAATATACGCCGCTAGGGGACGACGCAGCTACCAAGCGCCAATAGTCTTGCTGGCACCCGTCACGCGACACCCGCTCCTATTCTCTCTGAAAGTCTCTGGGAACGTTGCCTGGCGTGATTTCTGAAAGTGGAACGTTCAATGTGCAGACCAGCCCCGATGACGCAAAAGTCGCCTTCACGCTTCCATTAAACTGGTCAAGCGCCCGCAAAAATAGTCTTGTTCCGAAACCGCGATGGCTCGGCGGGCCGACAGGTGGCCCGCCACTTTCCCGCCAATCGACGTTCAATCTGCCGCCGGAAAGCGACCATTCGATTGATAACGTACCGATCGAGTTCGAAAAGGCGCCGTATTTCGCAGCGTTGGTAGCGAGTTCATGAACCAGGAGCGCCATCATCAAAGCGAGTTTCGGGGAAAGAACGCAATCCGGACCCTGCATCGATATTCGTGACACATCATATGGTGCAAATTCGGCGGAGAGGATGTCGCGAAGGCCCGCCCCTTGTCCCTGCGCCGACATAATAAGATCGTCTGTGGCTGAAAGCGCAGTCAGACAGCTCAAGATGGCGTCCCTGGTCTGCGGTTCTTCGCGCAATTGGAAACCGATGATGGCCTGGATTGTAGCCAGTTTGTTTTTTAATCGGTGAGCGAGCTCCTCGACGGCCAGCTTGCGAAATTTCTCTTCATCTTCGAGACGCTTCATGAGCTTGCGATAGTGATCGGCTCCCCAAATAATCAGAGCAGATGCAACGAGAAATCCGAGCACCCTCGTTTCCTGACCCGACGTAATTGGAAAGAACGTGTACCTGGAAGGAAGGAAGGCCCACCAGCCAATTGCGCTAGCGAGGACTGCCGCAAATATGCCAATTCGCGCCCCACCGACGTAAGTCGCAAAAAGAACTGCAGGGTAGTAGGCCGCAAAGACAAAGGTGTCTTCGACGAGGAATCCAAGTCCCCAGCGTATGAGGCTGGCTACAATGACAAGAAATGTTGCGAATGCATAAGTCCCGGCTGACCCCGGCGAAAGGCGCTGCTGCCAAGTCACTGGTTTCGTGTACGCAACCACCCGTAATGCCTCGGCCCTAGGCAGCGGTCCTGCGTACACCCAAGGCATTTAGTGCGCGTTCTTTTATGTTTCCAGGATCGCGCTCGCCCGTCGCCGTCACGTTGACAATCGATCTGGCGATAATTTCTGTGATGGGGTCATCCCGGTCAGTCAAACGTAAATCAGCCAATGCGCCCTCGTAAGCGGCGACCATTACCCTGATTTCATCAGGCCCAAAAGTGCCAACGGCAATCAATCGATATATGGCCATGGCATAATTCGCCTAGTCGAATTTGACGACAACCGTTTCTCGATGCGCACAACGTGAGCATTCAAAAGTGCGTCTGTCATGGTGCGGCTGGCCCGGCTCAATACTGATTAGCCACATGGGCCAATTGCATTGTGGACAAGCTGGCCTTTCTTGGGACGGATCAGGCGCATCAAAAATATGAGACTGCGGCATCAAATTATTTTGGGCGAGAACTCACGCCCAAGCCAGCCGCACGTAGTCTAAGAGGAAAAAGCATATTTGGCGGCGTCTGCAATCATCACTAACTTTCGTGCTTATTGGACTTTAGCGGTGTTTGCTGCCGCCGTTCGTGTTGTTGTTAAGAACGCCGAAATCGACCGACTTTTGTCCTGCTAAAGCAGGAGACTCCCTCGCGACGCTGAGACCGAGCTTAAAGAGTTCACGCACGGCAGCAGCGCGACTTGGCATTCGCTGCTTGAACCGAAAATCATCCACCGCCTGCAACTCCTCCGGCGAAAGCATGATTTGTAAGCGCTCTCCACGCGCGAGGTCGCTGCTTTTGCTCACGGGCACCCTCCGAAATTGGGTAACTTACTCATTCTAATAATAGCACTCATAATTCGTCAAATTACCATTTTATGTCTGGTTCCTGACATATCGTGGGTTTAGCCACTGCGCGGTATCGGAATACAAGCCGTCAAGCGTCCAACTATTCGGGAATGGCGCCAATCGACTCGATCGACGGCCTTGCGTCACCATTGCTGACTTAATGGGAGGCCAGACAGAGGTAACATAAAAAAAATCGGGCCCTGAGTGACGCCCACCACAGACGGCGGCTCTCCGCTTTGGGTCATGAACGGACATTCCGCAATGAGCGGACGATGTCCGCTTTACTCCGGAAAGCGGACATACGATCAGGCGACCGTCACGACCGCTTAGGTCGACTTTCTCTAATGACGCGCTTGGAGGATGTTTTTCTGTTCACGTTGAGCTGATCCAACCGGCTACTCCCGACGGGCTCATAATTGCATTCGCAGCGGGCACGGGGGCAATGAGCGAGTGGCAAACGGGGCACGACGTCGCCTAGATACTCAACACCTACCTGAGATCGTGCCGCATCGCAGGCGCCGTGGCCTGGAGCGATGCGAACGCAAAGGAGCAGGTTCAGCCGGTGAGCATTCCGGAACGATCGCAATGAGCGGGCAATTTCTTTCGGGCTCTTGTGCATCGGTGCCTCAGAAACGGTACCGCATATCAATTGCTGTCTTGCGTTTGTGCCGAAGCTAATATTCACGCTAACCGTTAGGCTTAATGTCCGCACTGGCTAGTGCGCCCCGAAGTAAAATGCTCCGCAAGCCGATATCGCGCGTCTAAATTCAATCAGCCTGCGAGCAATCCTTATGTGACGTCCTTAACATCGAGATCGGGCTGCTGGGGCTAATGTGCATAAAGAGTAAGGACACTCCGTAGAGTACCAAAAGCGCACCCATATAGTGCAGCATAAATGATCGTCATTCTATCTGGCCTGTGACAACGGTCTAGAGTATAATAATGAGGTTACCTGGTTTTTCGAAATTGCGACTGGTCGCCTAGCGCGCCGTCAGCCCTTCAGCCGGGAGAACATCATGATCAATATCTCGAACACAAAAGCGATCGCCTTCGCAGGTGCCGCGTTGATTTCACTGATGCAGCCGGCTTTTGCGCAGGTCGACGATAGCAAGCTCGGCAAGGTGCATTTCGAGACGTCGTGTAAGCCGGAAGCGCAGAAGCTTTTTGACCGGGCGATGTTGTATCAGCATTCGTTCTGGTACCGCGCGTCACAAAAAGTCTTCGAAGATGTGCTGAAGGCGGACCCGGAGTGCGGCATTGCCTACTGGGGGATTGCGTTAAGCTTGCTGTTAAACCCGCACATCGCGCCACCCGCGAAGAATCTGGCCGAAGGCGCTGCGGAAATCGCCAAAGGGAAGAGCGTCGGCGCCAAGACGCAGCGCGAACGTGACTATATCGACGCCCTCGCGGTGATGTACGCCGATTACGACAAAGTGGATCATCGCACCCGCATCGTCGCTTATGCCAAGGCCATGGAACAATTGGCGCAACGGTATCCGCAGGATGACGAGGCACAAATTCACTACGCGCTCGCCTTGAACACCTCAGCTTCGCCGGCTGACAAGACCTATGCCAACCAGCTCAAAGGTACCGCTATTCTGGAACCAATTTTTGAGCGCCAGCCGCAGCATCCGGGCGTCGCGCATTATCTGATCCATCTGTACGATTATCCTCCCCTCGCCGAGAAAGGGCTCAAGGCAGCGAGGCTATACGCAAAAATCGCTCCGGATTCGTCGCATGCATTGCACATGCCGTCGCATATCTTTACGCGTCTCGGCTATTGGCAGGAGTCAATCGACTCCAACATCGCTTCCCAGCGTGCCGCGAAGGAAGCCGCCGAGTTCCCCGCACAGCTGCATGCCATGGACTACATGGTCTACGCCTATCTGCAGCTTGGTCAGGACACCAAGGCAAAGGCTGTCATCGATGACATGATGAAGGTGACCGGTTTCAGCGAAACATACCTTCCGGGACCGTACTCGCTGACGGTCTCGCCGGCGCGTTATGTGATCGAGCGCTCTGACTGGAAGGCGGCGGCGGAGCTTCAGGTCCGCCCCAGCCCGCTGGCGCAAGTGCAGGCGATCACGTATTTCGCGCGTGCCCTTGGTGCAGCGCATCTGGGAAATCTTGAAGCGGCGAAGGCGGACGTCGACAAACTCGGCGAGTTGCGCGACAAGTTGCGCGAGGCCAAGAACGGTTACTGGTCCGATCAGGTCGATATTCAGCAGAAAACCGCCTCGGCCTGGCTGCTGTACGCCCAGGGCAAATTCGACGAAGCGCTAAACACGATGAGCGCGGCGGCTGATGCCGAGGACAAAACCGAGAAGTCTCCCGTGACACCGGGCGCGCCCAGGCCCGCGCGTGAACTTTATGGCGTGATGTTGCTTGAGCATGGAATGGCCAAGGAGGCGCTTGCTGCATTCGAAGCTACGCTCAAGAAAGAGCCTAATCGGCTTGGGGCCTATGTGGGCGCTGCCAAAGCCGCCGAGAAGTCTGGCGACCCGGTCAAGGCCCGGGCCTACTATGAGAAAGTGGTCGCAATCGCGAGTGCCGCCGACAACACGCGGACGGAAGTTGCCAATGCACGAGCCTACCTGAAGCACTACTGACGAACGAACGTACGATGACCGGGAGAATATCGTGAGAGCACTGTTTCAATTCATCTTGCTCTGTGCTCTTGCGACTCCAGCCAGCGCGAAGCCCCTTCAGGTCTTCGGATATGCCGGCACGCTGGGTGAGTGGGAGCTAAACGCCACCGTCACTGGAAACGACAAGACAAAGGACTTTTCCGGACCGTTGACCATGAGTCACGTCGGTATTTGTACTGTGGATGGTCCGGAAGAAAGAACCGGCGAAATCCGTCTGCGCATATCCGAGGCCCGCATGCGGGCAACGCTATCGGTCGATGGCGTGGAATGTCTTTACCGTGGACAATTGTCGGATTTCTTTTCCGGCGTGATGAACTGCCCGGATCGGCCGGGGGTTCCGCTCAAGTTGTGGGTGAAATAACAGCTTGAGTATCGCGGAAGGCGCGGCATGTCGGACTTTTTCCTCAACCTTCGCTCAGTTTTATGTACGCGGGTGACGAATACTGATGTCCGCTTTGGGTCATTAACGGACATGGCGGCATGTCCGCGCGATGTCCGAAGACGGCTTGGAAATGTCCGCTAAGTGCCAATAGCGGACATTCATGAAATTGTCTTCCGGAAACAGAAGCACTGCCATGCGACGGGTCGTCCCGGATCAACTGCGCGTACAGTTCAGGCGGGCGAGTTGTCCAGAGTTGTAGATTAGGAACAGATCACCCGAGTAGTAAAAATATTCCCCTAAAAACTGACTGGTCTTAAACTTAAGCTGGAGTTTGTTGTTGCTTGTCACATTGGCAGTACGCGGCTTACCGTCGCCTATCTTGAGCGACATTTTGCGGTTGCTACCAAGGCTCACGTTGAGATCGATTGGAGACGGGGGTTGGCCCGAAGGCTTAGGCATCTCCTGTATCATCTGTCCTTTGCATGAAAACTGTTGTTCTGCCGCGCAGCATACCCCAACAAGCGTCATCGAAAAGACGAGGCTGCTCACAGCCAACCTGGTTGCTTGGATCATCGTCAGTTCCCCACTCAGCTAACGGCGTGGTCTCCCGGAAAGCTGACATTAATCAACGCCACCCTGCAATAGCACCTAAAGGCATCTTGTCTGGTCTGCTAACACGCTAGAAGGAGCGTGACCGCTTTGGGTCATTAGCGGACATCGCAGCTTTACAAGGCCCAGGGATTGAATGGAACATGCGAGGTTACTGCACAGCGGGGGGGTGTCCATGCGGCGGCTCGTTTCACCTGCCTATTTCTCGGTCACACTTCTTTCTCTTGCATTCGCTCAACCGTCACCGGATTCGGAGCTCGCGCCTAACGGCAAACTTCGTGTCGCGATGATCGGTGCGAATCCGGTCCTGGTCTCTAAAAAACCGGACGGTGCCTTGAAAGGAATTTCGGTCGAGCTTGGAAACTTCATCGCAGGGAAGCTTAATGCGACGCTGGTCCCGGTCGTATATGCCGACCCTGAAGCATACACACATAGCTTCGGAAAAAATGAATGGGACGTTGCAATCGGGCCGAGGCGTGCATCGGAAGCGGACAAAGTCGACTTCAGTCCGGACTTCATGCTGGTGGACAATGTCTATGTTGCGGCGCCGGGCAAGAGTTTTTCTGATGCCTCTCAAGTTGACGCTGCCGGTGTAAAAGTTGCCGTTGCCAAGGACGGCGCGCCGGATAAATTTTTGAGTGAGCGATTGAAAGCGGCCACAATTGTTCGCGTGCCGGGCCAGATCGATGCTGCGGTGGAGATATTGCGAAGCGGCGGCGCCGATGTTTACGGTTCAAACGGGCAGTTCACATATTCTGTCGCCGAAAAGCTCCCCGGCGCCAAAATAGTTCCCGGTGCTTTTACGACCGTTCACATGGCGGTCTCGATGCCCAAGGGACGCTCGGCCGGCGCACAACATAAACTGATCGAATTGGTCGGTGCGGCCATCGCCGCCGATTTGCCACGAAAGGTCATCGAGCAAGAGGCGCTCAAGGGGGTGCGACCAGTTACGCATTGAATTCGAGTTCGCAGAAAGCCTTTCCTCGCCGCAGGACTCGCCCCATATTCGGGGTCTGATGGCCAAATCCCCTCCGAAAAAGCCGAAAGATCCGGCCAAACCGACGCGCGCCAAAGCCGCGCGGCCGAACGACAAGCCGACCCCCGACGCGCTCGCCAACCTGCTCAATCCCGGCATCGGCCGCGGCACCGCGGGCCTGGGTTCCGGCACCGGGCTCCAGCAGCCCCCGGATAATTCCTGGGACCGCCGGCGCGATTTCTCGGATGCGCACAAGGCCCGCAAGTCCACGCCCAAGGAATTCAACGAGGCGCCGCAGCGCGACTATTCGGCCTCGCCCATTACGGGGCTCGATCCGCAGCTGGCGCAGGAGCTGGGTCTCGGTGACGAGCCGGCCTCCGAGCCCACGCCGGAAAAAAGCGACCCGAAATACCGCCTGCCGCGCGCCGATCTGCCGACGCAGCCGGGCGGTTTCGCCGGCATCGCCAGCCAGCAATCGCTCGACAGGCTGCTGCGCGAAGGCCGCCCGGAATTTTCCACGGTGGCAGGTGACGCGAAGGTTTGGACACCGCACCGCCCGCCGCGGCCGGAGAAATCCGAAGGCGGCAAAAAGCTTGTCATCGCATCCGAGTTCGAGCCGAAAGGCGACCAGCCGGAGGCGATCAAGGAACTGGTCGAAGGCGTCAAGCGCAGCGACCGCACGCAGGTGCTTCTCGGCGTCACCGGCTCGGGAAAAACCTTCACGATGGCGAAGGTGATCGAGGCAACCCAGCGCCCTGCCCTCATCCTGGCACCCAACAAGACGCTGGCGGCGCAGCTCTACGGCGAGTTCAAGTCGTTCTTTCCCGACAACGCGGTCGAATATTTCGTCAGCTACTACGACTACTACCAGCCGGAAGCCTACGTTCCGCGCACCGACACCTACATCGAAAAAGAATCCTCGATCAACGAGCAGATCGACCGCATGCGCCATTCGGCCACGCGCGCACTGCTCGAGCGCGACGACGTCATCATCGTCGCCTCGGTGTCCTGCATCTATGGCATCGGCTCGGTGGAAACATACTCAGCGATGACGTTCACGCTGAAACAGGGCGGCAAGATCGACCAGCGGCAGCTGCTCGCCGACCTGGTGGCGCTGCAATACAAGCGCACACAAGGCGATTTCTTCCGCGGCTCGTTCCGCGTGCGCGGCGACACCGTCGATATTTTCCCGGCGCACTACGAAGACCGCGCCTGGCGCGTGCATCTGTTCGGCGACGAGATCGAGAAGATCGAGGAAATGGATCCGCTTACCGGCGCCAAGACCGACGAGCTGGAATTCGTGAAGATTTATGCCAATTCGCACTACGTGACGCCGCGCCCGACGCTGATCCAGGCCATGGCGGGCATCAAGCAGGAATTGCGCGCGCGCCTCGACCAGCTCAATTCCGCCGGCCGTCTGCTGGAAGCACAGCGGCTCGAGCAGCGCACGACCTTCGACCTCGAAATGATGGAAGCCACCGGCTCCTGCGCCGGCATCGAAAACTATTCGCGCTATCTCACCGGCCGCAAGCCGGGCGAGCCGCCGCCGACCTTGTTCGAATATGTGCCGGACAATGCGCTGGTTTTCGCCGACGAAAGCCACGTCACCATTCCGCAGCTCGGCGGCATGTTCCGGGGCGACTTCCGCCGCAAGGCGACGCTCGCCGAATACGGCTTCCGCCTGCCCTCATGCATGGACAACCGTCCGCTGCGCTTCGAGGAATGGGACGCCATGCGCCCGCAGACCATCGCTGTCTCAGCCACGCCCAGCCATTGGGAAATGAACGAGGCGCGCGGCGTCTTCGTCGAACAGGTGATCCGCCCGACCGGGCTGATCGACCCGCCGGTGGAAGTGCGGCCCGCGCGCACGCAGGTCGACGACCTCGTCGGCGAGGTGCGTCAGATGGCGGCGAAAGGCTTCCGCTCGCTCGTCACCGTGCTGACCAAGCGCATGGCCGAGGACCTCACCGAATACCTTCACGAACAGGGCATTCGCGTGCGCTACATGCACTCGGACATCGACACGCTGGAGCGCATCGAGATCATCCGCGACCTGCGGCTCGGCGCCTTCGACGCGCTGGTCGGCATCAACCTGCTGCGCGAGGGTCTCGATATTCCGGAATGCGCGCTGGTCGCCATTCTCGATGCCGACAAAGAAGGCTTCCTGCGCAGCGAGACGTCGCTGATCCAGACCATCGGCCGCGCCGCGCGCAATATCGACGGCAAGGTGATCCTCTATGCCGATTCAATGACCGGCTCGATGCAGCGCGCGATCGACGAAACCAACCGGCGACGCGAGAAACAGGTGGAATACAACACCGCCAACGGGATCACGCCGGAAAGCGTGCGCAAGGGCATCTCCGACATTCTCAATAGCGTCTACGAGCGCGACCACGTGCTGATCGCGACCGGCACGGCCGGTGCCGGCGAATTCGCCGACGCGGCAACGATCGGACACAATCTCGAAGCGGTCATTGCCGATCTCGAGACGCGCATGCGCGAGGCCGCCGCCGATCTCGATTTCGAGGAGGCCGCGCGGCTGCGCGACGAGATCAAGCGCCTGCGCGCCACCGAGATGGCGGTGCTCGACAATCCGACCGCGCAAACTCCCTCTCCCCGCTTGCGGGGAGAGGGTCGGGGTGAGGGGACGTCTCGAAGCGCTCAGACTCGCGGACAAGCCCCCTCACCCGGATCGCTGCGCGATCCGACCTCTCCCCGCACAGCGGGGAGAGGTGACACTAGCCGGCCACATAAACCTGGCCTTGACGAGATGGGCATTGCGGTGACGCACGAGGTCAGGCCGTCGCGGCCGGACTCACCGCGCTCGAAACTGGGAAGACCGGGGATGCGGGGTGGATTTAAAAACAACAAACGCCGAAGCTGATAGTATTTCCGATCCGAGCAACTCGCTCCGTTCGTTCCCGCGCAAGCGGGAATCCAGGAGCAAAACTCACAGAGTCAGCGATCGGTGCCCTGGATCCCCGCATAGGCGTGCAAAGCACGCCGTCCTTCGGACAGCTATGCGCGGGGACGAACGGCTTAGCCCAACCTGCGCTACTTGAATATTCCGAACTGCCACATTGCCAGCGCCGGCGCAGATCCTATTTCTCCCGGGTCGTCGCCTCGTTGCCGTTCTTCTTGTCGCCGGAATCGCCGGCGGGCTCAAGCTGCGGCGCGGTGCCTGTCGTCGACTCCGGCGCCTGGCCGGTCAACTCACGGCCACGCGTTTTCGCCCAATCGACGGGCGCCTCGGCTTTGCCGGTCGTCGGCACCTTGAGTGGAATGATGGCGACGATGGTTTTTTTCATCGGATCGAGCACCAGCACGTTCTTGGAAAGCTTGGCGTAGCCATATTGCTTGAGCGAGGGCTCGCGCTGGATCAGCGGCTCAGGCATGGCATCCACTGTCATTGTGGCGGGCAGCGTCTCCCCGACCCTGGGCTCGAATTTCGGCGGCGTTTTCTGCTGGGTGTTCTCGGTCTCAAGCGCATCCTGGATGGCGGTGCGCTGCTGGTCGTTGAGTTGCAACGACGGCCGGTTGGCATCGACCGTGATTCCGTTCGGATCGAGCGTCTTGTCCTGCGCCAGCGCGGGGGACGACAACAACATCAGCGCGGTGGCCGCGCTGCACATCAAGGTTTTCATGACTGTTCTCCAGGTTCCCGGACACAACGGACGAAACAGCGAGGCGTTCCCTTGCTGCAAAACGGTTGACTTTATTCCTAAGGTATGTTTTCCTATGTTCATCCCGCCCCGGTGACCGAGGGGTGTCTGATCAGCGTCTCCAGACGCGGGGCGGGGAGCGGTGGCCGGGGAATCCATGCATCGGAGATGCGGTGTCATGGCCCGGCGGTCCAAGCCGCGCATGATCCCGGCGTGCCTGCCGCACGCCGAGACCCCGCTGACGGCTGGTAAGCCGGCGGGCGGTCAGAAGCATCGCTGGCTGAGTGGCCAGGGTCTCCACGGTGGAGCGTTACACGGAACGGACAACGGGCCGGTGTGACGAACGGGTCGACCACCGGGGACGGCGCGGAGCAAACCTTAAAAACACCGCGCGCGGGACGCCTTGGGTTTTGGCGGACTTGCGGCGTGCCTTGCTGAACCCCCGACCTGATCGGGGGGAAGGCGGGCACTACAAAGGACTTCGACAAGCCTCGATGTCGCGAGGCGTCGAGGCCCGTGGGTCCGAGCACCCTTGTTTGCGCACCCTTGCGTAAACTTGTGTGCGCCCGGACCCCTGGCGTCCCGCGCGCCCTCGGTTCTTTTCCGGGCGACGCGGACTTTAGTTGCCGGATACCGAGCAAGCCCGGCCTCCGGCCCCCCACCCACGACGGCGTACCCGGCGCCGCAAAGAAACAGGGCGGCGGAGCTGTGCCTTTCTCTGACCTCATCCTGAGGAGCCGCGTGAAAGCGCGGCGTCACCGCAAGTCGGCCTTGGACGACTTGCGTACCCAACGATCCGATCTCGGATAAATCCGAGATCGGTGGATGGCAACGGCCTCATGGTTCGAGACGCGCCGCTGCGCGGCGCTCCTCACCATGAGGCGAGAACGTTTCTTGGCTGTTTGACAATTGAATCAGTAAGGCGGGCAGAGCGTGCAACGAATCCGCTCATCCCCGCGAAAGCGGGGATCCAGCGCAACATTCAACGCTGTGCGCTTGGCTCCTGGGTCCCCGCATTCGCGGGGACGAACGGGTGTTGTGGGGCGAGCGGGCTGTTTGACAAGTAAATGTGAAACGAATTGTCGGGTGGGCCGGGGCGCGGCCGCTTGCGCCAGCGCCCGGTTCCCGCGCACTATGGTATTGTCTGAGCCGTGGGGGCCAGAGGATGCTGGACAAAACGCTGCGCAGCCGGCTTTACGACCTCTACGCCGCCTATGCCGAGGGGCGGATCGACGACGCGCTCGTATCCTTCGACGACGAGGTCACGATGACCAGCCACGCGCCGGTCGACGTGTTTCCGTTTCTCGGGCGCAAGCACGGCAGGGCGGCCATTGCGGCCACGATGCGCTCCGCCCATTCCGCCTTCGAGTATCTCAGCTATACGCCGGTCTTCATGGTGACCGAGAACGAAACCGCCGCCGCGATCGTGCTGGCGCGGCTCCGCCAACGTACAACCAATCGCATCATCCAACTGTTCGTCGCCGATTTCTTCCGGCTCGAAAACGACCGTATCGTCGAATTGCGGGAGTTCATGGACTCGTTCGATGCCGTCCAGCAGGTGCTGGGACGCGAGATCGAACTGTCAAAAAAACCGTAGCAGCCGGCCGGATAAGTCGAACTAGTATCGATGCCGATGACGGCGTGCGGCATATGCGTAAGCAGACGGGCGGTCGTCGAAGGGATAGTGATAGACGTATCCGTCCCAGGCGTAGAGACAGTAATAGCCGGCATAAGCGCAGCGATCGCGCCAGTTCGAATAATACCACGCCGTCCTGACATGCCTGCGGATGCCGGGCCCGAGGTCTGCCGCATCCGACGAAACGCAGGTGCCGGCGAAAGCGGCCGCAGCAACGGCCGCCGCAAAAATCAGTCGTCCAGAAACACGCATCGTAAATGGCCCACGCATGATTTTGAGGGTGCAGTGTCGCCACAAAGCACCGCCCGATGGCAAATCAAAACGGCCGGATTGGTTAAGCAACGGCGATGGAGTTTGCTTAATTATTTCCGCCCCGTTCCTCTCCGGGCGTCAGATCGAACTCGCCATCACCTTCCAGCACGGCGTATTGCACCGTGTCGGACACGCGCTGCCAGCCGGAGCCGTTGAAGCCGGCCACGATATTGATGCGCACGATCTGCACGATTCTGTCCTGCATGGCCATCGTGTCCACGGTCGTGTCGCGAATATACGCGACGGCCGCGACACCGCAGGCACGCTAATCGCGCGCTATTGCGTTGACGGCGCGCATCGCCTGTTCAGGTGCAGTACCCTTTTTGCGGAAGCCGACGAATTGTTCCGCCTGCTGTGGCGTATTGCAGATGATACCGACGCCGACGGCGGCATCGCCTTTTTCCGGCGGCTGCGCCGGACCGTCCGCCCGCGCAGCGCCGCAGACAAGCAATGCGGCCGCTGCAGCCGCCCAAAAAATGCGCATTCCCGCCTCCTGACGATGGTCCCGCGTTGGTTTGCAGGATCAACGTCCCCTGGCGGCCGCGGTTCGTCGGCGCGCACGGGATTGTGAAAGGCTGAAACTGGCCGTTGCACAGGCGGGGTCATTTCGTGCAAATAGCCAAGCCGTTTCGCCCCAAGCCGCTTCGCCCCAAGCCGCTTCGCCGGTCCGGGCCCGCGCGGCCACAGATCCGACAACACAGTCTGGAACGCATTGTATGAACGCTTCGATTCTCAAGACCCGTACTCTGGTTACCACCGCGCGTTTCGTGGTGCTCGCCGGCGCCGCGCTGGCGCTCGCTGCCTGCGAAACAGATGGGACAGGCCCGACGGCGGCCGATGCGCCGAAGGCGGAAGTGGCGTCTGCCAAGCCGGACGCGGCCGGGCCCAAGACAGAAGTCTTCGAAAACAGAAGCGAAGCCGCAGGCGGCCAAACCCGCGGAGCCGGTCGCCGATAGCGAGCCGATGACTCATTCGCGCGCGGCGCGGGAATGCTGGATGAAGACGGAAAAGACCAGCGCACATTCCGATCTCGACAAACGCGCGGACCTCGTCAACAAATGCATCGACGAGAAAATGAAGGCGGGCGGCGCTCCGGCGCCCAAAACCTGACGCGTCGACGGCATAGGTCGACCTGACGTTTTATCCCTGAACGCCCACCCTCCCCGTTGTCTCCCCTTGCGCCGGCGCGCGCGCCGGCTAGCATCTGGCGATTCCAGAGCTTCAGGAGGACGTCATGGCTAAAGGTCAGATGCGGGTCCCGAAGGAAAAGAAGAAACCCAAGGCCGACAAGGACAAGCCCAAGCAGCTGTCGGCCTACAAGCTGGCGCAAATGCAAGGCTCGTCCGGCAGCCCATACAGCACCCCGCCCGGCGGCAAGAAGCCCTGACGGTCAGCGCTCGCCGGTTCCCTTCTTCGAATCTTCAGGTAATTCCTGCACCTGCTTGGCCATTTCCAGGCAGGTCAGCAGTTCGACATAGCTCGGCGCCTTGTCCAGCGACGCAAAACCCGCGCATTGCGCGCGCTGCGCCGTGCTGTAATGCACCCATTCCTGCTCGAGCTTGGTGCGCGCGTCGTTTTCGTCGCGTTCGCAGGACGAGGCGTCGCGTCCAGGCAACGTGCCGGCTGCTGCGGCGGGCCGGCAGGTGCGTTCGACATTGAATTTAGGCACAGCGTCGGCCGCCATAACGATATGCGACGCCGTCAGGATGATCGGCAAAAGTGCGGGCATGGCCGTTGCTCCGATTGCCCCGCCTCCCCCTCATTGAACTCAGAATACCGCGAAACGTTCGATTTCGACCGGTAAAACGGTAGCGCAACGCATGAACCTTTTCCCTCCGCGGGCCGACCAATGGTGGATCACAGGGGGATCATGTCGTGCTGAAACGCTTCGTCTTAGCCTTCTTCACATTTGTGGGGCTGGTCATTCCAGCCGCATTCGTCCTGGCGCTCCTGGCGGCGCCCGACGCACGTCCGGAACCGATACAACCGGGCTGCGACCGCAACCTTGCCAGTGCGACGGCCGGTCTTGCGACACTGCAGGCGCGGCTCAAGGGCCTCGGCACTGCTACCGGGCCGGAAATATGCAACGTCACGCGGCTTTATTTCCTCGAACTAGTCAAAGCGCGCGCTGTCGTCGCGCTGTGCAAGAATGGACCGGAACGCGAACGCGATTTGGGCCGGTTTGACGCTGATGTGGAACACACCAACGAGGCGATTGCCGCACGTTGCAGCTGACATCATTTGGTGCCGGGCGCTTCACAGCTTTGCCAAAGTTCCGTGCCACAGAGCAACCAATGCTTAACCGGTTCGCGCTGAGATCGCGCGTCAGACAATACGACCGGAACGCAGCATCTCGGGGGAGATTTTCGGGAATGCGAGCAAGCGCACCCTGCGCGTTGTGGATGATCGGCATGCTTGTGGTCGCCGCGCCGCCGGCGTTTGCGCAGGAATCCCGACAATCCGCGGAGACATCCGGCGCGGAGCTCGCCCCTGAAGCGCCGCTGACTCCGGAAGAAAGCGCGATTCTTGGCAATGCGCTGGTTTTCGACCCGGCCGCGCTCGCAACGCCGCCGAAGAAGCCGCTGCATTTGCCCGGCACATCCGACAAAAGTTACGACGTCAAGCGCACCGAGAAGCCAGACGGCTCCACGACCGTGGTGGTGAAGCAACCGCTGCCGACCGAATGGGAAAACTCGGTCGGCGCCGATCTCGCACCTTCGAATACGGGCGCAAGCGCCGCCTACGATCGACCGCTGCCGACAACGCGCGATGGCTTCGGCGCCGGCGCGGCCTGGGCTTCGGTCGGCGTGCCGAACATCGCCAGTGTGGATGCGCGCGTCGACCCGTCCAATGAGCAGGGCAAGTTGGGTGGCACGCTCAAGCACTCGATTCCGTTCGGCGGGCGGTTTGCGGTGACCGTCCAGGACACCTATTCGGTCACCGAAACGATGGCCCAGCCGACCGGGCCCACCGACATGCCGCTGATGGCGCTGCCGGCCAATCCGGCTCCACTGACACCGCAGGTCTTCGGCAACGAAAAGGCGGTCAAGTTCAATATCCTTCCGACCGGCACCACGTTGGGGGCGGGGGTGGCGACGGCCAGCAATGACCCGGTGACCCACAACACCCTGAGCGCCGAACAGAAGCTTTATGGCCCGCTCCAGGTGACCACCGCCGTCACCGATTTCGGCCAGACCACGAGCAGCAAAAGCATTACCGCCGGCTTCAAGCTCCATTGGTAATCGCGGACCGGCGGGAGCGCGGCGCCTTGAAAAAGGTAGTGCATAACTGGCTGCCGGGCCGCGCCCAAACGCAAAGTTCCATCAACCCGCCCCGCCCCTGCCCCACGGCCGCCCAAGTCGCATGCGGCAATCAGCCCGCGAGTGGGAGCTCACGCGCAAATCTATTTGCGCTTTGGAGGAGTTGAACATGACGGCCATCAGACCCGATCGGCTTGGTGCGGACAGGGTTCCGGAAAAGACCGGTCCGGAGGCGTTTGCTCCGAATCGGAAACCACTGGAAAGGCTGAGCGAAGTCGACCAGGCAGCGGCGACGGCGTTCGAGGGAGAGATTCGTGAATTCGTGCGGCGTGACGTCGCGTTTCTTCGGCGCCATCAACGCAACAGTGAAACAGAGCAGGCCCCCGAACCGATCGTCGACAATCTGAATGTGCTGATCCGGCGTGTGTCGGGCGCGTCGATGGAAGAGATCGATCGGGTCATTCTCGAACTTCAAGGCGTACGCGAAATGCTCCGCAGCGAAGGCGAGCGCGTCGGCCGGGAAATCGCCGGCTATGCGAGCCTCAGCCACGCGGCAATGACGGCGATGAAAGTGATCGGCGACAGTCTCATGCAATGGAAAAACGCGCCGAGCAATTCGGGCGACCGCCCGGCCGGCTAAAGTCATCAATACGAAATGCCATCGCCGGACAAACCGGCGATGGATCTATTTCTACGACGTGATTTGTCCGACGACGGTGCGGGTTGCCGGTTCTACCAACAGAACTTTGCCCTTCGCCTTCAAGAAATAAAGCCTCGCTACACCGTCAATGCTGCGCACACTTTCGGGCAACGGATGCATCCCGTTGAGCGCCTGGTTGGGCGACAGTTCGCTCGCCGGTTTGAGAGTGTCAGCATCCGCAACCGGCTGCGCTATGTCGGCCATCACCGCATCATAAATCTGCTTGCGCTGCTGATCGCTGAGCGGCAACGGAATGGCCATCACCGGCACACGATCGAGGGTGTCGTTTCGCCTGGAAAATTTTGCGGGAATGGTTTGACCGAACGAGCCGATCGGTCCGGACGGCGGCGGCTCTGCAGATGCACTGCCGTCAGGCGACGGTTGCGATCCTGCATTTGCATCGCGGCCGCCGGTGCCTGTCGTCGCGGCTGAAGCGTCACCGGTCGACGGCTGCTTGGAGATCGGCGCCATCAAGGCCGCACGGGCTTCTTCCGGCGTGGGCATATTGGTGAAGTCGCTCGATTGCGACGAAGGTTGCGCCGTCACGCCGGTGTTGATCTGTCCCGTATGGGGGACGAGGCCCGGGTTGGTGCCATCCTCGGCGTGGCTCGACATGCTCATAGACGGAAGGGCAAGGGCTGCTGTGGCGGCAGTCCCCAGAACGAACAAATATCTCTTTTTCATTGGTAGCCTCCATCGGCTGTGTGGGGACAACAACCGAGGCGCGCACAGGTTGCATGACATCAACGGATAGAAATCCGATGGGTAACGCCACATGCCAGACGCGGCAGCCTGTGGATTGCCCGTACTTCCGCTCGGGCGCATAAGCACGCTGTCCCCAACGGCGGACAGTGAGCAAATCTACGGTGGCTGAATTCAGCTGGCGGCGGCGACTTTGGCTTTGGGGGCGGCCTTGCGCGGCAACGGGTAGTCGGCGCTGTCATAAAGCTGCCGGATACCGTTGCCGTCGAAACGCTTCTCTTCCACTTCGAGATAGGCGCCTAACAGCAGTTCAGGCGGCAATTCCTCGATGGCGAAACGGATAGCCTCCGCGGCCGTCGGAAAGCGCTTGTAGCCGATAGGTCGGCGTGACTTGCGGCTGCGGCTGGGAAATAATTCAGAAGGCGCACGGTAGTTGATCATCGACATAATCAGAAGCTCCTCGAGGACTAATATGGCCCTTGGGAGCGAGAAAATCCAGCACCTACCAGCACGCGCATAACAGCCCGGCAGCCTCAAGGTAAACGCGTGGTAGCAAAAAGTATGGCCCGGCGCGCAATACGCCGGGCCATTGTCAGTCAGTTGGGCCGCGTTATTCGGCCAATTCTTCGACCACTTCGCTCGTGGCCGGGTCAATCAGGACAACGCGGTCATTTACCACCATGTATTTATACGACCTGATCGCAGGCACCTCGACTGCGACGTCTTGCGGCACTGAGTAGAGGTGGACGCTTTCCGGCACGCGGGTGCCGACACGGTATTCCACGGTCGGCTGTGCCGGGCGCACGCGCTCACGTACGATGGTGCGGTAGATCGTGCGCCGTTGCACAGGGGTCAATTGCAGAGGTTCAGTGGTCACCACGGTCCGCGATTCCACCGGCTCACGGGTGATCACAGTGGTTTGCGCGCTCGCGGCGCCCGCGCTTGCAAGCAACGCGGCCACGATCGCGGCATGGCGAAAATATGTCATAAGTTCCTCCTGCTGATTTCAGTCCAGAACAGCAAACGCGAGGTCTCGCGCAGCGGTTCCGCGTCCGGAGGCGATAAGGCGTCTCACAATTTCAATCATTGTGTGTGCGGCGGCTCGCTCATTAACTTCATTTTAGCCTGCAACACATCGATGCGCCGCTCCGCCTCGGCTTTCGTCAAATTCGGACTGAATGCCTCAGGCTCATAGGCATCGAATGCGAGTCTGCGAAGCAGCGCTGCTTGTTCGGCGCTCATCGGCGTGACGAGTTTCGATGCTTTCGGCATGACACCATAATGATACGCGTACCGATCTGGTTCCGCGCTCATCCTACCGCTACAGCGTGTTGCTCATATTTGCGGCATCCGGAACGCCGCCGGTAAAATGGTGCAGATTTTACGTGCGCGGTGACTCTGACTGCGATACTTGAATTGCAGATTTTGATTCGATCGATGAGGCCCAAGAGATGATTCTCGAACCGCTGTTCGGGTTGTCGCTTGTGTTGAGTGTCTCTCTCGATTTGCAGCCTCTTCCCGCCGAAACAGGCGCGTGGGTGCCAATGTCGACCCGCCAGAGGGACGCCAAATTGTTGCCTTTGGTGCGTCAGGCAACCGAATGCATCGTGCGCAGGGTCTTTGCCGATCCGCGTTACAATGCCGACCTGCGGCCGGGCGAGATCAACGATCTGATTGTGGATTCGATGGCCGGATGCGTAAAACCGGTGCGAGCCATGATCGACGCGCACGACCGCTTGTATGGCAGCGGCTCAGGCGAAGCATTTCTGCTCGGACCCTATCTCGACGTATTGCCGGCAGCGGTCGTGGGTCAGGTCAAGCTCAAATCGCACGATCACTGACGCTTACGGCGCCTGCGCCGCCAACACTGGCCGCAGCGCGAGCGTGATCGGCAGCGTCACGAGCACAAGCGCCGCGACAACGATCAGCGCTGTCGTCACGCCAACCGCGTCGCCAAGCAGACCATAGATCGCGGGTGATACCGCGCCTGCGCCGATCGTGCCCGTATAGAAAATGCTGAAAGCGCGCTGGCGTCTCGCGGGCTCAACCAGGTCGGGAACTGAACCGTACAGCACCGACGACGTCCCATTAAGCGCGACGCCAACGACCGGCAACAATACGAGCGCAGCCTCGAGCGGCAGCGGCAGCAGCGCCACGATGCCTAGCGCGGTCACGGTTTCTGTCAACCACACCGTCGCGACAACGCCAATGCGGGCGCCGATGAAGGCACAGACCAGCTTTCCGGCTGCACCACCGGCGAACACTAAAGTGAGTGCGAGACCGACGGTCTGCAGACTGGCGCCCTTTGCGGTGAGCACGAAAGGCAGAAATGTCAGGAACGCCATGCGCGTGGCGCTGTCGATGACACCAATCGAGAGTAGCAGCGGAAAACCATAAGCCCGGGCGACGCCATGCCGGCGTGCCTTTCCATTGCTCTTGCGCTGCGCGACCAACTCGCGATCCGTAAATCGCGGTATCGCGACGAATATCGCGAGCGCCGCAACCGCACCAAGGCTGCCGAGCAGCATCAGCGCGTGGCGCCAGGGAAGCACGACAAACAACAAGGCCGCCGCCGCCGGCAAAGTCATTTTCCCGATGTCGCCGGCGAAATTATATGTGCCCAGCGCTTTCAGCGAGCGCGGCCCGGCGAAGGCATGGGCAATAAGCGATGACGCCAGCGGATGCTGTGTGCTGGCACCCAGACCGCCGATAAACAGAGCGGCCACCAGAGTGATCACGCCACTGCTGAAGCCCGCGAAAATATAGCCGAGACCCGCAAGCGCGGTGCCGAGTGCGAGCACCGTCGCCGCTCCGAATCGCTCCGCCAGGAATCCGGCGGGAATCTGGAAACCGGCCAGCGTGCCGGAAAACACCGTCTTCATCAGGCCGAGTGCGGCAAAGCCGAGCCCGAATTCGCTCTGCCAGATCGGCAACATCACATAGACCAGATCGGTATAGCCGTCATGCAGCGCATGCGCTCCGCAGGCTACGCCCAATGCCCGGCGCTCATCGTTTTTTGTGCCAATAGCAGCCGCGGTCATGATGTCACCGGGCGACGTTCGACGAACGTGGTGCTGATGAACGATATCACGGGCTCGCCGTGCTGGTTGGTGCCGGTTGAGCGGATGCTAAGCAGGCCAACGCCAGGGCGGCTTTCCGAAACTCTCGCTGCAACGATTTCGCTTGTATAGTCGATGGTGTCGTCAACAAAAACCGGCTTCAGCCATTTTAGCTCGCGGAAGCCCAGCGCGGGTCCCATGGCAGCGACCGGCTCGCCACGGGCGCGCGCAGCTTCCATCATGCGACGGCGAAAATCGACCATCAGCCGCATCCAAACCACTGCGGTGTGCCAGCCGGACGCGCAAAGTGCGCCGAAATGCGAACGTTCCGCTGCGCTCTCCTCCAAATGAAAGGGCTGTGGATCAAATCGCGCTGCAAAAGCCTTGATTTCCTCCGCCTTGAAGGTGTGGCTGCCGACCTGAATACGCTCGCCGAGCGCAATGTCCTCGAAATATTTCACGTGCGCGCACCCTCTTCGCGCCGCGCGATCATCAACGGGCTTGTGAGGGTGGTCAGCACCATGTCCTGTTCGTCGAGCATTTCAAACAGACATTTCACGAAGCCGAAATCCGGACGGCTTTTCGGGGTGCGCGTTTCCAGCACGGTCGCGCGCACGCGCACCTTTGTATTCGGCCGCAAGGGCTTGAGCCAGCGTACTTCGTCGACGCCGGGCGCGCCCATGGAATGCGTTTGGTTCACGAAGCCGTCGGCAATGACACGCATCAGAAGGCAGCAACTGTGCCATCCCGACGCGCCCAGTCCGCCCAGCATGGTTGCGCCAGCCGCCACCTCGTCAAGATGCATCGGCTGCGGATCAAATTCGGCGGCAAACGCGACAATTTCCTCACGCGTCACCAGTCGCGGGCCATAAATGGTGACCTCGCCCGGCTGGAAATCTTCCCAGTAACGCTTCGCGCTCATGCGAGGCGCATCATCCGCGAAAGCGGATGCGCACTCAATACTTGCGAAGGATGGCGAGGTATGCGGGTTCCGCGGACTTCAGCCCGTTACTCGACAGCTTATGTTGAATAATCGCGCCGAAACGCGGGCCGGTTCAACGGCTCAGGTCGCAAACCTGAAATGCATCACATCACCGTCGGCGACGACATAGTCCTTGCCTTCGAGCCGCATTTTTCCCGCCTCTTTTGCGCCGGTCTCGCCGCCATTCGCGATGAAGTCGTTATAGCCGATGGTTTCCGAACGGATAAAGCCGCGCTCAAAATCCGAATGGATCACGCCCGCCGCCTGCGGCGCCTTAGTGCCTCGGGTAATAGTCCAGGCCCGCGCTTCTTTCGGTCCGACAGTGAAATACGTCACCAGATGCAGCAGCTCATAGCCGGCGCGAACCAGACGATCGAGCCCGGTTTCCTTGAGGCCGACCGCCTCGAGATATTCCGCGCGTTCCTCCGGGGGCAACGTCGCAATTTCGGATTCGATCTTGGCCGAAATCACGACGGAAACCGCGCCCTCGGCCTTGGCTCGCTCTTCAACCTTGCGCGAGAAGGCGTTGCCCGTTGCGGCAGAGGCTTCATCGACGTTGCATGCATAAAGCACCGGCGCTGAGGTCAATAGACCCAGCGAGTGGAAGAGCCTTTCTTCCTCAGGCTTGCGCTCGACCATACGCGCAGGCTTGCCCTCGCGCAGCAAGACAAGCGAGCGCTTGACCAGATCGAGCATTTCCTTGGCTTGCTTGGCGTCTTCGCCTGTGCCCTTGGCCTTTTTTTCGAGGTTGTCGACGCGCTTTTCCAGACTGTCGAGATCGGCCAGCATCAGCTCGGTTTCGATGGTCTCGATGTCCGCAATCGGATCGATCTTTCCTTCCACGTGGGTGACGTCACTGTCCTCGAAACAACGCACCACATGCACGATCGCGTCCACCTCACGGATCGTGGCAAGAAACTGGTTGCCGAGCCCTTCCCCTTTGGAAGCGCCACGTACCAGGCCGGCGATATCGACGAACGTGATGCGCGTCGGAATAATCTGTTCCGACTTTCCCAACACCGCCAGCTTGTCGAGACGCGGATCGGGTACCGCGATCTCGCCGACATTGGGCTCAATGGTGCAAAAAGGGTAATTGGCCGCCTGTGCCGCAGCTGTCTGCGTCAGTGCATTGAAGAGCGTCGACTTGCCGACATTCGGCAAGCCAACGATGCCGCATTTGAATCCCATGGCTGTGTTGTCTCGTTACCTTCGCTATTCGGAGCCTGGCGGCTCGTCTTCCTCGCCGAATCCCTTGGCGGCCATGGCGAGATGGACCTTGTTCTGAAATGTCGAATCCTTGCCTTCAATCAACAGTGCAGCGTTTTCAGCGACGATCTCGCAAAGTGCTTCCACCCAAGGCCATTCGCTTTTGGCGAAATCCTGCAACACATACTGTTCCATCAGGCTCTTGTCGCCGGGGTGGCCGATGCCAAACCGGACACGGTGGTACTCATTACCGATATGTTCGGAGATCGAACGTAAGCCGTTATGGCCGGCATTGCCGCCGCCAAGCTTCAGCCGGACTTTGCCGGGAGGCAGTTCAACGTCGTCATGAAATACGACGATGTTGGCGGGCCCCAGCTTATAGAAATTCGCAGCCTCTGCCACCGCCCGTCCCGACTCGTTCATGAAGGTACCGGGCAAGAGCAGCAGAACGCGCTCATCAGCAATGCTGCCTTCGACGGCAACGCCCTGAAACCGTCGCCGCCACGGGGAGATGTCGAAGCGCCGCGCGATCGCCTGGACCACCATGAAACCGATATTGTGGCGGTTGCCGATATAGCGCGAGCCGGGATTACCGAGACCGACGAAAAGCCGCATGGCGTCAACGGCGCTGTCTTAGAGTTTGCGCATGATCTTTTCCGAAAGCCGCTAGGCGATTTTCGGAATCATGCGCTTTGCCGATTTCGCAAACGCTTGCGAGGAGGCTTACGCGCCTCCTCACTTCTTGTCGGACTTCGCCGGCGCGGCGGCAGCAGCCGGTGCGGCACCGCCCGCAGCGGGAGCGGCCCCTGGCGCTGCGCCTGGAGCAGCCCCTGGTGCAGCACCTTCGGCGCCGGGAGCGGCAGCGGCGGCAGCAGCAGCTGCAGCTGCAGCGGCGGCAGCTTCGGCGGCAGCCTTCATTTCTTCCGCGTAGCCGGATGGCGGCACGACCGTGACCAACGTCATGTCCGGACGCCCGATCACGCGAACATTGGCCGGCAGCGTTACGTCGGTGAGATGCTTCGAGTGATTGATGTCGAGGCTGGAAATATCGACATCAATTGATTCCGGAATCGACTCCGCCGGGCACATCACGTCCACGGTATGCGTGACGATGTTGACCGCGCCGCCGCGTTTGACACCTGGTGACTGGTCGGCATTGAGCACATGCACCGCCACTTTCACGCGGATTGTGGCGCCTTCAGCCACGCGAAGGAAATCCACATGCATCGGCAGATCCTTGATCGCGTCGAGCTGGAAGTCGCGCGGGATCACCCGATGCTTGGTGCCGTCCACATCGAGATTGTAGAGCGTGGTGAGGAAGCGCCCGGCATAGATGCGCTGGCGCAATTCGGCATGGTCGAGCGTGACCATCAGCGGGGGTTTGTTCTCTCCGTAAATCACGCCCGGCACTCGGCCGGAGCGACGTGCAGCCCGAGCGGCCCCCTTGCCGCCTTTCGGACGTGCCGTCGCTTTCAATTCCTGGACGGTCGCCATCTTGAATCCCTCATCTAAACCAATGGAAAAGGCGGCATTTTTGGCCGCCTGCGTGCGCGGCAAGCCTCCAGGGGTGCCGGGGGCCGCGAACGGGGCGGGTTATAGCGGCGGGGGCCGGAAAGGGCAAGAAACCACATAACGGCGTTTCCGGGCGCCGCGCGGTAAACCTCGAATTAGTCTGAAGCCGAGCCAGCGCTTTTCCTGGCCGGTTTTTGGCTTTTGGCCTCAAGCGCCGCGATGCGCGCCTTCAGAACCTCGTTTTCTTCACGAGCCAGCCGGGCCATCTCCTTGACCGCCTCGAACTCTTCTCGCTGAACCACATCGAGGTCGCGCAGGATGCGCTCAGCCTGGCTGCGGAAAAGGGTGTCAAATTCGCGCCGCACGCCTTGTGCTACGCCGGCGGCGTCGTTCATCAGGCGCGCCATCTCATCGAAAATGCGATTGCTGGTCTGAGTCATGGTTCGTCTCCGGCGCGTTCACCCTTGCTCGTATATAAGCTCATCTCAAAACCGGTTCCGACAATTCTGGACCGTACGTTAACAATGGCGGTGGGGTCATCCCGCCGCAAGGCCCGGTATGCTACCACAGTCCGGCGCCGCGTTCCGCGAATCGGACTCGACAATGCCAGTGCTCGTCATCCCCTATCCGGCTTTTGATCCGGTGCTGGTGCACCTCGGCCCCTTCGCGATCCGCTGGTACGCACTCGCCTATATCTTCGGCATCCTGATTGGCTGGGGTTACGCCCGCTATCTTATTCAATCGAAAAATCTATGGGGCGGAAAAGCCCCGATGACCGTCACGGACTTCGACGATTTCGTATTGTGGGTGACGGTCGGCATTATCCTCGGCGGCCGTACAGGCTATGTACTATTTTACAATCTACCGCATTTTGCTTCACACCCGACAGAAATCTTGCAGCTATGGAATGGCGGCATGTCATTTCACGGCGGTTTCACGGGTTGCGTCGTCGCAGTCGTGCTGTTCGCCTACAAGCGTGGCATTCCAATTCTATCGCTCGGTGACATCACGTGCGCGGTTGGACCGATCGGTCTATTCCTCGGCCGCATTGCGAATTTCATCAATGGTGAGCTTTGGGGCCGCCCGGCTGACGTGCCTTGGGCAATGATATTTCCAGGCGGCGGGCCGCTGCCGCGACACCCGAGCCAACTTTACGAAGCAACGCTGGAAGGACTGTTGCTGCTTGTGGTGCTCGCGCTGCTGATGCGCGCCGGCGCGCTCAAGCGGCCCGGCCTGATCATTGGCAGCTTTGCCGTCTGCTACGCGGCGGCGCGTACATTTTGTGAATTTTTTCGCGAGCCGGACGCTCAACTCGGCTTTCTGTGGGGCGGTGCCACGATGGGCCAACTGCTGTCGGTGCCACTGTTTCTTGCTGGTGTCGGATTCATCGTCTACGCGCTGAAGCATAGGCCGCTTCGGAGCCACTAGTGGACGGATGTTTCCCGCTGGAAAGCGAAATTCGGCGCCGCATTGCAGTGGCGGGACCGATGCCAGTTGCCGAGTACATGGCGCTGTGCCTGTTCGACCGCGAGCACGGCTACTACACTACACGTGACCCGTTTGGCGCCCGTGGCGATTTCATCACCGCGCCGGAAGTCAGCCAGATGTTCGGCGAACTGATCGGCCTCTGGATGTCGGCGGTCTGGAAGCAAATGGGTGCGCCCGAGAACGTGCGACTGATCGAGCTCGGCCCCGGTCGCGGCACCTTGATGAAGGATGCGCTGCGCGCCCTTCAAATCGTGCCGGATTTCCGCGCGGCAATTGTCGTCCATCTCGTCGAAGCCAGCCCGCTCTTGCAGGCACAGCAGGAAGCGGCGCTGGAAGGGGCCGGCGTACCGATTTTCTGGCATCCGGCGCTTGCCGAAGTGCCAAAAGGCCCCGCGATCCTAGTTGCCAATGAATTCTTCGATGCGCTGCCGGTCAATCAGGCCATCAAGACAGATCGCGGATGGCACGAGCGCCGGATCGAAATCGATGCTTCTGATCAACTTGTCTTCACCATCGCGCCAGAACCAATCCCGTTCTTCCAGTCATTGTTGCCGCCCGGGCTGCGCGCGGCGCGCGCGGGCGCAATCTTCGAATGGCGAAGCGACAATGAGGCAGTGGAGATGGGCCGGCGCGTTGCCGACGGCCGGGGCGCCGCGCTCGTGGTTGATTATGGCCACACCGAAAGCGGCCTCGGCGAAACCTTTCAGGCCGTCGGCCAACACGCCTTCGCCGACCCGCTGACTAACCCTGGCAATCTCGACCTCACCGCTCACGTGGATTTCCAGGCGCTGGTACGGGCGGTCGAGGCCATGGGGGCTGCCAGCTTCGGGCCTATTGACCAATCGCAATTTCTGCGGCGGCTCGGTATCGAACAACGCGCCGCCTCCCTCAAGACCAAGGCCGCGCACGCTGGTGATATCGATCAGGCGCTCGCGCGCCTGATCGGCCACGATCGCACCGCAATGGGCGAGTTGTTCAAGGTTGTTGCCTTCGCGCATCCTTCCATCGGAGCACTACCCGGTTTCGAAATCAGATGAGCTAGCCGCGGGCCTTCGCGCGCATTATCTATTGGGCGACCGGGGTCGTTTGACCTCTCCACGGTGACCGATGCTGCAGGCTTCTTCACTCGCCACGATTCCGCGAATACGGCATGCGTTTTTCACGCGGTCCGGCGGCGTATCAAAGGGCGTCTATGCCTCACTGAACGGCGGTGTCGGCTCCAGCGACGCTCCCGACAAGGTTGCCGAAAACCGTGCCCGCATGGCGGCCGCACTCGGGGTGAGCGCAGATCGCCTGCTCACGCCTTATCAGATTCATTCACCCGACGTTGTTGTCGCAGATGAGCCGTGGACGCGCGATAGTCGCCCGCGCGCCGATGCCGTCGTCACGCGCCTGCCTCGTCTTGCGATCGGAGTCTCGACGGCAGACTGCGGGCCATTGCTGTTCGCCGACAGCGAGGCTGGCGTGATCGGTGCTGCTCATGCTGGCTGGCGCGGCGCACTTACCGGTGTGATCGAAGCGACCGTAGCGGCCATGGAGCGGCTCGGTGCCGACCGCAGCAACATTGCTGCCGCACTTGGTCCCACCATTCGACAACAGAACTACGAAGTCGGACCCGAATTCGTCGAGCGCTTCCTTGCTGCTGATCGATCCAATTCGCGCTACTTCAGGCCATCGGACCGCGCCAGCCATGCCATGTTCGATCTGACCGGTTATATCGCAGAGCGCCTTGAGCGCGCGGGCATCGAACAGTTTGAGGATCTTGGGTTATGCACTTATGCGGAGCCCGATCAATTCTTCAGCTATCGACGTACAACGCGCAGCGGTGAACCCGATTATGGGCGACACATAAACGCCATTGCACTTATCGATTGATGCGCCGCTACAATCGCCACGCCGCTTCGCGCGGCTGGACTCACGGCCATCCTTGCCGCTAACCTCTGGGCTGGCCGAAGGGACTTGAAGACTAAAAACAAGGCCGCAGGGGTGTCTATGGAGTGGAGTTGGCGCCGCCGCGCGACGGGCGCAGCGTGGCTCGTCAAAAGTTCGGGTGGCCTGTTGGCGGCGGCCTATGCGCTGCTGCTCGCCGGTTGCAATCCAGACAATCAGGCCGTGTCTGCGGCGCAGCCACGCGGTGCGACGGTCGCCTTCGAATCCGTCGACGGGCTACCTCCCGGCCAATTCCGGAAACTCGTGCAAGATCTCAACGATGAAGCACAAACGCGCCGCCTCGCGGTGATTTCGCGCGAACAATCTTCCGCCTATCGGGTACGCGGCTATCTCGCTATCAAAGTGATGAAACATCAAACCACAATCACATGGGTGTGGGACGTCTTCGATCACGACGAACAGCGCGCTCTGCGCATCAGCGGCGAGGAAACGGCGAAAGTCCGGCATCGTGACGCGTGGGCTGCAGCCGACGATGCCATGCTGGGCCGGATCGCCCGTGCGAGCATGGAACAGCTCGCTGCCTTTCTGACGTCGCCTGAGGTCGCGCCCGGTACGGCACCATCTCCGACCGAGCCTCAGGTGGCCATGACCAATCCAGGCGAATCCTCACCCGAGGCAGCTGGGATATTCCGCATTTCCCATTCACAGGCCGGCCCGGCTTCAACGGGTGCGGCCGATGCCGCTCCCGACGACGGACAGGACGGCCCGGTGCCGCTTCCAAGCCGCCGCCCGACCACCACGCAGTCGGCTCGGGATACCCTGACGATGGCGGCCAGAAGCCACTAAAGGGGCATTCATCGTGTTGGTGAAAGCTTCGGACAAACATTTACACCCGTATTGCCGGCCATTGCCTGCCTTGTTATGACCACGCCGCCGTGGCGCGGGTGAGGACGAGGATTACTGGATGGCGGGCAAGAATGGAGCGATCAAGCTCGTTGCCGGCAATTCCAATCCTGCGCTGGCCCAGCAGATCGCCGAATACCTCAAGACCACGCTGACCAAAGCGGTGGTGCGGCGCTTCGCCGACATGGAAGTGTTCGTCGAAATTCAGGAAAACGTGCGCGGAGCGGATTGTTTCGTCATCCAGTCCACATCGTTTCCCGCCAATGACCATCTGATGGAATTGTTGATTATTATGGATGCGCTGCGCCGCTCGTCCGCGCGCCGTATCACCGCGGTAATCCCCTATTACGGCTATGCGCGGCAAGACCGTAAACCGGGCCCGCGTACGCCAATCTCTGCCAAGCTGGTCGCCAATCTGATTACGCGCGCAGGCGCCGACCGGGTCATGACGCTCGACCTCCATGCCGGGCAGATTCAGGGCTTCTTCGATATTCCGACCGACAATCTTTATGCCTCGCCGGTGATGGTCCGCGACATCAAAGAGCGCTTTCAGCTCGACAATGTCATGGTGGTATCACCCGACGTCGGCGGTGTGGTGCGCGCGCGCGGGCTGGCCAAGCGCATTAATGCGCCGCTCGCCATTATCGACAAGCGGCGCGAACGCGCTGGTGAATCGGAAGTGATGAACGTGATTGGCGACGTCGCCGGCTATACTTGTGTGCTGGTGGACGACATCATCGACTCCGGCGGAACGCTGGTGAATGCCGCCGACGCGTTGCTCGAAAACAAGGCCAAAACGGTTTACGCTTACATCAGCCACGGCGTGCTCTCGGGCGGCGCGGTCACCCGTATCGCCAAGTCGCGGTTGAAGGAGCTGGTGATCACTGACTCGATCCAGCCGACCAAGGAAGTGCTCGGCGCCGGCAATATCCGCATCCTGCCGATCGCGTCTTTGATCGGCGAGGCGATCGGGCGCACCGCCACCGAAGAGTCAGTGTCGAGCCTGTTCGACTGAGTCCCGGATTAAAGTTATCCACCACTGATTCAACTTGCCACAGCATTGGCTGTGGAGAGTTGAAATCGGCGCCGTTGCCTATGCAGGGCAAATCACGGCTCATTAGCCCTTGACGATACCTTTGGCGGAAGGAATCGGGCGGGATATAGTCGAATCGCTTTGTGATTCGGTCTCCGCGTCAAGGCATCCCGTAACCCCTGCGTCGACTTGCGGTCCTGACCCAATGTGGGTCTACCGCGCGCGCGTGCGGTGGCGTGCGTTTCCCTCGCTCCAATCGGCAAAGCGGAGACGTCATGTCCCTGGCCAGCTACACGGAAGAATCTCGAATCAACCCACTCGATGTTGTGGAACGTCTGGCGACCGGCAATGACTGGTCGTTCGAGCGCGCCAGCGACGACGAGATCACGATCCTAGTCACCGGTCGCTGGACCGATTACCAGCTTTCCTACACTTGGATGGGTGACATAGAAGCGCTCCACTTGGCCTGCGCCTTCGACTTGAGGGTGCCCGAACGTCGGCGCGCAGAGGTCCAGGCACTCATTTCCCTGATCAATGAACGGTTATGGGTCGGCCATTTCGATCACTGGGTGAACGAGGGCATCGTGATGTTCCGGCACGCCCTGGTGCTGGCGGGCGGCACCGAGGCCTCCGGCAAGCAATGCGAAGCGCTGCTTGGCACCGCGCTTGAGGCCTGCGAGCGTTACTTCTCCTCTTTCCAATTCGTGGTTTGGGCTGGCAAAGGCGCGCGCGAGGCACTCGACGCCGCCATGTTCGAAACTTCGGGCGAGGCATAAGGCCACAATTGGCGATATGATGTCGCCATGAAGCGACCCAAGAAACGATCCCTGGCGAGCGACAAATCACTCCGCAACTTTCCCGGCCGCTTGGTCTTGCTCGGCGCTGGTAAGATGGGCGCGGCCATGCTCGAAGGCTGGCTGGCGCGCGGTCTCAAGCCGAACCAGATCACCGTGCTTGAGCCGCAGCCGAGCAAGATCGGTGAAGGCGCTCACGCGGCGTGGCATCAAGCTCAATCCGAAAGGCAAGGTCGCCACGGCCACAGCGATCGTGATCGCGGTGAAGCCGCAAAGCGCGCCCGAGGCAGTGCCGCCGCTCGCGCCCTATGTCGGCAAAACCACCCTGGTGCTGTCGATCATGGCCGGGCGCACGATCGATTTTCTCGAACGGTCTTTGCCGGGATCCGCGATCGTGCGCGCAATGCCCAACACGCCGGCAGCGATCGGCCGTGGCATCAGCGTCGCGATCGGGAATGCCAAAATTTCGGCGAGCCAACGCAAGCTCGCCAGTGAATTGCTCGCGGCCATTGGAAAAGTTGAGTGGGCTCGCGAAGAGTTTTTGATGGACGCGGTGACCGCACTATCGGGGTCCGGCCCGGCTTACGTGTTCCTGCTGGCCGAAGCCATGGCAAACGCCGGCATAGCAGCCGGGCTGCCGCCGGCGCTTTCGACGCGGCTTGCCCAGGAAACCGTCGCCGGCTCAGGCGAACTCTTGCATCGTTCGACATTTGGCGCCGCGACTTTGCGGCAAAATGTGACTTCGCCCGGCGGCACGACGGCCGCCGCCCTTGAGGTTCTGATGGGGCCAGGCGGCTTTGACGAGTTGCTGACTCGGGCGATTGCGGCCGCCACCCGGCGTTCGCGTGAACTCGCAGGCTAGAGCTCGAGGCCCCAAGGCCGGAGTTTCGCGCTCAAAGCACAGGGTTCCGTGCCCTAGAACAACCGCCATTGCGGGCCTACATTGAGGGACAAACGATTTCCCAAAGGAGGCTCTCATGGCGCGCAAGGCTAAACGTCAACGGAAGGCACCGGCCGCAGCCTCCCCACGGGGCACGACCGACCGCGACAAGGCGATTGATGCTCTGATGTCCCTGCTCGCGGATCGCTCCTTCGAACAAATCGGCCTCGCCGAGGTCGCTGGCCAAGCCGAGATTAAACTTTCGCAGCTGCGCGCGGAATTCGGTTCGACGCTCGCCATTCTCGCGGCCCATATCAAGGACGTTGACCGGGCGGTGCTTGCGGGCGGCGATGACGACTTAGCCGAGGAGCCCGCACGTGAGCGCCTGTTCGATGTATTGATGCGGCGTCTGGAGGCCCTTTCCCCTTACAAGGATGCGGTCCGCTCTATCATGCGCTCGGCGCGGCGCAATCCCGGCCTTGCCTTCGCACTCAACGCCATGGCTGTACGCTCGCAACATTGGATGCTGGAAGCCGCCGGCATCGGCGCATCCGGCCCGCGCGGCGCGCTACGCGCGCAAGGAGCGGCCCTGATGTTTGCGCGCGTGCTTTCGGTTTGGGTCGATGACGAAGAAGAGGGTCTCGACCGCACAATGGCAGCACTCGACCGAGGCCTCGCCAGTGCCGAACGCTGGGCCGGCTTCGTCGACGATCTCTGCGCGCTTCCAAAGTGCGTGTTGCGCGGGCAACGTCGGCGCCGCCGCATGCGCGGAGAAGAAGAGGCGGAAGCAGCCTAAACCGGTACGCGCACCGTCGCGCGCAATCCTCCAAGCGGACTGTCGCCGAGTGTGATATCGCCGCCATGCGAGCGCGCAATGTCGCGCGCGATCGCGAGCCCCAATCCCGTTCCGCCCTCATCCTGGTTGCGCGCATCATCGAGTCGCAGGAAAGGCTTGAACACTTCTTCACGTAAAGCCGCGGGAATGCCCGGCCCGTCGTCGTCGACCGTAACAGTGAGGTAGCGGTGATCGCGATGGCCGGCAATGGCGAGAGATGGCGCATGCCGTGCCGCGTTCGACACGAGATTAGCCAGGCATCGCTTGAACGCGGCCGGGCGCACGGTGACGATCGGTGGACCATGAAAGATAACGGTTGCCTTGTGGCCTTGACGTTCTGCGTCAGACCGCAATTCTTCCAGAAAGGCGGCCATGTCCGTCGGTGCGGCAATTTCACCGCTGTCGCCGCGCGCAAACGCCAGATAAGCCTCCAGCATTCGCGCCATTTCATCGACGTCCTTCTTCATTGCATCGACTTCCGGCGTCCCTTCGATCAATGCGAGCTCAAGCTTGAAGCGCGTGAGGATCGTGCGGAGGTCGTGCGAAACGCCGGCGAGCATAGCGGTACGCTGCTCCATCGCACGTTCAATGCGGGTCTTCATTTCGATAAAGGCGGCCGCCGCGCGTCGCACTTCGCGTGCGCCGCGCGGACGGAAGTTCGGGACTTCGCGGCCTTTCCCGAAGCTTTCAGCTGCGTCAGCCAAACGAAGAATCGGCTTTATCTGATTACGTAGAAAAATAATTGCAACGATCAGCAACACGGTCGAAGTGCCAACCATCCAGAGCAGGAAGATTTCCGAATTCGAAACATAGGCTGCGCTTCGGCGCGCAAATACGCGCATGACCGTATTGTCGAGCTGCACGCGGATCTCAAGCAAAGCCGACTTGCCGACGGTGTCGATCCAGTAGGGGCGCCCGATTTGCTTGCGTAATTCTTCCGAAAGCGCCTGGTCCAGCAGTGAAAAGAAGGGCTTGGGACCTGGCGGTGGCATATCGGTCAACGGCAAGAAATCGACCACGAGCCCAAGCCGCTCCTGCGCAATGCGCCGGATCAAAGCCCGGTCGGCGTCCTGCGGATAACCGCGATAAATATCGATCAGGGCAGCGATATCCTGCACCACACTCGCCGACAGCCGCTGCGTCACGACATTCCAATGCCGCTCCATGAAGACGAAGGCAACGACGGATTGGAGGATCACCATCGGAGCAATAATGATGAGCAGGGCTCGCGCGTACAGGCCCTTGGGCATCACGCTGTTGAGCCACCGGGCAATTCTCCGCCAACCATCGGCAACCTGCCCCAACGCACTGTGAATTCGACGCACCGGCGGCAGCGCGTCATACCACTCCCATGCTTCGCGGAGCCGCGTCAGCGCGGTGCGAACACCATTGCCGATGTCGAGGCTGGTCATGATGTGATCACCAGCCGATAGCCGATCCCACGCACCGTCTGGACGAACAAGGGATTGGCGGGATTGCGCTCGATCTTGCGGCGCAAGCGGTTGACCTGCACGTCCACCGCCCGCTCGCTTACCGTCCCTCCATTGCCGGCAAGCGACATGCGGGGAACGGTTTCGCCCGGCGTTCCGGCAAGAATGCGTAACATCTCACGTTCGCGGTCCGTCAACCGGACAATCTCGTCACCTTTGCGCAATTCGCCGCGCGCCAGATGATAAACAAACGGCCCGAAGCGCACTGATTCAACGGGCGGCGGCAGTGGCGCCGGCTGCGCGCGCTTGAGAATATTCGCGATACGTAGCGATAGCTCGCGTGGTTCGAATGGCTTCGACAGATAATCGTCCGCGCCCATTTCCAGCCCCCGAATGCGACTCTCGGCGGCGTCGCGCGCGGTCAGCATCAGAATCGGAATATTGGAATCGCCGCGGATCGCTTTGGCAAAATCGAAACCGGATTCTCCCGGCATCATGACATCGAGGATAAGCAGATCGAAGCTGAGACCTTTCAGCTTGGCACGCGCATCCATTGCCGTCTCCGCCGTAGTCACGCGGTAGCCCTCGCCGGCCAGGAAACGAGAAAGCAAATCGCGAATACGGCGGTCGTCGTCGACAACCAGAAGATGTGGCGCATCATCGGGAAGCGTAGCGGGCAGCATCATCGCCGAGGCTCTCCTCCCGTCAAAATCAGCCTCGCGTCGTAGACGCACGGTCAGCGCGCGCGATCAGGCGCAATACGTCTTCACGATTGTCTGTATCGATCATCGACGTAAGGAAGCGCCGCGCCGCTTCATGCGCGTTGGGACCGAGTTCCCCGAAGGCGCGGTTGATCCTCTGGGTCTGCAAACTGGCGAGCTTGAGTGCCAAGGCCTCGCCCTTTGAGGTCACGAATAACAAACGTTGGCGACGGTCCTGCGCGCCTTCCTTCTGCAGGACGTAGCCTTCGTCGACCAATTGCTTGAGAACACGTCCGAGCGATTGCTTGGTAATATTCAAGATTTCAAGCAGGTCCGCGACCTTCATACCGGGATTGCGGTTGACGAAATGGAGCACCCGATGATGGGCGCGACCGAACTCCAGCTTGAGAAGCACCTCGTCCGGGTCGCCGACGAAATCGCGGTAGGCAAAGAACAACAACTCGATGATGTCCCACACCGGCTCCGCAGGCCCCGCCGGCACCGGGCCGGCCGGTATACGATCGGCCACACTCGCGCCGGCCGCAGCGACCTTGTTCACATTTATGTCAGCCATGTTGACATATTTTGTTTTTATGTTACAAAAACCACGCAATAGACGAAATGATCGTACCAGAGCATCGTGTCTGAGGCCGCAAATTCTAGCTGCCGATGTCGTCCTAGCCGGTCGCTCAAGTCATACCGGGTGTTACCTGCTGACGCAAAGTGTTGGAATAGGCGCGGAAAATGCGCCATCACAGCGGCGAGATGGCCTCGCGTGAGGTGAAGGAGAAGACCAATGGCTGCCCAATCCTATGACCGGCTCGAAGGGGTCATCTGGTACGACGGGAAGCTCGTGCCCTGGAATGAAGCCAATCTCCATGTGCTCAGCCACGGGCTGCACTACGCAAGCTGCGTGTTCGAGGGCGAGCGCGCCTATGGCGGCAAGGTCTTCAAGAGCACCGAGCACGCCGAACGGCTCAAGCGCTCTGCCAATATCCTCGATTTTGAAATCCCCTATTCCGTCGCAGAGATCGTCGCCGCTAAGAAGCTGGTGGTCGACAAAAACGGCAGGAAGGAAGCGTACGTCCGTCCGGTGGCCTGGCGAGGCTCTGAAATGATGGGTGTCTCGGCGCAGAACAACACCATCCATCTTGCCATCGCCAGTTGGGAATGGCCGAGCTATTTCGACCCCGAACAGCGACTCAAAGGAATCCGGCTCGACCTAGCGGACTATCGTCGGCCCGATCCGAAGACTGCACCTTCCCTCGCCAAGGCTGCGGGTCTCTACATGATTTGCACGATCTCCAAGCACAAGGCCGAACGTAAAGGCTATGCCGATGCCATGATGCTCGATTGGGAAGGCCGTGTCGCAGAATGCACCGGCGCGAACATATTCTTCGTCAAAGACGGCAAGATCCACACACCGATCGCCGACTGCTTTCTCGACGGCATCACCCGGCAGACAGTGATCGGCCTCGCGCGTAAGCGCGGCATCGAAGTCATCGAGCGGCGCATCCTCCCGGATGAGCTCACCAGTTTCTCGGAATGCTTCATCACTGGATCGGCTGCGGAGGTCACAGCCGTCGCGGAGATCGCCCAATGGAATTTCAATCCCGGCGGCATCACAAAGACGCTGATGGATGACTATACCGCCGAAGTGAAGCCGAAGGCTGTGGCGGCCTAAGACTTATTTACAGCTGCGGCGCGCGGCTCCTGAGGCCTCAATAGTGTTACATAACGGACCCGATTGACCGCAATGAAGCGGTCCATCTGCTCGTCGAGCACGCGATGCCGGCTTTGCGACGCATGGCGCAACAGCAATTCGCCGCCGCCACCAAATGCAATGAAGCCAATGTGGAAGTAATCCAGGTTTGGCCGCCGCGTCACAAACCCAACAATATCGCCATTTTCCAACTTGCCCTTGTTTGCAAGAAAAATAGCGCTGGGGATGACGCGCATAGAGAATCTGCGTTTCTCGAGCCCTTTTTGTGAATCGACCGTCTTTTCAATCCGAAGTGATCCGTCCATGGCGACGTCACGGCAGATCCCATTCTCGACATTATGCCGACCCCACTCGAAAAAATAATGATTGCGCTCGTGCCAGGCGACCACACCGTTGTGATAACGGATGGTCCGCAGCACGGAATCAAACTCGCCACGATTCCCCGCGATCGCCGCAGCCAACACCGTTTCGCAAAACGTAACACAATCGAAGGCGTCATCGCGCATCACGAACTTTTCCGGCCGCCGCGGACCGCCAATGAGCGTGTAGCTTTGGTACCGCGTGCCGCGCAGCGCGTCTGAAATGAAAAAGATCCGTTCTGAGATATTACCTTTGCCGTGGGCCTGCTCGATCAGTTGGCCGATCCTCGTTTCTGCAGCCGAAACGGGCGGCGCGCCGGCCACAAACGCCACGCCGCCACCGAGCAGACCCAGGATAGCGCGCCGGTTCAGGGACAAATCGAACGGCATTTGTTGTCCTGCAGACTTCAATCTCTGACGACCACCAATCTGTCGGCCCCCGACTCCGCACCCCATACTTCGCCTGGGCGGCCGAGTAACTGCCGCACTGAAGCGCCACGTTTGTCGCTAGGAAAACTCTCGAACGTCTCGGTCACCGGATCGAAACGCAAGATCGCGTTGGCAAGAAAATCGGTAACCCAGACTTTGTCGTTGTTGTCGACATAGACCGCATAACAGCCGCCCTTGCTTTTCGGCAGGCTCCAGACTTTCCACGCCTTATTCATGGGGTCATAGCGGCCGAGTTCCCCTGAATTCCATAGACTCACCCACAACAGGCCCTTGGAATCCGACCATATGCGCCGCGGACCTACGCCGGATTTCGGCGGCGGCACTATCAGAGCATCCCCACTCACGGTATCGATCTTCGCAATGTGATCGCCCGCAAGCGAGGCGTACCAGACCTCGCCGTTCGGCGTAGTTGTGATGCCATAAGGGCCGGATCCTCTCGGCGCTTTCCAGGCCTCGACCTTACCGCTCGATGGATCGACACGGCCGTAGACACCGTTTTGTCCGGTGAACCAGAGAATGCCCTTGCGGTCGAAGGTTGCCGTGTTGAGGTTGGCGTCCGGAAATTCCTTCGGCAACGGAAAGAGCTTCACGGCCTTGGTTGCCGGCTCAAAACGCGCGATCGCGTTTTGTCCCCCATCGGTGATCCACGCCGCCCGGTCAGGTCCTACGATCACACCATGAGGAGCTGAGCCCGTACCAAGCGAAATCTGTATCGCTTGCCCGGTTTTTGGATTGAGTATCCCCAGCGCGCCCTGCGATTGTGCTGTGTACCAGACACTGCCATCCGGTGCGGGCGCAACATCATGTGGATGCGCCCCGCGCGGCACTTCAAAATAAGAGACGTCGGCAGCAGGAGCTGGCCCGACCCAAAGCTCGATGACAGCAAGTGAAACGACCGCGAGCCGAACCATAGTCGTCTCCAGTCGGTGCCCTACTCTCATTCATTCCGCCGTTTCACGTTGACGGCGCCGCGCCGCCCAACGTTCGGCGGCAACATCGTCGGCCGCTTTGGCATCGACCCAAGTCGTCCCGTCCGCCTTCTCAACTTGTTTCCAGAACGGTGCGCGGGTTTTTAGGTAGTCCATCAGGAATTCAGCCGCCGCGAATGCCGCCTCACGATGCGACGATGTGGTCACTACCAGGACAATATCTTCACCCGGCAGAATTCGACCGTATCGGTGAATGATCGTGGCGCCCAATAACGGCCAGCGTTCCGCAGCTTCCGCGGCGTGACGCTCAATCTCGCATTCTGCCATCCCCGGATAGTGTTCGAGCGTGAGCGCAGCGATCGGCTCGCCATCCTCGCTCCCGCGGCAAACACCGGTAAATGTCACGAGCGCGCCAACATCTGTGCGGCCGCGTGCAAGCTTCGTCGCCTCGGCGGCAGCATCAAACGGTTCGCGCTGCAAGCGTACGGTTGGTTTCATTTTATCAATCTAGCGCGCCAGTCCAGGTGAGGCTATCCGCCTGTCATGGGCGGGAAGAACGCGATTTCGCCAGCACCTTTGATGGCCGCCTCAGGCCGGACGTGCCTCTGATCAATTGCGGCCCTGATAACATTTAAGTTTTTGAAGGCATGAGCATATTCTTCGCCGCGTGATGCAAGCCAAGCCATCAATTCGCCGACTGTCGCGATGTGGGACGGCACCTCAATTACTTCCTCAGGTTTACCTATCCGTTCGCGCACCCAGGCGAAATAGCGCAATTTCAGCATCATTCATCGATCATATAGCGCAGGCCGGCACGCATATAGTCCCACCCGGTGTAGAGCGTGAGGAGCGCCGATAACCACAACAGCACAATACCAGTCTGCGTCACTGCCGGAATGATGCGGTCACCGGCTGGTCCCGCGATCAGGAAGCCGACGGCGACCATCTGTCCAAGCGTCTTCCACTTCGCGAGGCGCGTCACCGGCACGCCAACTCTCAGTTCGGCAAGATATTCACGCAAGCCCGACACCAGAATTTCGCGGCAAAGAATGACGACAGCTGCGAGCAGGGTCCAGCCGCGGATCGTATCCTCTGCAGCCAACATCAGGAGGCAGGACGCAACCAGCAATTTGTCGGCAATTGGATCAAGCATGCGGCCGAGCGACGACTGTTGACCCCAGGAGCGGGCAAAATAGCCGTCGAGGATGTCCGTTACCCCAGCCGAGATAAAAATTGCCAGCGCCACCCAGCGTAGCCACAAGGGTCCAGCGAAAATGCTTTGCCAGTACATCAACCCGACCACGACCGGCACGGCGGCAATGCGCGCATACGTAAGCAGATTTGGCAGCGCGAGCGGGCGCGCTGGCAGGGAACGGGAGCTGACGGTGTTCATGCCCGAAAGGAACACCCGCGCCGCGGCAACGTCAACCGTCGGCAACGAGCGAATCCCCGTTGATTACAATATGTTTATTGAATTGGCGGCTTCGGCAGGCGGGCTTTACCCGGCTCCATCACGAAAGTCTGATCGAGCGAGTACCACTCGCCCTTCACATCGCTCGCGGGCGCGGGTCCGTCGTGACGGACGTAGTCGCCGATGAGGGCCTTGGTAACGCCGAACTGCACGTCAGTCTCCAGCCTGTCGTCATCATTGACGTAAATCTGGGAGATCAACGTCTTGTAGCCCTCTTTGAAGATCAAAAAGTGCAGATGGGCCGGCCGGTAATGGTGCCGCTTCCCGGCACGTATCAAGTCTCCGACGGGACCGTCGATCGGAATTGGATAGCCTGCGGGTTTCACGCTGCGGAAACCGAACTTGCCCTCGAGGTCGGTCGTGAACTTGCCGCGCAGATTCATGGGCGCTTGCTTGGGATCCTGCTGTTCATAGAACCCTTCCGGCGACGAATGCCAGACGTCGACTTCAGCGCCGGCGATGGGCTTGCCGCTCTGATCCTTGAGCCAACAATTGACAAATAACACCGGACCCGGCGTCGGCGAGCGTACAATTGATGCACCGTTTTCGGTTCGCGGCGAATTCATTCGCCAGAACGGACCGAGAAGATTAGCCGTCGTTTCAGTCTGGCCATTGTTGCCGTTGTTCAGCAAACAAATAAGCGAAGAAAACCCGAGCGAGCCCGACATCAGCACGACTTCGTTGTGATTGGCATTGGTGAGCTGGCCGAGTTTGGCCAGAATTTCCGTCCCTTTATGAAACTCTTCTTCAGTGAGATGCACTTCACGCGCGAAGGCATGCAGATGCTTGACCAGGGACGCAATGATTTCGCGCAGGCGTGGGTCTTCGATATTCTTGTAGGCGTCAATTACAACCGGAGTGACGTCCTCTTGGCGTGCGATGATCATATATTTCCTCGGGCTAACGGCCGGCTTGTTCGTGGAAGAACTCATATATCTTTCTTGCGGTCTCCGCATTAATTCCGGGCACTTGAGCAAGATCAGGTAGGCTTGCCCGCTCGATAGCTTTCACAGTGCCAAAATGTCGGAGCAGCGCCCGTTTGCGAGTAGGCCCGATCCCAGGAATTTCCTGCAAGCCGGACGAACGGATATCTTTTTTTCTGCGCGCTCGATGTGAACCAACGGCGAAGCGATGCGCCTCATCGCGTAGCCGCTCGATGAAATATAGCAAGGGGTCGCGGGGCGGCAGCTTGAAGGGGTCGCGCCCGGGCATGAAGAAAGTCTCGCGACCGGCATCCCGGTCCGGCCCCTTCGCAATGGCGACCAGCGGCAAGTTCGTGACGCCAAGAGCGCTAAGCGTCTCCTGCGCCGCCTTGAGCTGACCTTGCCCGCCATCGATCAAAACCAGGTCCGGCCAGGGCTGATCTTCGTCGTCGCCCTTGAAGACTGACAGCACACCATCAATCATTGTGCGCGGATTTTCCTCGAGCAGCCTTTTAAAACGGCGTTGCAGCACTTCCCGCATCATCCCGTAGTCGTCACCCGGCGCGAGGTCGGCCGAGCGAATATTGAATTTGCGGTACTGATTTTTCCGAAAGCCTTCCGGACCCGCAACAACCATAGCGCCGACTGCGTTCGTACCGCTGATGTGACTGTTGTCATAGACTTCGATACGCCGTGGCGCGCTTGGCAATGCAAAGGTCTCGGTGAGCTCGCGCAGTAGTTTTTGCTGTGACGACGTTTCGGCGAGCTTGCGTGCGAGCGCTTCGCGCGCATTTGCCATCGCGTGCTGCACCAACTCCTTGCGTTCGCCCCGTTTCGGCGCACCAACTTCAATCTTACGCCCGGCCTTGGCGCCAAGTGCTTCTGAGAGAAGTGCGCGTTCTTCGAACTCGTGCGAAACGAGAATGAGCCGCGGTGGAGGCTTGTCGTCGTAAAATTGCGCCAGAAAGGCGCTCAAAACCTCATCTGCACCGATCGCACGGTCGGCTTTCGGGAAATAAGCGCGATTGCCCCAGTTCTGCCCGGTACGGAAGAAAAATACCTCAACGCAGGAATATCCGCCGGCCTGATGCACGGCAAAGACGTCGGCCTCCTCTATGCTCCGGGGGTTGATGCCCTGGTGCGACTGGATTGCGGAGAGAGCCGATAGACGATCGCGATAAATCGCGGCACGCTCGAAATCAAGCGCGGTGGAGGCTTTGTCCATCTCGCGCGCCAGTTCTTTTTGCACGGACTGGCTGCGGCCGGAGAGGAACTCATTCGCTTCCCGGACCAACTCGCTATAGCCGGCGAAGTCAATCTCACGCGTGCAAGGCGCCGAGCAACGTTTGATTTGGTAGAGCAAGCATGGCCGTGTCCGCGCTTCGAAATATGAATCCGAACAAGAGCGCACCAGAAATGCGCGCTCCAGTGCATTGATGGTGCGATTGACGGCCCCTGCGGAGGCAAATGGCCCGTAGTAGCGGCCTGGCCTCGTACGCGCACCGCGATGCTTCAGGATTTGCGGCGCCCAGTGGTCGGTTGTGATCAGGATGTAAGGGAACGACTTGTCGTCGCGTAACAGCACGTTAAAGCGCGGCCGCAGTCGCTTGATCAGGTTGGCTTCGAGCAAAAGTGCTTCGGTTTCAGTCTTGGTGGTTACGAACTCCAGAGTTGCGGTCGCTGCGATCATTCGCGAAATACGGCTGTCGTGGCCGGCAGGCCGCACATAGGCCGCTACTCGTTTTCTGATATTCTTGGCTTTGCCGACATAGAGCACATCGCCGTTCGCATCGATCATGCGATAAACACCGGGGGCGGACGGCGCCAATTTTGCGAAGCGCACAATGGCCGCGCGGCCAGCGGCAAGAGTGCCGGTCAGAGCGTTTTCAAGCTCGATATCCGGTAGAGACGACTCCTCGTCCTCCTCGCGCAATTCGCTTTCCGGGTCGATGTCTTTATTGGTGCCGTTCATGGGGGACAAGATAGTGCGCTTGATGCGATTGCGCATGGTCTAATCCGAAAGCCAAGCCTGCTTTCCGGGACCACACGCGGACGCCCTACTCTACGACTTCAGTATCCGCCGTGCGCCAGGACAAATGCTGGCCACCATCAACCGGAATTGTAACTCCGGTGACGCTTCTTGCCTGCGCGAGATAGAGGACGGCGGCAGCAATTTCGTCCGGCCGCGGGCCGCGTTGAAGTGGCAAGCTCTCCGCTTGCGCGGCAAATTGCAGGTCGGTCTGACGCGGGCTGGGAAGCGTCGGGCCGGGCGCCACTGCATTCACCCGAATTTTCGGCGCCAATGCCTGCGCCAGGGTAAAGGTGGCCGTGTGCAACGCGCTCTTGCTCAACGTGTACGAGAAGAAGCGCGGGGTTGGTTTCAGCACGCGCTGGTCAACGATATTGACGATAGATGCGTCAACTCCAGCCGGTGCTTGGGCCGCGAAGGCTTGTGAAAGAAACAGCGGCGCGGCGAGGTTGATGGCGAAGGCACGCTGGAAGCGTGCGGGCGACAGAGTTTCGATGTCGTCGGGTTCGAACTCGCCGGCGTTGTTGACCAAAAGAGTGAGTTGCCCAAACGCCGCAGCGGCAGGAAGAAGGCCGCGCACTGCATCTTGCTCAGCTAGATCGGCAAGTACCACGCTTGCGCGTCCGCCCGCCCCGGTGATTGCCTTCGCAAGCCGTTCAGCGTCCTCGCGCGAATTGTTGGCATGCAGGACCACGGCGTAACCCGCCCGAGCAAGTGCGAGCGCAATCGTCGCCCCGATCCGGCGGCCAGCGCCGGTGATCAGGGCCGCGCGCGGCGCATGCTTTGTGACCTCGTCCGCCATCCCCGGATAGTTCCGTGTTCGTTTGACGTTTTAGCGCCCCGTTTCTCCAACGAGCGGATTGCGCAACGCCAAGCCGTTACAATAAATGCCCATTGAGCCCACGTGGTAAACAGAGTCGAAAGAAAACATCTAAAAATAAGAATTCTTTAGGGATAACGGCCGCTGATCGTTAGCGATTCATAACCGTTTAACTTAAAAGGCCCGATAAATCCTCCATGAAAATGTCGAGCTTTCGCCGACACCCCGGCAGGCGCCAACCATGATTTGCGCATCCGTGTCGCACAGAGAGCGGGAGTTGAGTGGAGGGTAAGATGAAAAAGACGATCCTGGCAATAACCGCCGTAACGGCCGTCGCAGGCACCGCTGCTGCCGCCGACCTTCCGCGCGGTCCAGCGCCGTATTATGCGCCGCCACCGGCCGTCTATAACTGGACCGGCCCCTATGCCGGTCTCAATCTCGGCTACGAATGGGGTAAAGTCACCAATAGTGGCATCGATCCAAGCGGTGTCGCAGGCGGTGGGCAGCTCGGTTACAATTGGCAGTCAGGTCAATTCGTATTCGGCGCGGAGACCGACATCCAGGCCAGCGCGGCGGACGATACTTTCGCACCCTACAAATTTTCAAATCCGTGGTTTGGAACGCTCCGCGGCCGTGCCGGCTTCGCGATCAACAACATCCTCCTGTACGGAACCTTTGGTCTCGCTTACGGAGATCTCAAGGCAGAATTCGGTGGGCTCGATGAAAGCAAGACGCTTGTGGGTTGGGCGGGCGGCCTGGGCATGGAAGTTGGTTTTACACCCAACTGGTCGGCGAAGGTCGAGTATCTCTATATGGATCTTGGCAGCCGCGCTTACACACTCACCGGCGCCGACAATGGCCTGCAAGCAAGTTATTTGCGTCTCGGTGTGAACTACCATTTCTAAGCGTATAAGAAATCGCTCAGCGAAGAACCCGGACCTCACCGTCCGGGTTTTTTGTTTGCGAACCGCAGCCGGCATCGAGTGTGAAATTTCCACGCAGAAGATCTAGAGCAGAAGTTCCAACGGACGCCCCGTCTCAAAATGTTTTTTCACTACAGCGCGGCAGATCGTGGCGGCAGCGTGTCATTTCGTTGTCGGCGGTTGGACGGAGCGATCGACGTCTGTTTTCGAGTGTGACTTCCATGCACTAGACGCGAGAGCATTTCTGAATAGTTTGCCGGCATCAATGAACGGGTGGGTGGGTAGTGTGACGGAGGTTTTTGAAATGAAGCGTTTGATTTCGGCGGGCGTTGTTGCGCTCGCCACTGTAACGATGATGGGAGCAGCGAACGCGGCCGACATCGCGCGGCGTCAGGCGATGCCTACCAAGGCACCAGCCTACTACGCTCCTTATAATTGGACCGGCTTCTACATTGGTATCAACGGTGGCGGTGCCTGGGGCAATTCCGATTGGGACGCAGCGACCGGCAGCAGTAAGCGTGATACGTCGGGCGGTCTTGTCGGCGGCACCATCGGCTATAACTATCAAGTCGGCCAGGCGGTGTTCGGTATTGAAGGCGATATCGACTGGACCAGAATCCGCGGTAGCTCGTCCACCGTGCCATGCACGACGAGCTGTGAAACGCGTAGTTCGTGGCTCGGCACCGCCCGCGGTCGTATCGGCTACGCGTTCGATCGCTTCATGCCCTACATCACGGGCGGCGTTGCGTTCGGCGACGTTCAGGCAAACCCAGCGGGTTTCCCTGGCAGCAGCGACACGAACGTCGGATGGACGCTTGGCGGTGGACTGGAAGCGGCAATTGCCGGTCAGTGGACCGCGAAGGTCGAATATCTTTACGTCGATCTTGGCGACGTGAACTGTCCAGCGGGTAGCTGCGCGTTGGCAACCAACATCGACTTCCGCGCCAACATCGTGCGCGCCGGTTTGAACTATCGCTTCTAACTCTTAGTTCAACGCAACCGAAAAAGCCCCGGCGCATCGGCCGGGGCCTTTTTGAATGAACTTGCGCTCTAAGCGTCGCAACCCGTTTGAAAACTCGCGCTTGCGTCAATGCGAACGCGCTTCGTCAACAGAAGCGGATGTGGTCCCGCGGCTGATGGAGCTGGCACTTTACAAGCCTCCACGCACGCGTGCGCAATAGACGTCAATCAGCCGGTCACAACCAGGTTTACGGCCTTCGGGCCTTTGCCCTTCTTATCCGGCTCAACATCGAAACTGATCCGCTGACCCTCGTTCAGTCCCTTCAGTCCAGCCTGCTCGACCGCTGTGATGTGCACGAACACATCACGCCCGCCGTCGTCCGGCTTAATGAACCCGTAGCCCCGCTCACCATTGAAGAATTTCACGACACCAGTTTGTGCCATCGGGAAAACTCCTCTCCCCCACTGCTCCGCCGCCGGCCCCACGCACGGCGGCTCGGCTGGACATTCACAATCGGGGAAAGCGTCAGCCCAAGACGGCCTCAGTCAACTCCGCCGGCCCCCACAGGAGGCGGAACGTCACTGCCAATAAAGGAACTACACACCAACTGCGCCCCTGTGGAAAGGGGCCACGAGATCAATGGGTCGCGGCCGGGCCCCGGGCGTCGAGCCAATCGAGCCGGAACCCGCCCTTCCCTTGGCGCCCCAAAATACCGGCAAGAGCCGGCAGCAATGCCGAAAGCTCGCTTTCCAACGTCCATGGCGGGTTGACCAGGATCATACCGGCACCATTCAGCAGTGTCGGGTCGCTCAGGGGCGCCACCAGGATCTCCGCTCGCAAGACTTTCGCCAAATCCAGCCGGCGCAGCCGTTTGGCGAGGGCGTCCGGTTCGCGGCGCCCTTTGATCGGATACCAGAGGGCATAGATACCGGTCGGCCATTTGCGATGTGCTCCTGCCAGGCCCGCCGAAAGCCGCACGAAGTCGTTGTCGGCCTCGAACGGGGGATCAACCAGTACAAGACCGCGCCGTTCTTTCGGCGGGACGTAGGCATTCAGGGCGACCCAGCCATCGAGCGTCAGCGTCTTGATTCGGCTATCGCCCTGCAAATTGCGGGTCAGCGCCGCCCCTGTCTTCGGCTCAAGTTCACATGCGATCAATCGGTCCTGTGGACGTAACCACGCTCGCGCCAACGCCGGAGAACCTGGATACACACGAAGTCGGCCCCGTTCGTTAAGAGCACCGACTACCTCAAGATAGGGGGACAGCAAGTCCGCAACGGCTCGCGGAAGCTGGGCGGCCATAAGCTTTTCAATACCATCGTGCCATTCACCGCCGCGATTTGCTTCGGAACTTGCGAGGTCGAAGAGACCAGCTCCGGCGTGGGTATCGATGATACGGAATGCTGCCGGCTTTGCGCGCAGATAGTGCAGGATACGGCAAAGGACTGCGTGTTTAAACACGTCGGCAAAATTGCCGGCATGGAATTCGTGGTGATAGTTCAAAGTTGATCCTGCCGCTTCGCGATGCGCAGCTCTATCTACCACGCACCGCTGGCATTGCGATTTTGTCGAGTCGGCAATTGCGGCGCGCGATTTCAGCGCAGTCGTGAAATGAAAAATCCTTGCCAAGACATACACGCACTTCCGTCAGCCTCTTATTGGCGCAGGAAATGGCCATCGCGGCGCGTGACAGACCCGGATTAGCTTTGACGAAAGCTTCAGTCACCTCTCCGGGTGACACGGTGATCGGCCTGCCAAGTTCGAGGTAATCCGGCGGGATTTTCACCACCGCCCGGGCCTTCCGCACCGAGTCGAAATAGGCATGTGGCGAAAGGCCGGAACAGGTCCCATGCTGATCCCATTCATGAAATATCAGGCGCGAACTCGGCATCAGATCGAGCATACTGCCGACAACAGCGTGATCGAGGCGCGGGGCCGGCACCTGGCAATAGGACGGGAACCCACGTTCGTATTGTGGCCAGAGTCCGTGCACAACAAACGCAAAAGGGCGGCCACCACATTGCTGGTCCGGCGCCCGACCGGGTGCCCTGGCCTGCGCGGTCTCGCAATATGAGGGCGACCAAGAAAGCGCCAGCACGTAAAAATCAAACTGGCCTGGTTCGCCCTGGCGACGGTCCTGAGCAAGAGCGACGATGGCAAAGATGAAAGTGAAGCTGAAAGCTACCGCAGCAACGTGCGCCAGCTCACGCAGGCGATGTCTACTCATAGACGCCCTCTTACGGAATTGAGAACAAACCGGAAATTGATGTTTCGCAACGGTTCCTAGCACAGGTACCGCGAAAATAGGAACATTTCAAGAACAATTTAGAACAAATAGTGATATATTGGAGAGGTGTGCCTAAGGCCGCGCCATCTTGCACGCGGGATTATATGCCCAGTTTCGGTCGAGCCCGACCACGCACCATTCCACGCCCCAGGTTAGTCCAATCGTCCCGGTGTCTTCGCCGATCGAGTAATGCACAGTGTGCCGGCGGCCATCACTGACCATGGCAACTGCCGTACAGAACCGGCGCGGTATGGTCTGGGATGCCCACGGGCGAAAGGCCGTTTCCCGGACCGCATCAAACCCGACGATTTGCAGGTCGGAATTCCAGAATCGGCCCTCTTTCTGGGAAAAGCGCGAGGCGATTGTATCGAGGGCGGCTTCGCATGGCGGCAAGACGCCGTCATAGCGGGGCCCGATCAGGTAGAGGCCCTTTTCCAGCCATCCCGCCGCAGCGGCTGGCGTCGCCGCGCCGGCGACAAGTAAAGAAGCGACCAAGAGAAATCGAAGACCACGAAACCCAGCCATCATGAGCAAGCTCCCCGAGCTGTATGTCATTGTAGCATAGCTTCTGCGCGCTGTGCCTGGGTAGATTCACAGGTTTGGGTGCCCAGGCAATGGCCAACGTCATTGTGGTTCGCTCACCCTAGTCCCTGCCAATCACCCAAAACAGCTTGGACCAATGCAAGCGCTGCGGTCGCTGCGGTGTCCGCACGCAAAATGCGCGGCCCCAAGGCAATCCGCACCACCATTGGCCGCCTAAGAAGCGCCACCCGCTCCTCCTCGGCAAACCCGCCTTCCGGGCCGATCAAGACCGCAAGCGGCTGGTGCGGACCCCGACGCGCGGCGACGAGGGCAGCCACCGGGTCCCTCACCTCGGCATCCTCATCGCAAAATACCAGTAAGCGATCAGCCTCTGCCGCAACCTGTTCGAATGCTACCGCTTCGGCAACGTCAGGCACCCGAAGAATACCGCATTGCTCAGCCGCCTCGATCGCATTGGCACGCATGCGATCGAGATTGACGCGCGCCACCTGTGTGTGCCGGGTCATGACCGGCTGCAGTCGCGAGGCGCCCATTTCCACTGCTTTTTGGACGAGATAGTCGAGCCGCGCGTGCTTTAGCGGTGCGAACAGAAAATGCAGATCGCCGGCGGCGATTTGCGCGCGCTGCCGTGTCCCAACAATCAAGGTCACGGAACGCTTGCCGCTTCCGGCCAACTTCGCCTGCCACTCACCATCGGTGCCGTTGAACAGCAGCACCGAGTCTCCACGCCCAAGCCGAAGCACATTGAGCAGGTAGTTTGCCTGATCCCGATCGAGCGTCACCTTGCCGCCTTGGGTCAGTGGCACGTCCACATAAAGACGGGTTGCACGAAAATCATAGCGCGGCATGGAATTAACCGTTTCAAGGGACGGCGACAGGCACCGGTTTACGCGGTCTGGCGGGCCTTCGCGAGGCCTATCGGTCGGGCCTCTCCCCTTGCCGCCTTCCCGACGCATTCCGGTTGTTATAAGCCACCCGGAAGCTCCAGGCTGGTATAGTAAGGTAGGGAGCACCAGAGGGTTCTGATTTATGAGTTTGCGCCGTGCACTTTTCGCCGCGTGCATGATTCCGCTGTACGCCGGAACGGCGAACGCGCAGTTCCAACCGCCTGCAGCCCAGCAAAAGGAACCGCCTTGCGTTCAGGAATTCTTCAAACTGCGAGACGAGGCAGAAAAAAAAGGTCTCGCCATCAAAGCGGCGAACGAACGCAAGGCCCCGCCGCGGGAGGCCTGCCAATTGTTTGGAGCGTTCATCACCGCCCAGACAAAGATGCTCAAATATGCCACTGACAATACGGTTTGGTGCGGCATCCCGCCGCAAGTAGTCGAGAATCTCAAGCAGAGCGTTGCCAAAATTTCCGAAGTGCGCACCAGAGTTTGCCAGGCTGCCGCGGCGCCACAGGCGACAGGACCCAGCCTGAGCGATGCGCTCAGCAGTCCTGTCCCCGATTCCAAAAACATCAAGACCGGTCGCGGCACATTTGACACGCTGACCGGCAGTCCGCTCGGAAAATGAGCGAGACGACCGGACGCGTCGCCGATGCGACCGGAAATTGGGTCGATAGTCTCGCGCCGACTTACAGCCGACCATATTTACGACTGGCGCGTCTCGACCGACCAATAGGATCATGGCTGCTGCTGATGCCGTGCTGGTGGTCCGTTGGGCTGTCGGGCATGCATCAAGACCGCTTGCCCAATGTATGGCACATCGTGCTGTTTTTCATCGGTGCATTTGCGATGCGTGGTGCCGGTTGTACCTGGAACGATCTCGTCGACCGCGATCTCGACGAAAAGGTCGAACGCACGCGTTCGCGGCCAATACCCTCGAAACAGGTCACGGTTGCGCAGGCAACCCTATTCATGCTGGCGCAAGCGCTGGTTGGACTGTTGGTTCTTATTCAGTTCAATCGTTTTACTGTCATTACGGGCTTCGCTTCACTTCTGGTGGTCGTCATCTACCCTTTTATGAAACGCATCACCTATTGGCCGCAGATTTTCCTTGGCCTCGCCTTTTCGTGGGGTGCGCTAATGGGCTGGCCGGCCGCGTTCGGGCGACTCGATTGGCCGGCGCTCGTACTCTACGCGGGATCGATCTGCTGGGTGATCGGCTACGACACGATCTATGCGCATCAGGATCGCGAGGACGATCTGTTGGTCGGGATCAAGTCGACCGCGTTGCTGTTTGGCGAGCAAACGCCCACGATTTTGGCGAGCTTTTACGCGGCGGCAGTCGTGTTGATCTCAGCTGCAGGCTTGATGGCAGGTGGCGGATTGATTTTCACAGTCGGGCTGATTGCTTTCGCTGGCCACCTGGCTTGGCAAGTGACGCGGCTAGATGTCGATGACCCCACACATTGCCTCGCTTTGTTTAAATCAAACCGGGACGCTGGATTGATCCTCTTCGGGGCCATGCTGCTCGAAGCGGCGGTCTGATAGTTCAGCAAAGCGGCGGCCTTGGGGCGATACGCAACTGGCGCATCGCCCCAAACATCGGGCGCGGGCTTAGTGCAGGTTTATTCGGCCTGGAGGCGGATTGGCGCGGCGGACAGACTGGTAGGCTTTCACTGCTGATTCAGCGACGTGTTCATCCGTTTCGCCAGGCGCACTCATAAATGAATGCGGGACCGCGGTCGAGCCGGTGACCAAATCGTCGCCATCGTCAAAATCGACATCGCCATCCTCCCCGGGTACCGCAACCGGCGGCTTGCCGCGCCTTGCGGCGGGTCTCGCCGACGACCCGGTATAGGCGGGACCATGTTGCCGGGCATATGTTGCACGCGCCTTAGCCGCTGCCACTTCGCCGGAGATTGCTTCCGGCCGGCACGGACGATCTCCGCTTGAGCGGCGCATCAAATCGACATGGATGTGATTGTAATGCGCGGCATTGTAACCGGGCGCCAGCACGGTCGTGAAGTTCTCGCAGGCAGCGAGATGCACATCGTGGAGAAAGCCCTGCTCTTCGGGCGTGCCGTGCCATCCTTCTTGCACAGTAATCCGGCGTCCGTCGGCCAGCGTGAAGGCCGCGATGTCAATTGCGTTTCCGAAAGCATGTTCGGAAATGCCCGAGCCACCGGACCCGACCATTCCGCGGCATGAATAGGCTGAGATCTGCTTGATCTCGACAACTTGGGCTCCAAACCAGCGCATCGCCGCCGGTTGCACGCCTTCGCTCACCCAGTGATCAAGCGCCGACACAATCGGGCAGGCGAGCGTCGCTGCCGGCGTCAGTGTTGCCGGACCGGCAGCGGCCATCATTTGCGGCCCCCGGGATGGTCCGAGTGATGGCGCCGCGCGCTGTTGCGGCGGCTGATAAGTCGGCGCGCCGTATGCGCGCTGTGGTGGATAGGTCGCGGGCGTACGCCCGCGTGGAAGCACAGCGTCGTCAGGAATATCGTCGGGCAACGGCGCTGCGCTGGGTGTCACGCCCGGCTCGCCGCCCGGCGGGCTGAGTGACATCGGTTGATCCGGCGCGGCGTAGCGCGACTGCGGAGCCGGCGGTGGTCCGGGCACCCACCGCATGTTCGGGGTCTGCGCCGATTGCACGGGCGCTGAACCAACCGGCGCCGGCGGGGCGTATCTTGGTTCGTTGATCGGCCAGCGTGGCATCTGCGCGGAGTTCGTGGGTATGGATCCGGGCGGCCGCAAATCATCCGAATAGCTGATGGCTGGACTGCTCTCGCCCAATGCCGCGACCTTGAGTGGAAAATCGGCCCCGCACATTCCGGGGCCCTCAATGGGCTCGATCTGCACGACGCCCGTGCCGATTTTAACGGCGCCGGATTTCAAGCATGCCACTTCGGCCTGATGCCGCCATGGCGCACGCTCACCGGACATGAAGCTGCGCCCACAGCCTGCGAGCACCAACAGCACGCCAGCACCGACGACATAAAGACCCGCGCCACCCTTCATGGCCCCGAAAATGCGAGCAGTTTCTTTAACGAGGCTTCAACGATCGCTGTCGCCGATTCCGTTAAGGATAAGAATTTCTTGCCAAAATCGGCCCCGGTCTTGAACCGGCCGCCTGTTTCGGTTCAGATCGCGCGGGGCGCGCGCGATTTGCAGGCGCAGGATCTTATTGAAGTCCGGTTCCAGCACGCGGAATCATGCGCTTAAGGGGAAGCGATGGAAGGCAAAGCCAGGTTCATATTTCCGGTCATGATCAGCGCGCTCATCGTCTTCGTGGTGAGCGGCGTGGTCACCTTTTCCAATATCGGCCTGCGCGCAGATTTTGTACCGCGATGGCTCAAAGCCTTCATCACCGGCTGGCCGGTGGCCGCCGTTCTCGCGTTTATTGCGGTTCCGCATATTCGCCGCGCCACCGAAGCGATCGTGCGACTGATCGAAGGCTAGGTGTGCTACTGCGCGGGCTTGATACCGAGCGTATCGCCGATTTTCCCCACTGTCGCGCGTTGATCATCCAGCGCTGCCATAAATTCGGCAGGCGTGCCGGGATTGACGACTTGTCCGGTGGCGCTGAGTTTTGCGTCGATCTCCGGATCGCTCACGACGTCACGGATATCCGCGGCGATGCGATCGCGAACCGCCGGCGGAAAATCGCGCGCGCCGAACAGGCCGACCAGACCGTCGAATTCTAATGACTTATAGCCAGCTTCGGCAGCGGTCGGGATGTCATTCAAGGCCTTCGCGTGTTGACGATTGGTCAGGGCGATGACCTTGACCCTACCGGCCTGCACGCGCGGACGCATGATTGCGTAGGCGCCGACAAAGGCATGAATGCGCCCCTCGGCGAGGTCGTTGATGGCCTGCACCGCGTCTTTGTAAGGGACCTTGGCCATGTCGAGCTTTTCGGTTTTCAGCCAGGCCGCGAACAACAAATCGTTGGCGCCAGTGACCGATGCGTAATTTAACTTGCCGGGATCCGCTTTGATCCTGGAAGCCAGTTCCTTCACCGTGGAAACTTTGAGATCGGCCGGCACGCCGAGTGCAATCAGCGTATTGGTCACACGTGCGATCGGTACGAGATCTTTGGGATCGTAGGGAAGCTTGTCGTGTAACAGGGGATGTGCGGTGAAGGTGGACGCCGGCGCAAACAGGAGCACGTGATCATCATGCGCATTGAGCACTGCGGTAATGGCAAGAAAGGCATCGCCACCCGGACGGTTCTCGACGACCACCGGTTGACCCCATTTCGCCGCGAGCTTGTCAGCCAGCAACCGCGCCGTAATGTCGACGCCTGAACCGGGCCCGAGCGGAATGATGAAACGGACCGGGCGCTGCGGCCAGGATTGTCCTGAAGTTTGCGCAGTAGCAAGCGGCGCCGCCACAAGTGCGGCCATGGCACAAATAACAAGATTGAGCAGGAATTGACGCAGACGCTCCATGATATCTCCCAACACCTGAAATTTCAGCCGCGGCAATAATGTCATTGTGCGGCGGCCGGGATCACGTCACAGCCTGATTTTTTACGCAATAAGAATTCTGCTTTTCATCCGGTAGACGCTCAAGTCGCATATGCAATCGTGTATATGCGTCGTCGCCCCGGTTCGCTGCGAACGGTCGATGGTATTTGCCGTAAATTTGCCATGAAACACTCGGCCATCCGCGAGTTGTGCACTGCCAAATCCAGTCAACTAAAAATTTTTTGCGCCGTGCGATCAATCGGTTGCGCTTGCCGGTAGTGGTATGCGCAGATTTCCGAGGGCCATGCGCGGCAGGCCATACGTGGCTACGACTTTCGTGTTAGGCTTTTTCAGTCAACAAGGGAGGCACCTGCCGTGGACCTTACCTTGAAGCTCAACGTGCTGGCAGTATGCGCTGTGTTTGCTTTCGTAGGCGCAATTTTGCTGGGTGCATTCTGAGTTCAAGAGTCCGACGACGACGCCAAACCAATAAATTGCCGGTGTAAAACCGGCCAAAGGTTCAGACACCGGAGAAGGTCCAGTTCTCCGGTGTCTTTTGTTTTTATGCCGCCACGATACTTGGCGAGGCGTGGACATCGTAATTGAGGATCGGCGCCAGCCAGCGCTCGCACTCGCCGATCGTCCAACCCTTGCGTTTCGCATAGTCCTCGACCTGATCGCGCTCGATCTTGCCGACGCCGAAATAGGCGCTCTGCGGATGGCTGAAATAAAGCCCACATACGGCCGCACCCGGCCACATTGCAAAGCTTTCCGTCAGCTTTACGCCGATGCGCTCAGCTTCCAGCAGGCGAAACAGCGTACCTTTCTCGGTGTGATCGGGTTGTGCGGGATACCCCGGCGCCGGGCGAATGCCGCGATATTTTTCCGCGATGAGTTCGTCCGCCCTCAGACTTTCTTGCGGTGCATAGCCCCAGAATTCCTTCCGCACACGACTGTGCAGCCGTTCCGCGTAAGCTTCGGCCAGACGATCGGCCAAAGCCTTCACCAAAATCGCCGAGTAATCATCGTTGGCACGCTTGAAACGCTCGGCAATGACATCCTCTCCAATACCGGCGGTAACCGCGAAAGCACCAATGTAATCCTTCACGCCACTGTCTCGGGGCGCTACGAAGTCAGAAAGCGCTGTATTGTTGCGCCCTTCGCGCTTGGACAGCTGCTGCCGCAACGCATGCAGCGTCGCGATCGGCGCCCCGCGCGCTTCATCGCCATAGAGCACAATATCGTCGCCGTCCGCTTGCGCCGGCCAGAAGCCGAATACGGCATTGGCCTTGAACCAATGCTCGACCACGATCTTGTCGAGCATTGCACGCGCATCTTCGTAAAGTGGCCGTGCGGCGGCGCCATATTTTGCGTCGTCGAGTATGGCGGGAAATTTTCCGGAGAGCTCCCATGTCTGAAAGAACGGGGTCCAGTCGATGTAGTCGATCAATTCCGCAATCGGGTAATCGTTCAGAACTTTCGTCCCGATGAACTTTGGTCTTGGCGGCAGATAGGCCCCCGACCAGTCGAGCTTGAGCGCATTTGCGCGCGCGGCCGACAAAGGCAGCCGCGCCTTATCTTCCTGCGCACGCGCGTGCGCGGCAGCAATACGCGCATATTCTCCGCGCAATTCGGCAACGTAGCCGGAACGCGCGTCGACCGACATCAGCGACTGCGCCACGCCCACCGCGCGGCTGGCATCGTTGACATAGACCGCCTGCCCGCGCCGGTAATTCGGGTGGATCTTCACAGCCGTATGTACACGGCTGGTGGTCGCCCCGCCGATCATCAGCGGCAGTTCAAAGCCCTGCCGCTCCATCTCGGCTGCCACGTGGCACATCTCGTCGAGCGAAGGCGTGATGAGGCCAGATAAGCCAATAATGTCGGCCCCCTCCGCGCGCGCGGTTTCCAGGATCTTTGCCGCCGGCACCATGACGCCGAGATCGATGACCTCATAGTTGTTGCACTGAAGCACAACGCCGACGATGTTCTTGCCAATATCGTGCACGTCGCCCTTCACCGTCGCCATCACGATCTTGCCGTTGGACGAGCGCTCGGCCGCGCCGCCGGCCAGACGGCGCTCTTCCTTTTCCTTCTCCATGAACGGCATCAGGTAGGCGACCGCCTGCTTCATCACGCGCGCCGACTTAACAACTTGCGGCAGGAACATCTTGCCGGAGCCGAACAGGTCGCCGACGATGTTCATGCCGTCCATCAGCGGGCCTTCGATCACGTCGAGCGGACGCGTGGCGCGCTGGCGCGCTTCCTCGACATCGGTCTCGATGAAATCGGTGATGCCGTGCACCAGCGAATGCGCCAGTCGTTTCTCCACGTCCTTGTCGCGCCAGGCGAGATCAACTTCCTTCGCTTCCTGGCCCTTGCCGCGGAATTTGTCGGCGAGCGCCAACAGCCGCTCGGGGGCATCTGGACGGCGGTTGAGCACCACGTCCTCGCAAGCCTCGCGCAATTCCGGATCGAGGTCGTCGTAGACCGCCATCTGCCCGGCATTGACGATGCCCATGTCCATGCCGGCCTTGATGGCGTGGAACAGGAACACCGAGTGCATGGCCTCGCGCACCCGCTCATTGCCGCGGAACGAGAACGACAGGTTGGAGACGCCGCCCGAGATATGCACGTGCGGCAGGTTCGCCCTGATCCAGCGCGCAGCCTCGATGAAATCGACGCCGTAATTGTTGTGCTCCTCCATGCCGGTGGCGATGGCGAAGATGTTGGGATCGAAGATGATGTCCTCGGGCGGAAAGCCGACCTGGTTCACCAGAATGTCGTAGGCGCGCTTGCTGATCGCGGTCTTGCGCTCGAATGTGTCGGCCTGGCCCTTCTCGTCAAAAGCCATCACCACCACCGCGGCGCCGTGCCGTCGCACGATCTTGGCGTGCTCGATGAAAGCGGCCTCGCCTTCCTTCATCGAGATCGAATTGACCACCGGCTTGCCCTGCAGGCATTTCAAACCGGCCTCGATCACCGAGAACTTCGATGAATCGACCATCACCGGCACGCGCGCAATGTCCGGCTCGGCGGCGATCAGGTTGAGGAAGGTGACCATCGCGGCTTCCGAGTCGAGAAGCCCTTCGTCCATGTTGACGTCGATCACCTGCGCGCCGTTTTCCACCTGCTCGCGCGCGATTGACAGCGCAGTCGCGTAGTCGCCGGCGGTGATCAGCTTGCGGAACTTGGCCGAGCCGGTGACGTTGGTGCGCTCGCCGACATTGACGAAGGGAATTTCCGGCGTGAGCGCAAACGACTCCAGGCCGGACAGGCGAAGCTGGCGCGGCAATGCCGGTACGGCGCGCGGCTTCTTGCCGACGACGGCCTTGGCCATGGCTGCGATATGCTCGGGCGTGGTGCCGCAGCAGCCGCCGACCACGTTGACCAGCCCGGCGTCGGCGAATTCGCCGAGCAGCTCCGCCATGTATTCCGGGCTCTCGTCGTAATAGCCGAATTCGTTCGGCAACCCGGCATTCGGATACGCGCAGACGAAGGTGTCGGCGAGCCGGCCAAGCTCGGCGATGTGCGCGCGCATCTCGGTCGCGCCGAGCGCGCAGTTGAGTCCGATGGTGACCGGATTGGCGTGGCGCACTGAATTCCAGAACGCCGCCGGCGTCTGCCCCGAGAGCAAACGCCCGGAGCGGTCGGTGATGGTGCCGGAGATCATCACCGGCACGTCGCGCTTGAGCCCGTCGCAGACTTCCGAAATGGCGTAGATCGCCGCCTTGGCGTTGAGCGTGTCGAAGATGGTCTCGATCAGCAGCAGGTCGGCCCCGCCCTCGATCAGGCCGCGGATCTGCTCGCCGTAAGCCTCGCGCAACTGGTCGAAGGTGATGGCGCGGAAGCCGGGATTGCTGACGTCCGGCGAGATCGACGCGGTGCGATTGGTCGGACCGAGCGCGCCCGCGACAAAGCGGCGCTTGCCGTCTTCATTCTCGGCCTGCGTTGCCGCCTCGCGCGCCAGCGTCGCGCCGGCATGGTTGAGCTCGTAGGCGATGTCCTCCATGCCGTAGTCGGCCTGCGCGATCTTGGTGGAGGAGAAGGTGTTGGTGGAGACGATGTCGGCGCCGGCGCGGAAATAGGCGAGATGGATGTCGCGCACCGCGTCCGGGCGGCTCAGATTGAGCAGGTCGTTATTGCCGCGCACCTCACGGTTCCAGGCGTCGAAGCGCGCGCCGCGATAGCCTTCCTCGTCCAACTTGAGCGCCTGGATCATGGTACCCATGGCGCCGTCGAGCACCAGGATGCGCTCCCTCATCAGATCAAGGAACGCGGAGCGGGCACTGGTACGGGACGAGGTCACTCGCAAACTCCTGTTCAGGCGACCTGCTCGACCGCGGGCCTTAAGCCCAGCAGGTGGCAGATGGCGTAGACGAGGTCGGCGCGGTTCATCGTGTAGAAATGGAAATGGGTGACGCCGCGGTCGACCAGGTCGATCACCTGTTCCGCGGCGACCGCGGCGGCGATCAGCTTGCGCGTGGCCGGATCGTTATCGAGTCCGTGGAAACGCTCGGCGAGCCAGGCCGGCACGGTGGCGCCGGCGCGTGCGGCGAAATTTTTCGCCGCCTTGAAGTTCTGCACCGGCAGGATGCCCGGCACAATCGGGATATCGATGCCGCGCGCGCGTACGCGGTCGAGATAGCGGAAGTAGAGATCGTTCTCGAAGAAGAACTGCGTCATGGCGCGCTCGGCGCCGGCGTCGACCTTGGCCTTGAGCATGTCGATATCGGCATCGACGGTCGGCGAGTCCGGATGCTTTTCCGGATAGGCCGAGACCGAGACTTCGATGTCGGGGCAGTTGCGCTTGATGCCGCCGACCAGATCGGCGGCATTTTTGTAGCCGCCCGGATGCGGCGCGTATTGCGTGCCTGGGCCGCTGATGGAATCGCCGCGCAGCGCCACGATGTGGCGCACGCCGACATTGTGGTAATTGCGCACGATATCGTCGATTTCGTCGCGCGTGGCGGCAACGCAAGTGAGATGCGCGGCAGGCGTCAGCGGCGTCTCGGCCAGGATGCGCTTGACCGTGGCGTGGGTGCGCTCGCGCGTCGAGCCGCCGGCGCCATAGGTGACCGAGACGAAGTTCGGCGCCAACGGCGCCAGACGCTCGATCAACTCCCAGAGGATTTTCTCCATCTCCTCGGTCTGCGGCGGGAAGAATTCGAACGACACGTGGATGCGGCGGGTCTCGCTGAGCGCGAAACGGCTGGGACGGACATTCATCACGCCACCTCCCGCCGTAACGGGTTCGCCATCAGCGCGCGAACATCGCGCGCAAGCCACAACGAGACTGCGATCTTGCCGTCGGAACCGGGCTCGGGTGCGAGCGATTTGTGCAGCACCGGCTCGAGGCCAGACGCGGTCATCCATTGCGTCACCGTCTCGGATGCAAAGCCGAGCCGGCGGTGCGCAAATTGCTCGCGCAGGAATTCCTGTTCGTGCGGCGCGAAATCAACCACCAGGAGCCGGCCGCCCGGGCGCAACACGCGCGCCGCTTCGCGGATTGCCCTGGCGCCGTCATCAAGAAAGTGCAGAACCTGATGAAGGATCACGACGTCAAAGGAATCATTGGCCAGCGGCAGATCATAGATGTCGCCCTGGCGCACGCTGCAATTTCGCAGGCCGGCGCGTTCGAGCCGGTCGCGCGCGAGCAACAGCATGTCGAGTGAGAGGTCGAGACCGAGACCGCGTTCGATGTGAGGTCCAAACATTTCGAGCATGCGTCCTGTGCCCGTGCCGAGGTCCAGCAGCGAGCGGAACGGCTTGTCGGCGAGCGCCGCGCGGATTGCGTCTTCCACCGCTTCATCGGTGACGTGCAGCTTGCGGATGCGATCCCATTCTGCCGCATGTGCGCGGAAATAAGCTTGCGCGGCGGCGGCGCGCGCCTGTCGTACAGAAGCGAGCCGATCGCGGTCACGGGCGATGGTCTGATCGGCCGGATTGAGGCGTTCGATCAGCGCACGCGCAACTTCGGCGCCCCCGCCATGTTCTGCTAGTCGGAAGAAGGCCCAGGTGCCCTCGCGAAACCGCTCGACCAGGCCGGCCTCAGCCAGCAGCTTGAGGTGGCGCGAGATGCGCGGCTGCGATTGGCGCAGGATGTCGGTGAGGTCGGAGACGGTCAGCTCGGCCTCGGCAAGAAGGGCCAGCACCCGCAGGCGCGTTTCCTCGCCCGCCGCCTTGAGCGCCGAATTGAGGGCATCAAAACCAAGCTTGCCGGTACTGTTCATCAGACCCTGGAGATAGGCCGCCTATGGGCTGTTTCCCACCATATAAGGATATCTTTATACGTTGAAACGCTCTTCGGCAAGCCTTGAACAAGCCTTGGAAATGACCTTCGCGTGGGCTGGTTAGCGATCAATGAGCGTCGCAAAAGCTCGTATTCTGGGCGCTACCTGCGACCGTTCTCGGCTGAATGCGCGAGTTAGGTGGGAAACACATATGAGCCAAACCAAAGATTTTGCGATCCGCGACGGTGAAAAGGCGGTCGACCTCCCCGGTCAACTGGATGCCGGCCTCTACTTCATCGGGCGCATCCACACGCCCTGGAAGGAACGCAAGGACTGCCCGAAGAACGCCCGGGAATCGGAGGCGGTTTGTCTCGTTGACGTTGATCCACGCTGGCGCGACGGCCTCAAGGACGTGGAAACCTGCAGCCATCTCATGCTGCTCTACTGGATGGACAAATCCCCGCGCAATCTGGTGCTGCAGGTGCCGGGCCACTATGGCGCCCAACACGGCACCTTTGCCTTGCGCTCCCCGGCCCGGCCCAATCCGGTGGCCGTGAGCGTGGTCAGACTGCTGCGCGTGGAGGGCAACCGGTTGTCGGTGGTGGGCCTCGACTGCCTGGACGGCACGCCGCTCATCGACATCAAGCCTTATTTCGCCTCCACCGACAGTGTGCCCGATGCAGTCGTGGGCTGGCACCGACGTAAGGGCGCGAATTCAAAACCTGAGTGAGTCACGTAAACGAGCGCCTTCGCACTCGCGTCGGCCTCAAACACAATTTTCGCCAGTTCGTTCCTGTCTTTTAAGGGTTTTTACTCATTGAGCTTGAGGGAACCTTTGAACCTCTCGGCTATTGGCTCGACATAAGGATGGGGGAGGAGCTGACGAGGGTGCCATGTTCAGGTTTTTGTCCAAGTTTTTTTCCTCATCTGCCAATTTCGCAGCCGTGATCGGCGCTGCCGTGTTGTCGTGCAGTGCTGCCAAAGCCGAGCCCCTGTTTGCCTTCCTGACCGCGCCGGCCCAGATGCAGGCCGCACCGCAGACTTTCGAACCGGCTCCGGCCGAAGAAAACGAAGACACCCAGGCCGCTCAACCTTCGCCGCGCTTGCAGCGGCAAATCGTCGACTACGCCTCCAGAGAGGCAGCCGGCACGGTCATCATCGATACGCCGCACACTTTCCTCTATTACGTGCTCGGCAACGGCAAGGCGATCCGTTACGGCATCGGCGTCGGCCGCCAAGGCTTCACCTGGTCCGGCATCAAATCAGTAGAACGCAAGACCGAATGGCCGGATTGGTACCCGCCGGCCGAAATGATCGCGCGCCAGCCGTATCTGCCACGCATGGTCGCGGGCGGCCCCGGCAATCCGCTCGGCGCGCGCGCCATGTATATCGGCGGCACCGAGTATCGCATCCATGGCACCAACGATCCGACGTCAATCGGCAAGCACGTGTCGAGCGGGTGCATCCGCCTGACCAATGAAGACGTCAAGGATCTTTACGGCCGCGTGCAGATTGGCGCGAAGGTGATCGTGCTGTCACAGACTTCGGTTGCGCAGAGAAAGCCTCCGGAGCCGCAGCAGGTCTCCATAACTCAGTCGTACGCACCGCAGCCACAGAGTCCCGCGCAGCGGACCTGGAGCAGGATCAGCCCCTCCGGCCTCTACTAATTTCCCTCGAACCTCCCCCGCACTTGCCAGGCCTTGCGCCGGGCAATTTTTTTTGATGTGACCGATGAATAATTCTCGGTTGGTCGGCGCGATCAGTACCGCTATATGTCGGCCGGCGTATTGGAGCTTTGATCATGCGCATTGCAGCGATGGCGGCAGGGGCGGTCGGCGGATATTTCGGCGCCCGCATGGCGGCCGCCGGCCACGATGTTTACTTCATTGCGCGCGGCGCCCACCGCGACGCGATCGCAAAGCATGGCCTCAAGATCGAGAGCGTGCACGGCGATCTGCATCTGCCGAAGCCCAACGTCACCGACGATCCGGCGAAAGTCGGTCCGGTCGACATCGTGCTGTTCGCGGTCAAGCTTTGGGACACCGAATCTGCTGCAAAAACCGCACAACCTCTTCTTGGTCCGGATAGCCGGTTGATCACCTTTCAAAATGGTGTCGACAGCGTCGATCGCATTTCGGCTGTGTTGGGCGCTGATCGTGTTGTCGGCGGTGCTGCTTACATAGCGACCACCATCGCTGCCCCCGGCGTAATCAGGCACACCAGCAACTTTGCGATGATGCGGTTTGGCCGTGCCGACAAGAAATCCGACGACAGCCTCACGGCGTTTGTGGACGCAGGCAAGGCCGCCAAGCTCGATATCGCGCTTTCCGACGACATCAGCCGGGAGCTCTGGCAAAAATTCATCTTTCTCACCGCAATGGCAGGTTCAACTGCCGGCCTGCGATCTCCGATTGGACCCATCGTCGCGGATCCCGAGCTGCGCGGCTTCTTCCGCGCGCTGATGGATGAGGCCTTTGCGGTCGGCAAAGCCAAAGGCGTCGCCCTGGATCCGGCTTACCTCGACGAGCGCATGAATTTTCTGGTCAACAAGGTTGAGCCTGGAATGAAGGCGTCGATGGCGCACGATCTCGAACGCGGCAACCGACTTGAGCTTGATTGGCTAGCCGGCAAGGTGCGGGCACTCGGCCGCGAATTCGGTATCCCGACGCCGGCGAGCGACACGGTCTATACAGTGCTCAAGCTGCACCGCATGGGCAAAGGGCAGTGATGACGCCCTGATGCTAACGTCGGGCCTTGCGCCACACTCAGAAGACGCGCGATCATCGGCCGCGATTGGGGGCTGCCATGCGGCACGCATTTTTAGCGGTTATCGGCCTGGGACTTTGCATGCTCTGGCTTTCGCCGCCCGCGCTGGCGACAAGCATGAAGTCGACTGCGCCGGAGCGGATGCTGTCGCGTGCCGATTCCAAGAAAATGCGCGCATGCGACGACAGGGCTATGCGGGAAAACGTGCCCATGGAGCAACGCGCCGCCTTCGTGAAGAAATGCATGGCGGAAATGAAATAGGATTGGCTCCTCAACCGACCACAACCTGATTTCGACCGGCATCTTTCGCCGCGTAAAGGGCGCGGTCGGCCGCAGCAACGACTTCCTGTGCGGATTCATTGACCCCTGTTGCGATGACCGCACCAAAGCTCGCTGAAATAGTTCTTGTTTCACTGCCAAGGTCGAAAGGGGCGGCGATGATAGCGCGGCGCATGCGTTCAGTTGCTTTGGCCAGGGTGTCATGCGTGAGAGGCCCCGCCGCAATTACGAGAAACTCTTCGCCACCATATCGACCCAGCTGATCTGTCTGGCGAATGACGCGCGTAAGGCGTTGGGTAAATTCCTTTAACGCGATGTCACCGGCGCCGTGCCCGAGACTGTCGTTGACCGCCTTGAAGTGGTCGATATCCGCCATGACGATCCCGATCGGAATCTGCGTCCGGGCCGCGCCCTTCAACGCTTCTTCGACCGACTGCATAACCGCTCCATGGTTGAGCGCCCCTGTAAGCGCATCGCGGCTTGCGATTTCAGAGAGTTTTTTGCCCTCTTCCATCAGCTGTCGGTTGCGCTCGATAATATGCAGATAGGTCCGGCTATTATCGATGACATCCGATACCTGGTGTGCAATTTGTCGAAATATCGCCTGGTGCACGTCGCGATACGTATTCTTGTGCCGGCTCGTGAAGAACAAAACTCCGACCGGCCGGTGCCCGACAATCAGTGGGCACGTGAAACTTGAACGCGCTCCTTCTTTCACCATTCGCATCGTTGCATCAGATTTTGGCTTGGCTTTCAGATAGCTCTCCAGATCATTGAGGATGCGCGGGTGGCCGCTGCGCAAGACCTGCTCGAGACTGCTTCCGGCGATCGGCCGCGAATACCCGGCAGCAATTTTGGTCGGACCGAGGTCCGAACGCACCCAATAGGCGGTCAGGTAGCTCCCGTCGGCGGAAAGGAACGCGCAGCTGATACGGTCGAAGGGAATGAGCCCGTTAAAACCATCGAAGATCCGGTTGAGAACATCTTCCACCAGCACGCCGCTCTCGACCTTTTCAACCTGATCGAATAGCTGGCGAAGCTGCCGCTCTTTTTGCTCCAATGTATCGGCAAGAAGCTGGAGCTCCTGGCCAAGCAGCGACAACGGATCGGTGTCGTCGAGTTTAAGCTTCGGAACGGGTGCGCCAACGCGCAAACGCGAAATCCAGGACGCATACGTCCCTACCCGGTCGCGAATTTTGTCGATATGGGCTGCCGCTTTTGTCACGGGCACCGTCACAAGCTGCGATGAAATCCGCAAACGATGGGACGGATTGATTAATTATTTGCCGGGCACGCGATGCGTTTGCAGACGCTGTTCACTAGCCGGTACTATTGTGCAGCAATGCTCGGTGTCGACCTACCGCAAGGCAGAAGAAGCCCCGGCGCGTGGCCGGGGCTCCCCTGCGCGCAACGGCTGGAAAGGGGCAACCGAACCAGCCGTCCCGGCACGCCATAGCCGGTGGTCCAGGCACCACCGGCACTATTCAAAAATGACCCAGTGAAAAAGCCCGTAGCTGAACATCAGCAGGATGCCGGCGATGATGATCGACGCGATGATTTTCGCGGCATTGTCGCCCTGCACGACGCCTCGTTCGTTTTTGTCTGCGATCACGACCATCCCCACCTAAAAAATGGCCGCACATACGCAGCGCGGCCATTTAAAAGAGCCAGTAGTTGCTTAGTGACCACTCAGTCCAGAGGGGAAGAGAGTGGTGCTGTATTCGACAGGTTTCGGCAGGAATACGCTTTCGTCAGGATCATTGATTCAGATTAACGAACCGGATTAGCCTACCGCCTATGGGCCTTTCATCCTCGGGCAATGTCATGGAGCAGCACCCGTTCGTCGCGAGGCTTTTGCAGCATGTCGATCTCGAGGCGAACGACCTCAAAAGCCTCGACGAGATCATCGATGGCGAATTGGCCATCCGGCGGCGGCGCGATCTCATCGTCGACGGCTACGAGTATCGCAAGCTTTGCTTCGTGAAGGACGGGTACGCTGTGCGTTACAAGCTGCTCCGTAACGGCAAGCGGCAAATTTTGAACGTGGTCCTGCCCGGCGACATCGTGGGACTGCCGGGAAGCTTCTACGAGCGTGCGGTCTATTCGGTGAGCGCCATCACGGATCTCACAATGAACGTCTGCGCGCTCGATGCCTACGTTCAGCTTTGTTACCGGCGGCCGCAATTCGGTCTGGCCCTGAGCTGGATCGCCGTGCAGGAAGCCACGACCTACGCCGAACATATTATTGACGTCGGACGCCGCACGCCAATCGAGCGCCTGTCGCATTTTCTCCTTGAATTGCATGTGCGGCTTCGCGCGGTCCGGCGTGCTGAACCGATGAGCTTCGTCTTGCCGTTTTCGCAGGAAGTCATGGCCGACGTGCTTGGGCTGAGCGTTCCGCATTTAAACCGGATGATGCAACAATTGCGGTCTGAAAAATTGATTGCGGACAGTGAGAGGCAGATCGAATTCATTGACATGGGCGCGATCCAGGCGCTCGCGCACTATCAGCCGCAAGATCTGGCGCCGATTCCATTGCCCAACACTGCTTAGTCTTCGTCAGACGAAACGCGGGATCGGCCCGCGTTGTGGCGTCGTACGGTCGCCAAGGTCGACGAATGTCTCGTCGAGATAGCACCATCCCCAGCCTTCCGGCGGATCATAGCCCTCGATAATGGGATGTCCGGTGGCGCGAAAATGTTTCGTCGCGTGTTTGTTCGGAGACGAATCGCAGCAGCCGACATGCCCGCATGTCCGGCATAACCGCAAATGCACCCAGGGCGAACCTGTCTTCAGGCACTCCTCGCAGCCGAGCGCGCTTGGTGTCACATCGCGGATACCTGTCACATGCGTGCATTTCTGGGGCATGGCTACCTCCGATGCTCTGGCGCTTTGGGCGGCATGAACGCAGCAATGATGGCGGCGCCCGCGGCGGCAAAAATGGCGGCGGCGGCAAGTCCCGCGCGGTAACCGGAAGAATATGATGCAACACCGGCGGACAGCGCAACGCCGGCCAATTGCGCGACCCGGCTGACCGCGTTGTTGACGCCCGACGCGAGTGCTTCGTCGGCCGCGGCAACAGCCGACATCACCGACGCGGTCAACGGCGTTACCAACACGGCGAAGGCAATGCCGAGCAGCGCCATCGGCGCGAGGACACCCACGACAAGCGATGCATTCGATGCAAGCGCCAGCAGCAAGAACGCGAGCGACGCCATGAGCGGTCCCGCGATGAGCATTGTACGCGCGCCCAGCTTGTCTGCCAGCGCGCCGAACGGCTGTGAGAGCAGGCCGACGCCGAGCGTAAATGGCAAAAATACCAACCCCGCATTGGTCGGCGTGAGGCCACGTCGGTCGACGAGATCGAAGGACGCCAGGAAGAACATGACCGACAGTCCCGCATAGATGAACAAAGTCGCGGCGTTGAGGCTGACAAAGGCTCGGTTGCTCATCAACCGCGGCGGCGTCATCGGATGTCGACTGACGCGCTCCCAAAAAGCGTAGGCGGCAAGCGCCGCAATGCCCAGCACCGCGACGACGGCGATCATCGCACCGGTCCCCCCGCCCGCGTTCCCCGGCCCGATCTGGCTCAGCGACCAGGCCAATGCGCCGAGCGCGGCGGCCAGGATGATCGCACCAACCACATCGAACTGCCGCGGTTCATGCCGGTCAGCCGGCGCATAGATCATCAGCAATGCGATGGCGGCCAAAGCCAGCGGTGGGTTGATCGCAAAGACCCATTGCCAACCGAAACGCTCGGTCAACCAGCCTCCCAGTACCGGGCCGCCGGCGGTGGTGAGCGCAGAAGCTGCCGCCCACACGCCAATGGCGCGATTGCGCTCTTCCTTTGGATAAATTGCGCCGATCAGCGCCAGGCTCGACGGTGTGACGATCGCGGCGGCAATTCCCTGCATGACACGAAAACCGATCAGCCACTCCACCGATGGCGCGACCACGCAAGCCGCCGACGCAAGTCCGAAACCAAGGCATCCGGCACCCAGCAAGCGCGCCTTGCCGTAGTGGTCGGCGAGCGCGCCGCCGATCAGCGTCAGCGCGGCGAGCGCCAGCACATAGCCATTGAGCACCCATTGAACCGAGGAAAGGTCCGCGCCGAAAAACGCGCGCAATTTCGGCAGTGCGACGGTGAGCGCGGAACCGTCGATGAAGGCCATTGACGAAGCGAGCACGCAGGCGGCGAGCACCATGCGGCGACGCTGCGGCGCGATTTCGCGCCCGAGCAGGCGCGGGCAAGGTTGCGCGTCGATGACGCCGCGGTCACATGGCTCGACGAAGGGTTGTGCCATGGCGAGATATCGTTACCACGCACATAGGAGACGGGAAATAACGTTGATGTTAGCGGGTGAGGCGCAACGAAACGTTCCGCTCATCCCCGCGCAAGCGGGGATCCAGCAATTTTTCATAAGAACTGGATGCCCGCTTTCGCGGGCACGAGCGGAGAAAGTGGCAAGCGCTGCAATAAAACCCGCAAGAGCCCTGGCCTCGACTTGTGACACGGCCTTCGGGCTATCATTGAGCGGGCACCGGCTTCCTTGTCAGCAAAGCGGCGGGATGGAATACTCCATGCAGCTCGCACATCGACGACAAACAAGAACGCGAGATTCAGGGGGACCATTCATGCCACGCCGTCTTCAGCACATTTTCGTGGTGGTCGCCATTGCAGCGCTTGCGCTGACCGGACGCGCCACCGCTGACACCTATCCGTCCAACAAGATCACCCTCGTCGTTGCGTTTGCCGCGGGCGGCGTTGCCGACACGCTGGCACGCATGGTCGGGCAAGGCCTGAGCGAGCGCCTGCATCAACCGGTCGTGGTCGAAAACCGCGGTGGCGCCGGCGGCAATATCGCGGCCGGCGTGGTCGCGCACGCTGCGCCCGACGGCTACACGTTGCTGGTAACCACCACTGCGATCGCCATCAACGAGACGCTGCGAGAGACCAAGACGTTCGCGGCGAGCGACTTCAAGACCGTGGCCATCGTCGCTTCGAGTCCCGAGGCGCTGGTAACGAGCCCAAGTAACCCGGCCAATAACCTCGCCGATTTCGTCAAGGCGGCGAAAGGCAAGACCATCAATTTCGGCTCGGCCGGCGTCGGCAGCGGCTCGCACATCGAAGCCGAATATTTCTTCAAGAAGATTGCCGGGATCGAGGCCACGCATGTGCCCTTCCAGGGCGGCGCGCCGGCGATCAATGCAACGCTCGGCAACCAGATCGACCTGCTTGCGACAACATTGGGTGGCGGTGCGGCCGCGCAGGTTGCAGCCGGGAAACTCAAGGGCCTCGGCATCGCGGCCGAAAAGCGGGCGTCGGTCACACCGGACGTCCCGACCTTTGCGGAAGCCGGCTTCCCCGGATTTTTTGCGGCGTCATGGGTCGGTTTCTTTGCGCCGGCCAAGACCGATCCGCAGATCATCGCAGCGCTCAACACGGCCATCAACGACACGATCAAAAATCCCGATGTGCAACAAAAACTCGCCACCATCGGCTTCGATCCGATCCAGGGCTCGCCGGCGCAGGCCGAGGCCATGTTCAAGGCCGAAGTGACCAAATGGGGCGAAATGGTCAAGGCGCTGAATCTGTCGATCAAGTGACATCTATCCGCTCGCGCGGGAATGAGTGGAGGATGAATTTCTCCGCGGCATTCACCCGCGCTGGCGCAGGCGCGCGCCGCCACCTAAGATTCGCAGTCACGCGAATCGAGCGGAGCGCGCAATGAGCGGGCTCAACACTTTCATCTATTACGCGACGGCGCCGATACGCGCCTTCGGCCGCTCGCGCTATGTCCGTTGGGGCGTCGCCGCCTTTTGCGTAGCTGCCTTCTTCTTCGGCATGACGCTCTGGGCGCTTGATCGTTTCGTTCCAACCGACAGCGGATTGCCGGAAGCGATTGCCATTTTGCAGCCGTCGAAGCCGTTACAGGCGGTGACGCGCGCATCGCATGTTATCGCGCCGGTCGCGATTGCGCTTACGGCCATTGGCCAATCGCTCGATGCGGCAGCTCCGCGCGAATTCGCCGGCAAGAACGACAATCCCGTCACGCAGCTGCTCGGTCAGGCCGAGATCGGCCTGACGGTGTCGCGCGGAACCATGGCCGCCTCCGGGCAGGCGGGCACGCTCACCGTCACGACGCCACTCAATGGCAGCATTCGCATCACCGGGCAGATCGGCAACACCGCCGGCAAGGCGGTGGGCGGGATCGGCGGCGCCATCGGAAACCTGCTCGGCAGCGGCGAGGTCGGCAAGCAGATCGAGAATCTCGCCGTCAAGACGCTCGACCAGCGCAGCGATTTCCGCGGCAACGTGGTGGTGACGTCGCGACCGCAGATCACAGTCGGCATGGCGGATCGAGCCCAATCTCGCCGGCCGCCTCGATTTCGGCGACACCGGCACCAACATTGCCGGCCTCAAGGTCAATCTCGGCGGCGAGATCAAGTCGGTGCTCGATCCGATGGTCAATAATCAGATCGCAGCGCTGCAATCGCGGTTGCGCAACGATCCGATGATCGAGCGCACCGCGCGCGAGCAGTGGGCCAAAATGTGCCGGTCGATCCCGCTCGGCGGCGAGAAAACCGGGCTGCCGCCGCTGTGGCTGGAAATGCGCCCGGTGCGCGCGGCCGCGGCGCAGCCGCAGGTCGATGCGCGCAATGTCACGATCACCATCGGGGTGCAGGCGGAAACCCGCATTTTGCCGAGCGAGACCAAGCCGAATTGTCCGTTTCCCGCGCAGCTCGAACTGGTCCCGCCGATGCAGGAAGGCGAACTGGCCGTCGGTGTGCCGATCGACATGCCCTTTACGGAGCTCAACAAGCTGCTCGAGCCGCAGATGAAGGGCCGGCATTTTCCCGAGGATGGCAGCGGAGCGGTCGATGTCGAGATCCTGCGCGCAAGCCTCGCAGCCGCGGGCGACCGTTTACTGATCTCGCTGCGCGTGAAGGCGCGCGAGAAGAAAAGCTGGTTCGGCTTTGGCACCGAAGCCACCGTACAGATCTGGGGCAAGCCGCTACTGGACCCGCAGAACCAGCTCCTGCGACTGACCGATATGTCGCTCGCGGTCGAATCGGAAGCCGCCTTCGGCCTGCTCGGCGCTGCGGCGCGCGCAGCCATGCCCCATTTGCAGAAGGCCCTTGCCGACAAGGCTGTGATCGATCTCAAGCCTTTCGCCAAGGATGCCAAAGCCAAGATCGGCGCTGCGCTCACCGAATTTGAGCAGGTCGGCAACGGCGTGCGCGTCGACGCCGCCGTGCAGGACCTGCGCCTCACCGGCATTGAATTCGACGCCAGCACTTTGCGCGTGATCGCGGAAGCCAGCGGCACGGTGAAGGTGGAAGTGACGCAGCTGCAGAAGATGTGAGGGCGCACCTTGCGCACTGTGACAGCTAACACCGCGTGCACCCGGGTTATGGCGCGCGGGAACGAGCCGAAATGGCCCTGCGAGAGGCCTCCACAGCGGCAGTTAGCCCACATTGACACCCCTGCCCCTGTGCCTACATTAAACGTTGTTCCGAGGGGTGCCCCGGTGGGGCTGAGAAAAACCCTTTGAACCTGATCCGGGTCATGCCGGCGAAGGGACAGGACATTCGATGCAATCATCGCTCAACATCGCGAGGCTGGTGGGCCCAATCCTGTCGGCGATCGGCATCGGCATGCTGGCGAACCAGGCGACCTATCGCGAGATGGCAGCGCAGTTCCTTGCCGGCCTGCCCTTTATCTACTTTTCCGGGGTCCTGATGCTGGTTGCAGGCCTCGCGATCCTCAATGCGCACAAAGACTGGACGCCCGACTGGCGCAGCACGGTCACGGCCATCGGCTGGGTCCTGACATGTGTCGGCACGTTCCGCATCATTGCGCCGCAGTTCGCCAATTTCGTCGCGAGCTCGATCATCGAGAACGCGGGCTTTTTCACCGGCCTCGGCATCTTCCTCGTCGCGGTCGGCGGCTTTGTGACTTTCAAAGGGTATGTGGCGTGAGCGTGGACATCCAAATGGGGGACTGGACCATGGAACGATCGCATTTTCTGGCTAAATTAATCGGCCCTGTATTCATTGCCGGCGGCGCCGGCATGATCTTCAACAACGTTGTCTACCGCGCGATGTTCGAGCGCGCGCTGCACGACCATATGCTCATTTATCTGTCGGGCGTGATTGCGCTCCCGGTCGGGCTGGCGATCGTCGCCACGCACAATGACTGGAAGTGGCATTGGCCGCTGATCATCACTGTGATCGGCTGGCTCGCGATCATCGGCGGTATTTTGCGCATGGTCGCGCCGCAGGTTGTCGAGCAAATCGGCCTGTCGGTGCTGTCCTATCCGAATTTTTTCGTCGTCGACGGCGGGATCGCCGTTCTGCTCGGCGTGCTGCTGAGCTATTTCGGCTATCTCGATCCGCCACAAATGTTCCCGGAGCGTGCGCGTGCGCGCCGCCGGTCGCGTCTACGGAGGAGAAGGTAAAATGAACATCCACGATCCCAACGTCACCCTCCCGAAAGTCACGACGGGTTCGTTGCCCGCGTCGCGCAAGGTCTATTCGAAGCCGGACGACGGCGCCCGATTTGCGTGTGCCGATCCGCGAGATTTCGCTCGATGCTTCGTCGGGAGAGCCGCCGCTGCCGGTCTACGACACGACGGGTCCCTACACCGACCCGGCGGCCGAGATCGACGTGGAGAAGGGGCTGCCGCGCACCCGCATCGCATGGGTGAAAGAACGCGGCGGGGTCGAGGAATATGAAGGCCGGCCCATCCAGCCGGTCGATAACGGCAATGTCACCGGCAAGCATCTGGCGCGCAATTTCCCGGTCCAGCACAAGCCGCTGGCGCGCCGCCGCCTCCGTTCGTTCCCGCGAAAGCGGGAACCCAGGAGTCGCGAGGGTTCGGAGCCTGCAGCTCTGGGTCCCCGCTTTCGCGGGGACGAACGGGATGAGAGTCACCACCCCCTCACCCAATATGAATTTGCCAAAGCCGGCATCATCACCAAGGAAATGATCTACGTGGCCGAGCGCGAAAATCTCGGCCGCAAGAAGCAGCTCGAGCGTGCGCAAGCTGCCCTCGCCGATGGCGAACAGTTTGGCGGCGCGGTGCCCGCCTTCATCACGCCGGAATTCGTGCGTTCAGCGAAATCGCGCGCGGGCGCGCCATCATCCCGTCCAACATCAACCACGCCGAACTCGAGCCGATGATCATCGGCCGCAACTTCCTGGTGAAGATCAACGCCAATATCGGCAACTCGGCCGTCACCTCCTCGGTCGAGGAAGAAGTCGAGAAGATGGTGTGGGCGATCCGCTGGGGCGCCGATACGGTGATGGACCTCTCCACCGGCCGCAACATCCACAACACGCGCGAATGGATCCTGCGCAATTCGCCGGTTCCGATCGGCACAGTGCCGATCTACCAGGCGCTGGAGAAAGTCGACGGCGATCCCGTCAAGCTCGACTGGGAATGCTACAAGGACACGCTGATCGAACAGTGCGAACAGGGCGTCGATTATTTCACCATCCACGCCGGCGTGCGGCTGGCTTACGTGCCCCTCACCGCCGACCGCGTCACCGGCATCGTCTCGCGTGGCGGCTCGATCATGGCGAAGTGGTGCCTGTCGCGGCACAAGGAAAGCTTCCTCTACGAGCGCTTCGACGAGATCTGCGACATCATGCGCAAATATGACGTGTCGTTCTCGCTCGGCGACGGATTGCGTCCCGGCTCGATCGCCGACGCCAATGACCGCGCGCAGTTTGCCGAACTGGAAACACTCGGCGAACTCACGCAAGTCGCGTGGAAGAAAGGCTGCCAGGTCATGATCGAAGGCCCCGGCCACGTGCCGATGCACAAGATCAAGATCAACATGGACAAGCAGCTGAAAGAATGCGGCGAGGCGCCGTTCTATACGCTGGGGCCGCTGACCACCGACATCGCGCCGGGCTACGACCACATCACGTCCGGCATCGGCGCCGCCATGATCGGCTGGTTCGGTTGCGCGATGCTCTGCTACGTGACGCCGAAGGAGCATCTCGGCCTGCCCGACCGCGATGACGTCAAGGAAGGCGTCATCACCTACAAGATCGCGGCGCACGCGGCCGACCTCGCCAAGGGCCATCCGGCGGCGCAATTGCGCGACGACGCGTTATCCCGCGCGCGTTTCGACTTCCGCTGGCAGGACCAGTTCAACCTCGGGCTCGATCCCGACACCGCGCGCGAATATCACGACGAGACGCTGCCGAAGGAAGCACACAAGGTCGCGCATTTCTGTTCGATGTGCGGGCCGAAATTCTGCTCGATGAAAATCACGCAGGACGTGCGCGACTATGCGGCGACGCTCAACGACAAGGAAGCCGGGATGGCCGAGATGTCGGAGAAGTTCAAAGCGCTCGGCGAGCAGGTCTATGTCGACGCGGACAAGGTGAAGGAGAGTAATAAGGCGTTCTAGAGTCTGTTTCGAGATTGAATCGGTTTATCTCCGCTCGTCCCCGCGAAAGCGGGGACCCAGTACTTAACCCTGGATTCCCGCTTTCGCGGGAATGAGCGGAAAATTCTTCAACGCCGTTGGATCAAATTTCGGTCCTGCAGGAGAACATCACATGGCCAACGAGAGCACCCTGTCACGCCCGGAGTTGGACGACCGCATCGCGATCCTGCGCGACAACCTGCGTCAGTTGACCGAACAGGCGGCAGCGCTATCAGGTGCAGCGGACGAAGCCCGCCTCGCCGACCGCATCGCCGCGCAGGAGGCCGAACTGGACAAGCTCACCAGGCAGCGCGACGCACTGGGGAAGAAGAAGTGAGCGGGCGCCATGACCGACACGACAGAACTCCAGCATTGGCAGGAACGTTACTCCACGCCGGGCTACAGGTTCGGCAAGGAGCCCAATGAGTTTCTGGTCCGCTGCCGTTCGCTTTTGCCGCGGACCGGAAAGGCTCTGGCCGTCGCCGATGGTGAAGGCCGCAATGGTGTCTGGCTTGCGCGCCAAGGCCTCGAGGTTCTGTCGATCGACTTCTCTCCTGCTGCCCTGGCCAAGGCGCGCGCGCTCGCTGACGAGCATCGTGTCGCGATCACGTTCGTTGAGGCCGACGTTCACGCCTGGTCCTATCCGGAAGAGGCGTTCGACGTGGTGATTGATATTTTCAGCCAGTTCAGCACACCGGCCGATCGCGCGCGGAAATGGGCGGGCATGCGCCGCGCGCTGAAGCATGGCGGATTGCTGATTGTCGAAGGCTACACGCCCAAACAGCTCGACTATGGGACCGGCGGCCCGAAACAAGTCGAACATCTCTACACCCGCGACATGCTGCAACGCGCCTTCGGCGATCTCGCCGATGTCGTTATCGTCGAGGAAGAGCGCGAATTGCAGGAAGGTCCCGGACATTCCGGCATGTCGGCGTTCATCGGGCTGACGGCACGGAAGCCGTAGCAGGAAGGTGGGGGCATGAAGCCACTCCATGCATTCTTGCTCGCTTGCGGCACTATGATTTTCGTCGCTGACATTGCCGCCGCGCAAGCGCCACCACCTGCGCCATCGCCAAACGCAAAACTCAACGCCTACGTCGGGTGCATCAACCGGCTTTCGGCGCGCAGCTACAATTCACGCGCGCGCTATTTCAGCTGGGCCGCCAAAGAAGGCCCGACCGGCAAGGAGCGGATCATCTACGGTACCTATACCATCTACGACACGTCCGACTGCCGGAAGAATGTCGAGAAAGCGAACACGCTGGAGCCGCACGACGCCGAACTTGAAGCCGCTGCATCGGCCTACGCCGAGGCCGTGAGCAAGCTCGAGCCGCTGCTCAAGGAAGCCGACGACTACTATTCACAACAGGACTACAAGGACGACAAGATGGCGAAGGGCAAAGCCCTGCACCCCCGTCTCGTCGCCGCGTGGAATGCATTCGAAAGCGCCGACCAGAAATTGCGCAGCGGCGTCGAAGCCATCAACGACAAACGCGCGCTGGAGAAGCTGGCCGAGATCGAGAAAAGCGAAGGCAAGCAGGCGCGCTACCACGTCGAGGCGCTGATGATCCAGGCCAAGCGCGTGCTGCGCGCGGAAGAAGCGGCGAAACCCGATGTCGCCGCGATTACGCAGGCGCTCAACGATTACGAAAGCATGGTGAAAGGCGCCGAACAGTTTTCCGGCTCCGGCATCGACGCCAAGATCGGCTCCATGTTCGTCAGCAACGCCAAGTCGTTCCTGGTGACGGCGAAGGCCTTGATGCGCCGCATCCGCGACAAGGTGCCCTACAGCGCCGGCGACAAGATGATGCTCGGCAACGCCGGCGCCGGCTGGATGGTCGAGGGCTCGCCGCCGCGGCTGCTGCGCGACTACAATCAGCTGGTCGACGCCTATAATCGCGGCGCCCGGATCTAGCGCCAGGGGGCAGTGGCGCGGCGGGAGAATTAAATGATGATGTTGCGCGCTCAAAAATCGGCAGCTGTCCTTCTCGCGGCGCTGTGTCTGGCGGGGCCCGCCACCGCGCAGGCCGAAACTTTTCCGTCGCGGCCGATCAAGCTTCTGGTCGGCGCGTCGGCGGGCGGCACCACCGACACGATGGCGCGCGCGATCGCGCAGCCGCTTTCGGCATCGCTCGGCCAGCCGGTGCTGGTCGAAAACCGCCCCGGCGCCGGCGGCAACCTCGCGGCCGACACCGTCGCGAAAGCCGCGCCGGACGGCTACACGTTGCTGGTGAGCTTCACCAGCCACACCATCAACGCGACGCTTTATCCGAAGCTGCCGTTCGACCCCGTCACCGATTTTACGCCGATCAGCAAGATCGCGACCGTGCCGAGCCTGCTGGTCGGCAATCCAAAGCTCCCGGCGCAAAATCTCAACGAACTGATCGCGCTCGCCAAGGCCAAGCCGGACACGTTGAGCATGGCGGTCGGCGGCATCGGCTCGTCGCTGCATCTGGCCGGCGACCAGTTCAAGATGATGGCAGGCTTGCGCATTCTTAATGTGCCTTACAAGGGCACGGCGCCGGCGCTCACGGATGTGCTCGGCGGCCAGGTGGACATGATGTTCATCAGCCTCGTCACCGGAACGGCGCAGGTGCGGGCCGGCAAGCTGCGCGCCTTTGGCGTGACCAGCGCGCAGCGGCAAGCGTCGTTTCCCGATCTGCCGGCCATCGGCGAGATCGTGAAAGGCTTTAAGTCGACGGCGTGGTTCGGCGTGTTCGGCCCGGCGAAACTGCCGCCGGACATCACCGATAAACTCAACGGCGCGATTGTCGCCGCGCTCAACGATCCGAAGATGCGCGAGCAGCTCGAGAAGGAAGGCGCCGCGCCCGCCGCCAGCAGCGCGGCCGACTTCGCGGCCTTCGTGCGCGACGACGTCAAGCACTGGGCGCCTATTGTCAAACAGTCGGGCGCAAGGCCAGACTAAGGTGACGAGCATTTAAAGCACGGCGTCATGCCCGGCTTTATGCCGGGCATCCACGACTTGCTTGCTTGGCCCGTTAAAGAAAGACGTGGATGGCCGGGACAATCCCGGCCATGACGACAAAACGGATCCGGGGGAACAATGAAAACCTTTCCGCTCACCGCCGCCGCAATATTGGCAGTGCTTATGGTGTCACCCCTCAACGCCGCCGAACTGAAAGTTCTGGCCGGCGGCTCAATGACTGCGAGCCTGAAAGAACTCGGTCCGCGCTTCGAGAAGGCCACCGGCCACAAACTGGATATAACGTTCGCGGCGACGCCGGAGCTGATCAAAATGTCGACGTCCGGTCCGTTCGACATCGGCGTGGTCCCCGTCGACGTGATGAAGAATGACGCCGCCAAGGCTAAATTCGCAGGCACACCGGCCAATATCGCGCGCGTCGGCTATGGCGTTGCGGTGAAGGCGGGTGCGCCAAAGCCGGACGTGAGCACACCCGATGCACTGAAGGCGACGCTGCTCAAGGCGCAATCGATTGCCGTGTTTCCGGGGAGCGCGGCCGGCGCGTTCGTGCAGAAGACATTCGAAAGGCTCGGCATCGCGGAGCAGATCAAGGACAAGATGAAGGTCCAGACCGCGCCCGGCGCGATCCCGCAGGCCGTCGCCAAAGGCGACGCCGAGCTCGGCGTGTTTTTGACCAACGTACTGATCTCACCCGGCGTTGAGCTCGCCGGCCCTTTCCCCGGCGATTTGCAGCAGGACCTCGTGTTCGTCGGCGCCGTCGCTGCCGAAAGCAAGGACTCAGCCGCCGCCAAGGCGTTCCTCGATTATCTCAAGACGCCGGAAGCTGTGAGCGTGTTCAAGGCGAAGGGCGTGACGGCGGGGTGAGGTGCTGAGATTTTGAAATGTTACAGCTTTGCTGAAAATTTCCTGTTTATTTCGGCTACAAGTTCCTTCATGCGAGGAATTTCTTGCTCGATACGATGGACTGCGTCGCGCGCTTCCTGGGGCTTTAAGGCTTTGCCTTCTTCACAATCGAAAACGATGCCGTCCGTCGCCGCAGCATATGCGGTGGCAGCCATCCATGCTGCCTGTAGTTCATCCACTCGGCTGCCCACCCATCGAATTCCGATGGCGAACCGCCAAGGGTAAATAAATTGCTGCCCCAAGGCTGACATAGCTTCTCTCGCATCGTCATGAAAACATTCAAATCCGGTCTTGCTGTCACCTAACATTGCTGGAATGAAGCCTCGCGAACTTTCAAGCTTCACGTCGGCGTCTAGCCGTAACGGAAATCTTTCGATGCCGATTGCACGCTGCCACTCTGCTGTAGTTGTTAGGCGACGATTGGAAAAAACCTCAATTTCCATGGACATAGACAACTCCAATTTTGGCTTGAGGCCATCGGCGATTTCCAATGGCATTTTTCAACATAACGCCGCGCTTTAGATTTAACTCAATCACGGGCACATCAGGGCCTACCCGGGTCTTGGTGCGCAATTCGTCCGCTCTTGATTGAGCGATGGTGGCGTCACCCGTTTTCACATCGTAAATTGCCCTGATATCACCGACGTCATTGCGCAGGATGACATCGGTCCGGATGCTATCCTTTGACCCATATCGAAAGCTGTTCGCTAGGCTGAATGTCGTTTCTACGTCAGAGAAACTAATTCCAGGAATATTTTGAGCTCGTACAGCGTTGGCAAAAGCAGCGTGGACCGCAATTCCGTAAACTGGTCCTGAACCTGCAGGCAATATGTCCACGACGCTCGCCAGGGTATTCGCAAGAGTTTTTGTCGTATTGTCGATGGTCGAAATCCCGGTCAGCGCGCTTGGGGCAATTTCAATTCTCGTTTGCGCATATTGCGCGCCGGGCACGACCGGATCAGGTGTCGTATCACTAACTATTCTATTTGAAACGCTACCAGCATCCCTCGTCCACTGCCCGCCCTCTCGGGTACCAGCCGGCAAACGTGGCTGGTTGGTATCGAAGCCCGCCTTGGGACAATAAAATGCGTTCCGGGTCAGCGCCTTTTCGACGCGCAATATTGCATCGTGATATTTGATCTCCCGACGCGTCCGATCGAGACGGCGTGCCACCAGGATCTTGGCCAGATCATCCACTTCCTGCTGAAGTCGATGGACGCCTTGCTTTAACTGAGCGTGGACGCTGGTGGATAGGTAGGTCATAACACACAATTCCATTAAGGAATATGTTCCTAATTCATTCTGCGCGGCATGTCAAGTATAAATTCCTATCATGGTCAACTCATTTCATTTAAATGTACAACCAAGTCTATTTTATGCAACCTGCAAGTGTATGAAATAAATAACGGAAAATCCGCCATGCGGGGCTGGGTAATGCTGTCTATGACGTGGCTCGAGTTGACCACCAATTCATTGCGAGCACGGCTGGACACGATTTATCCGGGCCAATTTTTGCCGCCACGTGAGCGTGGAACATTCGTCTTAGAAGGTCCGGCCATGGGAATGCAGTTCGTAATCCAATCTGCGATCGAAGGGGCCCAAAGCATGTTCATGGTGAACAGCGTGCCCGGTCCTTACGCAGATGTTTCGGACTTTGCCACACACATCGAAGACCGACAGCTTCGTGATTTGGCCTCAGCGCAAAAAGCGTGGCTATCGGTCGAGCTGATTCATCAAACCGCAAGGCCTAGAGATGCCGAGCGCTTTATCGGAAGGGTCTTGGCCGACCTTGCGCCCACAGACACTGCGTTCCTCGTTCATCCGTCGAGGCTGACTTGCCGTCGTTTCGATGACGGAGTTAGACGTAAATTGGCGAACGGCGCGCAATTCGACTGAATAACCACGGGCGTACTCGGCGCGACAGCGCCAAGCCCACCGGGATAAATTGAAAATCTGCCGGTGGGCTCGCTACGCTTAGCCCACCCTACGGATTGTGGAGCATGACATGCCAAAACGCGTATCGGTCATCGGCGCAGGCACCATCGGCGCAAGCTGGGCGGCGTGCTTTCTGGCGCGCGGCTTCGAGGTGTCGGCCTACGACCCCTCGCCCAACGGCGAAGCCTTCGCGCGCCGCTTCATCGACAATGCCTGGCCGACGCTGGAGAAACTGGGCACCGTGCAGCCCGGCGCCGACCGCACGCGCATCGCGTTCTTCGCAAGCCCTACGGACGCCGCCAAGGGCGCGGACTTCGTGCAGGAAAGCGGGCCGGAGCGCGAGGACATCAAGATCGATCTGTTCGCCGCGATCGATGCCGGCGCGCCGCCGGAAACGGTCATTGCCACCAGCTCATCGGGGCTGCTCGTCAGCCGCGTGAGCACGAAATGCAAGCACCCCGAGCGCTGCGTGATCGGCCATCCGTTCAATCCGCCGCATCTCATTCCGCTGGTCGAGGTGGTGGGCGGCCCGAAGACCTCGGCGGAGGCGATCGTCAAGGCGATGGATTTCTATCTCACGGCCGGCAAGAAGCCGATCCACATCAAGAAGGAAGTGGCGGGCCATGTCGCCAACCGTTTGCAGGCGGCGCTCTGGCGCGAGGTTATTCACCTCGTGGCCGAAGGCGTGGTGTCGGTTTCGGATGCCGATGCGGCGATTGCCTATGGCCCCGGCCTGCGCTGGGCGCTGATGGGGCCGTCGTTGATATTTCACCTGGCCGGCGGCGAAGGCGGCATGCCGCATTTCATGTCGCATATCGGCCCGGCGATGCAGAGCTGGATGGACGACCTCGGGGACACGCGGCTGACGCCGCAGGTTCAGACGATGATCATCGACGGCGTCGCCGATGAAGCGGGCTCGCGCACCATCGCGGACCTGCAACGCTGGCGCGACCGCAAGCTGATCGACATATTGAAGGTGGCGGGGGACGCGTGAACTATCAGTGGTCATTCCGGGACGGCGCGCAAGCGCCGGACCCGGAATCCATGTTCACGTGTTGACCTGCTGCTGGATTCCGGGTTCGCGGTCTTCCGACCGCGCCCCGGAATGACGCGGAGCGCCGCCGATGCCGGATTGATCCGGCATCGGCTTTTTATATTCGCGCTTACTTCAGCCCGAGCGCCAGACCGCTGAGGTCGGCGCTGACGATGAGGCCGGCCTGACCACCCGCCAGCGAGAGGACAGCGCCATTCTGATTGGTCAGCACGACCGCCTGTGCGCCGCGCCCGATGGCGGCGCCGGCGCCGGCCTGGCCATAGACGCCCGCGATATCGGACGGCCGGCGGATATTGCTGACGGTGCCGTGGAAACGCGTTTCCGATGCGCCGAAGGTGAAGCCGTAGCTCAGGCCACCGACCGACAGCGGATAGTTGCGGCCATGGAAATGCAGCACGCCGCTGCCGGCCGAGCCACCGATCACGAAGCCGGCCTTGAAAATCCGGATGCTGACGGTGCCGCTATCGGCATAAGCGGCGGACGTCAGCCCGACTGTGCCAAAAACGGCGATCGCCGCGATCAGTGCTGCACGGCATCCCGACAAAAATCGCATCATAGTTCTCCCTTATGGTTCTGTTGCATGTTGCGTTACGCGTACGTTATTTCCCCGCCGCCTTCCGCAACGCGTCGTTGATGCGGTCCTGCCAGCCGGGGCCGTCTTCCTGAAAAAAATCGAGCACGTCGCGGTCAATGCGCAGCGACACCGTTTCCTTCGCGCCGGGCAGCGACGGCGATTTCGCCGCCGGTAGCTCGACCGGTTTTGTGGTGGCCGCCTTGAAGGCCTTCTCGGCCTCGCTGCGGCTGTCGCGGATGGGTCCCCGTGCCATGACTATTCCCTATCATACCCTGCCAGCAATCGTCATGCCCGGGCTTAGCCGTCCGAAGGACGGCGTGCTTTCGCACGCCTATGATCCGGGCATCCGCAAATTTTTCAACCGCAACACGCCGAGCGTGGGCTAGCGCGAACGCGAAACGCGCATATTTCTTTTAAGGCGATGCACCCTCCTCCGGATTCAGCCATGCAGCGTTATCTCACACTCGCACTCTTTATCGCGCTCGTGCTCGGCGGCGGAACGCTGATCGGCTTCATGACGCTGCCGGGCGCCTGGTACGCGGGGCTCGCCAAGCCGCCGTTCAACCCGCCGAGCTGGATCTTCGCACCGGTCTGGACGGTGCTTTACATCATGGTCGCCATTGCCGGCTGGCGCACCTGGCAAAGCGAACCACGCAGCGCCGGTATGACGGTGTGGTTCATCCAGCTTGCACTCAATTTCATCTGGTCGCCGGTATTTTTCGGCGCACACATGATCGGCGCCGCACTGGTCATCGTCGCGATGCTGCTGGTGGTAATCCTCACCTTTATTGTCATGCATTGGCAGCGCGACCGCACCGCGGCTCTGCTGTTTACGCCTTACGCGGCATGGGTGGCCTTCGCCACGCTGCTCAACGGCTCGATCTGGATTCTCAACCAGGCCGGCGTCTAATTGATCTTGCACGCGCTGTAGAATTTCACCGTCACGCCGTGGCTCTTGTGGGTCAGCGTGGTGAACGACTTCAGCGAATAAAATTCGTAGTCCTTGTTCCGGTAGCTGTCCGCGTCGGGCGCGTCGGGATCGGCGATGAGCGTTTGCGGCGGCTCGCCGGCAATCTGCAAGATGACGGGCTCCGTCTTGCTCCAGCGGCCGGCACTATCGAGTGACGCGGTGACAGTGAAATTTCCGTTCTTGCAGGTGTAGTTGAATGTCGTCGTGCCGGCGGCAGAGGCGGCGCAAGTCGTCCCTGCCAGCATCACCAGCGAAATAGCGAGCACGCGTTTCATCCCGTCACCCGGCCTGTTCGCATGTGGATGTCTCTAAAGACCTAGGCGATTACGCTCCATACCAAGATTCATACGAACCGTCAGGCTATCCATTTGGCAGGATTCCTCAGCTCATCCCCGCGAAATGGGAGGCCCAATAAGTTGGATTCCCGCATAGCCGTGCGAAGCACGCCGTCCTTCGGACGGCTATGCGCGGGAATGAGCGGAGCAAGTGATTTCGCGCGACATGACGCCCTCCCGCATCAATGAAGACGGCCGACTACCGACGAAAACGGCAGCGCGAGAACTTCATCACCGAGATCGTCGCTGACGTGCATGGTCCAGTTGCGCCAATCTTCGGGTCCGGGCGCTGCAACGAGCGAACGCATAACCATGGCGGCCCTTTCGCGTGCCCCGGTCAGCCCGTCGACCTCGGCTCCGCAGCAGTCCACCAGCAGCTTTTCCTCGTGCGAGCAGTGGAAATAGACCTGACCCATGGCGGCCTCCTGTAAAAGCCATGGCATCATTAAGCCAATGAGCGGCCGTCAGAAATTCAGATTTTGTCCCTAAGGAGAGTCACGGAGAAAACCATACCGCTCTACCAGTTGGCAGTTTGCGGCGGTAACTCTCAGCGCTTGAACAGTCCCATGATTTCCGCTTTCGCCAGCGTATTGAAATGCAGGTTGAAGCCGACGACGGCGGCGGAGGTGTCGGCCTTCACATCGAGTTTGTCAGCCTTCACCGCGAACACCGTGAACAGATAACGGTGCGGATGATCGCCTTCGGGCGGACAAGGACCGCCGTAACCGGGCGCGCCGAAATCCGTGCGCGTCTGCAATGCGCCGGCCGGCAATTTTCCGCCGGCGCTGCCGGCACCGGCGGCAAGCTCCGTTACGTCGGCGGGAATGTTCACCAGCAGCCAGTGCCAGAAGCCGGAGCCGGTCGGCGCGTCGGGATCGTAGCAGGTGATGGCGAAGCTGTTCGTGCCCGCGGGCGCGCCCGACCACTTGAGATGCGGCGACGTGTTGCCGCCGGCGCAACCGAAGCCGAAATCGGCGGACAGGATGAATTCCTTCGGCAGATAATCCCCGTCCTTGAAGCTGTTGCTTGTGACTGCGAACGCCATGTACGGTCCTCCCTCACAATCCTCAAACGCACAAAGCGTAGTGCGGTTCGGATAATTCGCAATGGACTTCATCTCGACCAATCCCTTCGATCTCGCCATTTATATCTGCCTGTTCCTCGCGGTCGTGATGGGCTTCATGACCGGCCTGCTGCGCAGCCTGGCGACGATTTTCGGCTATATCGGAGCGATGGGTGTCGCGGTGGCAGCGGCGCCGAGGGTGACGCCCTTCTTCAGCAGCATGTTCAAGGCGCCCGCAATACAGAACTGGCTGGTCCTGGTGGCGATCTTCATCGTGGCGGGCATCGTGCTCAGCGCGCTGCTGCGGCTTGCCGTCGGTGAAATGATTGGCCCCGATATCAGCATTCCCGATCGCGCCGCCGGCGCCATGCTCGGCGCGCTTCGCGTCGCGTTGCTCGCGGTGCTGCTGGTCATCATCTTCGACCGCATCATCCCGCCCGGGCGCGAACCGGATTTCCTGAAGGGGTCGCAGTGGCGGCCGATCCTGTCGTCGGCCGGACAGCACGGCTTGCGCACACTGCCGCCGGAAGTCGAGCAATATATCGACAGGCTCAAGCGCCAGCGCGGAATTTAAGGAGCCCAAATGCAGAATCCGGCTCCCGTCACCGTCACGCTCAGGCTGCGCGCACGTTACGCGCTCGCCGGACTGATCATGCTGGGCCTCTGGGCCGTGAGCCTAGTCCCGCTGTGGCAGGACGGTGGCGCGCTCAATCTTATTGTCGCGGCCGCCACAACCTTCACTTTATGTCCGCTTGGCATCGTCGCGCTGCTGGGCGGCATCCATGGCAGCGAAGCCGGCATGCGGCGGGCGCAACTTGCGCTCTTTGCTGCCGGCGCCCTGCTGATGCTGACCGTGATCGTGGAATTGCTGCGGCGGATAGTCTTTAGCGGCGGCAACTAGGGCCGCTTTGCCGCCGTTCATAAACAAAATCCTAATGCAGGCGTTCGAATTGAACGGAATATTTCGAACGCCTTAACTACTAAAATCCAAACCTGAAAATCGTCAGAATCAATCAATGCATCGGTGCGAAGCTTTATCCATCCCGACATTCTTACATTCGGCTTGCAGCGGGACCGCGACAGTCAGTCGGAATGGGTTGGCTCGATGTCTGTTATTCCTTTCATCAGCGCCGCAAAAATCGCCGGCCTATCGACGACAACCTTCAGCGGGCTGAAGACCACCAGCATTGCGGCCTTGGCCACGACCCAGATGGCGGTCTTGACTGCGGATCAGATCAACGCGCTGACATCGACCGACCTGCAATACCTGGTGATGACGCAGGTCCAGGCGCTCTCCTCGACGACCATGAGTGGCCTGATCGAGGCGCAGATCCAGGCTTTCACGGACACCCAAATCAGCGAGCTGACCTCCACGCAAGTGAGCGCGCTCAACGCCACCGAAATCGGCGCGTTGTCGTCAACCGAGTTGGAGAACCTGTCGACCACGCAGGCCAGCGCGCTGACCGCGACCCAGATCGGGACGCTGAGTACGACGGTGCTCAACAACCTCACCACCACGCAGGTGGCGGCGCTTACCACCACGCAAGTGCAGGGCCTGACCGCAAGCCAGCTCAATGCGCTGTCGACCGACAACTTGAATGTGCTTGACGTCACCAGGCTCGATGCCGACCAGGCCGCCGGCCTGAGCACAACAGCGATTGGCAATCTGACCGCCACGCAGGTGGCGGCGCTGCCGGCCGCTGAGATCGCGGCGCTTGATGCCAGCCAGATTGCCCAGCTGACCACGACCGAACTGCAGAACCTGTCAACCACGCAGGCGAGCGCGCTGACCGCGGCCCAGATCAGTACGCTCAGCACCACAGTGCTCAACAACCTGACCACGACGCAGGTGGCGGCGCTGACCACCACCCAGGTACATGGGCTTTACTGGACGCAACTCAACAACCTGTCGACAGACAATCTGAATGCACTGGACGCCGCGAAGCTATTGCCCGTGCAGATCGTCGGGCTCAGCACCACCACCATCACCAACCTGACGTCGACGCAAGTTGGCGCGCTGACCGCGGCGGAAGTTGGCGCGCTGACGGTGGCCGGGATCAATAGCCTGACAACGGACGAAATCGCGGCGCTCACGACGGCGCAGGCCGGGGGCTTCACGAGCGATCAGATCGCCGGAATGACGACGGCCAACTTCAGCGCATTGTCGAGCACAAGTGGAATACCCGGTCTGAGCACTGACGCGATTGCCGGGCTGACGACCGAAGAAATCGACAGTTTGAGCACGACACAAGGGCACGCATTTCTGGCGTCTCAGATCGCGGTCATGTCGCTCGATGTCGCGGCCGAGCTAGCGGCCCTGATTGCGTAAGCGATAAGGACCAGCGCCGGACGCGGCGCGATGATACCGCATTCACTACCATTCGAGGTGCAAACGGTCACGTTCACGTGTCCTCGTTCCAATCTGAATAAAAGTTAAGCCAATCGACCAACTCTCGCCGGAAACCTCCAGCAGGATCGCGCGTTAAGGGCGCATCGATGGAGGAGCCCATGAAGAATATGAAGGTCTTGTTTGCGGCTGCCACAATTTGCGGCGGCCTTGCAACGACTGCAGCAACGGCGATGCCGATCGCACCGGTGGCGAACGACCCTGCAGCGAAAGTCGAGCAAGTGCGTTGGGTTTGCGGTGCCTATGGCCGCTGCTGGTGGCGGCCGAATTACTACGGTGGCTACTACGGCTACGCCTATGCGCCTCGGCCATATTACTGGCGCCACCGGTATTGGCGCCGGCACCATTGGTGACAGCGCGGGGCGGAGCGAGCACCTCCGCCCCTTTTTATTTTCTATCCGACCTAGTCCTTGTCGATATGGACCGACGTGCCGGTCGTGGTGTCGTCGCCGCAGACTTTCGTGGTCTTGATGCGGTCCTGCGCCTTCTCGCGCGACTCGAATGCAAGCGGGCCGATCTGAGTGACGGTGGTCTGTTCTGTCGGCCGGGTCGTCGTCACGGTGCAGTGACGATCGGGCCCGCGAACAACATAATATTCGTCGGCCATTGCCGGCGCGGCGAATGTCAGAAGAACTGCCGTCGCCAATAAAACTTTCGCTTTCATGTATGTCTCTCCTCGTGGTGATTTTCGAAAACGCAATGAGTGACGGCAATGCGCCCGGCCGCAGAAATCGGAATCTGCGGACCGAAAAATCCTGTCGTCAGCCATAAGCGAATCCAACTGGATAATTCGCGGGACCGCAAAAACGTTCCCCACCAGCATCTTGTTGAATGGCTGCATGTGAGTCCGGACATCCAGCCTGCAGACATCGCGGAATTAAAATGACAAACTGGCTGGTCCTTTAAAGCATTTATTGGGGGTACCGATGATCAGGCGAATGTTGCTGCTCGTCATTTGTGCGTGGGCCGTGTCGGCCGGTTTTTCGCCAACCGCCGCAAATGCAGCCCCGTGCATGATCGTAACGCTGACAGGCACGATGGGCGGTCCGCCGGAGTTCAACGGCCTCGCCGGGCCCGGCACGCTGGTCCGTTACGGTGACGACAGTAACAATTGCGCGGCGATGAAACTGCAGTTCGACGCCGGCCGCGGAACCACGATGCGTCTTTCGCAACTCGGAATTCCGCCGGCGCAGATCACCGCCGTATTTTTCACGCACATGCATTCGGACCACGTCGACGGTTTCGCCGATCTCATGCAGCTGCGCTGGCACTTCGATTCAAAATTGCCGAAAGTCGACGTCGTGTGCACGTCCGACACTGTGTCGGCGCTCGGCTTCACAATCAGCTGCCAGAAATTCATCGCCCATCTCGCCGACTCCTATGTTCAGTCGGGCGAAATCGCGCAGCGCCTGTCCGAAAGCAAGGATCGCCTGCAGGGCGGCCCGGCGGAGCTCGTCCACCTGATGACCTTCGAGGTGAAGGATGAGCCGCAGGTCGTCTGGACCTCGGGCGACGTCAAGGTGAGCGCCATTCGCTCGACCCATATCGCCGGGCACGCCTCCTATCGCGTGGATACGCCTGCCGGAAGCGTGGTGATCGGCGGCGATGCCGGCAATGACAAAACCGACCCGCCGCGTTCTTCGTCGACCTCCGAGCAGGTGGAAAAGCTGGCACACGGCGCCGACGTAATCGTCCACTCGGCGACCCACCCGGTCCTCGGTCCCGACAGCGCCAGCGGATATCCGCCGCTCTTGTTTAACCGCCAGAGTTCAGCATCCGATCTCGGAGCGATGGCCAAGCGTGCGGGGGCGAAGTATCTGATGCTCACACATCTGATCCCTCCCCTGGGTGCCGAACGCCAGGGTCCCTGGAAAATTCCGGGTGGCGCCCTCACCGAAGCGGATTACCGCAAGGCGGTCCAAAGCAGCGGGTTTAGCGGAACGACGATTGTCGGAACCGACCTCGCGAGCCTGCGTCTTCCATCCAAGTAGAGCCGTCTGCGCCGGCTTTTGGTGCCAATCGGACGCTTGATTAACGCCACTTGATGTCCGCTTTCGGGGGTAAGGCGTGGCAGCGACGGAGGCGCGCCACTTAAGGTTTATGCTTTAGCTTAATCAGCGAGTTTCGTTGCGGCACCAGACTAAAGGGATAGCGTCCAACTTCGGTGGCTTGGCTGACAATATATAAACAATCCGAATTGGAGAGAAACGCTATGGGCAAATTAGGCACTATTGCTGTCATTGCAACGATCATGGCTCCGCTCCCCGCGATCGCCTATTCGCAAGAAGATGTGGAAGCATGTACACCGGACGCGATGCGGCTTTGCATGCACGCTATCCCAAGCGCGAGCCGCGTAACAGAATGCCTTGCACAAAATAAAAAGCAACTCAGCGCCGCCTGCACCATCGTATTCAATCGGCCACACGGCGCGACTGCCGAGCGCGAACGTCCTTTGAAGGCTCAAACAACCAGTTACTGAACGAATTAATTCGAAACTGGCAGGCGTGATGTCCGTTAATGGCGGACATCACGCGGCTGCTCGGCACTGGCTGCTAATGAATCAAAGCGGAATCCAGCCGTGTGGTGTGCTCCACCGCACGGCTGTTTTTGCGAGCATCGACTGCGAGCTTTTATTGTTGTGCTCCGATTTGTCGACAACACCAAATCGCGCACCGGCGCTTTGCATTTAACGTTACTTGGTCAGGTTACTTGGTCAGGTTACTTGGTCAGGTTACTCGCTCAGGTTACTGCGCGATTAAAACCACAGCCATTTGTTCTCCCGCTATAGGAATTTTGCCTTACGTGGTCGCGTAATTTTTTCCAGGAAACGCGCTGCGGGATTTAACACAGCACGGAAGGCAGTGCTGTGGTTAGTGGGAGAAATTTGTATGCGTAAGTTTATCACTCTAGCTACTCTGTTGGCCGCGGTTGCACTTACCGCCGCGCCAATCAGCGCGAGCTCCGCTCACGAGGGCTATTATAGGTACATGAAGCACGTGAAAGTCGTGAAGAAGCCACCGGCGTCGATTCGCAGCACAAATAATACCGGCCCTTGGGCCGTTGGCTGCGGCTTCGCCGCGGCTGGATCCTTGATGATCGGTACTGCGATCCATGCCAGCGACAAGAACGACCCGCGACAGCTGACCATCAATGAAGCTGGTTGGCATTCCGCCGCCTGTCCGTTCCTTCTGCCGTGGGCCTTGATGACCCAGGCATTGTGCCCGGACAATAAGGCAACCTACCAGGTCGCCCGTCTGGCTTTCCGCTTTGTGCAAAAGCATACGGCTGCCGACCAGTCGGCGTTCACGAACGCTTATGGCGAAGCCTGCCGCACTGGCACCCTGTCGCGGGACACCGTGCGGTCGCTTAACCACCTCATCTGAGGTTGATAGCAAGTACAGTGCATAAGAGGCGCAAAGCCCTTACGAAAACTAAAGTCATCTGACGAGACGCGAGAGAGACCGCCCGCAAAGGCGGTCTTTCATTTTTGGTTGCCCAACGGGCTTGCGCGTCGATATGCTCCTGATCTGCCTTTAACGGGAGGCAGCGGTGAACGACTTCTCGGCGTTTGGGAGCCTGGAGCGCGGCAGCTGGTCCGATCCGAAGCGGGCTACTGGTTATGTCGAGTTGTTCGCTTCGGCTTCTGACCAAGCAATAGAAAGTTTGCTTGATGCGGTCGGCGCCAGACCAAACCTGAACGCACTCGACCTGTGTTGCGGACAGGGCAATGTGTCCGAGGGGCTGACCCGCCGCGGATGCAAGGTCATTGGCATCGATTTCTCCCCCGCAATGCTGGCGTTTGCGCGTGGTCGGGCACGAGATGCAATCTTTATCGAGGGCGATGCGCAGGATCTGCCGTTTGGCGATGCGCAATTTGATGTCGTCGTCTCAAATTTGGGAATTTGTCACGTTCCCGATCAGCCGCGCGCGCTATCCGAAGTGCGACGAGTCCTTCGACCAAATGGCCGCTTTGCGATGACGGTGTGGTGCGGGCCCGATGTTTCCCCATGCTTCGAGATTGTCTACGACGCCATCAAGACCCACGGCTGTGCTGATGTGTCAGCACCGCCAGGACCGGATTTTCACCAATTTGCGAAATGGACCGTCGCCGAAAAGCTCCTGACCGAAGCGGGATTCAATAATATTGATCTAGAGATCATTGATTGCGCGTGGGAACTTAAAGCGCCGGAAGCTCTGTCTGAAATCTACGAGAGGGGAACGGTGCGAGCAGCAATGCTCCTGGCCAGACAACCCTCACAAAATCTCGCTGCTATCCGATCGGCCCTGGCCGAGGCGGTACGAAAGCGGTTTGCTTACGGCAAGCGCTGGCGCGTTCCCGTGCCAGCGGCACTTGTCTCCGCGACTGTTTAGGCGGCTAACGGACCGACTAATGGCTGCCTTCACACTGCCGCGCCCGCTCGCCCGAATTCAGCCAACGACCAAAGTGGAATGCTCGCTTTGGCCTTCGGTGAGGCCGCGCGCCTTCATCCAGTCATAGGTCCGGCCGAACAGCGTCGAGTCGTAGTAATCAACGTGCTTGTAACGCACGAAGGCCTTGAGAAGCTCGTTCGGCTTCAATGCGCCTTTGGTGTGCGCCGCCACGTGGTGGGCGTATTTGTAGAAATCGGCGTTGATGAGATCGACCGCCATGTTTTCTGCGTCGTAGTAAGCCTTGCGCTGCTCGGCGCTGAGATCGGCGGCGATCACTTCGCCGCCGCGGTAGAATGCCGCCGCGATGATATGCGCGCCATCCTTGAGGCCGAGGCTGATGAACGGTTCCATCACCGTGACCACACGGAATGTTCCGTTCTTGAGTCCTTCGTAGCGCTTCTGCGGCAGGCCACCGCGCGCGATGTTGACGTGTTCAGCGCCGACGGCACTTTCAAGCATCTGCAGCGTCGTGTAATGCGAGCCGGTCAGTTCCTGGACCACGACCGGGATATCGGCGAGGTCGCGCGGCACCTGCAGCGTTTCGTCGAAAGTGATGATTGCCTGCGCCGCCACCGACGCGCGCAGCGCCGCGATATTGCCGCCACGCTTGCCTTTCTCCAGCCGGTCGATGCTGGCCCACTCGCAGACATTGTAGCTGTCGGCCGAGCCGCAATCGAACATCTGCTCCTTCATCCGCGCCATCACCGGAAATTCCACGCTGTCCTTTTCGCGGTCGGCATAGGTCCCGGTAAAGCGGACATTGAGCCCGGCTTTATCGAATAATTTTTCCTCGATGCCGACTATCACCGGCAGATCGAAAACCGGGTTGTTCGGAGCAATGCGGACAAGTGGTTTTTCTTGGAGTTTTTCTTGAGATTTTTCCTGGGGCATCGGAATGGTGTCCTTCATTTCGTTAAGGTCACGGCCGCCAATAACAAGGATAACAACTCACCGGCCGGACCGGAAGTCCCAACCCTGCAACATCCAAGCTTGCAACATCAAAGCCTGTAATATCAGTGCGCCGAGATTCCCGCCGCTTTGGCAAGTTCCGCATTGATCGTAAGCTCTTCCTTGACGAACTTGTCGAACTCTCCGGCATTCATCGCCATGGGCTGCACGCCGAGAGCGGCGAGCCGCTCGCGCACGGAGGGCAGCTGCAGCGCCTTCTGGATTTCCGCGTTCAACCTGTTGACGATTTCGGGCGGTGTCCTGGCGGGCGCAAACACGCCAATCCAGAACCGATAGGCCGAGTTCGGATAGCCGGATTCGAGTGTTGTCGGAACGTCCGGAAGGGTGGCCGCGCGGGTCGGGCTGCTGACTACCAGCGGCAAAACCTTGCCGTCCTTGATGAACGGCAGCGCCGCAAGAACCGGCGAGTAGTAGACATCGACACGGCCGGTCATCACCTCGACCAGCGCCTCGGGTGCGCCTTTGAACGGTATCGCCTGCGCCTTTATTCCGGCGCTCAGGCGAAAGCGTTCCATGGCCATGTGGATCGGGCTGCCGACGCCGATTGATCCGAATGTAATCGCCCGTTTCTTTCCTTCGGCGACCAGCTCTTGCACGGTTTTGATGTTTTTGGACGGCGCGATGACCAGGACATTGGGCAGATTGCCGAGCGGCGCCACCGCGGCAAAATCCTTGATCGGATCATACTGCAGGTTGGCGACGGTGGAGGGCGCGATGATATGGGCGGAGGAATGAGCGAGCAACGTGTAGCCGTCGGGATCTGCGACGGCCACCGCGCGCGCGGCAATCGTGCCGCTGGCGCCCGGCCTGTTTTCGACAACGACCGGCTGTCCGAGTTGCGCCGACACTTGCTCGAAAACAATTCTTGGGACGATGTCGGCTGCACTTCCCGGGCTCAACGGGATGATCACCCGGATGGGCCTGCTCGGCCACTCATCGGCGCGGCTGACCGTGGCGCAAGCAAGAGCGGCACACACGATGGCGAAGACCAGAGCCGCTCGGTTGCGCATGTCGGTCCCCTCAAAATAGGCTGCATCTCGAATACAATTCATCTTACGCTAGGAATGAAGGCTGATCTACATTCCTTGTTCCGGCGTTATGAGTGAGCAACCAGGCATGAAAAGCGACGGCGACCCGGTTCTCATTGCGGGCGGCGGACCGGTCGGATTGCTGTGCGCCTGGCTGCTCGGACGGCGCGGCCTGCGCGTACGGCTGTTCGACGATAACGCCGAGCCGCAGGCCGATCCACGGGCCGCGACCACCCATCCGGCGACGCTTGAATTGCTCGCCGAGGACGGACTGGCGGCCGACATGGCGCGGGTCGGACTGGTGGCGCCGATCTTCCAGTTCTGGGATCGACCAAGCGGCGAGCTGGTGGCGCAATTCGACCACGCCTTGCTTAAGGACGACACGCGTTACCCCTATGTTGTCCAATGCGAACAGTTCAAGACCGCGAGGCTCATTCTCGATCGCCTGCGAAAATTGCCGAACGTCGAAGTGCTGTACGGTCATGAAATCGTCGATGTCTCGCCCACTGACCGGTCGGTCGCGGTCGACGTACGCGGGCCGGGCGGCGTCAAATCCCATACCGGCAGCTATCTCATTGGCGCCGACGGCGGCCGCAGCATCGTTCGCAAGCAGTGCGGGATTGCGTTCGACGGCTTCACCTGGCCGGAGAAATTCATCGTGCTCACGACGCCATATGATTTCGAGGCCGAACGCGGCTATTGCTACCGCAGCTATTTCGCCGACCCGGGCGCCTGGTGCAATTGTTTCAAGGTATCCGCCGACGGCCCGCCCGGCCTGTGGCGCACGGTCTTTCCGGTCAGTCCCGAGGAATCCGAAAACGACATCATCAGCGATGCCGGCGTGCAGGCGCGCATTCAGTCGTTTTTTCCATCACCGCGCGCTTACGATATCGTGCATCGCAATCTTTATGTGACGCACCAGCGCGTGGCGGAGACGTTCCGCAAGGGTCGGGTCCTGCTGGCCGGTGATGCCGCGCACGTCAACAATCCGATCGGCGGGATGGGCCTCAATGGCGGCCTCCAGGACGCTGCCAATCTGGCGGACAAGCTCGCGCAGGTTATGCTCGAAGGTGCGTCCGACGAATTGCTCGATCTCTACAGCCACCAGCGCCGCACCATTGCGGTCGAGTTCGTGCAGGAGCAATCGATCGCCAACAAGAAGCGCCTGGAAGCGCGTGATCCGGACGCACGCCGGCGCAATCTCGGCGAACTGCGCGAGATCGCGGCGGACCCGGCGCGGGCGCGTCAATTCCTGCTGCGCACATCAATGCTCGCGAGCCAGAAGCGCGCCGCAGCGATCACGCTGACGCCAGCATGAGCCGCTGAAATGAAGCTCGCCGTGCCCGACATGATCTCGAATTCCTATTTCCCGGCCGAGGCCGCCATCGAACTCGGCTTCTTTCGCGAAGAGGGACTAGACGTCATGCTGGAGATGATCTTTCCGGTCGACAACGCATATATGGCGTTGCGCGACGGTACGGTCGATTTCGTTGGCGGTTCGGCGCATTCGGCGCTCGCTGCTTTTCCGCATTGGGACGGCGTCAAGCTGATCTGCGCGCAGGCGCAGGGCATGTACTGGTTTCTGGTCATGCATAGGGATTTTGCCGTCCGGCGTGGCGACGTCGGCGCGGTCAAGGGCAAGAGCATCGGCGCCGCACCTTGGGTGGATATGGGCCTGCGCCGCCTGTTGATAGCAGCCGGCATCGATCTGGCGCGCGACGGCGTGACAATCGCGCCGGTGCCGGGCGCTTCCGGTGCCGGCATCAATTTCGGACTGACCGCGGCGAAGGCTTTGGAAGACCGCAAGATCGACGGCTTCTGGGCGAACGGCATGGGCGCGGAAGTTGCGGTCCGCCGCGGCGTCGGCGACGTCGTGCTCGACGTCCGGCGCGGCGACGGACCGAAAGGTTGCTTCGACTACACGATGGCGTCGATCGCCACCACCGACCGCCTGATTGAAAAATCGCCCGCGGTGGCAGCGGCCGCGGTACGCGCCATGGTCAAGACGCAAAACGCACTGAAGAAAAACGTCGCGCGTGCGGCCGAGGTCGGTCGTAAGCTGTTTCCGCCCGAGCAAGCCGAGCTGATCGTCGAGCTGATCCGCCGCGATCTTCCGTATTACGACGCCTCGATCTCGGAATCTTTTGTGGCCGGTATGAATCAGTTTGCCCGCGAACTCGGAATCCTCACCGGGGACGCGCCTTATGAAAAGGTCGTCGCGACGCAGTTTCGCCAGCTGTGGAAGGCGTGAGTGAACGAAGAAACGTCTGTTTTGGCACAATGCGAGCATTCCCGAGCTGCCTATTAATGTCCGTTTACGGGGGCAAAGCGGACGTCGCAATTGATGAGCGTTACGTCCGCTAATGACCCAAAGCAGACATCCGGCAGTGGCTTGGCCACACAAGGGCGAATTTGTCAGCCGCACGGCGGTTTTCACAGCTTGATGTGCGCTGTCCGTGTCACCTTGCCCCATTTCTCGGTTTCGTCGGCGATGAATTTGCCGAATTCATTAGGTTGTATCGGCATGGGAACAAGCGAAAGTTCGGCGAACCGCGCCTTTATTGCAGGATCGGCGAGGCCTGCATTGATTGCCGCGTTGAGCTTGCCGATTGTCTCAGTGGGCGTGCTCCTGGGTGCGATCATTCCGCCCCAAGAACTCGCTTCATATCCGGGGACAAAATTGCTTAGTGGCGGAACGTCAGGCAAGGAATCCAATCGTGTCGGAGCGGTGACGGCCAAGGCACGCAGCTCTCCGCTCGTGATGTGTTTGAGCGACGTGGGTACATTGTCAAACATGACCTGCACGCGTCCGGCAATCAGATCGGCGAGAGCTGGGGGCGCACCCCGATAGGGAACGTCGACCAGGTTGGTGCCGGTCATCAACATGAATAGCGCACCATACATATGTAGCGTGCTGCCCTTCCCGGCGGTCGCCATGGAGACGCTGCCAGGGTTAGCCTTTGCATGGGCGATGAAATCCGGCACGGTCCTGGCGGGGTCCGATGGGTTGACTACCATCACGCCCCAGGTGCGGAGAATGCCCGAGACCGGCGCTATATCGCGCAGGGGGTCGAAGTTGAGGTTCGCAAAAAGCGTTGCGTTAATCGCGTAGTTCGAGCCCGTCATCAGGATGGTGTAACCGTCCGGCGGAGCGTGCACGACAAATTCAGCCGCGATATTGCCGCTTGCCCCGGGCTTGTTCTCGACGATGAATGGTTGACCAAGACGGTTCGACAGCCATTGTCCCATGAGACGCGCGGCAACGTCTGCGACTCCGCCAGGGGGGAAGGCGACGACAAGATGCACCGGGCGCGTTGGATAATCGAGCGCGGTGGCGGCGCGCAGTAACGCCGGAAGCGCGGCGGCGCCGCTCAGAAGATGAAGAAATTGCCTGCGCGGAAGCCTCATCGTGGCACTCCCGAGCCAATAGGACGATGCGTTGGTCGCAGTGCTGGAGAAATCGTGCTCTGCTTTTGGTTAGCTGGCAATTGCTAAAATTCGACCGTACGATATCGATTTGGTTAACGAGCCGGAGTTGCCTCGCATGGAATGGTCGGAGCGGATTGGCCGTCGCATCAAGTTGCGGGATCTTCATATTTTGCTCGCCGTCGTGCAATGCAAAAGCATGGCGAAAGCGGCCGAGCAGCTCGCCGTTTCCAAGCCGGTCGTTTCAAAGGTGATCGCCGACCTCGAACGCGTCCTCGGCGTGCGCGTGCTGGAGCGTGACCGGCATGGAGCCGAGCCTACGATTTATGGAGCCGCGCTGCTCAGGCGCGGCGTTGCTGTTTTCGATGAGCTCCGCGAAGGCATGAAGGAGATTCAATCCCTCGTCGATCCCACGGCGGGCGAGGTTCGGGTAGGTTGCAGTCCTCTTCTCGCCACGACTTTCGTGAGCGCGGTCATCGACCGGCTTTCACGGCGATGGCCGCGTATCGTCTTTCGTGTGGTAGCGCGGCAGGCCCAAGAGTTGCATCATGAGCTGAGCGAACGAAACGTTGATTTTCTCATCGCGCGAAAACTGGGCGCCTTGGCCGATCAGCGATTTGACTTCGATCCACTCTTTGAGGATCAGGACGTCATCGTGGCGGGCGCACGAAATCCATGGTTGCGGCATCGTCGAGTTCGGCTTGCCGAGCTGACGAAAGGACTGTGGGTGTTGCCGCCGTCGGACAGAGACACCGTCGGAGCAGCCATCTTGAAGGACTTTCGCGCGCGTGGACTCGAATATCCCCGCGCTGCTGTGGTGAGCAATTCCCCCCACGTGCGGATGAGTCTCGTGGCAAGCGGACGGTTTCTTTCGATCGTTCCGGCTTTTGCCTTGAGGTTTCACACCAAGTCGGCGGGGATCAAAGTTCTGCCGGTCGTACTACCACCCTTTCGTATACCGGTTGGCGTTGTCACGTTGAAGAACCGTACGATCAGCCCGGTTGCACAGCTCTTCATCGAGCACGCCCGAAACGTTGCAAACTCCCCAGCGAAGCAAAAGGGCCATGGATAATGTCCGCTTTTGGCACAAAGCGGACGTGCCAAAGTCTCCGATTAATGTCCGCTTTCGGGGGTAGAGCGGACATCCCACTTCGGGTGTCTCGCAAAGTCTCCCGGATCCTGATTGTCGAAAACAGCGCCGCCAGATACGGCCCTCCAGGCATTGAACCTTCTGGCCTTCCGCCACGACCAATCCGTAACGACCGGCTCGCCATGGGCCGACGTCGGAAAGGCGGCGATCATGTCATCTCGACATCCGTCGGGCCGGACGGCCAAAGGCTTTGCGCTCATTCTCGGCGCCGCCCGCGCGGCCACCGCGCAACCGTCCGACGGCCAATCGGTCGTGCAGAAGGCCGAGCGCGATGAACTTGTCTATCTGGCGCTCAATGATGCTGCTATGGCCGCAGCGATACAAAGCGCACGCGATTCCCTTTCGGGATTTCTGGCTTTGGCGAAGCGCCCGGCGCCCGAGATGAAAGGCTTCGCGGTCAAGATTGCCCTTCTTGGCGACGGCGGACCGGAGCTTTTCTGGATTCACCCGTTTGCGCATGTCGGCGCGCGGTTCATCGGCCAGATCGGCAACATGCCGCGCACGGTCGAGGGCCTGAAGATGGGCGACACAATTACGTTCACCAGGCGCGACATCATGGACTGGATGTACATGGATGCCGGCACGATGCGGGGCAACTATTCCGCGCGCGCCATTCTCCGTACCGCCTTGCCCCAGGACCGCCAGGCATTCAAGCGGCGATTCGGGCTGGATTTCGATTTCTAATGCCCGCCGGCATTGAATTTCCGCTGGCAGGACGACATTTACAGCGGTGGTAACCTTTGGCCCCTTCCCGCCCAAATCTCTCCTCACCATGTGACTGGCGCAACCGGCCCGGAAGGCGATACGTTATCGGGACACCTTTGTGAGTTCGCGGGGATCAGCCATGGCGGAAGTCACCTACGAGATTGTCGAGCACGATGGCGGCTGGGCCTACAAAGTCGACGGCGTATTCTCGGAGCCGTTTCCCACCCATGCCGACGCGCTCGCGGCTGCGCAGGCTGCAGCCGAAGAACAAACCGTTCCAGGTCACACGGAAACCATCGAATACGAGGATGAAAAAGGCCGCTGGCATACCGAAACCTCACGCGGTTCCGACCGGCCACAGACTCACATCAAGGACAAGCTCTAGGCACGCATTATTCGGGGGGTTGGAAATGTTCTGGCTGCGGATTATCGCGCTCGCGCTGCTGGTGGCGCCGCTCACGTCGGTGTCGGCGCAAGGCCTGTTGCCGTCGTCGGAGCCCACCATGAAGGATGTCGACCCGGGCGTTGACCACACCGCACGCGATGCCGATCTGCCGCCGGAGCTGCGACGCCAGTCGGTGTACTACCGCACCGAGCAGCCGCCGGGCACGATCATCGTCAACACTCACGATCGCTACCTCTACCTGATCATGGGCAACGGCGTCGCGTTGCGTTACGGCATCGGCGTTGGCCGCGACGGATTCCAATGGGGCGGCATACAGAAGATCACGCTCAAGCGCGAATGGCCGGATTGGGTGCCGCCGCCGGAGATGATCGAACGCCAGCCTTATCTGCCGCGCTGGATGGCCGGCGGGCCGGGCAATCCGCTCGGTGCGCGCGCAATGAATCTCGGCGCCACCGTCTATCGCATTCACGGCACCAACGCCCCGGAGACCATCGGTCAGGCCGTGTCATCGGGCTGCTTCCGGCTCGTCAATGACGACGTCGTCGATCTTTATTCGCGCGTGCCGGTCGGGACGAAGGTCATGGTGCAGCATCAATAGCGTAACATCACTGCACGCTTGCGCTCACTGCTGCCACAAACCAAATGATGCCCATTTGGATTCGGGAATTTCTTCGCCGATCGTGTAATTGAACGCGACGATCTTCAGATGGTCGGACGTCGCCGTACAACGATATGCCAGCGCGTACCATTTCTTTTTGCTGCGGAAAGCGCCGCCGGTCGCCTCAAGCGTGTCACCTTTTGCGAGCGATTCCGCCATTGCATTCGCGACGGCGCGGTCGGGGCGGAACTCCTTCCTTTCGCTGCGGATCCGGGTCATCGCAGTGAAATCGCAGAGTTGCTCCAGCCGTTCGGCTGGCGCCAGCATTTCCAGGCTGCGTTCGAACCGGGCGTCGTCGGCCACAGCTGTCGTCACGATGGCCGTGGTCACAATGATCGCCGACGCGACAACCGCCAGTCCGCACGCACGCATACAATTTGCTCCGCTCACTGCTGACGCCCTGCGTGCATTAAAGGCGAGGGCCCATGGCCAAGGCAACCCCGCCGCCCCCGATTGTCCCCGTACAAACGGGGGCAAGGCGGAAAGGTTGCAACTGCCGAGCGATTTCCGCGCCCGGTTCCGCCCTCACATCGCCCTTTTGTAGATATTGGTCGCGCGGCCGCGCCCGCCCGCCACATTTGGATTCGTGTTGATGAATTCGTCGGCGGTCAGTCTGTCGATGGTGCGCTCCTGCGCCTCGCCGGCGAAGTTCGGATACGTGCTCGAAACTATGTTGAATGTCACCGTCTTCTTTTCTTCGTTCACGCTGTAGGTGCCGAACAGCGAAATGCTTCGCCGCATGATGGTAGCGTATTCCTCCGGTGTGCCGGTCAACCGATTGTTGCTGGCAATCTTCGGCACATCACTGGCGACATGGATCTGCGCGAACTGGCCGCCCGCCGTAAAGATCAAGATTCCGGTCGGCGTCTCGCCGAACGGAAAAGACTTCTTGCCGTCCGCCGCCACCACTTCAGCAACGACGAAATTCCAGCTTCCCACGATCTGCTCGCGCAAACTTTTCTGCTGCGCGCCGGCCGGCGCCATCGTCAGCACAAGCGCGAGTGCGGCCGCAATGCGAATAATCCTCATAGTGACTCTCATGGCGTTCCCTCTTTTTCGGCGGCCGGGACCACGTCAGGTGTATTTCGGATCGCGGTCGAGCAATTCGATGGAAATTCCCTGCGGTCCGCGCAGGAAACAGATCTTGATACCCGGCCGCGGCGAATGCGGCTCCTTGGTAAACTCCACGCCCTTCTTCTTCAGATCGGCAGCAATGGCATCGATGCCGGAGACTGCGAGACCGAAATGGTCGAGACCCTGATAGGGGGTAGCCGGCGCGGGATTGACGCCATCGCCAGGTGTGACCGGGGCCGTGAAGATCATCGCGCCGCCAAGCTTGATATCGATACGCGGCTTGCCCTGTTGGGTCGAGCGGATTAGCTCGGCCCCGAACATCCGCTCGAACCATTGGGCGGTCGCTTCCGGATCGGGCGTGCGCAGATGGATGTGATCCCAGGCAAAGGTCGGCATTGGCATTCTCCAATCGTGGTCCCGCAAAACTAGGACACGGCGGAAGGGCTCCGCGCAAGGCTTGGAGCGGCGAGCCGCAATACTTGCGGTTGATCCAAATCAATGCTGCAGCCACCCCGTGTCTTACTCTATTTCAATGTGGGGGAGAGGCAAAAAAGGAGGATGTTATGTGGTGGGATTACTGGCCGATGCCTTTCTTCTTCGGACCCTGGCTCATGATTCTTATGGCGCTGCTGTGCATGGGCATGATGGTGTTCATGATGCGCGGCCACCGTCACAGCGCTGAGCACCGCGCGCTCGACATTCTCAACGAGTGCTATGCGCGTGGCGAAATCAACGCGGCCGAATACGAAGAACGGCGTCGCGTGCTGCGCGCGTAAGACGATGAGCAACGCGCCAACCGGCACGACGATCTACACTTGCCCGATGCACCCCACGGTGCGGCAGCCGACGCCCGGCGCCTGCCCGAAGTGCGGCATGGCGCTACTGCCGGAAGGCACGCGCTTTGCCATTGTCCGGCACATGTTATCGAGCCCCATGCACATTGCGGTGATGGCCGCAGTCATGGTGGCGATCATGGCAGCGCTAATGATGATGTTGCGGTAGCAATCGGGCGCGGCGGGGCCCACTCGGCACCGCGACAGAATTGTGACAGCCCCGCCGAGCTACACACGCCAGTTGCCCACAGGCGCTTGCCGGATACGCGTATTTCTCTGCATGCAGCACGACAATTTTGCTAAACGAGACGGCTGACGGGCTGGTTGGTATGCCGGGCAAGACCATTCATGCGGCAGGCGGCATCGTGGTGCGCAATGGCGCGCGCCCGCTGATTGCCGTTGTGCAACGCGCGAAGGACGAGCTTTGGGTATTACCGCGCGGAAAGCTCAAGCTTAATGAAAGCGCGCTGGCAGGTGCGCGCCGCGAGGTCGTCGAAGAAACCGGTCATAAGGTTCGCGTGCGCGAATTTCTCGGCGCCATCACCTATCGCGCGCGCGGGCGGCCAAAGGTCGTGCAGTTCTGGCATATGCGGGCGGCGGTCAACCCGAGCCGCGACGTGATGAAAGACATCATGGCGGTCGACTGGCTGCCGCTGAGAGCGGCGGTGCGCAGACTGAGCTACCCGCTGGAAAAGCTGTTTCTCCGCAACGTCGGAAAGCAGGCGCTGCGTCACAATAAACACCGGCGCAGGACGCGCAGCCAGACTGCAAAATTGAAACCGCGGCGTGGCGCCGCAAAAGCGCGCGGCCGCAAATCGCGGCTGCGCCGCGCTGCCACATCGCGCAGCCGCGCGGCCAAGTTAGCCGGGCATCCGGCCGGGCGCAGGCGCGAGGCGACCATCCTGCAACGTGTCTTCGGACGCCTGTCTTAGTAACGGCAGGTTTCCGCCAGAATTGGCGCTTTGCCGCGGTCTCGCCGCAAGTCTTACCTCAAGTCTTGCGAAAATTTAATGCGGGGAGCGAAGCCTCCAGACATCGTATTCATCCGCCGTTCACGCGAAAAACGGGAACCTCACCTCCACGATCATTGTTGTTGCTGAGCACAAGAACGCAGGAAACGAAAAAGCCGATCGTTGAATGCTTACGATCTCAGCGAACCAGAGGAAGGTGCGCCATGTTCAACAAGACCAAGACCCTGACTGCTCTCGCGGCCGCCGCGACCCTTGGGATCGCGGCCATCGCTGCTCCACAACCTGCCGAAGCCCGCGGTGGCGCCATTGCGGCCGGGATCATCGGCGGCCTGGCAGCCGGCGCCATCATCGGATCGGCTGTCCACGGACCGTATTACGGCCCCGGCTATTATTACGGACCGGCACCTGCCTATTACGCCGGCGGGTGCTACTGGACCCGCCAGCGAGTTCTGGGACGGCTGGGGCTGGCAGTTCAGGCGCGTACGGGTCTGTGACTAGGGCCTAGCCAAACAACGCAAGTCGCGTAATAAAGTGAAAAAAAGCCCGGATTCGGCAGCGTGTCCGGGCCTTTTTCGGAAAAGAGGGGCGGGCCGGCGCTCAACAAATTTCCGACATATTGGAACCGTCTCTTCTCGGCACGGGGACAGGTTTGGCTTAAACTTCACCGCTAGCGGTCGGCTTTGTCCGACCTCGACCCTGGAGGAAATACCCCATGAAGAAGACCGTTTTCGCGCTCGCGACGGCCGCCACAGTGGCGATTGGTACCATGAGTGCGCCGACCACCGCCGATGCCCGCTGTTATGGTTGTGGGGTCGGTGCCGGTGTCGCAGCCGGCGTCATTGGTGGCGCGATCATTGGCGGCGCAATCGCCAACAGCGGACCCCGCTACTACGGCCCCGAGCCGGGGTATGTGGTGTACGAAGGCTATGGCGCCCCCTATCCGGCCGGCTGCCCGGGTGGTTACTGGGCTCGCCGGCCCCTGCACGACGGTTACGGCAACTTCGTCGGCTGGAGCAAGCCGCGCTTCATCTGCCCTTAAAGGTCGCGTAACGACTTTGGGTGGATGATTGCGCCGAACCAATCGGCTCGAGAGGACGCCCATGAAGAATTCCATCATTGCGCTCGCCGCGGCCGTTACCCTGGCCGCGGCGTTGCCGTCTTCGGCACAAGCGAATTGCGGCGGCTGCGGTGTTGCGGCCGGCGTGGTCGGCGGGCTCGCCGCCGGCGCCATCATCGGCTCCGCGATTGCCAATAGCGGACCGAGATATGTCGAGCCCGCGCCGGTCTACGCTGCGCCGCCGCCCGCCTATGCCGAGCCGCCGGCTTATGTCGACGGTCCGGTCTGCCATACCGAGCGCCAGCAGGTGTGGGACGGCTACGCCTATCGCATGCGCCGCGTCCAGGTCTGCGATTAAATTCGAACTGGCTGCGCGCAAAACCGATTTCTTCGTCATGGCCGGGCTTGTCCCGGCCATCGCGCTTAGGGACGCGTTGTACCCGCCTTAGCGGGATCACCGGGACAAGCCCGGCCATGACGGAAAGAACTACCGCCGCATATGCTCAAGCACAGCGGCGGTCGGCCAGCAGTCGACCTTCAATCCGCTCTTCTTTTGATACGCGCCAAGTGCGGCGCGCGTCAGCATGCCCGCCTTGCCGTCGATCTTGTCCTTGTATAGCCCGAGCGCAGTCAGCCGTTTCTGCATTGTCTCGACTTCGGCAGTCTTGAGCTGCGCGTTTTTGCTCCACGGCGTTTCGAACGGCTTGCCGCCGGCGATACGGTCACTCAGGTGGCCGACGAACAGCACATAGAGATCCGAAAAATTGTAGTCCTTGAGCACGAAATAATTCTTCGGCGCGAGGAACGACGGACCGTAGCTGCCCTCCGGCTGCAGCAATGAGGCGGGAACCGCGAGCTCGGCGGCCGAAAGCTTGCGGCCAAAGGCCGGAATGAACCCACGTTTGACCCACTCGCCAACCGGCATCATCACGTCCGGGACGCCAATGCTGCAATCAGCACCCGCCGGGGCACGCACCTCGATCGCCCACGGCTCCCCGCTCCGCCAGCCTTTGCCGGCAAGCTGTTTCGCCGCCGAGGCCAGTGCATCCGGCACCGAATGCCAGATGTCGGAGCGACCGTCGCCGTCGAAATCGACCGCGTATTTGTAGAATTCCGACGGCAGGAATTGCGTCAATCCCAGCGCGCCGCCCCAGGACGAGCGCATATCGGCGCGCGACACGCCGTCCTGCAGCATTTTCAACGCATGCAGGAATTCGTTCTGGAAAAACTCCTTGCGCTTGCCGGTGTAGGCCTGCGTCGCCAGTGTGCGGATCGCATCGAGCGGTAATTGGTATCCGCCATAATCGGTCTCGCGCGCCCAGATCGCGAGCACGACATTGCCGGGCACTCCAATGTCCTTCTCGATGCGCGCGAGCGTGTCGCGGTATTGCGCGGCGAGTTGCTTGCCGCGCGTGGCCAGCCGGTCGAACGTGGCCTCGCGCAGATATTGCCCTGGCGTCTGCACGAATTCCGGCTGCTGCGGCTGTTGCTCCGGGCGCCCCGGAATGGCGAGATCGGGGAGCGACAGATCGGGCTCCAGCCCGCGTGTCGCCGTGTCGAACGTTGTCCGTGAGACACCAAGCTGCTGCGCTGCCGGCCATTGCGTCTGCAGCCATTGCCGGAATGCGGCATCAGCGGCGTTTGAGGGTGTCGCTAGTCCCGCAATTACCAGGGCTGCGATCAGACTTCGGAGCGTCATCTCGCCTCCACACTTCCGCTCATCCCGCGCGGTGGCTACCGCTTGAACTTCTTGTACTTCAGCCGGTGCGGGATGATGCTGTCCTGCCCCAGACGCCGCATCTTGTCGGCTTCGTAGTCCTGGAAGTTGCCTTCGAACCATTCCACGTGGCTGTCGCCCTCGAATGACAGAATATGCGTGGCAATGCGATCGAGAAACCAGCGATCGTGGCTGATAATAACAGCGCAGCCGGCAAAATCTTCCAGCGCCTCTTCCAGAGCTCGCAAGGTATCGACGTCGAGATCGTTGGTCGGTTCGTCGAGCAGCAACAGGTTGGCGCCGGAGCGCAGCATCTTGGCGAGATGAACGCGATTGCGCTCGCCGCCGGAGAGCGTGCCGACCTTCTTCTGCTGATCGGAGCCCTTGAAGTTGAAAGAGGCACAATAAGCGCGCGAATTCATTTCCTTCTTGCCGAGCAGGATGATGTCGTTGCCTTCGGAAATCTCCTCCCACACGGTTTTCTTGCCGTCGAGGCTGTCACGTGACTGGTCGACATAGCCAAGATGGACTGACTCGCCGATCTTGATGGTGCCTTTGTCGGGCTTTTCCTGGCCGGTAATCATGCGGAACAGCGTGGTCTTGCCGGCGCCGTTCGGACCGATCACGCCGACAATGCCGCCGGGTGGCAGCTTGAAGGTGAGATCGTCGATCAACAGATTGTCGCCAAAACCCTTGGTCAGGTGATCGAAGTCAACGACGTTCTGGCCGAGCCGCTCGGCCACCGGAATGGTGATCTGCGCCACCGTGTTCTGCTTGGCATTGGCGATCTTGAGCAAGTCCTCGTAGCGCTGGTAGCGCGCCTTCGATTTGGCCTGCCTCGCCTTCGGTGACGACGAAATCCATTCGCTCTCGCGCTGCAACGTCCGCTGGCGCGCTTCATCCTCACGGCTTTCCTGCTCCAAACGCTTCTGCTTCTGATGAAGCCAGGAGGTGTAATTGCCCTCGTAAGGAATGCCGCGGCCGTGATCGAGTTCGAGGATCCAGCCGGTGACATTGTCGAGGAAATAGCGGTCGTGGGTGACGATCAGAATGGCGCCCGGATAGTTGCGCAGATGGCCTTCCAGCCAGTTCACACTCTCCGCATCGAGGTGGTTGGTCGGCTCGTCGAGCAGCAGCAGTTCGGGCTGGTCGAGCAGCAGGCGGCAGAGCGCGACGCGGCGGCGTTCGCCGCCGGAGAGCTTGACCACGTCGGCGTCGTCTGGCGGGCAGCGCAGCGCGTCCATCGCCAGGTCAACCTGGCTGTCGAGATCCCAGAGGTTCTTGGAGTCGATCTGGTCCTGGAGCTTGGCCATCTCGTCGGCCGTCTCGTCCGAATAGTTGGAAGCGATCTCGTTGTAACGGTCGAGCAGCGCCTTCTTGGCGGCCACGCCCTCCATCACGTTCTCGCGCACGGTCTTTTTCGGATCGAGCTGCGGTTCCTGCTCGAGATAGCCGACGCGCGCACCTTCGGCGACCCAGCCCTCGCCGGTGAAATCCTTGTCGATACCGGCCATAATGCGCAGCAGCGTCGATTTGCCGGAGCCGTTGACGCCGAGCACGCCGATCTTGGCGTCCGGATAGAAGGACAGATGGATGTCATCCAGCACCTTCTTGGCAGGCGGATAGGTCTTGGTCAGACCCTGCATGTGATAGATGAATTGACGACCGTTCATTGAACCCTGAAACCCCTGCTCCGGCCCCGAATCCGCCCGCGCGCGCCGCGCGTGATCCCGAAAAAAGAAGCCGGTTTTCGGACAAGATCACGCGCAAACGAAAGAGCACGCCGCCGCACGCTTTGTCGGGAAATGCGTGGCTGATGTAACGGCGAGAACCGCAAAGAGCAAGCGCGCAGCCTCCGCGTCTGGGTCTGCGATCGCAGTAAACCTCTGGAAAGGCTGATCGGAGAAATGCCGCCAGTATGCCTTTCGGGTACCGGTTTTTAACCGCTTCGGCGCCATCATCACTCGCCATGAACCTGGGCGCCGGACGGGGCGACCAAGGGATATGCGGGCCGACCCGGCCCGCCTGGTCGGTGTGGGAGTTGCGTTATGGGTCGAGCTATATTGGCTATCTCGGGTTCCGCTTTTGCCTTGTTACCCCGCCCATTCACGATGATCGGCAACGTCTTCGCCGGTTTATGGCGTGAACTGACCCGCGACGTGATCCGCCCTTACCGCCCCGAATTGCACTACATGCGCGGCCCCGGCCCGGCCTGGCAGGCCAAATACGGCAACTTGCACGGCCAGCCGCCGGTCTGACACCCCCCTATCTTTTCGGTTTGCCCGCCCTAAATTGGCGCCGCCCGGAACCTGTCCGGCGTTGCGCGTGATCCCAAAAAGCTTGTCCTCGGCTTGATCGGGGATGGGGACCGGTTTTCGGCCAAGATCACGCGCCAGAAAAATGGGGAGCGCGTGCGCATGGTTCGGGCGGCTATTCTCGACGACTATCAGAATGTGGCGATGCAGTTCGCCGACTGGTCGGCCGTCAGCAAGGACGTCGAGATCAAGGTCTTCAACAAGCCGTTTGCGAGCCAGGATGAGGCCATCAAGGCCCTCCAGGGCTTCGCGATCGTGGTCGGCATGCGCGAACGCACCCCCTTCCCGCGCAAAGTGATCGAGGCCCTGCCCGACCTCAAACTCCTGATCACCACCGGCGCCCGCAACAATTCGTTCGACGTGAAAGCGTGCGCCGAGCGCGGCGTCACCGTCTGCGGCACCGGCGCCACCGGCAGCCCGACCACCGGCATCGCCTTCGGCCTGATGCTGGAACTCACCCGCCGCATCGGATTCGAAAACGCCCGGCTCAAGGCTGGCGCGCCCTGGCAAGTGACGATCGGCCGCGACCTCGAAGGGCAGACGCTTGGCATTCTCGGGCTCGGCAAACTCGGCCAGCGCTCAGCCACGGTCGGCAAGGCCTTCGGCATGAAGACCATCGCCTGGAGCCAGAACCTGACGACGGAAAAAGCCCAAGCCGGCGGCGCCGAGCTTGTCTCCAAAGAGGATCTGTTCCGCAACGCCGACTTCATCACCATCCATGTCGTGCTGAGCGACCGCTCACGCGGCCTGGTCGGCGCAAAAGAGCTCGGCCTGATGAAGAAGAGCGCCTATCTGATCAATACCTCGCGCGGGCCGATCGTCGACGAAAAGGCGCTGATCGCCGCCCTGCAGAACAAGACGATTGCCGGCGCCGGCCTTGACGTGTTTGACGTCGAGCCGCTGCCGCTCGACCACCCGTTCCGCAAGATGGACAATGTCGTCATCACGCCGCACCTCGGCTACGTGAGCGAGCAGAATTACCGGAAGTATTTCCCCGACGTCGTCGAGGACATCCGCGCCTTTCTCGACGGCAAGCCGGTCAGGGTGATCGACGCGAAGTGATGCCGCAGGCGTAAACGCCGGGCTATGGCAACACCTTTCAACCGGTCATTGCCGGGCTTGACCCGGCAATCCATGAGGCTGATCAGCGAAGACTAATTTTCATAAGGCTGTCGTAGGCGGCTGATCAGCATGGATGCCCGGGTCAAGCCCGGGCATGACGCGGAGTGTGTTGCAATCCCATTAAGCCAACCCCAACAACTTCGCCGCGTTGTTGTATGCGATATCCGCGCGCAGGCCTTCGTCGAGCGGCACCGTGTCGAGGAATTCGCAGCCCGGCCAGTCGAACGGAAAATCGGCCGAGAACATGACGCGGTCGCGCCCCAGCGCATCGAGCGAACAGCGCACCGGCGGAAGATCGTACATGCCCGAGGTCGTCACCCAGACGTTCTCCTTCAGATATTGCGAAGGCGGCTTCGGCAGGTTCCAGCCATAGGGCGCCGAACGGCTGTCGAAGCGCCAAAGCTGGAACGGCAACGTCTCGCCGAGATGGCCGAGCACGAGTTTCGCTTTCGGGTAACGATGGAAGACGCCGCCGCAGATGATGCGCAGCGCATGCGAACCGGTCTCAACGCCCCAGCCCCACATCGGCCGCGCCAGGACATTGTAACCAGCAAGCGCAGGTAACGGCGCCACCGGATCGGCCGGGTGCAGATAAATCACCGTACCGAGCGCGGCAGCTCGCTCCCAGAACGGATCATAGGACCGGTCATCGAGATATCTGCCGTTGGTGTGACCGTTGATCATGGCGCCGCAGAACTTGAGGTCGCGCACGCAGCGCTCGAGCTCGTCGGCGGCGGCCTTTGCGTCCTGCATGGCCAGATGCGCAAAGCCGGAATAGCGGTCCGGTCGTTTCTGCACTTCCTTGGCCAGAAAATCGTTCGACGCGCGCGCGGCGCGCACGGCCGTCGCTGAATCGCGCTCCGCCTGCACGCCGGGTCCGGCGATCGCCAGGACCATGCGCGCGATGCCGGTCTTGTCCATCATTGCCAGCCGCTGGTCACCGAAATCGGTCAGGCTGGCGTAGAGCTGCGCCGTCTTGGCCGGCGCGACGTCGACCATCGTCGGACGCCAGTAAGGCTCGGTGGCGGGATCCAGAAAGTGCTCTTCCAGTGCGATTTTCTTGACCATGGCGTTTCCCCAACACTGGCCGCGGCCCTCGGCCGCCGCTCAATTTTTCTCTTTCAGCTGTATCGGATTTTGGGCTAACGTGTCCCACGATGCAAGGCGGCAAAAGACCGCCGGTTCCGGGTGGGTGGAGCGCGTAATGAATCGTCTCGTCACCAACGACAAGAGCCAGGTGCAGGTGATCGCGCGTGCGGCTACCATCCTGCGCGCGCTCGAGGACGAGAATGCGGGCCTGAGCCTCGGCCAGATCGCCCAGCGCGTGAACCTTGCGCGCTCAACCGTTCAGCGCATCGTCGCCGCCCTTGAAACCGAAAAGCTCGTCATCGCGGCAACGCCGAACGGACGCGTGCGGCTTGGGCCGACAATCTTGCGGCTGGCGGCGTCGGTGCGCAGCGACTTCATTTCGCAGGCGCGGCCGTTTCTGGAACGATTGTCCGAAGAGCTTCATGAAACCGTCGACCTCTCGACGGTCAAGAAAGATCATCTGGTCTTTATCGATCAGGTCATAGGTTCGCAGCGGCTGCGCGCGGTGTCGGCGGTCGGCGATACATTCCCGCTTTATTGCACGGCGAACGGCAAGGCCTATCTGGCGCAACTGGCTGATTCGGCGGTGGAAGCGCTGATCGGCCGGCAATACGAAGCGCGCACGCCGAAGACGCTCACGCGTCTGGATGCGTTGCTCGCCGATCTCAAGCCGGCGCGCCGGAACGGCGTTGCGTACGATCGTGAAGAACACACTCTTGGCGTCTGCGCCGTCGGCGTCGCCCTCCATGATCCCCTAGGCAACGCTGTCGCTATTTCCGTGCCGGTGCCCAGCCAACGCTTCGCCAACCGGCAGGCGCTGATTACGGAGCGCCTGATCGCCACCAAAAACGCACTGGAGAGCCATATGAATTCCGCCGCCGCGTGAAAGCGGCGATCTATTCGCAACACTTAACGAATAAACTTGAAGGGAGGATGCCGTGGCCAAACGAATTCGCGGCGTGATGTTTGAAGAAAATCTCAAAAACAGCATGGGGCTGGAATTCTATAACCTGTCTCATCGCTTCGGTTATCAGTCCCCGAACTGGCCTTACTTCGAGGACGTGAAGATCGAGCGCATCCACTACATGGCGAAGTCGGGCGTGCTGTCGCAGCGCATCACCACGTCGATGCATAACACCACGCATATCGACGCGCCGGCGCACGTAATTCAGGGAACACCTTTCATCGACGAAGTGCCGCTACCTCACTTTTTCGGATCTGGAATCGTGGTTTCGATCCCGAAGAACAAGTGGGAGCCGATCACCGGCGAAGATCTCGAAAAGGCCTGCGGCAAAATCGTACGGCCGCGTGACGTAGTGATCATCAACACCGGCTGGCACAAGTTTTACGAGGACAGCGAGGACTATTTCTGCCGCGCGCCCGGCTTCGTGCCGTCAGCAGGAGAATGGTTCGTCAAGAAAAAGGTCAAGGTGGTCGGGCATGACACGCAGGCCAATGATCACCCACTCGCGACCGCGATCGGCCCGCAGCGCAATGGCCCTTTGCACCCGCATCTGGCCGAGGAATACCGAGAGTGGTCCGGCGGGCGCGACTGGAAGGATGACTTCCCGGAATGGGAACCGGTGCACCGCATTCTGTTCAAGAACGGAATCATGGGGATCGAGAACGTCGGCGGCGATATCGACAAGGTCACCGGAAAACGCGTCACTTTCGCTTATTTCCCCTGGAATTGGGACCGCGGTGACGGCTGCATCGTACGGCTGGTCGCCATCCTCGACCCCAAGCAGAAATTCCGCATCGAGAAGGGGAGCAAGTTCTGATGCACGTCAAACGATTCAGTGACGCCAAGCCCTACGAGGCACCCAATCACCGCAATTACACCTCGCTGCGCATGTTCGGCGCCGAGGCCGGTGGCACCAAGGGCCTTGTGTTCGGCTACTCACACTTTCTTCCTGGCGGCGGTGCAGGTCCCGACGCCTCGCCACCCGAAAAGGTCTATTTCGTGCTGCGCGGCGAATTGACCGTGATCGTCAACGGCAAGGAGACCGTACTCAAAGCCAATGACTCGTGTGTGATCGAGCCAAACGAAACACGCGAGATCATCAACCGCGGCAATGAGGTGTGTTCCATCGTGGTCGCGGTGGCGATGCCGCCTGCGGCAAAGTGAGGCGCAACAACAAGCACAATGTCGTCCCCGCGAAGGCGGGGACCCAGTACTCACCGAGAGTGCAGTGATTACTGGATACCCGCCTTCGCGGGCATGACAGCGGAGAGGGAAATACTATGTCCGAAGCCTTCCTGAAAAATCCACTTGGCCTGTTCGACATTAAGGGCAAGACGGCCGTTATCACGGGCGCGTCGGGTGCCTTTGGCGCGCTGGCCGCAAAGACGTTTGCCGGTGCCGGCGCCAATGTCGTGTTGGCAGCGAGCAAGCTCGATGAATTGAAGAAGGTCGCTGCTGAATGCGAGAAACTCGGCGGCAAGACTGAGATTGTCGCGTTGCGACCAAGCTCGGAGGAGAACTGCGACAAGATCGTCAAGGCGGCGGTCGACAAATTTGGCCGCGTTGACATCCTGGTGGTCGCCTCCGGCCTCAACAAAGTATCGAAGATCGTCGACCAAAAAGTGGAAGACTTTCTCGACGTGATGGATGCCAACGTCAATCAGTCGTGGCTGATGGCGCGAGCGGCTGGCAAGCAAATGCTTAAGCAGGGTCAAGAAGGCAAACCTGGCGGCAAGGTCATCCTCACATCCTCGGCGCGCGGACTACTCGGCCATCCCGCCGGCTACAGCGCCTATTGCGCTTCGAAGTCCGCGGTCGACGGCATCACAAAGGCTTTGGGATGCGAATGGGGCGAGACGGGCATCACCGTGAATGCGTTGGGGCCGACCGTTTTTCGTTCACCGCTGACTGCCTGGATGTACGAAGACACGGAACGTGCGCAGACTGTGCGCAAGGGTTTCCTTGCCCGAGTGCCGAAGGGGCGTCTCGGTGAGCCGGAAGACCTGGCGGGCCCGCTCCTGTTCCTCGCGTCGAAAGCGTCGGACTTCTACACCGGCCACATCCTGTATGCCGACGGTGGCTATACGGCGGGATGACAATGGCGAAATCGCGCATCGCGGTGATCGGCGCCGGCCTTATGGGCCACGGCATCGCCCAAGTGTTCGCGCTCGCCGGCCATGACGTAACGATCTATGACTCGGTGCAAGGCAGCCTCGACACTGCCAAGGCGCGCATCCTCACCAACCTGAAAGACCTCGGGGATGACCAGAGTGCCGTCGAGCGGGTGACACCGCTCGGCGATCTCGCACAAGCGGTGCGCGCGGCAGACTACGTAGTCGAGGCAGTGCTGGAGGACTTGCCGCTCAAGCAACGAATGTTCGGCGAGATCGAGAAGCACGTGAGACCGGACACCATCCTCGCCAGCAATACGTCGGTCATTCCAATCACGTCGATCATGCAGGGATTGCAGAAGCGCGATCGTGCGCTCGGCACTCATTGGTGGAATCCACCTTATCTGGTGCCGCTGGTCGAAGTGATCGAGACGCAATGGACCACGCCACAGGCCGTCGACTTCACCATGAAGCTCCACGCCGCCGCCGGCAAAAAGCCCGCGCATGTGAAAAAGGACGTGCCTGGCTTCATCGGCAATCGGCTGCAACACGCGTTATGGCGCGAGGCGGTCGCATTGGTCGAGCAAGGCATTTGCGATGCCGAGACCGTAGATAATGTGATCAAGGCCGCGTTCGGCCGAAGGCTCGCGGTGCTCGGCCCGCTGGAGAATGCCGACATGGTCGGCACCGATTTGACACTGGCAATTCATAAGACGGTGTTGCCGGACATCGACAGCCGGCCTCGCCCCTCGCCCTACCTCGAAAAACTCGTGCAGGATGGAAAGCTCGGCTTCAAATCGGGGGAAGGCTTCCGCAAATGGAGCCCGGAACAGCAAGCGGCCTTACGCTCGACAGTATTGCAGCATCTCAAAAAAGCGAGAGAACAAGACTTGAAACAATGAAGCACCTTAATCGGCCTCATGGTGAGGAGCGTTGCGAAGCAACGCGTCTCGAACCATGCGGCCGCCCCATCCTTCGAGACGCATCGCTTCGCGATGCTCCTCAGGATGACGCGAAAAAATCAGGGAGGCGCAAATGAAACGAAATGACATTGCATCCAGCATCAGCCGCCGCACGCTCGTCAAATCCGGGCTCGGCGCAATTGCAGCTCCCGCCGTCCTGCGGGTGCTGCCGGCGGAAGCGCAGTCACAGGTCATCAAGATTGGCCATGTCAGTCCGAAGACTGGCCCGCTCGCTGGCTTCGGTGAAGCCGACACATTCATCCTCGAACAAGTGCGCGGCATCCTGAGCCAAGGTCTTTCCAATGGCGGCAAGACCTACAAGGTCGAGATCATTTCGAAGGACAGCCAATCAAGCGGCAGCCGCGCGGCGGAAGTGGCGTCCGAACTGATCCTCGGCGACAAGGTCAACCTGATCGTCGGCTCAGCAACGCCGGACACGACCAATCCGGTATCCGACCAGGCCGAGGTCAACGAAGTACCCTGCATCACCACAAACTGCCCATGGCAGCCTTACTTTTTCGGCCGCAAGGGCGACCCGAAGAAAGGATTCACCTGGACCTATCATTTCTTCTGGGGCCTTGAGGATGTGATCGCCTCGTTCCTGGCGCTGTGGGACACGCTGCCGACCAACAAGGTCGTCGGCGGACTGTTCCCCAACGACGCCGATGGCAATGCCTGGGGCGATCCCAAGCTTGGCCTACCGCCGGCGCTGGCCGCTGCCGGCTACAAGCTGCACGACCCCGGTCGCTACCAGCTGATGAACAACGACTTCACCTCGCAGATTTCCGCATTCAAGGCGGCGGGCGCCGAGATCGTCACCGGCAATATGATCCCGCCCGACTTCGCAACCTTCTGGGCGCAGGCGGCGCAGCAGGGCTTCAAGCCGAAGATCGTCACCATCGGCAAGGCGCTGCTGTTTCCCTCCGTGATCGACTCACTGGGCGAACGCGGCAACGGACTGACCAGCGAAATCTGGTGGACGCCGCATCATCCGTTCAAATCAGGTCTCACCGGCCAGAGCTGCCAGCAGCTTACCGACGCCTATACCAAAGCGACCAACAGGCCCTGGACGCAGCCGATCGGCTTCCAGCACGCGTTGTTCGAAGTAGCAATCGACGTGCTCAAGCGCACCAAGAACCTGAGTGATCCGAAGTCGATTCTGGAGTCGATTGTGGCGACCAACTACGAGTCCATTGTCGGCAAGATTCAGTGGACCGGGCAACCGGTGAAAAATGTCACCAAGACGGCGCTGGTGGCCGGGCAATGGCAGCGTAAGAACGGCAAGTTCGATCTGGTGATCGCCGAGAACAAGACTGCGCCAAATATCCCGGTCGGAGGCAGACTGCAGCCGATAAGCTGAGCGACATGCACTGATTGTCATCGCCCGCGAAAGCGGGCGATCCAGTAACCACCGGCCTCGCGTCTAAATCGAAACGCTTGTGGATACTGGATGCCCCGCTTTCGCGGGGCATGACGTTGCGGAGTATTTGGCTAGATGGCCCCCATCCTCGCCCTCGAGAACATCTCCAAACGTTTCGGAGCCGTGGTCGTCGCCGACGGCATCGACCTCGCGCTGAACGAGGGCGAGGCGCTCGGCATCATCGGTCCGAACGGCGCCGGCAAGACCAGTCTATTCGGCATCGCCACCGGAACGTTGGCCCCGGACGCCGGCCGCGTCCTGTTCGACGGCGAGGACATCACGCGCCTCCCGCCCGAGCGCCGCTGCCGCAAGGGCCTGGCGCGCTCGTTCCAGATCCCGCAGCCGTTCTCCGGCATGACCGTATTCGAGAACGTCGTCGTGGCGGCGGCCTTCGGCGGTGGCGAACGCGAGGCGGCAGTCTACGACCGCTGCACAGAGTTGCTCGATCGTTGCGGCCTGGTGGACAAGGCCAATAAACGCGCCGGCAGCTTGACGCTGCTTGACAGAAAAAGACTCGAGCTGGCGCGCGCGCTGGCGACCCGCCCGCGCGTGCTGCTGCTCGACGAGGTGGCTGGCGGGCTGACCGAGCACGAATGCGCGGTGCTGGTGAAGCTGATCAAGGACGTGCGGTCAGGCGGCGTATCGATCGTGTGGATCGAGCACGTGGTGCACGCTTTGCTCGCGACCATCGACCGGCTGCTGGTGCTGCACGGCGGCAAGTTCATCGCCGGCGGCGATCCGCACACGGTGATCAACAGCCCGCAGGTGGCGGAGATCTACATGGGGATCGCCGCCGATGCCTGAGCCCATGCTCGATATCCGCACGATCGACGCCTTCTACGGCGACTTCCAGGCGCTGTTCGGAGTGTCGCTCAGCGTCCAGGCCGGCCAGGTTGTGGCAGTGATCGGCGCCAACGGCGCGGGCAAAAGTACGCTCTTGAAAAGCATCGCCGGGCTGATGCCACCGCGCGGCGGGGAGATCGTGTTCGACGGGGAAAGCATCGGCCACCTGCCCGCCTTCGCTACGGTCAAGCGCGGTATCGCGCTGGTACCGGAAGGGCGAAGACTTTTTCCGTCGTTGACGGTCGAGGAAAATCTGCTGATCGGCGGCCAATCGCAACGCTCTGGGCCGTGGACACTCGCTCGTATCTACGAGCTGTTCCCGGTGCTGGCCGAACGTCGTCACCTCTCCGCTACTGCCCTTTCCGGCGGCCAGCAGCAAATGGCCGCGATCGGCCGCGCGTTGATGTCAAACCCACGATTACTGCTCTGTGATGAGATCAGTCTTGGTCTCGCGCCCATTATCGTGCGCGACATCTATTCGCAGCTGCCGACGATCGTCGGCGAAGGGCTGTCGCTGATCATTGTCGAGCAGGACATTGTGCAGGCACTCAAAGCCGCAAGCCATGTCTATTGCCTTCAGGAAGGCCGAGTAGCGCTGCAAGGCGCGGCACACACACTTACGCGCGAGCGCATTTCGGCCGCCTATTTCGGAGTGTGACGGCGATGCAGTGGTTCAATGTTATCCTGCAAGGCGTGCTGATCGGCGGCCTCTACGCCATGTTCGCCGCCGGCTTGTCACTCATTTTCGGCGTCATGCGGCTGGTGAATATCGCGCACGGCGACCTGATCGTGCTCGCGGCGTATGTATCGTTGTTAGTAACACAAGCACTCGGCGTCGACCCGCTCACCTCGCTCCTGCTGGTCGTACCGATCATGGCCCTCATCGGCTACGCATTACAGCGAGGGCTGCTCAACCGGACGCTCGGCGACGATCTGTTGCCTCCTCTGCTCGTCACCTTTGGCCTGTCCATCATCATTCAGAATGGGTTGTTGGAGCTGTTCACTGCTGACAGCCGCAAGCTGCAGGCGGGCGCGATCGAAATACAAACCTTCCAGATAGCGCAGGGCGTGTGGGTCGGCGTGCTGCCGCTGATTCAATTCGTCGCCGCCGTTGCGGTCATCGCCAGCCTGCAGATGCTGTTCTACAAGACCGCGCTTGGACGCGCGTTCCGCGCCACCTCCGACGACCAGTCGGTGGCGCAGCTGATGGGGCTCGACACGCGCCACATCTTCGCCATGGCCATGGCGCTCTCCCTTGGCATCGTTGCCATCGCCGGCGTGTTCCTGGCGGTGCGCGCCAATTTTGATCCAGCCATTGGACCGGCGCGGCTGATCTTCGGCTTCGAAGCCGTGATCATTGGCGGACTGGGCAGCATGTGGGGTACTTTGGCCGGCGGAATAATTCTGGGCGTTTCGCAAGCAATCGGCGCCCAAATCGATCCGGGCTGGCAGTTGCTCGCCGGGCATATCGTGTTCCTGGTGATCCTGGCGGTGCGTCCGCAGGGCCTGTTTCCAAAGGTGTCGGGATGAATCACGTCGAGCACGCCACGCGATCGAGCCATATTGGCGTCGCACTGCTGGCCGTGACGTTCGTTGTCCTGGCATGCGCCCCCTTTTGGGGCGACCGACAAACGCTGCGGCTGCTCGCCGAGATCTTCACCTTCGTCGCTCTGGCCAGCTTGTGGAACCTGCTCGCCGGATACGCCGGGTTGGTGTCCGTGGGGCAGCAAGCTTTCGTTGGTCTCGGCGGTTATCTGCTGTTCGCGCTGGTCATCATCCTGGACATGCCCCCGATCGCAGCCATCTTGATCGCCGGCCCGATCGGCGCGCTGATCGCGATCCCGGTCGCGGCACTGATATTTCGCCTGCGCGGGGCCTATTTCGCCATCGGCACCTGGGTGGTCGCGGAAGTGTTCCGTTTGCTTGCCTCGCAAATTTCGGCGTTGGGTGGCGGCTCCGGCATCAGCTTGCCCGCCGCCGCAGTGATCGCGATGGCGCCAACGCGTCAGATGCGCGAATTCGAGATTTACTGGCTGGCCCTTGGCCTCACCGTATTTGTGCTTGCAGCAATCGTCGTTTTGCTGCGCTCTCGTCACGGGCTCGCGCTCACCGCCATCCGCGACAACGAATTGGCGGCGCAGAGCAATGGCATAGATGTCGCGCGTATCAAACTCATGGTCTATGTGCTGGTGGCCTTCGGCACCGCCATGATCGGCGCGCTGATCTTCCTGATGAAGCTGCGCATCTCGCCCGACACCGCCTTCAGCGTCAATGACTGGACCGCCTTCGTGATTTTTATCACCGTCATCGGCGGCATTGGCCGCATCGAGGGGCCGGTCATCGGGACAATCGTCTTCTTCATCTTGCGCCAAACGCTGGCGGACCTGGGCAGCATCTACTTGTTGATGATGGGCGCGGTCGCCATAGTAGTCATGTTGTGGGCGCCAAAAGGCCTGTGGGGTTTGATCGCGGAGCGCTTGGGCTGGCAGGCTTTACCATTGCAACGGCGGCTGGTTCTTAAAGAAGAAACGGGAGGAAAACCGTGAGCCCGATTGTCGATATCTACTGCCACATCTTTCCGGACCGCTTCTTCCAGGAGATGACCCGGGTGGCGCCCAAGCTCGAGAATATCGGCAAACGTCTGCGCGGCGTCACCAAGCTGTTCGATCTTGATGCGCGCTTCAAGGAGATGGATGAATTCGGCGATTACCGGCAGATCATCTCTCTGCCAAATCCAGCGATCGAGGACATTGCCAGCCCAGCCGAGGGTCTGCAGCTTGCGCGCATCGCCAACGACGCAATGGGCGAGTTATGCCGCAAATATCCCGAACGTTTTCCGGGATTTGCTGCGGCGCTTTGCCTGACCGATGTCGATGGCTCGGTGGCTGAAGCGCGCCGCGCAATCAAAGATCTCGGCGCGCGCGGCGTGTTGATCTACACCAATGTCGCCGGCGAGCCGCTCGACAATCCTAAATTCGAGCCGATCTTTGCGTGCATGGCAGAACTTGATCTGCCGATCTGGCTGCATCCGGTTGGAACGGCTGCGATGCCGGATTACCCCGCCGAAAAGAAATCACGCTTCGAGATGTGGTGGTGCTTCCACTGGCCCTACGAAACTTCGGTGGCCATGGTGCGCATGGTGTTCTCTGGCCTGCTCGACCGCTATCCAAAGCTGAAGATTATCACCCACCATCTCGGCGGCATGATCCCCTATTACGACGGCCGCGTCGGACCAGGCCTCAAGGTGTTGGGTCAGCGCACATCAGATGAAGATTATTCGAAAATCCTGCCGTCGTTGAAGCGCCCGCACATGGACTACTTGCACGATTTCTATGCCGACACCGCCATGTTCGGCGGCGGCGTTCACGCGACGCGCTGCGGTTTTGAGTTTTTTGGCGCCAACCAGGTCGTCTTCGCGACAGACACGCCGCTCGGTCCGATCGCTCCGACCATCGCGACGGTCAAAAAGCTCGAGCTGACGCCGACGGACCAGCGCAAGCTCTTCTGCGGAAACGCCGAGAAGATTCTGAAAATGAAATTCTAGACGGGCGTCAGCGATTGGTCGTGGGCTTTTTTCTCTTGGTTTCGCCCGATCCAACACCATGCACCAGCGTCCAGCTCGGCGCGTCGCTGGCCGGAAAGCTCTCATCGGAATTGACGACGACATCATCTTCGTCGTGTTCGATCCGCTCGCGTTCTTTTTCGATATAGCGTTTTGGCTTTTCCATCGGGAACTCCGAATTGATGATCGGCCGCCCTTTTTGGCGCCTATTCTGTCCGCAAGAGTAACGGTCCGGTGGGAATTCCGTTCCTTTTGCGCAAAAAGCACGGCTTTTCGCCCGAATTGGGCGCAGGCCCGGTCACAAATCCTGCTTGATCCAGGCGCTTTGCACGTCATCGCACCAATTGCCGACGTTCCACTCGCCCCAGGCGCCAAGGCCGCCAAGCTCGTCGGGCCCGCAATAGACCGGCACGTGAACGACGGAAAGACCGTTATGCGCGTAAGCCTTCTTGAGAGCCGCGCCCAACTTCTCAACGCTGTCGCCTCCGTTCGTGGCAAGAACACCCGAAACTGCTGAGGCCAATTGCACAAAGTCGACGTCTACCTGATCGTTGGTGCGAAACTCCTGGTTATACTGAGCAAGTTGCAAGCCGGTGATTGCCGCCATGCGGCGGTTGTCGAAAATCACAATCATGCCGCGCACGCCATGCTCGACCGCATCGACCAGAATTTGCGGGTTCATCATGAATGAACCATCGCCGCAGAACGCAATGCCGTAGCGAGGCTTGTCTGCAAGCGCCGAGCCGAGCAGCGCGCTGGCGGCAAATCCCATATAAGACGCGCCAGCCTCGGTGAATGTTTCGCCGGTACGATCATCTTCGACGATCTGGAAACCATTGGCCTGCACATCGCCTGCGTCAAAAAATTTAGCTGCGCCTATTTGCTTGGCAAAATCTGCGACAACTTTAATAGCGGCCGGCAGTGGCAATACCGATTTCTGCCACACCTCATCGTGCAGCGGCGCGCACACAAAGCGTTTGCGCTTATAGGCAAGCCATTCCGCTTTCTTGGCAGCGCAGATTTCGAGCCAGTCTTTCTTGTTCTTGGAGGCGCCTACCGCTTCCGCCTTTGCCGCCAGCCTGGCCGCCACTGCGCCGATATCGCCTGGCAGGCCAGTCGTGTTGTTGTAGTGTGTGAGGTCAGCGAAATCGCCGTTTATGTTGATCACGGCTCGCGCATTTTTGTAGCCAATGCCGGAGCAATCGGCCTGGCACACTGCCCGCGAGCCAATGACAATCAACAGCTCGCACTCCGCCATCGCAAAATTTCCGCTGATCGAACCTTTCGAACCGCCAACATGCATGTTCTGCGCGTGCGTATCGGGCAACACACCTGTCGAGCCGGGCGAGAGCACGACCGCCGCACCTGCCGCTTCCGCCAGCCGGCGCACCGCCGCGTCATGCCCACGAGTTCCGCCGCCCGCCTTGATCGCGACCTTGCTCGCCTCGGCTATCATTTCGGCCGCCTGTCCGATCGCCTTGTCATCGGCGGGCGCAAGCGTCGGTAACTCCGGCCTGGACGGCAGCGCGGCAAGATTGACGGTCAATGTTGCGGGCTGGGTATTGAGCGGCAGCAACAGATAAAACGGACCGGCGCGATAGGGATGGTTCACGCATAATGCGCCACGACGTAACGCATCGCGGATACCTTCGGGCGTATGCAATACGTAGGACTGGCCCATGATCGCTGTCATGCGGCCGAACAAACCCTGCTCTTCTTTCGGCACCTGCTGCATGTTGTAGCCTTCGCCGAAAGTCGTCTCGTCGCCATAGATGTGATAAACGCCAACGCCGTTCGACGCGGCCGCCAGCGAACCGGCAAAGGCCTGCATCGCGCCAGGACCGATGGAAGTCACCACCGCAGAGACTTCGCCGTATTGCCAACGCAGCGCAGTCGCGGCATGCGCCATCTCCACTTCATTGCGGCAATTGATGGTGCGCGTTACGCCCTCTTCCTCGTAGATGCGCAGCACGTTGCCGAGATCGGTCGAGCCGTGGCCGAAAATGGCGAAGTATTTGCGCACGCCCTGCTTGAGCAGACCGAGCACCAGAGCTTCGGACAGTGTGCACTCGATCAGTTTCGGCAGCCCCTTGGCGAGCGCCTGTTCGATACCACCGGCCTTGGCGACGGCGCGGGCGCGCTCGCGCACCGCGCTTTCGTTGTCGCTTCGCTTGAGCATCAGTTGGTCTTCTCCGTCGCCGCCTTCAGGATCGGATTCCAGCGTGCAATATCGGCCTTGAGCTGGCTGGCGAGGTGCGCCGGACCACGATCCGCCTTGGCCGGTACCGTGCCACCGAGCTCGAGGAGGCGTTTGGCCACTGCGGGGTCATCGAGCGTCTTGCTGAGCGCGTCGTTGAGCTTGTCGACGATGGGTTGGGGGGTATCTTTCGGAGCGAAGATCGCACTCCAGATGTTGATCTGGTACTCGTTTGCACCGACTTCCTTGGCCGAAGGAACATCCGGAACCGCTGGAGATCGGCTGTTACCGGACACGACATAGGCTTTGACAGTGCCGCCCTTGATCGCGCCTTGCACGCTCACGACCTGCTCGCAGAAGAAATCGACGTGACCGCCGACAACGTCGTTGAGCGCGGGCCCGGTACCGCGATAGGCAACCAGATTAGGCTTCAGACCCAGCTCGGATGTGAACAGCAGGCACGCCATGTGTGAGGACGAACCGACACCGCCATGCGCCTGTTTCACGTTATCGCCGTTTTTCTTCAGATAGGCGACAAACTCCTTGAAATCCTTGGCCGGAAAATCCTTGCGTGCGACGACCACCGCCGGCGCGTTCGAGGTCAGACCAATCGGCGCAAAATCCTTGGTCGAGTCGTATTTCAAATTGGCATAGAGCGCCGGGGCCGATACATGCGAGCCCATACTCGCGGCGAGCAGCGTATAGCCATCATGTTCTGCGGCAGCTGCACGCGCAGTGCCAATGGTACCGCCCGCGCCGCCGACATTTTCGATGACAATATTCTGGCCGAGCGCCTTGCTCATGCCGTCGGCCATGATGCGCGCGACGACGTCACTCGGGCCGCCCGCCGGATAAGGCACGATCATGGTGATTGGATGCGTGGGATAATTTTGCGCTTGCGCGATTGCGGTCAACGCAGCCAGTGCGACCAACGCCGAGAACATTCTCTTCATTACATCCTCCCAGTTCGATTTGCCGCCAATTTGCGGTGCGTATTGCCTATTCGGCGGCTTGTGCCGCTCTCTCGGTCTCTTGCCTTCTCTTGTCCCGGATTGCCATCAGCACTTTTTCCGGCGTTGCAGGTAGCGCGGTGATACGCACACCAACCGCGTCGTAGATTGCATTCATGATTGCCGGAATCGTGGGCACCATGGCCGGCTCGCCAACGCCTTTGACGCCGAGCGGCCCGATCGGGTCGGGATCCTCGATGATAATCGAATTGACGCGTGGCACGTCGAGCGACGTCGGCAAAATGTATTTAGCGAACCCCGAAGTGCTCGTGTGTCCGTTGTCCAGCTTGTAGTCTTCCATCAACGCCTGGCCGAGCGCCTGCACGATGCCACCTTCTATCTGGCCTTCGACGCCTTGCGGGTTTACAGCACGGCCAACATCGTGCGCGGCCCAAACGCCGAGAACCTGCACCTCACCGGTGACCGTATCGACCTCGACCTCGGCGACTTGCGCCCCGAAAACATAGGCTTGCCAGGGCCGGCCCGATCCGTCGACCGGATCAAGTCCGGTCGTATCAGTGCCAAAACTGGCCGAACCGACCGGCACAACACCACGGCTCTTCGATGTCTGCACCGCCTCGCCCATTGTCACACGGTGATTTGTATTCTCCGCCCAGATTTCTCCGTTGCCAGTGCGAATGACGTCAGCATCAACGTCCCAGACCTCTGCCATGACCTCAACCAACTGTTTGCGCGCCTCGCGGGATGCGAGGGCAACGGCGTTGCCGATCATATAGGTCTGGCGGCTGGCGCCGGCGTGCGACGCCTCCGGAGCGCGTGCGGTATCATTGTCGCCGATGACGACGTACTCCGGCTTTACGCCCATCTCGTGGGCGGCGATTTGCGCCAGCACCGTAAGAATGCCTTCGCCAATTTCAGTAACACCGGTGACAATCTTGGCACTGCCGCCGTCATCGATCTCGGCCCACGCGGCGGCGCGATCGATCACCGCGGTACGTGCGATGCCGTACCAGCAGGCGGCCATGCCTCGTCCACGTTTTCTCGCCATTACAGATATCCCGTCATTCCGGGACGGCCTGCAGGGCCGGACCCGGAATCCAGAAACAACCTCAGTGTTTGCATCTGGATTCCGGGTTCGCTCGCTTCGCTCGCGCCCCGGAATGACAGTGCGTTAAGTTTGCGGGCCATTACTCGGCTGCCTCTTGCTTCTCGTTTTGCGCGAATCGCGCCCCGAGCGCGCAGGGTGGACGGATATCTGCGCGATTGAGATCTCTGCGTGTACCACCGCGCGAATCCGGTGCGCCGGCTTCCCAACCGGACGCTTTTTCAAGTGCATCAAGCGCTCGCGTCAGGCTGACCGATCCGAGCTTGGCCTTGGTATGCGTGACCGCGCCATCGCGCATGGCATTGATGCGACGTATATCGAACGGATCAAGACCAAGCCGCTCGGCACAAATGTCGAGATGGGATTCGGTAGCAAAAGCCGTCTGCAGCGCCCCGAAAGAGCGGAACGCACCGGACGGCGTATTGTTGGTGTAGATGCCATAGGTATCCACACGAACGTTCGGAATAACGTAAGGGCCAGCCGCCAGGATCGCAGCCTTACGCATGACGCCCTCGGTTGAAAGGCCGTACGCACCGCCATCGCAGATCATCTTCATGGCCAGCGCGCGGATGCGACCATCGCTCATCAGGCCCATGCGCAGCTTCGTGCGCGAGGGATGGCGCTTGGCGGTGGAAATGATCGATTCTTCACGCGTGAACACCAGTCGCACCGGCCGCCGTGTCTTCATCGCCAGCAGCGCCAGCATGCCCTGGTAGATCATGTCTTCCTTCCCGCCAAAACCGCCGCCGACCGGGCTCATGATGAAGCGTACCTTGGCGATCGGTTGGGCGATGATTCGCGCCAGCATGTGGCGGTGATGGGTGACGTTCTGGTCGGGTGAAACGATTGTCACCACTCCGTCGTGATCGACATAAGCGAGCCCGGCCTCAGGTTCGAGATAGGCGTGCTCGATCGCCTGCGTCGAATAGGTCTCTTCAACAACAAGATCGGATTCGGCAAATCCTCTTTCCACATCGCCGACGCGAATTGGAATGTGCTTGGTAACGTTGTCCGGAGCGTAGTCGTGCAACACCGGTGCCCCGGGACGCATCGCCTCATCGGGATCGAAGACGGGCGGCAGGCTGTCATAGATAACCTTGATCGCATCAGCCGCACGTCGGGCCACGAGCGGATCTTCCGCCGCCACGGCTGCCACCGCCTCACCGACATAACGCACTTTTTCGCGCGCCATGATCGGTTGGTCATTGACGAAGACACCGAAGCCGTCCACGCCCGGAACGTCGGCGCACGTGATGACGCCTTCGACCCCTTCCATTGCCTCCGCGGCCGAAGTGTCGATCGACACAATCCGCGCGTGGGCGTGCGGCGAGCGCAGCACCTGCACATGCAGCATGCCGGGCATGGTCATATCGCCGGCATATCGCAGCCGGCCCGACACCTTGCTTGGCGCATCGATGCGGCGTACGGCCTTGCCGATAACCGCGTCCTCGGTTTCTGTTTCCAGCAACGCGGTCGCCGGCAGTCTGCCATTCTGAACGTCACGCGCCAGTTCGACGGCGTCGAAAATTTTCTGATAGCCCGTGCATCGGCAGATATTTCCGCCGAGCCTCTCTTTGATTTCCTCTCGGTCGGCAAACGGGTTGGCGCGCAGAGCCGCCGTCGCTGCCATCACCATGCCGGGGATGCAGTAACCGCATTGGCTGGCACCGGCCTTGTGGAAAGCTTTCTGCAGTAAGCTCAATTCGCCGGTTGTAGCCAGCCCCTCAACGGTTTCGATGGCCGCACCTTGCGCCTTGGCAACCGGCAGCAGGCAAGACTTCATCAGCACGCCATCGACGAACACCGAGCAGGTGCCACATTCGCCGGCGCCGCAGCCTTCCTTGTTGCCGGTCAGATTGAGATCGTCGCGGATGAAGTCGAGCAGCCGCTGCTGCGGCTTGGCACTGCGCGCCACTTTGCGTCCGTTGATCGTGGCAGTGAACCGAAGCTCAGGCATAAGCCGCCTCCAGTTCGGGCGCGAGTACCTGCAAGTCTGCGCCTGCGCGGTGAGCAGCGTTGATCAAGCCCCGCAGCATAAATCCGCGAACAACCTCGCGTCGGTACTCCTGACGTGTGCGTGACGCGACGAGCGATACCGGCATATCGGCCGCCAGCTCCAGTCGCTCCGCATTGACTGGCCCACCGCGAAGGTATTTTTCGACGTGGCCGAGCCGCACCGGCTTCGGCCCGATACCGGCGATGGCCAGGCGCACGTCCTCGATTGTCCGCCCCTGCGGATCGAGCTTGAGCATCGCTGCCAGGCACACCAAGGAAATCACCAAAGAACGACGATGGCCGACCTTTTCGAAACTGCCGCCATATCCGGGAAGGGCATTGCATTCGACCGCAACCAACAGTTCTCCATCCTGGAGTGCGGTCTGGTTAGGGCCGGTCACAAATTGCTCCAGCGGCACACGTCGAAGCGCGATTTTTCCGCCGTCATTCTTAGCCAATTCGAGTTCGGCCTCATGCGCGATCAGGCAAGGCGTAGCGTCGGCCGCCGGCGAGGCATTCACGATATTGCCGCCGATGGTCGCCTGCTCACGAATTTGATCGTCGGCAAACCACACCGCGCATCGCGGCATGGCTGGCAAAGCCCGGACGAGTGAGGGATCGTCGAGGAAACGTTGGATTGGAGTGGCGGCGCCAAGCCGCACTCGCGTGTCACTCACAGATAATTCACGCAGCTCCGCGATTTTCGCGACGTCAATCAACGCCGGGATATGCACATTCCCGGCGCGCCCTTCACGCGCCCAGGGAAGCGTATCGGTCGCACCGGCAACGATGCGATGGCGCCCGCGATGGGCCTCCATCGCGGCAAATGCCTCGCGAAGCGAGCCCGGCGTGATGTAATCGTCGCAGGTCAGCATACTTCCGGCTTGCTCCGTGTGCTCCCTCTCCCCGTTCTTACGGGGAGAGGGTCGGGGTGAGGGGCAATTGCGATACTCAGCCTGAATAAGCCCCTCACCCGGCTCGGACCTGCGGTCCTCGCCACCCTCTCCCCGCTAAAGCGGGGCGAGGGAAACTAAGCTACTCCGCCGCTACTTTGTGCGCGGTGTCCATCTTCGCCTTCACCACCACCTTGATGGCGTCCTCGACTCGATCCTTGGCGTAACGGATCGCCGTCGGCAGATCGTCTAGCGGGAAAGTGTGGGTATGGATCTTGGTCGCGTCGAAGCGCTTCTGCTTCATGAAAGCCTCAGCGCGATGGGTCGCGCTCTTTCCTTCGCCGCGGATGCCGTAAACATAGATGTTGTTGCGCACGATGTGAGCGACATCGACCGGCACTTCCTCATGCGCAAACGCCGCGAGACAAACGCGCCCACCGCGATTGACCATACGCACCGCATCGTTGACCGCGCTGGTGGCCGCTGAGCATTCGACCACATAGTCGACGCCCTTGCCGCCGTTGAGCTTTTTGACTTCCGCCACGACGTCGGGCGTCTTACGGATGTTGACTACCGCATCGGCGCCGAGTTGCTTGCCTATTTCGAGGCGATTGTCGCGCGTGCCAGTGAGGATCACCGGCTGGGCACCAAGCGCCTTTGCGACCGCCACCGCCATCAGACCGATCGGGCCCGGGCCGGTGACGCAAACGCTTTCACCGGCGACGAGGCCGCCGAGCTCCGTCAGCGCATACATCGCAGTGCCGGCGGTGACGACGAGCGTACCCTCTTCGTCCGTCATCTCGTCCGGGATCGCGACAAGCGTGTTGACGTGATTGACCTGGTATTCGCAGAAACCGCCATCGGTGGTGAACCCATTGGCGCGGTGGCCCTTGTCGACGTCGCCGTAATTGAGGCCGTAATTGTGGCACGACGTGTACATGCCCTCGCGGCAACGTTTGCACTGTCCGCAACCGGCATGGATCTCGACCGCTACACGCGTTCCGATTTTGTATTCGTCGACGCCGGGGCCAAGCGCCACGACCGTGCCCATATATTCATGGCCCGGAGTAAAGCCTTTGTTGAACGGCAAGCCGCCCTGAATCGAGGCCGGCGGACCGTGATAGATAATCTCGAGGTCGGTGGCGCAGATTGCTACCGCGTCGATGCGTACCAATACTTCCGCTTTCTTCGGCACCGGCACCGGCTTGTTGGTGATGCTAAGTTGACCCGGATCACCGAGTACCCAGGCGCGCTGAGCGTCCGGGATCGGGAATTCATTGTGGTTGGTTTTCACGCCCTGCGGTGCGTACATCAATTCCTCCAAAGAAAAGTTTCTTGTCCGGTACGCAAATTCAGCTTGCGACCGCTTGACTCGACCCGGCTTGCGCGGTCGGTTCGCCGAATTCGGCAGACAGCCCACGTGTCGCGGCAGTTATCTCATCTCGCATGAGCGCTACGTGCTCTTCGCTCGCGCGCATCGTTGGCGTCGATGCGCTGATTGCACCGATGACGGTACCCGCCTGATCGCGGATGGCCGCGCCAACGCAGATCACGCCAGGGAGAAACTCCTCACGATCGATCGCGTAGCCATTGCGGCGCACGATGCGCAGTGACTCGAGTAGCGCGGGAAATTCGGTGACGGTTTTCTCTGTGTAGCGCTTCATGCCGCCTGCAACGATACGGCGGATTTCGTCTTCAGGCAGCCATGCGAGGATCGCTTTACCGACAGACGTGGCGTGCGGCGCTTCGAGCTTGCCAATTCGGCCGGTATCGACGCGGACGGCATGGCGCGCTTCGCGCACCGCTAACGTCACCACATTGTCCCCTTGCAGGGCGGCGAGGTGCACGGTTTCGCCGGTCGCCTGGTTTATCGCTTCCAGATAAGGCTGCGCGCGGCGCGGCAAATCGACCTGCAGACAAGCATGCCCGAGATAAATAATGCGAGGGCCGAGTGCATAGAGTTCGGCGTCCTGGCACCTTGGCGGCAAAGCCGCGCTGGATAAGCGTCGCGAGCAGATGGTGGCAGGTGGAAATGTTGAGATTGGTGCGGTTCGCAAGTTCGGTCAGCGTCGCTTCGCCCCCGGCCTCGGCGATCGTTTCCAACAGGAACAATGCACGGTCGACGGATTGAATATTGTGCCGGTCGCCGCCGCGTGGGCCTGGAGGCCGGGCCTTGGTGCCGGGTCCCGGCAGTATGGTGGCATTCATGGGCTTGTTTCTCCCTGGATGCAGGGAAAATCAGGCGACGGGACCGAGTCAAGGAGTTTTCAGATTAAGGAACGCAATTTTCACGATGTAAAATAAGATTGCCCTTTAAAATGAGCCTCTGTTGGCCCTAACGCGGGGCGGGAACCAGGCCGAGCTCAATTTCCAGCGCACCACAAAGCATTTGGCCCAAGGTTATGTGCATTTCCTGAATACGGGCGACCGTATCGGCGGGAACGGCCAGCAGGTGATCGGCAAGGCCCGTCATATCGCCTTTGCCGCCCAAGGCCGCGGTGACAAGCCCCATGGCCCTTGCTTGCTTCAACGCCGAAATCACGTTGGCGCTTTTCCCGGATGTCGAGATCGCGATGGCGATGTCGCCGGCGCGACCCAACGCCTCGATCTGACGGGCGAAGATGCTGTCAAAGCCCAGATCGTTGCCGGCGGCGGTGAGAGCCGAAGTGTCCGTCGTCAATGCAATCGCGGCAATCGGCGCGCGGCTGGTCTTGTAGCGAATGGTCAGTTCCGTCGCGAGATGCTGGGCGTCGGCCGCGCTCCCGCCATTGCCGAAGAACATAAGCTTGCCGCCGCCACGAATGGACTTGACGCATGCGCGGACCAGTTCCGCAAAAGCGCCAGACAACGCTGCCTCGGTTCGACGAGCGACGTCATGGTGTTCGGCAAACTCTGCTTTGAAGAATGCGGCTAGATCCACTTTCAAAAATCCCTCACGCTGCCTCGCCACGAAACTCAGGCACAGCGTCCCGCAGCACGTTATAGATTGCCGTCCGCTCGCCGCGCGCGACACCTTGTTCCAAGGTCGCAACCCATGCCCGGATGGCTTCAAGCGATGGCCGCACCGGCTTGGCAGCGACAATACCAGGGATTCCGATATCGGCGGTCTCTTCCTCGCGCGCAAACAAGATTTCATGGAGTCGTTCGCCAGGCCGAATACCCGTGAATTCAATCTTGATGTCGCGGCCAGGCTCCAGTCCGCTTAGCCGGATAATTCGTTCGGCAAGATCAACGATCTTCACCGGCTGGCCCATATTGAGCACATAGACCGACACACCGCCGTTTATCCGTTCGAATGCATGGCTCGCGGCCGTAACGACCAGATCACACGCTTCGCGAATGGTCATGAAATAACGGACCATCTCCGGATGGGTAACAGTGATCGGACCGCCCGCTTCAATCTGCGCCTTGAATTTCGGAACCACCGAACCATTGGAAGCAAGCACGTTTCCAAACCGCACCGAGATCAGTCGCATCGCCTGCCGGCCGGTGGCACGATGGTGGGAAAATTCGTCGTCGAGCGCCTGGCAGTACATTTCCGCCAACCGTTTGGTGGCCCCCAGCACAGACACCGGCTCAATTGCCTTGTCGGTCGAGATCATGACCATGGCGCTCGCGCCAGCGGCGGCAGCCGCGTCGGCGACATTGATCGAGCCAAACACGTTGGTCTTGATACCTTCGTCCCAGTCCTTCTCCAGCAAAGGCACGTGTTTCAGCGCGGCGGCATGGAACACAATATCGGGTTTAAACTGCGCAATCAGACTCATCACCCGCTGCCGATCGCGGACGTCAGCAATGCGGCCGGAGATATCCGCCTCGCTGTGCGTGTTCCTGAGTGATTCCAAAACCGCATGTAACGCCGGTTCGGAATGCTCGATCACCAGCAGGCGGGAAGCGCCGAACGTGACGATACGATCGCAGATTTCTGACCCAATCGAGCCGCCGCCGCCAGTGACGACAATCGCTTTCCCGCTCACGAATTCTTCAAGACGCCGATAGTCGATTCTGACGCTAGGCCTCAGCAGCAGATCTTCGACTGCGACCGGAGCCAACTGAACTGCCGGCCCGCCCGCCTCCAGCGACGGCATCTGACTCATGGTCAGACCCAACCGGCGCGCCCGCATCAAGATTGCTTCTGGCCGCGCCTCCGGAGCGAGCGCTGATGGCGCAAGCACAAGCCGTGTCACGCGATTTCCACGGCTTTCCAGATCCGAAACGATGCGTTCCAGATCGTCGATGTCTCCCAGTACAGGGATGCCTCGAATCGACTGCCCGCGGTCGGCTACCGATGGCGAAAGAACCCCCACGGGCCAGATCTTTTTTACCGCGCCACTTTCAATCGAGCGCAGTAATACTTCGGCGTCGGCAGCCCGGCCGAGAACCAGTACCGATGCGGCGTCCGCAATTTTTACGCGTTGTAGAGTTCGCGCATAGTGGAGGTAGCGGTAGGCAATCCGCAGACCGCCCAAGAAAAACATTTGCAAAAGCCAATACAGCAAGATGGTGACCTTGCCGAAGAAGAATGTGCCGTAAATATTCGGGGCCAATAGGACGTAGTCGACCGCGAGCAGCGAAATGGCGAGTGCGGTCGAGGCACGAAAGAGATTGTAGAGATCCGGAACCGACGTGAAACGCCACTTGTTGCGATGCAGCCCGATGATGAAATAGACCAACGCCGCATAGGCCAAGAAAACCGGAAGGAATTTTTCAAGACCACGCAGCCGCTCATCCAGCGCCGCGCCCTCGAAGCGCATAAAGAATGTGAGAATGAGCGCCGCAGCGGTGGCGATTAGATCGTGCAGGATAATCAGTATCTGACGGGGCGTCAGTTTGAGTAACGGTTTCATTTCGCGTTCGCGCCGTTTGACTGGTTGAATTGCGCGAGCGTCACAACGAATATCTTTCTCTTATTGCGGATGGTAACGGAAATGTCGCGGCGCGCTGCCATGTCTAGTACACGACGTTTGCGTTCTTAAGAAAGCCCCAGACATCCACCACCGGCTTGCCTTTGAGGTCGACATTCGCATAGACCGAGTGCGGCGTGCACAAAATCAGGATGTTACTGCGAGCGACGACCTGATCGAGCGGGAGAATGGCGGGATCGGTGGTCACGAACGGATCGGTTGTGAGAACCTCCCGTGCGCAAACCTCCAAAGCGTGCTTGAGTTTGTAGCTTAACGACGCGCGAGTGTCATCGACCTCGGCCTTGAAGGCCATGCCCAACAGCCCAACGGTCATGCTTGAAATGTCATAGGCATGCCTAAGATCGTCGACAAGTTGCAACACCAGGCCCTCATTCACCTGCATCGCTGAATGGCCCAGCCCAAATTGGTTGCGCGCAAATGCGGCAAGCTGCATCGTATCCTTGAGAAGACAGGGCCCTGCCGAAAAACCCGGCCCCGGGAAGCTTTTTGCGCGCGGATAATTTTGCTTCATCGCACGCATGACAGCCTGATAGTCCGCACCGGCCGATTTCGCGATCATGTAAAATTGGTTGGTCGCCGCAAATTCGATGTAACGATAGGCGTTGTTAAAGAGCTTCGCGAACTCGGCTTCGATTGGCCTGACAATGACGAGTTCGGGCGCGATTTTTTGAAATAGACTACCTGCTTCCTGCTCGGCATCGGCCGTCGTGCCGCTGATAATCTGCGGCATTTCACGCAATTCCTTGATGCTATAGCCCTGCACCACGCGCTCTGGACAGAAAGCAACTCTGTTCTTGCGGCCCAGCCGCTTGAGGTAGGCGTGCAGCCAATCTGTCGTACCCGGATAGACCGTGGAGCGCAAAATCAGCAATTGTTCGTCCGTGACATGCGGAAGGAGGCCATCGATGCAGCGCTGAACTTCACCCGGTACGGGGTTGAGAAATTCATCGACCGGAGTGCCGATGGTAATGATCACCGGACCGGTGCGCCCAATGTCGCCAGGCGACGAAGTAAACACCAGCTTGTTGCCGGCCAGGGCTTTGACCAACAGCGGCGCCGCACCATGCTCTATGAACGGCAACTTTCCGGATTTAAGCGTCGCCAGCGCCGCCTCATTGCGGTCGTTGACGTTCACTGTTAGGCCGACTTCGGCAAACGCGAGCGCTAGCGGAATACCAACATGACCAGCACCGCCGACGACCGTGAGATCAGCCGATTTCGCGCTGGCCGGAGCCGACCGCACCGTCTTGGTGGATGCAATGTTCACGAAGTCCCCTTCACGCCGGAATACATAATTATAATAGCAAATCGCGTGCGCAACCTCTGCCCGCCGGTCAAACGGGTTAATTGGACCTTATTTCAAATGCTTAGGTAGCAAATTCCGGTGACCGGGCAACAGTCAATTTGGCGGCGGCAAAGCAGCCATCACACAGCAAAGGCTGCTATCCGAGCGCCGTAGCTAACTATCGCAAAGCAGAATGATGCCATCAAAGGCTTTTGTCGGCGGTCAGAACTGCCCGCACGTCATTTTCGCCCAATAGCTTTTCGAAATACGCAATCGTTCGGATCAGCCCCTCTTTAAGTTGCGTACGGGGCGACCACGACAAAACTTCTTGCGCGCGCGAAATGTCAGGACGCCTTTGCCTCGGATCGTTCTCGGGCAACGGGCGGTGCACGACGCGTGAACGGGAGCCGGTCATCTCAATGACCGTGCTAGCCAAGTCGAGCATCGAAAACTCGGTTGGATTGCCAATGTTGATTGGGCCGGTGACTTGGTCCTTTGTTGCCATCAAACGCATGAGACCATCGATAAGATCGTCAACATAGCAGAATGATCGCGTCTGCGTTCCATCGCCGTACACCGTAATGTCACGGCCCAGCAATGCCTGAACAATGAAATTCGATACCACACGTCCATCGTTCGGGTGCATACGCGGGCCGTAGGTATTGAAAATTCGTGCAACCTTGATGCGCAAATTGTGCTGACGCCAGTAGTCGAAAAACAGAGTCTCGGCGCAACGTTTGCCTTCATCGTAGCAAGATCGTGGCCCTACCGGGTTGACGTGACCCCAATAATCCTCGGGCTGAGGATGAACGTTCGGATCACCATAGACCTCCGATGTCGAGGCTTGGAGGATCTTGGCCTTCACCCGCTTCGCCAAGCCGAGCATGTTGATCGCGCCATGCACGCTGGTCTTCGTCGTTTGCACAGGGTCGCGCTGATAGTGGATTGGCGAAGCCGGGCAAGCGAGGTTGTATATTTCATCAACCTCGACGTAGAGCGGGAATGTCACGTCATGACGTTGTAATTCGAAATGCTTTTGATCGAGAAGGTGCTCGATATTTTTGCGGGCCCCGGTGAAAAAATTATCGACGCAAAGCACATCCCCGCCTTGCGCCACAAGCCGCTCGCAAAGGTGCGAGCCAAGAAAGCCCGCTCCGCCGGTCACCAGAATTCGCTGCTGCAGATGCATCAGGCACCCATTTGATTCTAGGTATCTTTATCACGTCTACAAAAGATATGGCGATGGCCGTGCAATTTCATCGTTTATTTCAAATTCGGACGCCTTTTCATTTATTTCCATGCGTGCGAAATCTGTAGCTGCTCGGTCCTTTTCGGGGAATTTAGCCAGGCGCAAGCCCGCTCGATGCCATGGCCGAGCCACTTGCACCAGCAAATTCGGCATGCGAAGCCCGTTGAACCAATGACCGACCAAAAAAGCCGAGGCGGTGAATACCCCGCGAGAACCGAAGTTCGCCGACCGGCAGCATTTCTTGATCGCGACGGCGTTCTCAACGTTGACCACGGCTATGCCCACCGACCCGAGCAACTCGAATGGATCGATGGAGCCCCGGAAGCCGTGCGGTTGCTGAATGAGGCCGGATACTTCGTATTTGTTGTCACCAACCAGTCGGGCATTGCACGCGGCTACTACGATGAAGATGCGGTAAAATCCTTCCACGCGCATATGCAGAAGGATCTTGCATCGCACGGGGCCCACGTTGATGCATTCTATTATTGTCCGCACCATCCCGAAGGAACAATCAAGTCACTGGCGGTACACTGTCGATGCCGCAAGCCCGGGCCCGGTATGCTGGAACAAGCCGCGAGCGAATGGCCAATCGATCGCGATGCCAGCTTCCTGGTCGGCGATAAAGATGAGGATATGGCCGCGGCCGGCGCGTTTAACATTCGCGGATTTAAATTTGATTCTCGCGTGGACTCTCTTGCGGACTTGGTGCGCCGAGAAATCGCCGAGCGGAAAGAGCGGCGCCCTTTATGAATAATTCGGCTGGCGACACTTCGCAGACGCGTTTTCTGACGTCCCTACTGTTACTTTGGCTTGTGGGGATTGCCCTGCGGCTAACGATATTGGCGGTGCCACCAGTCATTCCAATCATCCACGACGAATTGAATCTGAGCGCGACCCAAATCGGCGTGCTAACGGGACTGCCTTCGATGTTATTCGCTTTTGCGGCCGTCCCCGGTTCGCTTTTGATTGCACGGCTCGGAATCCGCGCCGCATTGGTTGTCGGTCTTGGCCTTACCGCAATCGGTGGCGCATTACGCGGCGCGCTGCCGGCCATAGACTGGCTTTACGCCATGACCATCGCAATGGGTGCAGGCGTAGCGATCATGCAGGTCAGCATGCCACCCGCTGTGCGCGCGTGGTTACCGCACCGAATTGGATTTGCGACTGCGGTTTACACCAACGGCCTGCTCATCGGAGAAATCCTGCCGGTAGCGTTGATGCTCACACTGGTCCTGCCTCTCGCCGGTGGGCATTGGCAGTGGGGCTTTGTGATCTGGAGCGTGCCGGTCGCCATTATCGCCGTTCTGGTGATGGCGCTTGCGCCAAAGGAAGCTCTCGTAAACGGGACCGCGACAAGGCGGCGTTGGTGGCCGAATTGGCGCAATAGCTTGATTTGGAGGCTTGGCATCATGCTTGGCACAGTGAACGCCACGTATTTTGCAACCAACGCCTTCTTACCCGACTATTTGCGCAGCAATGGACAAGTCGAATGGATCAGTGCCGCTTTGTCCGGATTGAATGCCGGGCAATTGCCGGCCTCATTCCTGTTGCTTGCCTTTGCGAGCCGACTTGAAGGGAAAGCATGGCCATATGTCGTTTGCGGCGTGCTTCAAGTGATAGCAGCGGCGGGCATCGTATTTGGTTCCGGCCCCTGGATAGTCGCGGCAGCCACATTGCAAGGTTTCGCCGCCGCAGCAATCTTGATCCTGGTGCTGGCGCTACCGCCGTTGTTGAGTCCACCGGATGATGTGCATCGCCTGACAGCCGCAATGTTCACCATCAGCTATAGTTGTGCGGTCATAGTGCCCGTCGTTAGCGGTATGGCGTGGGATGTGAGTGGCATCGCCAGTTCCGCCTTCATACCGATCGGATTGTGCGGGTTTCTGCTGGTCATCCTTGCGCCAGCAATCAATCATGTCCCCCGCATGAAGGAATAATGCGATGCGCCAGATTCCAGTCGGAGCAAAGGGAACGTACTCGCTCACGGTGACGCCCGCGCACCTTGCCAATCAGTTCAAGGACGCTGCGCTACCACGCGTGTTTGCCACGCCGATGATGGTAACTGCGATGGAAAACGCTGCCCTCAACGCCGTGCGAGACTATCTCGACCCTGAAGAAAGCGCTGTCGGCACACTTGTCAATGTCCGTCACATTGCAGCGACCCCGGCAGGGCACCGAATTACGGCCGAAGCCGAAGTTACCAAAGTCGACGGTCGCCGCATTGAGTTTAAGGTGAGCGCTCGCGATGAAATCGAACCGATCGGCTACGGAACGCATGAGCGCATGATCGTCGACATGAACCGCCTCGATCAGAGGCTCAAAGCAAAAGCCCGACCCTGACTCGCAGCCACTCGACGGGTGCTACTTCGAGACCGCTATATTTGCGTCTTTGACAACTTTGCCCCACTTGATCGTCTCGGATCGAATAAACGCGGCAAACTGTTCAGGCGTTCCGAGGATGGGCTCCAAGCCTTGAGTAGCGAGATATTCTTTGGCGAAAGCCTTATCAGTAATGATTTTCGCGACATCCTGATTGATCTTTTTGATGATATCCGGCGGGGTGCCGGCCGGTGCCACCAAGCCAAACCAGGACTTTGCTTCGAATCCTGGCACACCGGATTCTGAGATGGTCGGCACCTGCGGAAACTCGCTGCTGCGGTGATCGCTTCCAACGCCAATCATATGCAATTTGCCCGCCTTGACATTGCCCTGGACAATGCTGAGCGCCGCAAACATGAACCCGATATGGCCCCCGATGACGTCCGTCATCGCCGGCCCGGCGCCATTGTAGGGAATGTGGTTGAAGCGCACGCCCGTCATGGCCTGGAGCATCTCCATATTAAGATGCCCCGTGGAGCCTATGCCGAATGACCCATAAGTTAGTTCGCCCGGCTTGGATTTTGCGAGCGCGACGAGGTCTTTGACCGTATTCACCGGTAGCGAGGGGTTGGCGACCAGTGCCTGAGTTGCAGAAACCAGCGCGGTGATCGGTGCAAAATCCTTGAGCGGATCGTAGGGGATTTTTTCATGCAGATGCGGGACCGTAACCAAGGTCAGCTCCGCGGTCAGCAGAAGCGTATAACCATCCGCCGGTGCCTTCGCGACCTGTTCGGCCCCAATCATCGTGCTTGCGCCAGCCCGGTTGTCCACGACCACCTGTTGGCCCCACAAGTCAGAAAGACGCTGCGATAAAGTGCGCGCGAAGGCATCGACTGCGCCGCCTGCGGGATAGGGAACGACGATATGTACCGGCTTTGTCGGATACTGCGCCCACGCAGATTGGTGGACGAACAATACAGCAATCGTAAGAAGGGCTCCCACCGCGCGGCGCCACATGACTTTCTCCGTTGCAGAAAATAACTAGCTCTTTAAGAGCCCATGTTTCAATTTGGCTTCAATCCGCGCACGACCTCCCGCCGCTTTAGCCACCAGGAAAGGCTGCGCGGAAGAATGTCGAGATAGTTCTCAATTCCCAATTCTTTCGCGGCATGAAGGGGCCAGTGGGGATCGAAGAGAAGCTCTCGTGCGAGCGCAATCAAATCAGCCTGTCCGGCGTCAAGTATCTGCTCCGCATGTCGCGCCTCGGTGATCAGCCCTACGGCGACAGATTTGATGCCCGCCTCCCTTCGCACACGCTCTGCGTAAGGAACGTGATAACCAGGCACACGCGGCACGATTTCAGTATTGATTGGTCCGCCTATTCCCCCAGACGAACAAGTTATGACATCAACGCCGCGATACGACAGCTCGCGCGCAAGTACGATTGTATCGTCCATCGACCAGCGTCCTTCAGGACCATCCGTCGCTGAGCAACGGAAAAACAGCGGCCGGTCTTGTGGCCACACCGCTCGCACTGCCTCTGTAATTTCGAGGGCAAACCGCATGCGGCCTTTCAAATCGCCGCCGTAGGCATCGTTACGCCGGTTTGCGAGAGGGCTGAGGAACTGATGAATCAAATACCCGTGGGCGCCGTGGATCTCGCAAATATCGAAACCCGCATCGACACTACGAAGAGCGGCTTCGCGCCATACCCCAATCATCTCCTGGATATCACTCGCTGACATTGCGATTGGTACCGATGAACCCGCGCGAGAAGCCGGGATCGCACTCGATGACACGCCGACCCACGGCTTTAATCCGCGCGTCGCATCGCTTTCATCAAGAGGCTTGAAATCGTTCCACGGAACATCGCTGGATGCGCGCCGCCCCGCATGCCCCAATTGAATGGCCGGAATCGCGCCCTGGCCGCGAATGAAATCGGTAATTCTCCGATAGGCTGGAACGTGGTCATCAGAATATATCCCAGCGCATTCGTACGTTTTACGGCCGCGATCTTCCACCGCGGTTTCTTCCGTGAACACAATGCCTGCGCCGCCGATGGCGTACTTTCCGAGAGTAACGAGGTGCCAATCGGTGGGCCCCCCGTTTCTCGATTCGTATTGGCACATCGGAGAAACAATGATGCGATTGCGCGCATAGATCCCGCGTAACGGGATTGGCTGAAGCAGAAGCGGAAGGCGTACGCCTGCATCATGCACGGCGACGATCTCCAGAGTTCGATAGCGATGTCATCAAAGCGACCTGTTGACGTCAGACACGCGCGCGCACTTTTGTTCGGAGCCGTTGGATGAATGATTTTACGGCCGGTGCACTTTCGCTCTTTCGATAAACTACTGCAATCTCAGCTTCTTGCAGAGCCCCGGTTATTTTCCGACATACAACACCAGGAATTGCGACGTTTTGCATGGGAGCCGAGATAATTCCGAGCCCGACACCAGCCGCAACAAGAGTCAGAAGGGAAAAAATGTCTGCCGTTCTTTCGGCAATATGAAGCGATTGCCCGGGTTTCGATATGGCACCCAAGTTTCCCCAAAAACCAACATCCATTTCAAGGGGACCGGACACAAATCTTTCCTTCGCAAGGATGGCTGGCGTAATTTGCTTCCGCCTGGCCAACGGATGCCCTTCCGGAATTGCAACGTAATAAGGGTGGCGATCAACGACGAACCCTGTAAGTTCGGCCGGATATCGCTGCGGCGCCCTGATGAAGCCAATATCGAGGTCTCCCTCGACAATTGCTTTCAATTGCGGGAAGGTTTCCATGCGTGTTATCTGCATTGAAACGCCTGGATTTCCTTTTTTGAACGCCGCGATCAGTTCCGGCAGCAAACCAATACAGCTTGCCGATAATATGTAGCCCAAAGCTATTGAACCGATATCGCCACGGGCCGCTCGTTTTCCGACAAGCTCGGCATTCTCGGCTTGTCTCAGTGTTGCGCGGGCCTCTTCAAGAAACCGCTTGCCGGTCTGGGTCAGCGACACGGCGCTTTTCTTCTTGCGCGACAGAAGCTGCGCCCCAAGCATCGTCTCCAGCGCCTGAATCTGGTGGCTGAGTGTTGGCGTCGAAATATTGAGTTGCTCAGCTGCACGCGAGAAATGCAGTTTTTCCGCAACCGCCACAAAATACCGAAGATGCCGCAATTCCATAATGACAATTATGAGTCATCGATGGAATAAAATGCCACTGGCGTAACGACGATTTTGAATGCCACAAAATAAATGCGTGGACTTGTCGGAATGTCGGCTAATGATCCAAAGTGGACATTCGCCGTGTGATCGAGCCGAGATGAGGTCGTCAAAAACCAGGCAGCCGGCCGGAAGGCCGTTTCGACCACATAACAACCGTCTTCCGACACGGCCAGGGCTTTGCGCTCATTCCCGGCGCCGCTAGACGCTCCGCAGCCATCCGGTCGGGCAGAAGACCGAGCGCGACGAGTTCGCTTATCTCGCGTTGAAAGATGCAGCCATGGCCGCAGCAATGCAAAGCGCGCGTTAAAATTCGATTTTCGTTGTTATCGTCTATGAACAGTTAAATTGGCTTGCCTAAACATCGAACGACCAGGGGTGTCATCCAATAGCGCGACAGGACAAGGACTTTTCTATTTTCGCCTTTGCGATTTCATCGAAGGCATTAGTTCGGCTAGTCCGCCGCCGACGTATCTGGCCACCGCACGCGATTGAATACCTGCACAATACTACCACGTGCATTTTTCGCGCTGTGCAATTTGATACAGCGCGCCGCTGATGTCGAAGGTAAAAACGAATCATTCGTTGCGCCAAACGTTTCCAAATCCAAGTGCGTACGAAAATACCCGTACCCAGAATGGGCAGCAGAAGGCGACCTTCAATCAAGGTCCCTTGCAAATCGCTGGCGCGATGACCTTTGACGTCCATTTGGCCGGCACCCAGTCGACGATGATCGGACGCAGAAAACCGATCGGCGAATTGAGTGCACGCCCTTGCAAAAGGAAAAGCTCATGAAGTCGAAAATCGTCAAGCGCTCCATCGTCATCGACGGCCACAAGACCAGCGTGAGTCTTGAGGATCCATTTTGGAGCTGCTTGAAAGAGATCGCGCATGGCGAGCACATGACTTTGTCGAAAGTTGTGGCTGCAATTAACCTGGCTCGCCAGCAAAGCAACCTTTCCTCTGCCATCCGGCTATTTGTGCTCGACCGCATGCGCGTAACGAAATATTCGGCTGATCGGCTCGATGGCGTTAAGACCGACGCGTTGATGCAGGCAAACATCGAAGCCCGCGTCTGAGCACTTTGCGGGCAGAACTGATTCCTTTTCGTACGGTCTACGATGGGAGCAACGTTCGACTGTCATTACTTCGATTAGCGATTGAGCGGGAATACAATGGTCCAGCCTGGCACAATAGACCAGACAACGCGTTGCCCCGCTTGCGGCACCGGCATGATCCTCGCAGCTGTCGTGCCACACGCAATCAATGATCGAATGGAGCGACATACGTTCGTTTGTGCCAGGTGCAATCAGACCAGAACTTACATCGTGCCAATCAAATAGGCCCGCTGGTTTTGCAAATCCGGTTCTTTATTTCGTGCCACGGCCGCCGGTCCGGCCGTGGCCGATTGTGGAGGGTTGCGCCGGTGCAGACGACGGCGGCATTCGAATGAGTGATCAAGCCACAATGACAGTTGCAAATGTACGGTACCGCGATGAGGCAACGCTCGTCCCATCAGCACCGGCGGAGCGGCAGTTTATCGTCCTTGGAGGCCCCGCGCCGGATGTCCCCGGATTAAACTTCGAAGGGACCATAGGGGATGACTGCGACGGCATTGTTCTGCTCAAGCAGATTGATGTCGGCGAACTTACGGAAGTTCTTGCGCGGGCGCCCGATCCGGCCCTGCCGATCGTCGATTTCGTTAGCAATCATCCGGTACGCAGCGATTTCGCGGGCTCGCTTCTCAATACTGATAGCGCGAAAGAAATGCAGAAAATCCTTGCGCCGGTCTGGCGCCGGCTCGGCGAATTTCCCTTTCGAGCGCAGGTGCAAGATCGCACCGGAATGACGATCCTTCGTCTTATCTATTCGCGCTCCACGGCGGCCAAGGCCACCTTCGCTCCGCGTAATCCGGTCACGATACAGTACCCGCTTGTTGGTACAGGTCCGGGCGTGCGCCAACACCTGGAAGTTCTCGCCAACCAGGATTTACTCAAACGGCAGCATTTCATGCGCACGCACGCCTGCGGCAAATGCGCCTCGGCTCGCCTGAATGTCTATGAGGCCTGCCCCGCATGCGGCAGCTCCGATCTTTTCGAAGAAATCCTTATTCACCACTACCGGTGCGGCTGCCAGGAAGCGGAATCTCATTACATCCAGGACGATCTGTTGATTTGCCCCAAATGTCGCCGCGAGTTGCGTCATCTCGGCGTCGACTACGGCAAGCCCGGCAAGATCGCCCTATGCCGCGGCTGCAGCGCACGGAATTCGATGCCGAGCACCAACTTCGTCTGTCTGGACTGCTCTGCAGTGATGCCCGCCGAAGGCGCCGCCGCGACCGACTGGTACCACTACGATCTCACCGACAGCGGTTTGGGAGCCCAGTATGAGGGACGGCTGCCGCAGTCCGAGTTCTCTCCCCTGCTCGATCAAGCACCGCGCGCCTATTCTCCGCGCGAATTTCAGTTGCTCGCCATGCAGGAAATGCGTGTGGCGCAGCAATATCAGCAGACTTTTTCGGTCGCGCGGATTTCATTTCCGAACCTTGACGCCATTCGCCGCGAGCGAGGCCTGGTCGCCGTGGAGGCCGTCTTCCGACGCGCCGTCGATATGATCGTGAAGACGGTGCGGCCGCGCGATTTCGTCGGAATCAGTGGCGGCAGATTCGTATTTATTGGATTGGCGGCAATAACCGACTCCGGGGTCCGCCGCCTCGAGGACCGAATTCGGAAAACCGTGCACGATACTGAAGCTCGTCTCGAGCTGACTGTCGAAGTCGCCGAAGGGAACGCAATCATCGACCTCTTCGCGACAGCATGACGACAATGCAGTCGTTGTCCTTCATCCGCTCGCTTGACCTAACGAGTTTGGTGTTTCTGTTCTGGTACACGATTATTTTTGAAATCCCCCGCTATACGATCGGCGCCGTGATCATCAACACGACGAGGCTGTGGGCACGAGCAAAACCACCCGCGCGGACCGATTTCACCATTAGCGTCATTCTTGCCGGCCACAATGAGGCCAAGCCGCTGCGCAGCTGTATCGAAGGGCTGGCCGAACAGACAATCCTGTCCGAACTTGGCGTCATCGAAGTGATTGTCGTCGACGACGGCTCGACAGACCGAATGTTCGATGTGGCGCGAGGCTTGCAGCGCAAAGGCCAGATTGACAAGGTCTTGCGGCTTAATCAACGCGGTGGCAAAAGCGCCGCCGTCAATTTGGGCATTTCCGTCTGCACTGGCGATATCGTCGTTATATCCGACATCGATACGACTTTCGATCGAAGCGCCTTTGCAGAAATGATCGGATATTTCGGAGACCCGCGTGTTGGCGCCGTCAGCGGCAATCTCGGGGTCCGCAACACAAACGCCAGCCTCATTACGCGTTGTCAGGCTATCGAATATGCCGTCAGCATTTCGCTCGGCCGCAGTATCCAGGACGCGCTCGGCATACTATCGATCGTATCGGGCGCGTTTGGTGCGTTTCGGACTGCAGCACTCAAGCAAGTGGGCGGACAAGACGTCGAAGTTGGTGAGGATGCCGATCTGACGATGAAGCTGCGTCGCGCGGGTTGGCACATTGCCTTCGCTCCGGACGCTTATGCGCTGACCGATGCGCCCGAGACCGTTACGGCACTAATTTCGCAGCGGCTTCGTTGGGATCGCGGCCTCGTCACCATCTGGATGCGCAAGTTTCGCGGCGCTCTGGATCCGCGACAATCCACGTTTCGTTTTATCAATGTCGTTGCGCTCGCCGACGTGCTCGGCTTTCAGGTCCTGCTCGCACTCGCCTTTCCTGTCTATCTGGTCTGGCTGTTCTCCTTTTATGGTGATCTCGCAGCGACTATTGTCGGGGCCACGCTGATCGGCTTGATGGTTCTTAATCTATTATCCTTCGCAGCCGCCTTGGCGATTGGAATCCGAACACCATTTTCGCTCATACTCTATTTTCCGCTCTACACGATTTTGCAGCTCACACTGATGCGGATTATCCGCATCGTCGCAATTGCACAGGAACTTATCTTCCACAGCTCCTATCGCGACCCATATGTTCCAGTGCGTGTCATGCGCCAAGTGGAGATCGTGTGATGCGATTTCTGAAGCGGCGACATGAGGCCCACGCGCCACCTATTCAGCCACGAGCGCACCGTTTGTCGGTGATTCGCTGGCTATACATTGCAGGCGTTTTAGCTTCGGCAATTTGGTTGATCGATTTTTTCTTCGGCAGCCTTTTCTACTTGCAAAGCGAGGGCCTCGTGCTTGGCAAGCCCGGTGTCGTCGCTGCCGAATTCCCGGTCACGGTACGAGACATCCTGGTGCACCAAGGCGAGAGCGTTAAAAAGGGCCAGGTTGGCGCGATCGTATCATCGCAGAACGTTACCGAAGCGATTGCGCGCCTCACTGCCGACATCGCAGCACGCGAAACGCGACGGGGAGAGCTGAACATCCGCAGTTCGGTGGTCAATGGACTGCTCAGTCTTGCGCATAACCGCCAGGAAGTCGCCACCGACACGCGAAAGGCCCTCGAGACACTCCAGTCGCAAGGGGGCCTGACACTCAATCAACGGACAGCTGCCATCGACATGGAATATCGCAGCTCCCAGGATTTGGAGGTTCTGAAAGCCGAGAAGCCCGTTCTTGAGGGCGAACTTCACGCACTCAGCGCCGCCTTGGCCGATGCCGAAGCGGCGGTCGTCGATCTTCGCAAGCTGTACGATAACGGGCGGCTGCGCATTCCGATCGACGGCGTCGTCAGCCGTATTGTCGCCGACCAGGGCTCCGTTACGCGCCCGGGCGACGCAATCATCGAGTTGTATGGCGAGGAGCGATTTGTCGTTGGCTACGTGCCGACCGGAGCGGTCTATGACGTAGCGATTGGCGACGAGGTGCAAATCAAGATCGGATGGCGAACAGCCAGGGGCAGGATTGCTCGCGTCGAGCCGGTCGCAGCGGCTCTTCCCCGGGAATTCCAGCGCGCCTTCGCACCCGTGGATACCCAGCAATTGATACGCGTCGATTTCGCACCGGGCGAGGTCCCGCCGCCGCTATTTACGAAGGTCACGCTACACTCTGCCGAAATCATGCCGCGCTGGGCGATTCGCATTTTGAGAAAATAACCGCGTCGACGCTCGTGGCCGCTAGTGACTGCTTGCACGACAACTCGTTACCGACGTAACCGCTGGTCGTTTTAGCCCCATAATCTTCATGCAACATGCGATTGTAAACATTAACTTGCCACAACTTATGGGAGAAAATACAATACCAGACTGTATATTGAAAAGGTCATGGAGTAGGGCCATGAACCTCATGCAATTCTTCGCGCGGCAGACTACGCCGCCGACTACATGCAAATATCAGGTGGGCCAGATTCTCTATGCCCAGGGAGAGCCGGCGGGCTCTGTTTTTTATATCCATCACGGAAAGGTCAAAGTGACAGTCGTTTCCGAGCGCGGAAAGGAAGCGGTTGTTGCAATCCGGGGACCTGACGAATTTTGTGGCGAGGGCGCCATGACCGGAGTTCCCTTCCGCCTGGCTTCGGCGCAGGCATTGACGGCGTGCGAAATTGTGCGCGTGGAGAAGGAGACCGTGGTGCGGCTCCTGCACAGCGAGCCGGAGTTTGCCGACTATTTTCTCGCTCACCTGTTGACGCGGACCGCAAAAGTTGAAGCGGACCTTGTCGACCAATTGTTCAATTCCAGCGAGATGCGGCTCGCACGCGCCCTTCTCCTGTTGGCCAATTACGGCAACGACGCCGGTTCAGAGCCGCTCCCGGTCAAGGTGAACCAGGAGACACTCGCCGAATTGATCGGGACAACGCGCTCGCGCGTCAATGTATTCATGAACAAGTTTCGAAAATTAGGTTTGATCGAATACAACGGCCACCTAAAGGTTCAAAAGGCACTTCTGAATTTCGTGCTGAATGAAAAGCCACATATTTCAGACTAAAATGTAAAAGACGGCCTCTAGCGCAGAGCGGAGCCGCAAGTCAGGCGGCGTGACGTCCAATTCCAACGCAAAGGCGCGCACGGTATTGCGACCGCAAGCGAAGGCAATCGAACGTCCGCTAAGTACCAGCCTTCGGACGCCTATCGGTTCGTCAGCGGTAGAGCGAAAGCTCCGGCCGGCTGTCCGGTATGAAGCCGTCTTTGTTCGGCATCGCGACTTTCGGTAACGTTTGAGCGTTCATCGTGTCGGTCGGCTTGATGATTTTAGCCTCCGACAGGATATAGGCGACGACCGCATAGACATCGTCGTCCTTGAGCGAGCCTGGCGCGCTGAATGGCATTGCTCGTTTCACATAGTCGAACAACGTGGTGGCGTAGGGCCAATAGCTCTCGACCGTCTTGATCGTCGTCTTGGTCGCGAGCGAGCCGCGGCCGCCGGTGAGGCGGTCGCCGCCGATGCCCTTGGCCGGGTTGCCCTGCATCTTGTCGCCATGACAGGCGGCGCAGGTATCTGCATATACCTTGGCGCCAGCCGCGGCGGTGCCGCTGCCCGGCGGCAGGCCGTGGCCATCCGGCGGGATGGCGAAATATTTCGCCAGTTCCTGCGGGCTGACATCAGCGCCGAAACCGTAGCGGATCTGCGAGGATTGCGCGACGGCGGCGGACGACAACGCGGAAGCGATGAGCGCCCCGCCCAGAATGCTTTTAAGCGTGCACATTGGTGACATCCCCGGCTTCGTTGACGGCCCAGCTCTGGATGGCGTTGAGGTGATAGATCGACCCGAACGGACCGTTCGATCCGCGGATGGCGATCAATTGCTTCAGCGTTGGCTGTACGTAGCCGGTCTCGTCGGTGCAGCGGCTTTGCAGCACCGCCGGCTTGCCGTCCCATATCCACGGGAAGGCGAAGCGCACGGTGCAGACCTGCTCCGGCATCGATTGCAATTGTGCAGGATACCAGGTCTTCCCACCGTCGACCGAGACGTCAACCTGCTGCACGCGGCCGCGGCCGGTCCATGCCAGACCGGTGATGTTGTAAAAGCCGGGACCCGGCAACTTCATGTCACCGGATGGGAAGGTGATCACCGACTTTGCTTCCATATCCATGCTGAACTGGCGCGCTTTACCGTCACCGAGCAAATCCGTGTACTTCGATGTCTCTTCGCGCGTCATGAAGGGCTTGTCGCTCACATCGAGGCGGCGCAGCCATTTGATGTGCGTGTTGCCCTCGAAGCCTGGCAGCAACAGCCGCAGCGGATAGCCCTGCTCGGGCCGCAAGGCCTCGCCGTTCTGCCCATAAACGATAAGCGCGTCCTTCAGCATTTTTTCCATCGGAATGCTGCGCGTCATCACCGCCGCATCGGCGCCTTCCGCCAATACCCAGGTCGAACCCTCCTTAAGACCTACTTCGCGCGCGAAAGTCGCAAACTGCACGCCGGTCCATTCAGATGTGCTGAGCAGACCATGCGTGCCCTGCACGGTTTTCAGCGTCGGCTTGTTCCATTCGGTCAAACCATTGCCGGAGCATTCGATAAAATGTTTGCGCGTCACCGACGGGAACCGCTTGATGTCCGCCATGGTGAATTTCTTCGGCGTGTCGACCATCCCGTGCACGATCAGGGTGTGCTTGGCCGGATCGATCGTCGGTATGCCGCCGTGATGGCGCTCAAAGTGCAGCCCCGATGGCGTTAGGTTTCCAAGCGACTTGTCGAGCGGCGTCATGCTCCAGGAAGTGTTCTCGTTCGCAGTTGGAAAGCGCCATCGCACTTCGGTCTCGAACTGCGAGCGAGAGCCATAGCCGCCGTCAGCCGCGACAGCGCGCCCCTGCTCCTTGGTAGGATCATCAGGCACGCTGAAATGCACGGCGCCCGGTGGCGCCTGCTCGGCGGCCTGTGCCATCGTCGAACCGATAGCAGCGCCAGCCATCGAACCCGCCGCAAACAGAAATTTGCGGCGATCGGTCATGCCCTCGCGCGGGAACATCCCGTCTTTACAGTCGCATTCTGCTGTTTGCGCCTTGCGCTCGGCAATGTGCCGGGCCTCGGCCATGGTCATTTCCTCGACCATGCGCCGCGCCTTCTCGTCATAGATAACGGATTCCGGCCGTTCCATCGTCGCCTCCCTGGCAACCGCACGGAGCGCAATCCATCGAGAGCGCCCGCGGGATTTATTATTATTCTCCGACCTTAGCGGAAGGTAGCAATAAATCTCTCTTGTTACCTCTATGATGTTATCGACGCGGCCTAATTTGGTGGAAAATTCGACATAGTTTGCGCTGCAAAGCGCGCGTCGCCGCAAAATTCAATCAATCAGAGGATGCGTATAGTCGCCTTCACCCGACCGCCGTTGGCGATGCCGGGGCGTTCTGCGCCGATGCGGTCGACGGCCTTACTCCGACAATCCGCGCTGCGGTGGTAAAGCTCCCATCGGCGTCGAAACCGTGAATGTAATAGACCGGACGCTGCTTCATGTGGGCCGGATACTCGCCTTTGCGCAAAGTCGTTGCGATGCACGGCACCACAATCGCCGGAATGTTGCCGACATGACCTTCCGCGGGACGGTGGACATGCCCGCTGAAAACGGCGGCAATCCGCCCGCAGTGCTGCAAGGCTCCGCGCAGCCTCGCCATCATCTCTGGCGTCTCGAAATTGAGGGGATTTGGTCCCACCAGAACCTCGAACGGCGGATGGTGCGCGAAAACCGCAATGGGCTTTTTGGTTTCGGCACCAATCAGATCGACCAGATGTTTCGCCCGCGCGGGACAAAAGTCTCCTTTGTTGCTCTGCGTGTTCAGGGTGTCGACCGCGATCAACCGAACCGGATAGTCCTCGACCGAATATTCGATGAAGTCGGACCCCGGCTTAAGATAACCGCGCGGAGAAAAAGCCGCGCGCAAATTTGCCCGGTCGTCCTTGTTACCAGGGATGACATAGACTGGCGCATTCGCCTTCGCGAGGATGCGCACGGCCTCGGCGTATTCCTCCGGCCGCCCGTTATGAACGATATCTCCGGTGTGAACAATCACGTCGGGAGCCGGATCGAGCGCGTTAATGTCCGCTATCGTGCGTTCGAAATCGCGTATTCTCTGATCGGCGTCGGGCGTATCCAGCGCTATGTGGGTGTCGGAGATTTGCGCGATGATCATGATGCTCGAGACTAGCCTGCCGATTTCAGGCCCGCGTAATACTCCCTGAGGATCGCCACCACCTCCGGCCGGCTGAACTCGGGCGGGATCTCGGCATTCGTCGAGAGCATCTCACGCTGCTGCGTGCCGGAAATTGAAATGTGGTCCTTCGGATCGTGCGGACAGGTCTTCGCCGTCGCCATGCCATAGCACTTCCGGCAGTAAAACGTGACGTCGATCTTCAAAGGCTTGGTCAGAAGCGCGCCAGGCCACAGTTGGTCGAAGATGTGATGGGCGTCGAAGGGGCCGTAGTAACTGCCGACGCCGGCATGGTCGCGCCCGACGATCAGATGCGAGCAGCCGAAGTTCTGGCGGATCAAAGCGTGCAGCAGCGCTTCGCGCGGGCCGGCGTAGCGCATCTCGATCGGATAGCCCGCCTGGATGACCGTGCCCGGGCGGAAATAATTGTCGATCATCGCCTGGATCGCGCGGGTTCGGACATCAGCCGGAATGTCGCCCGCTTTCAATTTGCCCAGCACCTGATGGATGAAAACGCCGTCCATCACCTCAACCGCGATCTTCACCAGGTATTCGTGGCTGCGGTGCATGGGATTGCGGGTCTGGAAGGCCGCGACATTCGACCAGCCGCGCTCGAGAAACATGGCCCGCGACTGGGCGGGGCGGATATAGAGGTCCGGATATCTGGCAGGATACTCGCCCTCGCTCAGCACCGTGACGCGGCCTGCCAGGTTGACAGCGCCCTGCTCCAGGACCTTCGCCACGCCCGGATGCTTCGGATCGGTGGTGCGATAGACGTGCTCGGCCTCGAATTTCTTGTCGATCGAATACTTCTCGCGAACCTGCATGACAGCAAGTATGTCGCCGGTCTCGGCGTCGACGAGCGCGACCTCCTCTTCAGCATGGATGCTGTCGGCAAGGTCTTTGCTGACGGGAAGCGTGATGGGGATCGGCCAGAAGAGGCCACTGGCCAGCTTCATGTCCACGCAAGACCCGCGCCAATCATCGTGCCCCATGAAGCCGTCGAGCGGCGTGTAGGCGCCCATGGCCAGCATGAACACGTCGGAGACTGCGCGCGAATCGAGCGGAATTTTTTTCAGCGTCCCGGCGCGCTTGCGCTCCTCGGCCCGCTCCGCCTCCGGCAGCAACAGCGGCTTCACGGATTCGGAGCCGTGCGGCGGGACAAGCGTCGACATGGCAGCCTACGGCTTCTTTGGGGTCTTGTATTCGGCTTCCTTCTGGAACTGTTCCCAGACGGTTTCGAAACCAACAAACCCCTTCTCAGTTGCCGGTTTCTGACGTGTCGTTAGGAAGCGCGCATGTCCGTCAGGAACTTTGGTGGGGGTGGTGGGTTTTGTCTCGCTCATAAGTCACCTTTTGCCGTGAAGCCGAAATTTGTCCGACGCCATTCAAACAGCTCGCATGAGTGACGGGTCGATATCCGCCTCGGCGACGATCGCCCCGCCCGCCTTTGTCTCTTCGTCGGTCGCGTCGCGCACAGTCACTATCCTAAGCGAAAAGACGACCTCTCTGCCGCTAAGCGGATTATTGCCGTCGACGGTCAGTGTCTCGTCGTCGATCCGCGTCACGAGAAAGCTGCGGGTCTGGCCCCTATCATTTTCCATGAGGATGGAGGTGCCGAGCTGCCGATACTCCTCGGGAACGTTGTCGATCTTATCGGTAAAAACCAGCGACTCGTCTCTGGGGCCGAAAATCTGATTGCCGTCGATCGGCACATCGATGACGTCGCCTGCGGACTTGCCCTCCAGTTCCATATGGACGGAAGGGGCGAGAATTTCATTGTGTCCGTGAATATAGCCCAACGGGAATTCCACCATGGTGAGAACATGGCCCGATTTTTTGTCGGTCACCTTGTAGGTCAGCCCGACAAACTTGCCGTCTTGAATGGTTTCACTCATGTCGAATCCACTGGTCAGAAGATAGACGCACCGAAAATCCTGACCTTTTCATTTTCATAGCCGAGGACAAGTCTGCCAAGCCATTCACCCGCTTTCTTGCTGCTCCGTTGCCGGTACAGAACCGTTACGTGTTCGCCTCTGCGGATAATGCCGAGATAGTCGAAATGCCCGGACAGGTTTCGGGCCAGTTCGCTGTTTGCGAACTGGTGGCCAGCCTCAACTTGATTCATGGCGCGCGCCAAGTCACTGGAAAAATTCTGGACGAATTCACCGTATTTGCCTTCGTTGGAATTTTTCACAAGGTCGCGCCACAAGGGGTCGGCGATGGCCTGTATCTCCTCATCAGTTCTTTCCACAATGTTCACGCGCAGCTTTCTGTGACTTTAGGAGCTACTCGCCGTCACCGACCAGGTGATAACAAGGCGCCTTTTCCATGGTGTATTCACCGGTTTTCGGATCGCGGCGCGAAACAGTCAGTACGTGCCAGTTTGCGTCGTCCACCTTCATGGCATCGCCGCGGTAGTAGTAGCCCGGCCAGCGAGTCTCCTTGCGGAACAGCGTGTGCTGCGTAACGCACTCAGCGGCGCGATGCCGGTGCTTCAGCTCCCACGCGCGCAGCAATTCGTGAATATCCTTCGCGGCCAGACTCTCGAGATCTTCCTCCATGACCTTGAGCTTCTTGAGCGCGATATTCAGGAGCTTCTCGTTGGTCATGTAGCTGACCGTCACTCCGCCGCAATATTCGTCCATGAGCTTCTGCAGACGATCTAGGCCCTGCTTCGGATTGATGTAGTGCGGGTTGACATCGCCGGCCACGATCTCGTTGCGGTAGATCTTGTAGTGCTCCAGCGGCTTGTAGATTTCCTTCTTGCGGCGGTTGATCTGCTCGTTGGATACGACGATGCCTTCGCCCTTGCCGTCGTCGATATATTTGCAGGCAGCCTTCGCGGCGAGACGGCCCTCGGTGAACGAGCCAGATGAGAAGGCGTGCGGCGTGCCGCCGACCGCGTCACCGGCGCCAAACAGACCTTCTATCGTCGTCATGCGGTTGTAGCCCCAGAAATACTCGGGCGGAGAAACGTCCTCGGGACCCGAGCACCAGGCGCCCGAGCAGGTCGCATGCGAGCCCATGACGTAGGGCTCGGATGTGGTCAGTTCGGGGTTCTCGTTCTTGGGGTCCACGTCGGTCGACGCCCAGAGGACCGCCTGGCCGATGGTCATGCCGAGGAAGTTCTCCCAGCCGACCTCTTCCAGATGAGGATCCTGGAAGGCCTTCATGGTCACCATATGAATGGGGCCGCGGCCTGCATTCACTTCACTGATGATGCAATGGTTGCGCAGACAGGTCGGGATCGGCCTGTGGGTCAAGTGTGAAACTTCCGGATCCAGATATTCCTTGCCGACCATCTTCTGAAGGTCAGGGAACCACTTGGATTCGTACTCCTCGCCCAGGCAATTTTGCGTATAGGTCTTCAGGTGCAGGAAATAGGCGCCGACCGGGCCGTAGCCGTCCTTGAAACGCGCCAGCACGATGCGATTTTCCATCTGCGTCATCTTGGCGCCGGCGTCGATCATGAGCCCATAGGCAGACGCGGACGACCAGGGCGCATACCAGGTACGGCCGGACCCTTCGCCCACCGAACGCGGCTTGAAGATATTGGAAGCCCCACCCGCACCGCAGATCACGGTCTTGGACTTGAAGACGTGATAGTTGCCGGTGCGCACATTGAAGCCGACGGCACCGGCGACCCGGTTCTCCTTGCTTTCATCCATCAGCAGGTGGGTGACGCAGATCCGATTGAACACTTTGTCCGCGGATTTCTTGGCGGCCTCGGCCACGATGGGCTTGTAGGACTCGCCATGAATCATGATCTGCCATCGCCCCTCACGCAGATAGCGCCCGGTTTTCGGGTCCTTCATGATGGGCAGGCCCCACTCTTCGAACTGGTGCACCGTGGAGTCGACATGGCGGGCCATGTCGAACAGCAGGTCTTCGCGCACGAGTCCCATCAGATCGATACGAGCGTAGCGGACGTGGTCCTCCGGTTTGTTTTCGCCCCACCGGGTGCCCATGTAGCAGTTGATGGCGTACAGACCCTGTGCGACCGCGCCGGAGCGATCGATATTCGCTTTCTCGGCAATGACGATCTTTTTGTTCTGACCCCAAAACCTGGCCTCCCAGGCGGCGCCGCTGCCGCCGAGGCCGGCGCCGACGACCAGGATGTCGATGTTGTCTTCGACAATCGTTTTGTAAGCCATCAGTAATACACGCCTTTCTTCAGCTTGAGACCGGCTGCCTGAAGGGTATGCAAGCCGCCGTCATCCATGCGGATCCACTTTGGCTCGTTGTAAAGCAACTGGCTGTCGCGCATGTCCTGGCTGGGCGCGGGAACGTCGGCGAGCTTCGGGATCGCCGTTCCCCAGGGCTTGGTGGTGATGGGCGACAGGAAATTCTTTTCCGTGCCGTTCCGGTATTTGATCTTCCAGGCGATCGTGCCTTTCTCCTCGTCACGGATGACGCGAACGCTATGACCGAGCGGGGCGAAGTCGGCATATCCGCGCACGTCGATCGCATTCTGCGGGCAAGCCTTGACGCAGGAGTAGCACTCCCAGCACATGCTTGGTTCAATGTTGTAAGCGCGACGATACGTCGGATCGATGTGCATAATGTCCGAGGGACAGATGTCGACGCAGTGTCCGCATCCGTCGCACCTTGTCATATAGACGAAGGTTGGCATTAGTCGGCTCCCTGGCTGTAAAACTTTTTTCTAATAGTGGCGTGGCGCTTCGCGCTTGATGCCAAGTCCCATTTGCATCGGAGCTTTTTGCAACAGCTCCATGGAATGTCGTTTCTGTTGTTCGGGATCGTCACGGGTCAGCGTCGGCAAGTTCTGAGCTGAACCATTGGCCTTGGATGCTCTCTTCTCGAAAGCCGCGGCCGGCTTGAAGAACATGTGCGAAAACTTCGACCACGGAACTGATCCGAACAGCACCGTGGTGGCGATGAGATAGAGCGCCAGGAACACGGCGGTCCAAACGGGGTTGCCCGTCGGCTGCAGCCAGGCCCAAATCAGACCAAAGGTCGTGCTCAGGACGAGCGTGACAATGAACAGGTCAGCGCGTACCAAACGGAACGGCGATTGACCCTCCGCGGCCACGTCGACGCGAATAAAGAACCAGAACCAGTAGCCGCCGAGGCAGACCATCAGAGCGCCGATGTACCAGAGCGTCACCAGTGCGTTGGGGGCAGATGTGGCGGGCGTCGGATAGGCGAAGACCATGATCGCGGTGGCCACGACGTAGATCAAAAAGCCGTACATGCCGAGCAGATGCGCGATCCTGCGCCGCGCGTTGCAAAATTCCCCCGAAGCCATGACATCGACAACCGCGGTCTGCACCGCAACCGCTACCATGTCTCCGGCGCCAACTTGCTTCTTGGCCCTGGTTTTTGAATCGCGCCAGTTATCAAAGAAGTACCTGGCACTCTTTTTATGAATGATGTCGAACAACGTACCCGCCACAACCAGAACGGCCATGGCAATCACGTAGGTTTGCATGATGACAGGAGATACGTGCGCCGAGAGTTCGGCAAACGGATTGCTCGTGAACATGGTACCCCCCGGATGAAATCAAATGCGAAGCTCGCGATCGCCAGCGGGCCCGCATGCAATTCCTTGATTTTCCTAAATGATAGTCTTCCGCTTACCAATCAGACTAATGAATTATTCTAGTTATTTTAATCGACCAAATCGATTAGAATCTAAAGCCGTCTCTTGGCCGGATCGGTCCTGCGCCGGCCCGCGGGCTTGGAGACCGCATCGAAAAGCTTGAATAACTCGCGTTCAGCTTGCGTTATCGACCGCTCCCGATGGTGCAATGCAAAGAACTGGCGCTTCGGCAAACTAAAATTGAGGTCTATCAAAGAGCCGGCTTCGATCGAGGCTGCGACAACCAACTTTGACAATACGGCAGCCCCCGCGCCATCTTCGACAGCGGCACGAACCGCCTCGTTTGATGGCAATTCAAGCACCATATCGATATCTGAAACACGTAGTCCGGCTTTCGCCATCGCTTTTTCAAAGAGGGCGCGTGTGGCAGATCCTGGCTCACGAAAAACCCACCGCATGGCTTTGAGATCCGCCTTTGACAGGGCTCGGCCGTTCGGTGGAGATAACGCTGGCCTGACGACGAGGACCATTTCGTCCTCGGCCACCGGTGTGATGGATAGCGCCTGATCGTCGACCGGCCCTTCGACAAATCCAAGATCAGCAACACCTTCGCGCACTGTATCGGCCACTGTCTCGGTGTTGCCAATGGTGAGAGCGAGGGCAATGCCTGGATAGCTGGCGCGATAACGATGCATCAATGGCGGCAACCAGTAATTGCCAACGGTCTGGCTGGCGGCGAGCCTCAACGAACCGCGTTTGAGGCCAGCGATATCGTCGAGCACCGTTTCCGCGGTAGCAGCGCGTGCAAGAACAGCTCTCGCTTCAACGAGAAACAGTCGGCCCGCCTGAGTCAACTCGATCCGTCGTCCTATCCGGTTGAATAGTTTGATGGCGTAACGTGCCTCAAGTGCAGCGATGGCGGCGCTGGTCGCTGATTGGGTCAAATTCAGATCAACGGCAGCGCGGGTCACATGCTCTCGTTCGGCGACCGCAACAAAGATGCGCAGCTGCTCTAGTGTCATTGGCGGTTAACTTCTCACTATATTCATTCGCGAGAACGATCACACTCAATCGCGTCGGAATGCAACCGATGCGAGCCACCCGGTGAATAATCCCATCGACATAATGCTCAATCCATAGAACAGGCTGTGGTTGGTGGCCGCTTTGACAACAAATTCCTCGACGCCGACTTTTGCGACCTCGAAAGACGACACGGTTTCGCCGACCATGTTTCCGTTTTGGAAGAGCTTGAGATCGACTGTGTAGTCGCCGACAGACACATTATCGGGCAGTGGAATTTCCGTTCGGAATGCCGTCTGACTCAGGAATGTCACGCCGGCCGCCCGTTCGTTGAAAAGCCCTTGCTGGATACGGATGTTCACCAGATTGATGAGATAAGGGTCATCGCCATCGGGCGAAACGCCGGCGTCGAACAGTGCATATTTGAGACCTATTCCCTGCCGGCGGAGTACATCCGGGCTTGCGAGCGCCTCCGGCGGGCGCGACGTGTTCACTCCCAGAAACGACGGCACATTGCGAAATGTGCGGCTGTCTTCATTGACCCAAACCCCGCCGATGCGGCCCTTACGCCGCGTTACAACCGTCTGCGGCGGCCCCGAGACGATAACGGCAACGTCATAGGGAGCCGCGGGCGGCGTATTGGTTTGCACCGCGCCAAATACCACGACGGTCCCGCTGCTGTAGGTGGATGAAACCGCAATTCGGCTCGGCTCCACCGTAACGACAAGACCCTCGGCGCGCGCGGATACGTTCAGCAAGAAAAGCAAAAATAGCGCTGCCAACCGCGTCGCATGCGTCACGTGTCACCCCCGAGCGCGCGGATTGAATAGAGATTTTCCGGACGCGTAATCAAATCGTATCCAAACCGGAACCCGACTGAGAGTATCAAAAGCCCGAGCAACAATCGAAGTTTTTCAGCCGGCATATTGTGCGCGCTGCGAGCGCCAAATTGCGCACCGATTACGCCGCCGACCATCAGCAGAAGCGCAAGTACTGCGTCGACCAAGTGGTTGGTAAGAGCGTGCATGAGGGTGGCGAACGCCATCGTCGCCGTGGTCAACACGGCGGCACTACCAATAACAGTCACCGTCGGCATGCGGAGAAAATAAATCAGCATCGGGACCAGGACGAAACCGCCGCCGATGCCCATCACCGCACCTACCACGCCGATAATGTACCCAATGCCCCAAACCGGAATCACCGAGACATAGATCTTCGAACGCTTGAATCGCATTTTGAACGGAAGGCCGTGCACCCAGGTGTGCGCGCCGGGCCGCCGCAGCAGGCTGGGCTTCTTCTGCCGAATGCGCACGATCGCGCGCGCACTTTCGAAGAGCATTAAGCCGCCGATGGTTGTGAGCATGATGAGGTATGAGAACCCGATCATCAGGTCGAGTTGGCCAAGCGCGCGAAGTTTTGTGAAGAGCCAAACGCCGCTCAAGGTTCCGAGTAGACCGCCTGACAGCAATATAAGGACCATCTGCACATCGACGGCGCGACGGCGCCAGTAGCTGAGTGCGCCGGAAAACGAGGACGCTGTGATATGGCTTGCAACGCTTGCGACCGCGACGCCCGGTGAAATTCCAAGAAAGATCAAAAACGGCGTCATCAGAAAGCCGCCGCCCACGCCGAACATCCCTGATACAAAACCAACCGCCAATCCCATCGCCAATATAATGAAGATGTTGATGGCCAAGTCAGCGATGGGGAGATAAAGCTGCACTCGTTGGTTCCGAACGCGGGCAATTTTTGCGAATTATAGAAAGGCGCGCGGGGCGACTGTCTTTCGACGACACCCCGGCACCCGTCTGGTGATGATAAAAGGTCGGCGCGGTGACCCGGTCACCGCGCTGACGTCAGGCGGACTTTTTGTTCGCGGAGCGGAGCTCGTCGATCTTGCGTTCCCACTTCATGTCTTGTGCGAACGTCAGCGCTTCCTCCGGCGGCATGAAGACGGTCTCTTTTTCTCCAGGATAGGACCGTGTCACCACGTCCTTCATATAACGCGAGATCACGTCTTCCATGATCGGGATCAGGTCGGTGTAGATGCGTGAATGCCGCGGTACGTGCTCTTCCCACAGGTGGAAGAGATCCGACGAGATGATGTGCACGCCATGCGCACAGTTGCCGGCGCCGAGGCTGATCACCGGTACCGGCAAGGTCTGCGCCAGATATTCAGCAACCTCGGACGTCGTCACCTCGCATAAAATCGAGAAACAGCCCGCATCGACCATCGCTTTGGCATCATCGACCATTTCCTTCGCGCGCTTGGCGGTCTTGCCCTGCGCGACGAAACCTCCGAGCTGCGGCATACGCATCGGTGTAATGCCGATATGCCCTTGCACCGGAACGCCGGCACGGACGATCGCCTCGATGTTTGGCGCATGGTGTCTATTGCCTTCGCATTTCATCACTTCTGCGTTGGCTTCGTGAACAAAGCGGCCGGCATTCTCGACCGCCTGCTCCTTTGACACGTGGAAACTCCAGTACGGCATATCCACCATACGCAGGCCAAATTTCGAGCCGCGGTCGATCGCTTTCGACATCATCATGACTTCGTCGAAGCTGACACTGACCGTACTCTTGTGGCCAAACAAGATCATGCCGCCGGTGTCGGAAACGCAGAGGATGTCCATGCCGAGACGGTCGGCGACCACTGCAGTGCGATAGTCATAGGCGGCGAGCTGCGTAATCGGCTCGCCTTTTCGCATCTTCGCCATCAGCGATGGGATGGTAACCTTTTTTCTCGCCGGCGCGTCGGCCATGACGTGTTCCTCTCCTGGACGGATGATCAGATGGGTCGTTAAGGTGCTTGAGACCCACTATGCCTCTTATGGGGCGGCCATGGGGCGCTTTGAGGCATAGGTAGTCAAATATGCGGGGACTATCGTATATTCGCCGTGAGCTATGAGGGCTTGAACTAGCGCCAAGGTAGGCGTGGGCGGCGCTTTGAAGTGTCGTAGAACGGCAGCTGTGTCTGCCGGATATTGCGAAATTGGCCCGACGGATCCCGCAAGATCGCCTCTTCGACAGTCGACGCCGCCACAAAGCCAAGCCCCAGCACCCCACTCGCTGCAATGCTGCGGCACGCCGAGGTAACTGCGATCACGCCTGGCTGAGTGGGACGCTCGAGCCCACTTTTCGCGACCCATGGCAATGACAGGTGATCGGCTTCGGCACGAAATGATACAAGCTTGAGCGGAATTTTGCCGGTGTTTTGCTCCGCATAGAATTGGGCAAGCCCTGCCTCGCCGGGCAAAACAGGCAACCGAAATTCATTGTCGAATAATACGAAACCAGCTTCGATCCTCAGCATATCGGCCGCTATGAACCCGGCGGGTCTTGCGTGCCGGGACAATTCGTCCCAAACACGCGGCGCGTCGGCCCGTGGCAGGATAATTTCGAAACCAGCTTCACCGGTGTAGCCCAACCGTCCCACTGTGCAGGCGGTACCGGCGAGTTCCGCCCGCGCAAAATAAAAGTACGGGAGGCTTGCAAGAGTATTGACGTCTCCGAGTTGGCGCAGAACGCCGAGCGTCTCAGGTCCCTGGACGGAAAATACAGCACGGCTTTCCCCTGCATTCATGACCTCAACCTCAGTCGAACCGCAGGCCATAAGCGCCGTCACGTCCTCGCGCCGCCCGCTCATGACCTCGTATGCATATGCATCGGTGCGCCACACAGTCAGATCTGCAACCGCCACCGCAGCAGAGTCGGTCCGCACCGCATAAGCGATCGCGCCCTGCGCAAGTTTGTCCAAGGGACGCCGTGTATAAGCCTCGACCACCGCGCGACCGCCGGGTCCGTCCAGGCGCACACACTCAAGAAATGAGAAATCGAATATCGCGCTTTCCTCGCGGCAGGCACGCGCCTCACCGACGGGATCGCCGAAATCGCTCTTGAGCCGAGCACGCTCAAACGCCATAGCCGCGCATCACCGAATTGCTCTCAACACCACGTTGCCAAGGATATAAAGGCCAATAACGACAAGAGCGATCGACACGATGTGACGCAGCCGTTCGCGCGGGAGGCTGTGTGCCAGTTTTGCGCCATACCATGAACCGACGGTCAGCGATGCCGCCAATATTCCGGCGAGTTTGAGATCGAGTTCGCCGTAAAGAACGTTGCCAATCGTTGCTGCGATTGCGACGGGCAACTGGATCGCCTGGCTCAGCCCGATGGCCATGAGCACCGGCAATTTCAGCGCGATGAGGATCGGCACCAATACCAGCGGTCCGCCCGTGCCGCTCAATGACGATAGAAATCCCGTTGCGGCACCCACACCCACCAGAGTTGCGGTCGACACATTGTGTGTCTCATGGGAGGCGTGCCGCGTCCGCAAAGCGTTGATACCGGACAGGAACGTCAGCAACCCCAGCGTGACCTCGAGCACTCGCGCATTCACCACGCTGACCGCCCAGGCGCCAGCGAATGCAGTCGGCGTGGCGCCCGCGCATAGCCACGCAGCCATGCCCCAATGAATTGATTTGTTGCGTGCAAAAACGAGGCTCGCAACCAGGCCGGAGAGAACATAAGCGAGCATCGCCGCCGGAATTCCGATCTTGATCGGAATTCCACCCAGAAAAACCAGCGCCGGAACTAGGATCACCCCGCCGATGCCGATGCATCCGATCATCAGCCCCGATACGAGACCGAGTGCAGCAATCCCTACCAGTTCCATAAATTTGCCCCGACCACCCGCCCCGCGCGATTAGATTTAGCCGATCGCCGCACTAATTTTTGCCGCACTGCACATAAGATACGATCAATCGTGATCTAGATATTCTTAGGTATCGTCTATTTGGGTTGCGACTGTTATTATCTTGGCGCGCTCTATCATAGCTGGGTCCCTACGATGTTCATTCGCCAGTTTCGATATCTGGTCGCCGTTGCCGAGGAGCGCCACTTCGGACGTGCCGCCCAGCGTTGCAATGTCACCCAGCCTTCACTGTCGAGCGGAATCAAGCAACTCGAACTCGAACTTGGCGTGCCGATTTTTTTGCGCGGCCGCGGCCAGCGCTTTCACGGGCTGACGGCCGAGGGGGAGCGGGTCGCGACCTGGTCGCGCGGCGTGCTCGCCTACTGCGACGCGATGCGCAAAGAAGTCGCGATCATGAAAAATGACCTGACAGGCAATCTTCGCCTTGGCGCCATGCCGTCGATGTCGCCTGTGCTGCCTTCGGTGCTGCAGACGTTCCGCGAAAAATACCCGAGCGTGCGCGTCGACGTGCAGTTCATCGGCAATGAAGCGATGAAACTTGGCCTCAACAATTTCGCGCTCGACGTTGCGTTGACCTACCTCGACAAGGCCGACCTTGGGCGCAAGAACACCCTGCCGATCTATACCGAGCAAATGAGCCTGCTGGTCCCGGACCGCCCCGAGTTCCAGAATCGTAAAACGATCACGTGGCGGGAGGCCGCACAGTTGCCGCTGGCGATGCTGCGGCCATCCATGCACGAACGGCGCTTCGTCGATCAGGTATTCAAGAGCGTCAAGTGTTCGCCGGAACCTCACGTAGAATCCGAGTTCGATCCTGCACCTGATGTTCCAGGTGCAGTTTACAGAGTTGTGCACGATCATTCCCTCGCATTTTGGCTACGCCCCCGGACTGCATCAGGGAACGCGCGCATTGGCGCTGGTCGACCCGGTGGTCAGCCAGGAGGTCGGGCTGTTCTGGGCGGAAGGCGAGATCGTGCTGCCCATGGCAAATGCTTTCGTATCGATCGTCAAGGAACTCAACAAGTCAGGCAAACTGCGCGAGCGTCTTGCTGGCGATCAGCGGGTGACCGAAACCGCCGAGTCTGTTACGAAAAAACTCAAGCGCGCCTGACCGCAGGCGCACGCCCAATAAATTCCGCGGCCGCTGCCGCCGGATTTTTCTCCCTCGCCAGATCTGACGCAGCAAGACGGCGGCGGTTGTTGCCAGTTCCGGCAAAGAAATATGGCTCGTCGTGCTGGGCATCGCCCGGCGAAAACCCGGCCGTGTCCATCGCCGCCATCAACATCAAAGATTCCGGCCGGCATGTGACCCGGCCATCGGGCGACAACACCGACGCAGCGGCGCAAAACCAGGCGTTCAACAGTTCAAGCCCACCCGCGCAGGCTTCCGGGGTGTAGTCTTCGGCATCGCCGCTCATGAGGTTGTCGATTGCGTAAGGCAGCGCTTTCGAGAATTTGTCACGCTCGATGCCGCGATGCAGAAGCTCGACAAGTATCCAGGCTTCCGTTTCGGCGGGAGAATGCTCTTCAGGATTGAGGATATGCGGCATTGGCTTGCCGCGTTCATGGAACTGCAATTCGAGGCCCGGCAAGCGCAACTCAAGTGCAAACTCGCGATCGAAACTCTTGGTGACAAAAACCCCTCGGGAAAAACTGAGCAAGACGCGGTCTTCCGGACGGGCGCCCGCAACATAACTGTTGGCGATGCGCGCCAGCCATTGCGCGAGATTGAGCGTTTGATTGCGCGCCTTGACGAACATTTCCCTGTCCGGCTGCGATGCCGGCCAAATAGGAAAGGTCTGACGGGCAGCCAATTCAACCGAACTTGTCATATCGAATATCCGAAATCGGCACGCCGCCGACGATCAACGCTCGAATGGCGGCATCGACCATGACCGGCGGTCCGGCGACATAGGTCATCGTGTTGTCATAACGACCGTCCATGGCACGTGCGGCGACGTCGTGCACCATGCCGTTGGCCAGCTTCAGGGAGGGATAATCCGCGTGAGAGGGCGCATCTACGGATTGATCCGAGAGCGCGATCGTAATTTCGAGATTGCCGTGCGAAGCGGCAACATAACGCGCAAGGTCCTCAAGGTAAAACGTATCTGCCAGGGTCCGGACACCAAAAAAGACGTTTCCCTTGTGCTCGCGGAAATGATCGACGCGGACAGCGTGTTCGAGAATCGCCATCATCCCTGCAATGCCCGAGCCGCCAGCAATGCAGAGGATGTTTTTGTCCTCTTCAGGACGGAATACAGCACGTCCAAGCGGGCCGAACACCTCGACACGGGCCTCCCCCTCGTCGCGCGCAAACAACCAATCGCTGAAGCGTCCGCCCGGCTTGCGCTTCAATACAAGCGCGAGCTTGCCCGCGCTCTGATCGAAATTCACCATCGAATAGGCGCGCCCGCCGCTCAGATCGTCCGTCTCCAGCACGACGAATTGACCGGCCTCGAAGTCCATCGGTTCGGATAAATGCAGTTCGAAATGAGCGACGTCGCCGGTCAATTTGCGAATGTCACGGATAACCCCGCGCCGCGGACTGGGCGGCTTTTCAACACAAACGGCGATCTCGGACGGCACGCGCAGCACGCAATCGGAAAGCGCCCGCGTCTGGCACATCAGCACGTCGCCTTTTTCGGGCTTGAGCTTCTTCCCACCGGGCGCATCCTTCCAGCGTACCTGGACTTGCCCGCTCATCACGCGCGCACGGCACGTGCCGCATGTTCCCGTCGCACATTCATATGGAAGATTGAGTCCCTGCCGCAAGCCGGCATAGAGCAATGTTTCCTTGTCGCCGCAATCGAAGGCGCACGTGCCGAGCTTGCTTTCGACCGTTATCTTCATCTGCGCGATCACGGCCTCACTTGAAGAAGTCGTCGTCGTCTGACGCGGCGTCATCGAATTCGTAGGTCAGTTCCTCCTCGATATTCGCAAGAATCGCGCCATTTTCCTGCTTGACCTCGTAGGTCTTGAGCGGCTTCTCGGTTTCGCCCTTCATTTCAAGTGTCTTGAGATCCCATGCCCACAGATGCTTGGTGCAGGTCAGGACACAGCGGACCACGACGCCGGATTCCGCCAGCGGTTCCTCCATATGCGGACAAATCGGTGGAATAGCGCGATAGCCGGCACCGTAATTCACGAGCAGGACGGCAATGCCGTCGACGTCAAATTTCTTGACGGTGTTTTCTGCAACCTCGTCGGCTCCGCAGATGCGCTTCCACGCCATTTTTTTGCTTCTTTAGTTTTGCGCCGGCGCACAATTTAAATGGGCCAGTGCGACCCCTTGTCCAGCCTGCGGTTTTCGATGCGAACTTCGCGACTTAGGAACGCGGCCTTGTTGTTCTCGAGCTTGAACGTGTCGAGATACTTGCCCACCAGAAACAGCCGGCTTTCGCCCGCATCGATGTGCGAGTTAATGCCGTCGAGCATATTCTGATAGACGACGACCGAACTCACCGCTTTTGCCGTCGCGTCACCGTTGACGTCGACCGTATAAACCGATGTATGCCGCGTCAGCGGCGAATGATCGGTGTTGTGCTTGGGCAGCAGCTTGACCATGCTCTCGAGCCCTTTGCGGTCGAGCTCCAGATAAGTCATATCCCTGTTGATCTCGGGGCTCCATGAGCGGATCGCGTACCGGAACTCCGGATCGCAATGCTCCAGCCACCCCATCCAGTTCTGCGAATTGAGAAAGATCGTCGAGCGATAGATCGTCTCACGTACAAGAGAATACGGGTCCACTATTTTTCCTCACTAGACTTGCAGACCAGTTGCCGGGCGCATTCGAACCGCACCTGGCCTGGCGTTCTTATTCCGCGGCAACCGACATCGCATCCTTGAAAGGCTGCTCAGGGTTGCTCGGAGTCCTATTCATCCAGCGGCCCCATTCTTCGTAATAGTGCCGCATGCCGTTCTCGTCGTGGATGGTCTGTCCCTCGTGCCGGCCGTGCAGAATGTGGCGCGGCTCCGAGCCGGGGAGCATCGTCGTTCCTTGACCCTGCACGCCGATGAGATCCTCATGCAAATTGCGGCCGAACGGGCCCCAGATGGAATTGTGATGGTTGATGCGGGTCTGCCGCTCTTCGGGAGTGTCGCGCTTGAGGCCGAGGCCGCGAAATTCGATCATCACTTTGTCGGGGCCGAGCGGAGTGACGATGTCGCAGCGCAGAGCCGAGCCGCGCAGGTTGAAGTTCATGCCAGGGAACATGTCGATCATGTACCACTGGTTTGGCGGCAGATGCGGGAACGAAAGCGCCGCACGGCTGTCGAAGCCTTCGTACTTCTCGTAATTTACTTCGAAGGTACCGACCACCACGTGGCCGTGATCGAAGGCCTCGTTTTTGCGCGCGAAGTAGGCGTCGTTAAAACCGGTCACGCGGTTATGGTAGTGCATGAAGTCGTGGTAAAATTCACAATTGGTGTCGTGCCACAGCTTGTAGTTCGCGTTCACGATCGCCTTGTGATAATGGAAAACTTCGAGCGGCTCGGCATCGAGCGTCTTGCGCAGGCAGGTAAATGCGGGCGCAGCCCAATCCTCGAGCGAGACACGCGGGTTATCGTCGAGATTGACCCAGACAAAGCCGCCGAACTTAACTTCACAACGCAAGCGGCGCAGGCCGACGTCTTCCTTGCATAGACGATCCTGGAAACCTTCTTTCTCGCGGCTGATGTAAACGCAGTTACCGCGCATATCGTACTGCCAGGCGTGGAACATGCAGGTCATGCGCTTCGGATTGCCGGAGGGCTGGCCTTCGAGAAAGCTGCCGGACGGGCGCCGCTCGATGATCATGCCGCGGTGTGGACACACGTTCAAAAACGCGCGGACCTCGTTGTCCGGGCCGCGGCAGACGATGATCGGTTCGCGTGCAATAGAAATTGTGCGAAAATCATAGGCATTCGGTAGTTCGGATTCGTGACAGACCGGAATCCACGTCTTTTTGAAGATCTTTTCGAGTTCCTCTTCGAAGATCTGGGGGTCCGAATAAATGCGACTGTCGACCCACTCGTTCTGCTTTAACGTCGGTTCCGAAGTCCATTGACGATGGTTTTTAGCTGCCACGGGTCGGCTCCTGGAGAAACGACGGCGGGCCATTTTGGCCGGCAGTCTGCCTGTTTAAGTAACAATAACAGCTCGGTGGGCGGCATCGCCAGACGATCAGAAATCGAATCTCTTTATCTTACGATAGATTGTGCGATGCCTAACGCCTGGTGGACGGGCAAATACCACTAAATGCGAGTGTTTCATATATGGGCGGCCGGACGCGGCTGCGCTAGCCTGACAGGCGCCCGATATAGCGGGCCTCTATTGCGAGATTAGGAAGAACGATTTTCTAGCAAATAGCTCATGCTGGATGCTGTTCTTCCACATCACGAACGGCGAGCAATCGGCGACACTACAACTAAACGATAAATGCGAAGTCCAGCCAGGAGTTCAAGAATAACACGATAAATAATGGATCAAAGAAACCAGAAGAGTTTCCGATCCGGAATCAACAGAAGTAATAGAAACAGAGGGAGGCTGCGATGTTATACCGGCTCGGCGCGGGAATCCGCGTCAATTCTCATATATTCGGCGCTCTGATTGCTTTCTGCGCTTTCGCGGCAAGCGCTTTCACAACGTCTGCGAACGCCGCCGCGGTGAAAGATTACGGCAAGCCGGGTGAACCTATCGAACTCGTGATCGGCTATCAGCCGTACTACACCGAGTCATGGTCCGGCGTGATCATGCGCGACAAAAAATTCTACGAGAAATATCTCCCGAAAGGATCGAACGTCAGTTTCCAGGTCGGCTTGCAAGGCGCGATCATCGTCAACGGCATGCTCGCTGGAAAGGTCGACGTTGGTTACGTCGGCGACATGCCGGGCATCGTGTCGACCAGCCATCCGGACGTGCGCGACGTGCGCATCGTTTCGGTACTCGGCCTCGGCTATGATCAGTGCAACGTCTTCCTCACGCGCACCGACGCGCCGCAATTCAAATCGTCCGAGGAAGCGTTGAAGTGGCTGGATGGCAAGACGGTCGCGGTGCCGAAAGGAAGTTGCACCGACCGGTTCGCTCAGGCCGTGTTCAAGGAAAAGAACATCAAGCCGTCGGAATACCTCAACCAGAGCATCGAGGTCATCACCAGCGGCTTCCGCGCCAAAAAACTTGATGCCGCCGTGATCTGGGAGCCGACCGCATCCCGCCTGATTCAGGAAGGTCTCGCCCGCAAGGTCGCCAGCGGCGCTTCTGTCAATGAACTTGACGGCGGTTTCCTGGTGATGCCGCAAGCTCTGATCGAACAGCGGCCCGACATCGTCAAGGCTTGGCTCGAAGCCGAGCTCGACGCCGAGTTGTTCTTCGCCGATCCGAAGAATGCGATGGACGTCGCCAAGATGGCGCTCGGCCAGACCACCGGCTTCCAGCAGAAGTCGCTGTGGGCCTCAGCCTTCGGCTCAACGCCGAAAGCCGAGGGCGGCACCGATGTTCGCATCAACCTCGCCTACGGCTTCACGCCGCAAGCGCTCGATCTCATCAAGAAGGCCTCTGCGTTCCTGGTCGAGATCAAGAGCATCCCGGCGGGCATCAGGCCGGAGGCGGTGCAGCCGCAATTCACGGCCGATATCCTCAAGGCGCGAGGACTCAAGGCACCGGTCGGCGAGGTAAAGGCACAGCCGGATTCGGCATACGCCGGAAATTGAACGAATACGCGGCGCCGCGTCCAGTTTGGGCGCGGCGCCGTATCGGCGCATTTCTAATCAAGTGAAACAAAACAATCACGCGATGAGCGAAACAGAAATGTCCCACCCCGGCGGGATTGCTTCGGCCGTAGGGAACGCAGACGGCCACGTATCAACACTCGCGCTGACGATGCATCGCGCGCTGCTTTGGGTGCAAAGCCCGCGGCCCTATTTGATGTTTATCGGCTTCGCGCTGTTTCTCGGCTTTTGGTACTTGTCTGTAGAAGTTTGGAAGTTGCCGCGTTTCGCCGAGATGCCCGGCCTGACCACCGTTGTCTCTGAATGGCTCAGCAAGAATCCTACTTACGGACTATCTGTCTTCATGGAGGAGTATTACCTCCATATTTGGGTGAGTACCCGTCGTATCGCGATCGCCTTCTTTCTCGCCACCGCGATCGGCGTCCCGCTCGGCCTGTTTCTCGGCTGGTCGATTCGCTTCAAACAATACGTCTTCCCGGTATTCGAACTGCTTCGGCCCGTACCCCCGCTCGCCTGGGTGCCGCTCGCCATTGTGATGTTTCACGGATCCGAAACGCCGGTGATCTTCCTGACCTTCCTGGCGTCATTTTACGCAACTGCGCTCAACACCATGCTCGGCGTTGAGTTTATCGACGTTTCATATGTTCGCGCCGCGAGCTGTCTCGGTGCCAAGCGCTGGCAGGTATTCCGTCACGTCATCGTGCCCGGCGCCCTGCCCTTCATCTTTACGGGCCTGCAGATCTCGGTGGGCGTCGCCTGGTTTTCACTAGTCGCCGGCGAAATGGTGTCCGGCCAATATGGCCTCGGCTACGTCATCAACACGTCGTACACGATGGTGCGCTACCCGACGATTATTATCGGCATGATCACGCTCGGCATCGTTGGATATGTGACCAGCGCCGCAATCCGTCTTCTCGGAGACTACATGATGCAATGGCGCACGCGTGAACTTGCTTTGGGGGGCGATCGGTGAACATTCAGCCCATCTCCAGGAGAGCTCCCATGTCGATTCCCGGCGTCTCTCCGCAAAGCGGTCGCAAAGGCGGTGTGCGCATCGTTGACGCGGTGAAGATGTATGGCAGTCAGGACGCAGGCGTCCTCGCCGTCGATCACTGCACGTTCGACGTACCGGCTGGCGAGATCACCGTTGTGGTCGGCCCCTCCGGTTGCGGCAAGACCACGTTGCTCAATGCGATCGCAGGCTTTCATAGCCTGTCTTCCGGCAGCATCTATCTCGACGACGAGATGCTTTGCGGTCCGGGCAAACTCAAGGCCGAACCCGGACCCGACCGCATCGTTGTATTCCAGAATGGCGCGCTGTTCCCGTGGAAAACAAACATCGAAAATGTCGCATTTGGGCCGATGATGCAGGGCGTCATGTCGCGCAAGGAGGCTTACGAAAAAGCGCGCGAGGTGATGGCAGATGCCGGCTTGCGCGGCATTGAGAACAATTTTCCTGGCGAGATTTCGTCTGGCGTACGCCGCCGGGTCGAGATTGTTCGCGCACTGATGACCGATCCGAAGATTCTGTTGCTGGACGAACCGTACCGTGCGCTCGACTCATTGACTAAATCGGTGATGCACGAGGCGCTGCTCGAAATCTTCTACAAAAACCGCGTCACGATTTTCTTTATCACCCACGATCTCGAGGAGGCGATCTTCCTCGGCCATCGCGTCGTAATCATGACGACGCGGCCGTGCAAGCCGAAAAAGATACTCGATATCGATATCCCGCACCCGCGTGACTACAGCGTGCTTACCACCAAACGCTTCCGCGAGTTCATGGATGAGACCGCTGCGGCGGTGCACGAGGAGGCCACCAAGGCCTTTGCCGCCGGCGAGAAGGAACGCTGACATGACCGGTTTGGCCAAATGGCCGCTCAAGGCCGCCGCTTTCATCACCGGAGAAGATTTCTGGCGCGGCATCGTTGCCGTCGCCGTCTTCCTGGTCCTTTGGGAGATCGGTTCGCGATCGGAGGCCTTGTTCGGCTTTTCTTTTCCCTGGGTCGGCCAGGTGCCCGCACCCTCTGCCGTTCTCAAGGAGATGCACCGGCTTATTCTGGAGCCAAGCTTCTGGCATAGCGCCTACCTCAGCACCGCGCGCGTGCTCGAAGGCTTCTTCGCCGCAATGCTGATCGGTATCCCGCTGGGTCTCGCGATGGCCGTCAGTCGCACGTTTTACGGCATCAGTTTCCCGGTGTTCGAAGTATTGCGACCGATTCCGCCGCTCGCCTGGGTGCCTGCCGCAATCATTTTCTGGCCCACGCAGGAATTGTCGATCGCCTTCGTCACATTCCTCGGCGCGTTCTTCACAATCGTGATCAACGTTATTGGCGGCGCGCAGTCGATCGATGTTCGCTACTTTCAGGCGGCGCGCTCGATGGGCTCGTCGACCTTCGACGTCTTTCGCCGTATCATTCTACCCGGCGTGTTGCCCTCCATTGTCGTTGGGGCGACGGTCGGCATCGGCATCACCTGGGCCGTAGTGGTGGCGGCGGAAATGATCTCGGGCGGCGGCAGCGCCGGCTCGATGGGCGGCGCCGCTGGCGGCGGGCTCGGCTTCTTTATATGGAATTCGTATGTCGGCGGTTCCTACACTCAGATCGTCGCCGGCATGATCAGCATCGGTATTGCCGGCTACATATCGAGCGCTATCCTGCGCAAGGTGGGCGAGTGGATGACCCCTTGGCTGGCGGAAGGATAAGGTTCATCAGAGATGACAATGCAAGATACGCTGCAGGCTCAGATGTCCACTTCCCCACGCACCGCCACGCCAGCCACGCTCGGCAGCCAGGTTGTCGTTCAGAATGTCAGTAAATCGTACGGCGCCGAGGCCTTCGCGAAGGAGGTCGTTCACAACTGCTCCTTTACCATCGAACGCGGCAAGCTGACCGTCATGATTGGCCCTTCCGGCTGCGGCAAGAGCACGTTGATCCGGCTGGTCGCCGGATTCGAACGCCCGAGCAGCGGTACCATCACGGTCGACGGCAAGCCGGTGACCGGACCCGGGGTTGATCGGCTCGTTGTCTTCCAGGAGAGCGCGCTTTTCCCCTGGATGACGACCTACGACAACATCATGTACGGCCCCCGTGCGCGCAAGGAAGACACTCCCGAAATGCGCGATTTCGCCGAGGCCCTGCTGCAGAAGGTCGGTCTTTCGGCGTTTCGCAAGAAATATCCTTCGCAACTCTCAGGAGGCATGCAAAGACGCGCCGAGTTGGCGCGTTCGATGATCAACCGTCCGAACGTGATGATCCTCGACGAGCCGTTCCGTGGTCTTGATGCCATGACCAAGCGTTTGATGCAGGAATATTACGCAAACCTGTACGACGAATTCCGCCGCACGACGTTCTTTGTCACGACCGACATCGATGAGGCCATCTATCTGGCCGACCGAATCCTGATCATGACCAACATCCCGACGCAGGTGCGCACGGTGATCGACGTCAACCTGCCGCGGCCGCGCCAAGTCGAAAACATTACGGAGAGCGACGAAGCGAACGCGATCAAAATGCAAGCGCTCAGTCTGCTACACGAAGAGGCAATGAAGTCCTTTGCGAGGGGTAGCAAAGCGGCGGCGGACTTCATCGAGGCTTATTCGAAGCGGGTTAACAAGAACTAGGATCGTTGCAACGGTCCCGCGTGAAAGACACGAGAATGCCTGCAAAGATCATTGACGGAAAAGCGGTGGCTGCCAGTATTCGCGCGGAGTGTCGCGAGCGCGTGCAGCGCATTGTTGCCACTGGTGGAACGCCGCCTGGCCTCGCGGTGATTGTTGTGGGTACCAACCCAGCCTCGCAGGTCTATGTCCGCAACAAGATCAAGGCCTGCGCCGACGTCGGCATCCGGTCCTTCCGGTACGACTATCCAGCCGACGTCAACCCGCAGTCCGTGGTCGACAAGATCGAGGAGCTCAATCAGAGCGGCCAGGTCCATGGCATTCTGGTTCAGCTTCCACTTCCGCCGACATTCGATATTTCCCGTATCCTGCACACCATTTCGGTCGAAAAAGATGTCGATGGCTTCCACCTCTACAACGTGGGGGACTCGTATCGGGCGGTACGGTATTTCCGCCCTGCACGCCCTACGGCGTTTTGAAACTGCTTCAGCACGAAAAGATCGAGCTGGAGGGCAAGAATGTCGTGGTCGTCGGCGCCAGCAATATCGTCGGCAAGCCAATGGCGCTGATGTTAATGCAGCATGAGGCAACCGTCTGCATCTGCCACGCGAAGACCAAGGATCTCGCCCAGTTCACGATTTTGGCTGACATTCTTGTTGTCGCTGCAGGTCAACCCAACCTAATCCTGCCGCAGATGGTGCGCACCGGCGCGGTCGTCATCGACGTCGGCATCAATCGTCTCTCTGACGGCAGGCTTGTCGGAGATGTCGATTTTGACGGTGTGGCCGCCAAGGCATCATTTATCACGCCGGTTCCAGGTGGCGTCGGCCCGATGACGGTGTCGATGCTTCTCGTCAACACCATCGGCTCATGCGAACGCTGGCAACGGCAGGAAAACATCATGCCGAACTGGAAACGCACAGCGAGCCCCGTAGCATCCTGATTTAGCGCGGCGCGACCTCGTTGTAAGTCGGCGTGACACGATAGCCTAGCCTGCCTTCCAGACGCGCACGTACAGCGGGCCAATCGTCGTCGATGATCGAAAAATAGACATTGTCACGATTGCGGCCGTCACCATAAATCATGTGCTTGCGGAAAACGCCTTCTTCCGTTGCGCCGAGCCGCGCAATTGCGGCACGTGATTTCATATTCTCGACGTCTGCTTTGAGCTCGATACGGCGATATTTTAAAATCTCGATTGCGTACCAAAGCTGCAGAAGCTTGGCCTCTGTATTGACGTGCGAACGCTGGTGCGCCGTTCCGATCCAAGTGACGCCAATCTCCAACCTGCGGTGCTCTGGCACGATATGGTGGTAGCGCGTCGAGCCCACCGCCTTTTGCGAGGCGAGATCGATCGTGGCAAACGGAAGCGCCGTTCGGTTCTTGTGGGCCATCATTGCGGAGTTGATGAATGCGCGCATCGTACCGGGTTGATGATGCGCGGACGGCAACCAACGCCAGATTGCCGCGTCGGCGCCGGCGATCGCCAGATCATCGAGATGGCGTAAGCCCAATGGCTCGAGTGCGACACGAGCCCCAGTGACCACCACCGGCGTAAAGCAGTCCATAGGCTATCTTTTACGGTTGGGGACCACTGACCAGACGCTCCTCATGTCTGGCCTTTTTCACAAATCAAGGCTCTCTATTACTATAGTGCCACTCTCTATCGCGCCCGTATCGCATAATTGACTCAAGTCAAAACTAGCTTCGCTCGCGAGCTTACCTTTGCGCGTAACGGCGCAAGGAAGAAATCACAATGCACACGCTTCTGGGATGGATCAGCAGGCTCGCAAACGCGATCGCGGCGCAACGTCAGTTGTCTCGTTACTTTTGCGCGGGTTGTGACCTGCGCGACTGTTGCCATCTTCCGCCCGGCCGGCGGCAACTGTGCGTCGAGATGCGTGCGATGCGTCCACACTGGCGCTGAGAAATGCCAGTAGGCCCACTTTCAAGTGGGGGAGTGGACGACAGGGTAGCTTACCGACCCGACGCCTGCGTTCGACAGCAAGGCAAATCGTTGAAAAAGCTGGTGGGCCCGGGA